>JAYQPX010000010.1:0-31806 GCA_038145565.1 Chloroflexota bacterium | reverse complement strand
GAGTGTGGTCTTGCGACAGCCCTTCCCAGGTCCTGGACTTGCCATTCGCATCATTGGCGAAGTGACGCGCGAGCGGTTGGATACCTTGCGCGAGGCCGATTGGATCGTCATCGATGAGATCAAGGCGGCGGGTCTCTATCGCAGCATCTGGCAGTCGTTTGCCGTACTCACGCCTGTGCGTTCGGTGGGCGTGATGGGCGATGGTCGTACGTATGGAAACGTGTTGGCGATTCGTGCAGTCACCAGCGAGGACGGCATGACCGCCGACTGGGCGCGACTCCCTGATGACGTCTTGGCAAAGATCGCGTCGCGAATTGTCAATGAGGTGCCCGGTGTGACGCGCGTGGTGTACGACATTACGTCCAAGCCGCCCGCAACGATCGAGTGGGAGTGAGCAACGGATCGAGCAGCAGCGCGGAGCGCCTGCCGCTTCCAGGAACGAGCTTCATCAAAGAGCGGCCCATGGTCATTGAGGGGCGCGCGCAAGGCGAAATCCGTGCAGGATCAACACACCCGAGCACACTCCCTGATGGCTGGTGGATCGCCCTCTTCTGGGTGCAGGATGACGAAGGGGTCGTGAGCTGTCGTGAAGTGGCACCACTTGCCGGGCCACCACCAGTCACGCCGTTGGAACGTTATGGAGTCTTAATGACCAACGGCCTCGGTGATCTCCTTGCCGTGGAAGAGGGGCGCTCGTGCCTAAAGCTGCGACTTGTTGGAGAGGCAGCTGACGCGGGTGAGCCGTGGCGTCGACCTCTTGCACTGCAGGTTGCCGCGAAGTGGGATTCGCTCAGAATCGCTACGATGAGTGGGTCGAAGGTTGCAGAGGCAGCACTCGACGCGTTTGCCCGAGCGGTCGAGGTCGCGAACAAACCGTAGTGACAGCGCAGCACTGGAGGAGACGACGTGACAGATCCATTCAAGGACTTCCTTGAGGAGCTTGAGCGCCGCCGACGCGGAGATGAGAGGCCGGTAGCGCCAGGCGCAGACGGCGCGGAAGGCGATGCACCACCCCCAGCACGACCACGTGCGCGACGACCCTCCTCTGGCAGCGGCGCGAACTTCACGCGACCAACCCTAAGCGTGCGCTCACTCTTCTTTCCTGCCCTATTCGGGCTCTTCCTCATCGGTGGCCCGATCATCGGACTTCTGACCGATGCGCGCTGGTTTGACTCGCTCGGTGCAGGCGACATCTTCTGGCAGCGACTGCAGATTCAAGGGGCCCTCTTTGCGGGGAGCACCCTAGCGTCGCTGATCTTCCTCCTTCTGATGATTTGGATCGCGTCGCTGATTGCGCGACGTGGTGGCGCAACGCCGAGTGAACCGAGCGAGCAAGCGCCGCGACCAGAGCGTGAGCCACTCATCAATGAGCGCGGACAGATACGTGTGGATGGCATTGGCGAGGCACTCCGCGATCTCTTCAACGCTGGCGGTGGTGGCAGCACGGTTGCCGCGGTTGGGAGTGGGGTCCTGCGCATTGGCGCGTTGCTCGTTGCACTCTTCATTGGCGCGCAGGTCGCCGCAAACTGGGAGGCGATCAGCCTCTGGCAGAACGCCGTCTCCTTCGACCCGAGTGGCACGCCGGTCGTCGATCCCGTGTTCGGTCGCGACATCTCGTTCTACTTCTTCGAACTCCCCGTCTTGCGCCTCGCGCAGGGAATTGGCGTCACTCTCCTCCTCGCGGGGACGCTCGCGGCAGGACTTCGCTATCTCCCAGCAATTGGTGCGCGCGGTCTTGGTTTCATTGGCACGCTGCCGCGACTCCATCTTGCACTGATGATCGGTGGCGTGCTTCTCGCCACCGCCTACGGATATCAGTTGGACAAGTTGGAGCTCGTCTACTCAAGCACTGGCGTTGCAACTGGCGTCTCCTATACCGACAACACCGCAAGGCTCCCTGGTCTCGACATCCTCACGGGGATCGCCGCGATCGCCGCCGCATTCTTGGTTGGCGCGGCGCTGACGCGTACGGTCTGGCCGCTCACGCTCACCGCGCTCGTCTGGTTCGGCGCCTCTGGTGTGCTCGGCGGTCTGTACCCAGAGTTCGTGCAGCGCTTCCAGGTGCAACCGAACGAGTTCGCACTCGAAGAGCCGTACATTGCAAACAACTTGAAGATGACGCGACTCGCCTTCGGCCTCGATGGCTGGAGCGAGCTCCAGTACGACGGTGAGGCGACGCTGACTGCAGATTCAATCGCCACGGACGCTGAGACATTTGCAGATGCCCGGCTGTGGGATTACCGACCACTCCAGCAGACGCTTGATCAGCTGCAGACCGTGCGTCAGTACTACAACTTCGCCGATGTTGACGTGGACCGCTACACCATCAACGGTGAACAGCGACTCGTGATGCTCTCCGCACGCGAACTGAATCCAGATCGTGCGCAGCAGTCTGCCGCCTGGGTGAACCGTAGGATCACCTTCACGCACGGCATCGGTGTGGCCATGGTTCCAGTTGCCGAGGTTGGCTCGGGTGGCCTTCCTCGCCTGATCATCCGTGACATCCCGCCCGTCTCCACTGACGGCGCTCCCGTGGTCAGTGAACCGCGCATCTACTTCGGTGAGCTCGATGACGATTGGGTCATCGTTGGCGCCAAGACTCCAGAGTTCGACTATCCGATTGGCGAGGGGGAGACTGATGCTGATGGCGTGACCGCTGGCGACGCCACCACAAGCTGGAGCGGCGAGAACGGCATCTCGCTCGGCACGCTCGCTGACCGACTTCTCTTCGCTGCACGCCTCGGCGACCTGAATCTCCTCATCAGCGACCAGATCACGTCGGACAGCCAGCTCCTCTGGCGCCGCACGGTAGGGGAGCGCATCAGCGCACTCGCACCGTTTGTCAGCTGGGACCGTGACCCCTACCTCGTCATCCGTGAAGACGGTGGGCTCAGTTTCATGGTGGATGGCTACACCATTAGCAACCGGTTCCCGAACGCGCAGGCATTTGATCCCTCACTTGCTCGCACCAGTTTTAGTCGGCCGATCAACTACATCCGTAACAGCGTCAAGGCCACGCTTGACCTCTACACGGGCGAGACGAAGCTCTACATTGCCGATGCGAGCGACCCGATTATTCGCACCTGGAGCAACGTCTTCCCGACGCTCTTCCAGCCACTCGACGAGATGCCCGCGGATCTGCGTGCACACCTTCGCGTGGGCGAAGAGGGCTTTGACGTCACCACACGCATGTATGCGCGTTATCACGTGACAGATCCGCAGACCTTCTACCGTCAGGACGACGTCTGGACCGTTCCAGAGGCTTCGGCCGGTTCACAGCTACTCCCGGGCGAGGCATACTACGTGCGCGTTCGACTCCCTGGCGAAGAGGGCGCTGAGTTCGCGCTGATTCAACCCCTGGTTCCAACCAGCCGACCGAATATGATCGCCTGGGTAGCCGCGCGCAACGACGGTGACAAGTACGGCCAGGTTGTGAGCTATCGATTCCCGAAAGACACGTCGGTGTTCGGCCCCGCGCAGGTGAATGCACGAATTGACGCAGACCCGATCATTGCGGCTCAGACCACGCTCTGGGATCAGTCGGGTTCCACGGTGATCCGCGGCAATCTCATCGTGACGCCAGTGGGGAACAGCATCGTCTACCTCCAGCCCGTCTATCTGCAGTCAACCTCGAGCTCGTTCCCGGAGTTCCAGAAGATCGTTGCCGCCACATCAGACAAGGTCGTGTGGGGTGATTCGCTCGCGCAGGCGTTGAACCTGCTCGTGGGTGGCGGTGTGGTCGATCCAGGCGGTGGAAGCGAACCAACCGATGTCAGCGGACTCGTGGCGCGCGCGTCAGAAGTCTTCGCCCAGGCGCAAGAGGCGCTCCGCGCAGGGAACTTCTCGCTCTACGGCGATCGCATTGCAGAGTTGCAGCGCGTCCTTGACACGCTCGCTGAGCTGACGGCCGGAACGAAGCCATAAGCGAAACTCGCCCGCGACCGGGCCTCCTGCAACTCGCGGGTAGGGAGGCGCCTGCCCTCTATGGGATCGGACTCGTTGCGAGCATTGCTGGCGCTTCACTCCTCTTCGCTGCGCTTGCGGGTGCGGGGGTGGTGGCACTTGGCGCTGGACTCCTCGCCCTCTCATTTGGACTGATAGGACTCAACGGAGCTTCGGCACTGCAGCGAAGTGCGGATACGCCCGAGTGGAGTTGGCGTGGTCCTGGACCGCTGGCCCTCTTCTGGTCCGTGCTTCCGCTCGCCATCCTCGCCCCAGCCCCACTCCTGCTCCTCACCACTCCAATTGGAGGTTTCGAGCAGCTCGATCCTGCCGTCGCGACACTCGGCATTGCGCTCAGTACGAACCTTGCAACAACTCTTGTCGTTGCCCTCACCGTTGTTGGCACTGGAGCGGCGAGCTGGCGCGCGATCTTCGGTCAGCACCAGGTGAACTCGCCGAACCTCCCCGTTGCCGACCGGCGCGGGGGTGCGCTCGGGGATATTGCGTGGGGGCTCGCGACCACCGTTCCAATCGTTGTTGCAGCAGCACTCCTTAGTGCACTCCTCATTCAAGGAACGGGCGCGGTACCGGAGTCGCCGCTCCCTCCATCCCACAACACCAACGCGCTCCTCTTCAACCTGGTGAGTGCGGTGATCATCGCCCCGATCGGCGAGGAGATTCTCTATCGCGGCGTGATCACGCAGGCGTGGGGGCGTCAATCCGGTGCCCGGCGAGCGATCCTCTTCTCTGCGATCGTGTTTGCGTTCGCGCATACGCTCAACATCGTCGGCGAGAGTGTTGCGGATGCTCTCGCCGTTGCCTTCGTAGCCTTTGCGATCCGCCTTCCGCTCGGCCTTGCGCTCGGGTGGCTCTGGGTGCGCAGGCAGTCGCTCCTTGCAACGATCACGCTGCACGCCGCTTACAACGCGCTGCTCGTCTTCGCCGCCTTTTCTGTCTAGAACTTCCAAGCAGCGCAGAGTTCTCCACAGGCGTGCGTACACGCACGCTACACCGCGCGCCACATAGTGGCGAAGTCTTCGGTGGTGCGGCGGGAAAACGGCGGGCTCGCCGTACCGCCGGGGACACCATCGAGCGGAGGTGAAGCGCATGGCAATCGCAGAGCGTCGAACCGAACGCGACGCATCAGTTCGAATAGATACTCCCGCCCACGACCGTGCACTCCTCACAGCCATTGAAGCGCTTGCAGGTATCCCTGGTCTCGCTGATCGTCTCTACGACGCGCTCGCGGGCGAGTGCACGCTCCTCTTTGGTGCTCAGATCGGCGCCCGCCTGACGCGTGCTGGAATCTCAGCCACTGAGGCCAACCGTGTCCATCATGTGATGGAGGCGCTTGCAACCGCAACGACGTGGTGGCCACTCGCGCGACAGCGCGTGCAGTCGCCTGCAGACCTCGCGGCGCTCGCGATGCCGCTCCTGGCGAGGCGAGACCACGAAGAGCTGCACGTGGCAGTCGTGGATGGGCGAAACGGCCTCCTTGCTCTGCGTCAGGTGTACGTGGGGACGGCAACAGGGACGAGCGTTCGAATTGCTGAGCTGCTCCGCCCTGTCTTGGATCTTGGTGGCGTTGGCTTTGCGTTGGTGCACAACCATCCCAGTGGTGATCCGGAACCTTCGGACGAGGATGTGCGTCTGACGGCGGAGGTCGTGGCGGCGGCTCGCCTCCTCGACCTGGAACTGCTCGACCATCTGGTGATTGGGCACGGGCGATGGAGCAGCATCCGCTCCCAGCGCCCGAGCGTCTGGGCGGCGGACGGGTCCCCCGAATAGCGCAGGGGACGGGTGCTACCATCGCGAAATGCTCAACCGCCTGTACAGCCTCTTCTCCAACGACGTCGGCATTGACCTCGGTACGGCGAACACGCTCGTTCATGTGCACGGGAAGGGGATCGTGATCAGTGAACCCTCAGTCGTAGCCGTTGAGGCGAAGTCGCGGAAGGTGCTCGCGATTGGCGCAGAGGCAAAGCGGATGCTCGGGCGAACTCCGGCCAATATTGTGGCCATCCGCCCGCTCCGCGACGGCGTAATCTCTGACGCTGCGGTGACCGAACAGATGATCAGCCACTATGTGCGCAAGGTGCACTCTGGCGGATGGCTTGCCGCGCGACCTCGCATGATCATTGGAATCCCCTCGGGCGTGACGGAAGTGGAGAAGCGTGCCGTGCGCGACGCGGCGCTCAAGGCGGGCGCGCGCTGGGTGCGTCTTGTTGAAGAGCCAATGGCGGCGGCGATCGGAGCTGGGCTCGCCGTGGCTGAGCCATCGGGAAGCATGATCGTTGACATTGGCGGTGGCACCACGGAGGTTGCCGTCACGAGCCTGGGCGGCATCGTCACCGCGCGCAGCATTCGCATTGCTGGTGACGAGATGGATGAGAATATCGTTGCCTATGCGCGTCGCAAGTACAACATGCTGCTTGGAGAGCGCACCGCAGAAGACATCAAGATGGCGATCGGATCTGCGCACTCTGGCGAGTGGGATGCACAGCGAATCACGTTGCGTGGTCGCGACCTACTCACCGGCCTCCCGCGCTCCGTTGAAGTGACTGCGCCACAAATCCGCGAAGCGATCGAGCCTTCGCTCGTGGAGATCATCAACGCCGTTCGCGACACGATCGAAGAGACGCCGCCCGAGTTGGTGGCCGACATCATGGATCAAGGGATTGTGCTGGCTGGCGGTGGTGCCCTCCTCCTCGGCATTGAGGTCCGCGTTGCGGCGGAGACCAACATGCCTGCGCGCATTGCAGACGACCCACTTACCTGCGTGGTGCGCGGTACTGGAATCATATTGCAAGAGGTGGACACGCTCGAGAAGCTCCTCGTGCCTGAAACCTACCAGCGACCTCTTCGATAACGGAACACCGTGCTCTTTCGCTCTCGGTTCCGCACGGGCGCTCGTCAGGGAATCGCTCTTGGTGGGCGTTCAAGTGCTCTACTGATTGTGATCACGTTGATTGCGCTGGTTACCTCGGGGAGTGCGCCTAGCAGAGCGTTACGTGACGTGCTTGCTGGACCGTTGCGGTTTGTCACGGAACCACTCGCCGGAATCGGCCGTGGTCTCGCAACGGTCGGCACGGTCGCCGCCGATGTCCAGGAGCTTCGCGCCCGCCTCGCGCTCATGATCGCAGAGCGCGATGAGGCGGTGGCCTCCGCCTCGCGGGTGGCGAGCCTGGAGCGCGAGATCACCGAACTGCAGGCGGTGCTCGACCTTCGCTCGACAATCAGCTTCTCCAGCATTGCGGTGCAGGTGATCGCGCGCGATTTCGACATCGGTCGTCGTCTGGCGGTCATCGACCGCGGTGCCCGCGACGGGATCGAGGTTGGCGACGTGTTGATCGGCGCAGGGAACACGCTTGCGGGGCGCGTGATCGAGGTGAGCGATGCGAGTGCACGCGTGCGCCTGATGAGTGATCCAGAATTCTCGGTGACCGCGGAGATTGCAAGCACGGGTGCCATCGGGCTGATCAAGGGTCGTGGCGCGAATCCACTCGCCTTCGAAGACATTGACTCGCTGCGCGAGGTACCGATCGGCGCGGAGGTGACTACCTCAGGGATCGAGCTGAGCGAGACGTTGCGCTCCGCGTTCCCTCGCGGCCTTTCGATCGGTCGGGTGGTGACGTTGAGCGATCAGGCGGGCGCGGTCATCAAGAACGCCGAAGTCGAGTCAATTCTCGAACTCGATGCGGCGCGCACGCTGCTCGTGATCCTCAACTACCGTGGGGGTCTGCCCCTTCCGAGTAGCTCGCCTTAGGGCGAGCGAACCGTCACGCCTTTGAGAGCATCTTTGTCTTGTAGCGCTCGACTACTTCATCGGACGGACCATAAGCCACGATCTCTCCGTCCTTGAGCTCGATTGCTCGCGTGCAAAACGTTGCAGCGGAATCAAGGTCGTGCGTTACGTAGACGATCGCCTTGGCGCGGTTCTTTAGTTCAACGATGCGGGCTCGAGATTTCTCCCGAAATGCCGCGTCGCCTGTTGAGAGAACTTCGTCAAGGAGGAGGACATCGGGCTCAACTGACGTTGCAACGGCGAACCCGAGACGTGCTCGCATCCCCGAACTGTATGTGCTGACAGGTGAGTCAGCGAAGTCGCCGATCGCTGCAAAATCCAGGATGGCTTGTACCTTTTTCTTCATCACGTTTGAAGGGACCCCAAGGAACTCGCCGACAAGGAGGATATTCTCCTCGGCGTCAAGCTCATCTCTAAAACCGGCGGCAAGCTGAAGAAGGGTGGCGATAGAACCTCGAACCTCAATTGAACCCTCGTCCGGAACAATGATCCCCGCCAGCGTCTTGAGCAACGTGCTCTTTCCAGCGCCATTGGCACCGATCACGGCGAGTGATTCGCCAGAATGGACAGTGAGGGTGATGTGCCGTAAGGCCCAGAAACGGCCCTTCTCGTCAAGTCGATCTGTTTTCCCAACAACTTGTCGGCGCACGCGCGTTTTGCTGCGACGGAGATCAAATGAGACGCCAAGGTCTTGGAGGCGAATTGGTGGGCATTCAGACATCAGAGTACCTTCGCAAAGCGTGGCGACAGTCGATTGAAGATGAAGAGAGCCAAGAAAGCAAACGGCAGGGAGGCTGCGGCGACGACCGCGAGCCCGAACCAATCTGGAGACCTACCATAGTAGAGAAGGTCGCGATATGCGATGAGTACCCACGCCATCGGATTGAGATGAAGGATTTGGACAACGATTGGGTAGCTCTCGGCAGCCTTCAGCAGCTTGTCGTAGCTGAAGAGCGCGGGCGACAGATAAAATGCGAGGCGCAAGAAGTGCTTTACCAGGTTGCCGATATCGCTGTAGAAGACATTGACTGCACTCAAGATAATCGCAATCGGAAGCGTCCAAAGAAGCTGTACCGCCATGACCGCTGGAAGCGCAAAAATCCACGCGGTGAGCCGGTCCGGATAGAGAAGATAGAGAGCGAGCAGTGGAATCATCCCGAAGGCGAAGCTCCCGAGGCTGGCACTGATTGCGGAAACTGGAAGCACAATCTGCGGAAAGACGATCTGCTGCATGACTTTTCCCATCTTGCGCACAGATTCGGTCGAACTGCTCACGGCTTGCGTGAACCATCTCCAGGGGAGAATCGCAGCGAACAAGAAGAGGGGAAAGGCAGGTTCGGGGC
Organism: Chloroflexota bacterium; assembly: GCA_038145565.1. Classification (GTDB taxonomy): domain Bacteria; phylum Chloroflexota; class Limnocylindria; order Limnocylindrales; family Limnocylindraceae; genus Limnocylindrus. The sequence continues at coordinate 22,716 of JAYQPX010000010.1, read as the reverse complement.
GCCGAAGGATTACCCCGACAAGGAGGTAGTAGATGAGCAACTGCAGGGCTGGGTCAATGATGAGCCAGGCGTTTCCGAGAATTGACTCGCTGCCTCTCGAGCGTAGCGACGAGTTCGCGAGATACCAGACCAGTCGCCGGCGCTTCACCAGAGCCTGCACGGACTCGGCAATGCCCCTCAGCGCTCCGCTACGGGGTCGCCCAACGGTAAGTTCGGTAGAGTGAATTGACATTGGGGAGGAGGATAGCACCCCACCCCCTATACTGACCTCGCACTGACACGAAACTGCACACATCACAGAGGAGTACGTGGAGATGTTTTTCAGACGGCTGTGGCATTGGATCTCTGCTCGTTACGAAAGCGCTGACAAGTCCCTGCTCACGAACCTTGCGTTTCTCTCAGCGATCGCGCTTTCCGGCGTCCTTCTGCTCGGTGCGATCGGTGCAAACATCTGGAGCAGCACGTTCGCTACCGCTGTTGGTGTCAACGGATTAACGATCAGCGTGGGTGAGGCGAAGGCACGCGCAGACATTGAGCTGTTCCGTCTCGGACTCCAAGGCGCGCGAATCCGTGCCCGGATCTCCGCTGGAACCCTCTCGAGCGAACAGGGGAACGCGATTCTCCAGCAGATCAACGAGGCGGCGACAAACATCAACAGTCAGGTCACTTCAGACATGATCGACGCACTCTTGGTGAACCAGTTGGCTGGCGAACGGTCTCTGACGATTGGCCAGGAAGCGATCGACGCCGAGTGGGCAAAGGAGTCGACGCTGCCAGAGCTGCGGCTGCTACGACGCATCACCATTGACATCTCCAACGGAGACTCGAGCGGTGAACCGAGTGCGGCAACGATCGCAGCAGCTAAGTCACGTGCCGATGCTATCGCGGCGGAGATCGCGGCAGGCGGCGACTTCGCGACCATCGCGAAGCGAGAGTCAGACGACTCCTACGCTGTAGATGGTGGTCGCATCGGCTGGAGCAGCAGAGACGAGGACCCGTTGACAGATCTGGGATATGCCGCCGCGTGGGATCTATCCGCTGCAGGTGCAACTGGAGTCATCAAGAGGGCCGACGATCAGTTTGTGATCTTCTACGTAGACCAGATTCGGCCCTCAGTGCAGGACGCAGACTTCGAGAAGAGCGCACAAGAGGCTGGCATCGACATGAATCTGTACAAGAAGACCTCTGCTGAGAGGGCGCTTCGCGCATCGCTCAGTGAAGCAGTGACTGCCGAACTTCTGAAGGACCCGGTCGAACAACGCGATGTCAGCTTCCTGACAATTCAAACGCCGAAGGGTGATGGGATGACAGAAGAGGTGCGCGTTCGACACATCCTCTACAGCCCAAACGACGACGCGCAGAAAGCCGACAAGTTGGATCCAAGTGATCCCGCTTGGGCAGCGGCGGAGGCCGAGGCTCAAGCTGCGTTCGAGAAGATCTCTGCTGGCACGCCGATTGAAGACCTGGCGAGCCAAAGCGACGACGAGAGCTCGGCCGACGAAGGCGGCCTCCTGGCGTGGGCAACGAAGGGCACGTTTGTGCCTGAGTTTGACGACGCGGTATGGGCTGATGGACTGCAGAAGGGCGATCTTCTCGGTCCCATCAAGACACAGTTTGGCTACCACGTGATCCAATTCGAAGAACGCCGTGCCGGGATCATGTTGAGGCTCGAGCAGCTGGCGGTTCAACTCGCAGATGCGGGCGAAGGCTTCAACGCGGTAGCTGAAGCGGCGTCGGAGGAGATCGACGGCCTGACTCTTGATCAGGCCGGATTCGTCGTTCGATATGCCATCAACCCGCAGCTTTCCGCGCTTGTGTGGGGCCTCACTGCCGGAGGTGTCAGTGGGGTGGAGACAATCGGCGACCAGCTTGTCATCGTTCGAGTCAACGCAGTCGAAAACAAGCCATACACCGACGTTCAACGAAGAACCGTTGAAGCGAGTGGGTTCAGCATTTGGCTGGATGGATTCCGGAGCGCCGCAGAGATCGTGATCGATGGAGCGGTTGTTCAGGAGGCGGGGGAGTCACCTGCGCCGTGATGGCGCTGAGTGGAGGAGACTCCCTCGGAGCACTTCTAGCCACCGTAGGAGAGGTTGCCCCAGGTATTGACCTTGACCGTGGTGTCACTATCGTGCCCCTCGCCGCACTGGAGGGTGCGGCACCAGACCTACGGCTCCCTCTCATCGTGACGAACGGCGGCCCTGAGGTTGCTCCACTTCCTGGTCGTGCCGGAAGTGGGATGCAACTGCTTGTCAGGCTCTACGGCAAAACACACGAAACGACGATCGTTCCGGGTGGAGAGACGTGCAGCCTTGGCGTACTCCAGGAGAAGGTACGTTCGAATTGGAGCGCGTTGATTCTTCCGCCGCTCAAACCGCTGGCCGCACTTGCTTCGCCGTGGGCCATGCCTTGGATAAGCGCGCGGTTGCGCGCTGAGGATGGATGTCCGTGGGATCGAGAACAGACACACCTCACACTTGCCAAGCACCTGATTGAGGAGTCGTGGGAGTTGCATGACGCGATCGAGGCACACGCGGCGAGTCCGAATCAGGAAACCGATGCGGCATTGGCGGAAGAGTTGGGAGATGTATTGCTACAGGTGATACTCCACACTCAACTTGCGGCCGAGCGTGGTGCGTTCGACCTTACCGACGTTCAAGTACGACTCGCAGAAAAGATCATTCGCAGACACCCACACGTCTTTGGTGAAGAAACTGCGGAGACGAGCCGCGAGGTTCAACGCACCTGGGAGGCGGTTAAGGCGCAAGAGCGGGCGGCCCGCGGGAGTGGTGCGACAAGCGCATCCGACGACGCAATCGGCCCTACGAAAGCGACCGTTCCGTTCAAAAGCGCGCTGAGCGGTGTGAGTCGTGGGCTCCCTGCGCTCTCGGCGAGCCGCGAACTTCAAGACCGTGCCAGCGCGATGGGTTACGACTGGCCGAATCTCGACGGCGTCCGAGAAAAGCTCAATGAAGAGATCGACGAGCTGAACAAAGCGCTGGAAGCGGCTGGGAATCCAGATGTCGTTACAGGGGCACCAGGATCAAGTGCAGAGGCTCTCGCCGCCGCCCAGGGCGAGCTCGGGGATGTGATTGCCGTGCTGGTGAACCTTGGTCGGCGGAGCGGCATCGACGCAGAGGCAGCGCTGCGAACGGCGAATGAGAAGTTCAGGCGCCGATTCGGCGAAGTGGAGCGCCGAGCCGCCGCACGTGCAATTGATCTAAAGTCAGCAGACTTCGCCACACTCGATGCACTCTGGAACGAGGCAAAGGTCGCAGAGCGGGCAGGTGATCTGCCTTCAGTGAAATAGGGAGGGCAGGAGATGAGCATTGGCAGCGCAAGCGGGCCTCGAGGCGACGGCCGCGCACCAGATCAGATGCGCGCGTTGAGCGCGGAACTCGGTGTACAGAAGTGGGCCGAAGGGTCCGCGATCATCACAGTGGGGAATACGGTGGTGATCTGCTCCGCAAGCGTGGAGGACCGTGTCCCGCCACACCTGCGCGGCAAGGGGACCGGATGGGTGACTGCCGAATACAGCATGCTGCCGCGCGCAACGAACACGCGCTCGGATCGCGAAGCGGTGCGCGGCAAGCTCGGCGGCCGCACGCATGAGATTCAGCGACTGATCGGACGTTCGCTTCGCCAGGCGGTTGATCTGACGAAGATCGGCGAGCGCTCCATCCTGATTGACTGCGATGTGTTGGTGGCGGATGGCGGAACGCGCTGCGCCAGCATCACCGGCGGTTGGATTGCACTCGCGCTCGCGATGCGCGCCAAGAAGCTCGAGCAGTACCTCGCCGGCCACATTGCGGCAGTCTCTGTCGGTGTGGTTGACGGTCGGCCAGTGCTCGACCTCCCCTATGAAGAGGATAGTCGCGCCGAGGTGGACCTCAACGTGGTTGCCACCGAGAGCGGACACTACGTGGAGTTGCAGGGGACGGCGGAGCAGGAGCCATTCCATCGTGATGCGCTCGACGCCATGTTGACGCTCGCCGACAAGGGGATCGCCGATCTCATTAGATTCCAGCGCGCCACCGTCGACGGCGCCCGCTAACGCAACGCAGCGGCGTCAGCAGTGCGCACACTCCTCGTCGCCACAGGCTCTGCGCACAAGCTCGCTGAACTTCAGCGACTCTTCGCGGAGTTGCCGCTGACCCTCGTCACCCTGCACGACCTGAAGATCACGGAAGAGGCGCCAGAGAGCGGAGCAACGTTTGAGGAGAATGCGCTTCAGAAAGCGCACTTCTACGCCGCGGCGAGCGGTGAGTGGACGCTCGCGGATGACTCAGGTCTTGAGGTCGATGCACTCAACGGGGCGCCTGGTGTCTATACGCGAAGGTATGCGGGCCCAAACGCAACGGATCAGCAAAACTATGAGAAGTTGCTGCACGAACTTCGCGGGATTCCGCACGAGCGCCGAAGCGCGCGCTTTGTCTGTTGCATGGCGCTCGTTGATCCCTCGTCTGGAGCACGCCCACCACGAACGTTTCGCGGTGAGCGTCGTGGACACATCACCGAGGCGCCGCGTGGCGCGTCAGGGTTTGGTTACGACCCGATCTTTGAAGTCGACGGGCGCACAATGGCAGAGCGCAATCCCGAAGAGAAGGACCGACTGAGTCATCGAGGTGCCGCCGCGGCGCTCGTGGCTGCCACTCTGCGCACTGAAAGGTAGCTACGGGCTCGGACTGACCGTAGGGCTTGGAGACGCACTGGGCGCCGCGCTCGGCGATTCGCTCGGTGGCAGACTTTCACTTGGGGCTGCGCTCTCACCGGGGCTCGCGAGCGGATCTTCGCTCGGTGCCGCGGTTGGATCGGGTTCAGGTGTGTAGATCGGCGCGGGGAGATTCGCGTTGCAGCTGATAAGCGGCTGATACGGCCCCACTGGTTGTGCGGACGCGGTTGGCGTTGGCGTCAACGAGGCGGAGGCACTCGGCGATACTGATGCCACGGGCGCAGTCGGTGTGGGGAGTGCCTCGTCGCCAAGCGCCGGTTCACCCTTCGCCACTGGCCATCCATAGGGACGCGTTCCTGGAGCGGGGAAGAGGCGTGCGCCGAGCAGAAGTGCACGCTTGGCGTTGAAGAAGACGACGGAGCCGTACGGGCTCGGCTCATCTGCACGGCGATAGCGAAGGATGCCGTCACCTGCGCGCATCTGCGCGCTGACGATCTTCTTTGTGTCGAATCCCTCGGCACCTTCTGCGAGTGTGGGGAGGAGTGCCTGGTTCAGGTCTGTGCGCACCCCATCGCCGAGCGCGCTGAGGAGTGCGAGCCCGTTGCTGAGAATGTTTCCGCTCGCCGCCATCTGGTTCCGAATGGCGAGGAGCAGCTCTTGCTGACGTGAGCCCCGATTGAAGTCATCGGTCCCTGGTGCCTTGCGCACCCGCGCATAGGCGAGCGCGCAGTCGCCATCCAGATGCCAGTTTCCCTTGGGCAGTCGTACACCCCTGAAGTCGCCTGTGCGGTAGCTGGCATCAAGAATCGTTCGCTTGATCTGCACATCCACGCCACCAATGTCATTGATCAACGTGCGGAAGGTTGGGATGGCGATCACGGCGGTGGCGTCGATCTGCACGCCAAACATGGCGCCGAGTGCGGTGCGCAGTGCCACCGCTGGCCCATCTGGGAAGAGCTCCTTGTTGCGTTGTGCTGCGGGCCAGAGCGAGTTGATCTTCGGCTCCCAGACATCGCCGTTTCCGAGCGGCACGTTCACAATGTCGCGTGGAATGGAGATGGTGCTCACCCAGCCGCCTACGCGGTCCCAGCTCGCAATGATCATCGAGTCGGTGTTGAATGAGGTGCGCGCACCCATCGCATCAGCGCCCACAAGGAGCATGGTGAAGCGGTCACCGAGCGGAGGCGGCGTTGGTGTTGGCCCAGCGGTGCCTCCAGGATCAGTCGATTCGAATCCAGAAAAGATGTCGTCGACCGTGCTGCTTGCACGTGCCGTGATCAGCGCGGCAGTCGCATGAGGAGCGGCGGAGATCAACATGGCGAGGATCAAGAGGATTGAGAGAGGTGTGCGTTGACCAACGGTACGTGCTGTGTCGAGCACCACCAACGCGCGCCACGGAATCATCAGAATGAGGAGGAGTGTGAGGAGCGAGAGTCGTCCAGGGTTGGCGAACGAGGCGGCGAACGCAACGAGACCATTGAAGGCTACGCCGAGCAAGAGAAGTAGGACAACGAGTAGGAGCGGTGCTGCGGAGAGGAGAGCGGCGCGGCGACGACCCTGGAGGAGTTGACCGAGTCCAGGGATTAGCGCCGAGGCGAAGGCGTCGCGAAGATGCGGTGTTGGTCGTGGCGGCATGAGGGTGATGATGCCACGCAAACAGGTTATGGCGCGCTCCACGCTAGGATGGCGGGGACGGGGCGTAGCGCAGCTTGGTAGCGCGCCTGCTTTGGGAGCAGGAGGCCGTGGGTTCGAATCCCTCCGCCCCGACCACGCGCCCAGCGCGGGAACCAGACGCAGCCTCCGCGCGTTGTGGAAGGGCAGAGTAGTCACGCAGTTTGAAGGGGGTACAGCATGCGCACAGGTCAGACCCATCGATTGTCAGCACTGCTTGCGCTGGCACTCCTTGTCGCCGCCGCCCTTCCAGCTCGCGTCGGCGCATCAGAAGGCATCAGCCTCCCAATTGACTCTCCAGCCGAAGCGCATCAGGCGGTGCTAGCCGCAGGCGCGCCGTTTGAGGACTTCAGCTTCTTGGAGAGTGGCCTGATCGGCGCATCGCAATACTTTGAAGTGAAGGGCGAACCGGGGAGTAGCGCCACATGGGTGGTGATCTACACCTACGGCTGGGGCGACTGCCAGGCTGGTTGCATTAGCCGCCACACCTTTGTCTACCTTGTGGACCCAGTGACGGGTGACGTAACGTTCGATCGACAGGAGGGCGACGCGCTGCCATCTGATGCACCTGAATCACTTCTGGGACTTGAGGCCTCTGATGGCTCGCCAATGCCGTCGGTGGCGCCTGTTCCGCCAAGCGATGCTGGCGGAGCCTCCGACGGCCAAGGACAGCCGACCACCGACGATACCGACTGGCAGCGACTCTACCAGGAGTGGTACGAAGACTTTGTGGCAACGCTCGAACCGTGCGCACCAGACGTTGATCCAACAGATCCCGCACTGATGACCTGCCTCCTGCCGGACGGAAGCGTGGCGGGCCCGATGCCACTCTTTGCACCGGCGCCTGGACCGATGGACGGCGGCGAGTCAATGGGTGACGACAGCTGGATCCAGGAGCTACCGAAGATCATCCTTGCAGTGCTGTTGGTCTGGGTTGGCGGTGCGGCGCTTGTTGGCTGGAGGAAGTCGCGCGCTTCGTAGAGCGAGCCCAGAAACAAGTTGGCGTTGCAGCGTTACGGCGTTGCGGTTCCCCACTCGTAGTTCTGCTTGAGGATACGCAGATATACGAACGTCTCGGTTTCGAGCACGCCCTCGATTGAGCGCAGGCGTTCGGTCAGGAAGGCGAGCAGCGCGTCGTTGTCTTCGCAGACGACTTCGATGAGCAGGTCATACGCGCCAGCAACCACCACGCAGTAACTCACCTCGGGGAGCGCCTCGAGTGCGGACGCGGTGGAGAGGAGTGCGGCGGGTGTGCAGCGCACGCCGATCATCGCCATCAGTGGATATCCAACCTTCAGTGGATCCGCAACGGCGATTACCTTGAGCGCGCCGCGGTCGACGAGCGCCTTGTAGCGCGCGCGGATCGTTGATTCGGGGACGGCGAATGCGGTGGCGATCTCCGTGAACGGACGGCGGCCATCGACCTGAAGGACCTCCATGAGTCGGCGGTCTAGATCATCCAGTGCCGGACGCTCCTGTCCCTTCGCCATTCATCCTCCTGCGCAGACGCCCTGCGCCTGGTTTCGCCCGATGGGCGATCGGTGCGAAGGCTACCATCAGGAGGTGATCAGAGGCCCGCTCCTTGTGGTTCGCGCGCTCCTGGCGAACGTGCAGTTCGCCATGGTGCAGATCGCCGCGATCACTATCGCCGCGGCTGTTGGCGTGGCCCTCCGTCAGCTCCCCGACTACGCACTGCTCAGCGCCTCCGACTACGCACTGGAGATGGGTCAACTACGCGCACTCTATGAGCCAACGCTCGGACCACTCGTAGACGTATTCGAGCGGCTCGGGTTCTTCCGCATCTTCACCGCGCCGTGGTTTACGGCGATGCTGATTCTGCTCACCGTCTCCATCACCGTCTGCACGCTCGACCGCCTGCCGAAGATCCGCGCCGTTACGGCGCGCAGTCGTGTGGAGCAGCCGGGGAGTTTCTTCGATCCGTCACTCGCCGGACGCGGCGCGATACAACTCGACACCGCACTCACCGCCGAAGCGAGCGAGCACGCCGCAACACGCGTTGCAGATGAGATGCGCGCACGCGGATGGGAGGCGAGCACGAGTTCCGACCCAGAAGCGCCGGGCGGCAAGATCGTTCACGGGGACAAATTCCGACGCTCATACCGATTCACGCTCGTCATGCACACAGGTCTCGTCTTGCTGATTGCTGGCGCAGCACTCTCTGGCGCACTCGGATACACGCAGGGGATCTTGCTCACCAACGGCGAGGCGCTCCCGGTGGGGAAGATCGGCAGTGAGGGCGGGCTCGTGGTTGAGAACCGAGCCTTCAGCGCGCCGCGCACGGAGAGTGGCGCATTTGCGGACTTCACGACCGAACTCGCGCTCTATAGAGACGGCACTCAGGTTGCAGAGAAGGTGATTCGTGTCAATGATCCTCTCATGTATGACGGGTGGAGCTTTCATCAGAACTTCTTCGGCCCTTCAGTACAGCTAGAGATTCGCTCCATCACGGGCGATCTGCTCTGGTCGGGCGAAGCGCCACTCACGGCGACGGTGGAGGGCGCACCGTACGCCACGCTTCCAATCCCAGGGAGCACGGCTGGACTTGAGCTGCTGCTGCAGCGCGATCCTGCGGGCGCCGCGGCGCTCCTTGTGGTGGCGAGTGAACCGGTTGCACCGGCGAGTAGCGAGGTACGCACGCTCTTCGCCTCCGTGCTGGCGCTGGGCGAGGTTGCGAGCGCGCCGAACGTCAACTTCACCGTGCAGTTGCAAGCGGTCAGTTCATATACGGGGATCATTGCGCGCCGCGACCCTGCAGCGGCGATCGTCTGGCTCGCCGCGGCGCTGATCATGGCGGGCCTCACCCTCACACTGCGTCGACCGCGCGCACGACTCTGGATTCGCATCCAGCCGGGGCGTGCTGAGGCGGATGCGGCGCTGCTTCTGGAGCGCGGCGCGCGCGCGGAGCAGGCGGCGCCGCTGCTCTCACGAATCGCTGAGACGCTCGGCGCAGCCGCTCGCGGGACAACGCCTAAGGGGACCGCCTGATGGCATCGCTTCGAGAACTTGTTCAGACGCTCCTCCCAACGGCGGAACCGCTCGTTGATGCACGCGCCGAGGCGATGGCTCGTACCGTCACCTGGGTGCGACTTTTGCGCACGAGACTCCCAGCCTTCGACGGGATGGATGCGGGTGACCTTGCACTGATTCCCGTGGTAACCCTGCGCGCAGTGGCGCCAGATGAGGCCGCGCGTCGCGAGATGGTGGAGTTTCTCGCCAACAGCAATGCGACGGGCATCTTGGCGATCGCGAGCGGCGAACTCAGCGCAGAGGAAGAGAAGGCGTTGCAGCACCTTGTTGCAGCGGCGGCGGTGACGCGACTCCCCACACTCCTCGTCCGTGATGTGGAACCTGCGCAACTGGAGCGGAGTCTCATTGGCGCGGTGGTGAATCGACGTGCCGAACTGGAGCGACAGGCGGTTGCGTTGGAGCGTCAGATCGCTGCGCTCGCGTTGGATGGCCAGGGCCTCGACGCACTCGTTGGCGCACTTGCTGCATTTATTGGACGCGCGGTGGCGCTGGAGGCGCGCGGCGGGACGTCGCTTGCGGTTGTTGCGCCCGCTGGACAACCAGGGAGTGTGGCAGCGGCGAAGGCGGTCTCGCGCTATCTAGGGAAGCATCGCGCCGACGGTCAACGGATCCCACTCCCTGCAGTTCCGGGAGCACCGGACGCGGAGCGGCACGGTGACGGCGAACGCGCGGAGGATGAAGAGTCGCCGCTTAGTGATGACGGTGATGAGCGACCAGGCTCCATTGTCTTGCTCGGTGATGAGCCAGTTGCGGAGCGTGATCGCATTGCCTGCGAACGCGTGGCACCGCTCCTTGCGCTCGAGATCGTTCGCGTGGCGGCGGAGCTCCCCGCGAACGCGGGACGCGGTGAGACAAGAACGCTTCCAGCAGAAGGTCCGCCGTGGGTGGCGATTGCGGCGCGCCAACCGCGACCGCATGAGGCAGACGTCCCCGCGCTTCGTCGCGAACTCCGTCTACTCGCCAGTCCGCGCCGTTTCATGTTGCGCGGCAGCAACGAGTCGTTGGAGGTGCGCATCATTGCGGTCGCCGACGCATCAGACCCTGGCGCGCAAGAGATCGCCAGAAAAGTTTCCAGACGACTCAACCGACCAGTTGCCGTCTCCAAGTCATTCAGCGATCCTGCGGCGCGTCCGGCCGCGGAGGCTGAGGCGCGCGCCGCACTTGAAGCCCTCGAGCGCCGCGTGGGAGGAAGGAGCGGGAGCGGCGGCGTACAGGTGGTTCGTGCCGATCTTCTCCCAGCGCATCGGCTTCTCGGGGCCGTCACCGCGATACCAGACGGTCGTCGCCAAGCCCTCGCACTCCTCGAGCCACTCATAAGCGGCACACCCGCGGCGCGGAAACAGCGCATCGCCACGCTGCGCGCCATCTTGGACACGCCAGGGGCCGCGGAGGCGAGCAGCTCGCTCGGCGTGCATCGCAACACCACGGCGTATCGCGTGAAGCGGATCGAAGAGATCACAGGCTGGGATCTGCGCGAGCCAGATCTGCGCCTTGCCCTCGCTCTTGCATTGAGGATTCTCGATGCAGAGGGTGGCGTAATGGGGGCCGTCTAACCGCGGAGCCCCATCTTCCCACGACCGCTACGATAGTGCCATGAACAACGAGCCACGAAGAGAAGGGTCACGCTGTCATCTGTTGAGCGCGTTGCTGGTCAGTGTCGCATTGATCATGCCCTTCGCAACTCCGGCACCCGCGCGAGCGGTGGAAACTCTCAGCTCCTGCACGAACTGGGAATCGCTGATCACGCCGCCGAAGACGATTCGAGTGCTTCGGACGCGCACTGGGCTCGTCGAGGTGGTTCCTTTCAAGACCTACGTGTATCGGACGCACGTGGCCGAGTTCTGGTCGGAGTACTTGAGCCAACCATATTCAGACGCGCTGCTTGGCGCAGGCGCTGTGGCGATCAAGCAGAACGCCTGGTCGTGGACGATGAACGCCCGAAACTGGTGGGCAGTGTCGACGTTCACCGACATTCAGGCTGAGTGGGTTCGCGCAGACTACGCAGACGACAACCAGCTGAACGGTTCAGATGGCAATCAGGCCTGGACACGACAGCGGCGCGCAAGCGAACATGCAAACATTGCGCTACGGATGCGCATCAGGCTCGGCGCAGACCTCGAGGATGATGGGATCGGGGGGCTAGAGTGGGATAGTGGCTCCTCCACGTACACGGCGCCGTTGGAGATCCTCGATGAGAGCGGCAAGGCAGAGCCAGTCACGCGAAAGTCGAAGCGAAGCTGCTTCGACGTCGTGGATCACCCCGACATGAATCAGTTCTACTCGCGCGGTGGCATCTACGAGCCAGGCGCGAGTGTCGGCGGCAAGAGCAATGCGCGCTACAACGCGGCAGTGGATGCTACGTGGGGGATGACGATGCAACGCTACTACCCGGTTTCGGGTGAGTGGCGATTCTGGCGACCAGGTTTCTACGGCAGCTTTACCGTGAATCGCGAGTGCATGCTCCCGCCTGAGCCTGGTGAAACCAACGTGCAGATGCGCCACCCCACGCAGCCGAGCCATTGGCGCGGATGGTCGTTCTTCCCTGTCAACGCCGATGATTGTGCGCGCACACGTAACCTCTCCGTCGAGGCGCTCCTTCGCGCATCCTTCTATTCGTTTGACTCAGATCAGGTTGCGGGAGTTGGCACCAGCAGCGTGGCCGACGACCGCTTTGACATCAAAGCGGTCTTCCCGATCCGTGTTCTCAGCCCGCGCGGCGACCTGACCGGCGATGCGAAGGGCGACATCCTCGCCGTCTCGCCGGCGGGGGCGGTGCGCCTCATCTCAACAGACAGCAGTGTGGACAGCGCCGGTCGACTGAACGGGAAGTCTCCGGGGAGTGTGCCGATCAAGAAGTCGCAGACGCTGATCAGCCGCATCGTGGCGCGGGCCACTGCGGAGGGCCAAGCGGCGGTGGTTGATCTTCGGGAAGAGAGTGATGGCAGTGTCACGCTGGTAGAGACGCCGTACTCGGGCGGCGTGCTGCGAGATGCGAACGCTCGATTTGAGAACTTCGCCGGCTTTGACGCGGGCGCCACGCTCAGCCTGCTCGCCACGGATACCGCCAATGACGGGATCGAGGAGCTCTTCATTACGGAGCTCGTCCCCGCGTCCGAAGGGAGCGCCCCGCACCTCCGGATCTACCTCGCGCCGCTCAGCGGCAGCCCTGAACTCGTGGGCGAAATTGAGGCGGCAGCCGACGCACGCATGCTCCTCGAAGACTTCACCGGTGACGGCACGCTTGACGCGCTCGCCCTCTGGCGCGCTGCCGACGGCTCACTTGCCGCGTCGCTCGCGCAAGGAACAGGAACACCACCAGTTAGCGAGTGGGGGCTTGGCGAGTTCAGCGCGGCTGGTGCACTCGTTTGGCCGATCAGCAGTGCATGGAGCGCCGCAGTCGGTGACGTCACGGGCGACGGAGTTGCCGAGCTCTACGTGCGCTACCGCGATCCATCAGGTGTCGTGCGACTCCAGTCGTTCAACCTTGATGGCGCGCACGAGTTGCCGAATCCTGACAAAGTGTATGTGGCAGAGACGGAACCGGCGCGTAGCACCACCGTGAGGGCAGGGGAGCGCACCCTCAAGCTCGTTGCGCAGCGACTCGGCGTGAAGTTGAGCGCGCTCCTTGCACTGAACTCGGGACCTACTTACACAATCACCATTCAACCGAACGACACGTACGCAAAGATTGCAAAGCGCACCAAGAAGAGCGTTTCCTGCCTTCGATCCATGAACGGCAACAAGATCCTCGTGCGCAACAAATCGTTGACCATTCCACGCGATCTCTGCGTCTACACAAAGAAGAGCGTGATGTTCCGCGGCGCACCGGTGCGCATTCTCAACGGCGAGTTCGACTGGCTACGCACAGGCGACACATGGGAGACAGTAGCCACGCGCGCAGCAACCGTTGGCATCAACACAAGCGCAGCGGCTCTCGCGGCGCTCAATCCAACCGTCACCATTGCAACCGCTGCTGCAGCCGAACAGGTTGGTAGCAAGGTGAGCATTCGCGCGCCATGGGCGCCGCTGGCGCGCAGCCTCCCCGCCACGCCAGATATTGTCAGCGTGCTAACGATGCGCTGGAACTCACCGTTCGAAGCGTGGCGCTCATCTAGGAGCAGCGCCGCCACGCCAGAACTTTATGTGCGCGACTGGAACGGCGACGGCATCGACGAACTCTCGCTCGCGGCAGCACCTGGGGCGAGCAGCGTGACGCTGCAGCTCCTCACCCGCGGCGCGGACGGCCGTTTCAGCCTGAACACCACCCTCACCCGCAGCGGTGTGGTGACCGGATGGATGCTCCGCTAGCTCGATAGGTAACCGCGTCAGGCCCGAACTTGTGCAAGGTCACAAGGTTTCAGCCCACAATCAGCCGAGTCCCCACCCCTAGCTGGCGCTAGACTCCCCACCAACGGCACCCCCTGGCGCAGCGCGCCTCGGAACCTGTGCCGCAGGCACAAGTTTCGGGCGCCTTGAGTCCGAAGGCCAGTAGCGGGAGGTGAACATGGCGGAGGGGAGCGGCAAGTCCACCACGGGCCGGAGCGACGCGGAGGTGCGCGACGCGCTGAGCCTGATCTCAAAGGCGGAGAAGGCGGGGATCAAGACGGTGCAGCTGCAGTTCGTTGACATCCACGGCACCGTCAAGAGCGTCCAGATCCCAATTCACCAGATGCCAGCCTCTATCAAGCACGGCTCCTGGTTCGACGGCTCATCGGTTGAGGGGTTCACTCGCATTGCCGAATCGGATCAGCTCCTGCGCCCCGACATGAGCACCTGGCGCGTGCTCCCCTGGGCGCCGGCGGAGAGCGGCGCTGGAACCGCGCGCGTGATCTGCGACGTGGTGCTGCCGAGTGGTGAACCGTTTGCCGGTGATCCGCGCGGCGTGCTGCGCAAACAGGTGGATCGCGCCGCAACGCTCGGCTACAAGGTGAACATGGGTCCGGAGTTGGAGTTCTTCCTCTTTGAAACCGACGACAAGGGGAAAGCAACCAACACGCCACATGACAGCGCCAGCTACTTCGACTTCAGCGGCGATCAGGGCATTGAGATTCGACAAGACATGGTCGATGCGCTGGAGCTGCTCGGCATCAAGATCGAGACCGCGCACCATGAGGTTGCACCGGGCCAGCACGAGATCGACTTCGAGTACTCAGATGCACTGAACACAGCAGATAACGCAACGACATTCAAATACGCGTTGAAAGAGATTGCAAAGCAGCACGGCCTCTATGCGAGCTTCATGCCGAAGCCCATCTACGGCATCAACGGGTCCGGCATGCACGTGCATCAGAGCCTTGCAGCGCTAAAGACCGGCAAGAACGTCTTCTACGACGCAAAAGATAAGTACGGCCTCAGCGAGATGGCGAAGTCGTACATGGCCGGCGTGTTGAAGCACGCGCGCGCAATGATCGCCGTCCTTGCGCCAACGGTGAACTCGTACAAGCGGCTGGTTCCTGGCTATGAGGCGCCAACGTACCTGGTCTGGGGTCGACGCAATCGGTCCGCGCTGATCCGCGTGCCGATGATCTCTGCCGGTCGCTCCGTGGAGGGGACGCGCATGGAGCTGCGCTGCCCCGACCCTTCTGCCAACCCGTATCTCGCCTTCGCGGTGATGATTGCCGCGGGGCTCGACGGCATTGAGAAGAAACTCACCCTGCCGGATCCGGTGGAGGAGTCGCTCTACGAGATGGACGCGGTGCGCGTGGCGCAGCACGGCATCCGCGAACTCCCAGGTAGCCTTGAGGAGGCGATCAACGAGATGAAGGCCGACCCGGTGGTGACCGGCGCGCTGGGCGATCACGTCCTCACCCACTTCCTGGATGCGAAGCAGGCGGAGTGGGACGCGTATCGCACGCACGTCTCCGACTGGGAGCTGAAGCGCTACCTGGAGCAGTACTAGTGGCGGCGGGCAAGCCGACAAAGCAGCCGAAGCTCAACTTCAGGCTGGAGTTGAAGTGCGACTGCAAGCCGCCAATCTGCGCACACGCCGGCCCGGGCATCGCCAAGCTCCTCGAAGGGGCTTATGCAAAAGGGAGGCTCGATGGCATGAAAAGTGCCATCGGCGGGGTATCCAAAGTGGCCGCGGCAGCTGGCATTAAGCTCGAAGTGAAGGTGGGCACCGTGGGAGTTAGGCAGGCGGGAAGCAAGCGGACACAGTGACGAAGCGGCTCGGCGCTTGGTTTTCAGAGCCGAGCGGACACCAGCGCTAAAATCATTCAAAGATGAATGCAGCCCAGTTGCTCTTAGACCACAGTCTCTACAAAGTCAAAATTTTGTAACAAAACTGTGGTCCATGAACCATGAGCCTAACTCTCAGATTTCCGTCCTTTCGACTGGAATCTGTGCTAACTTCACAACAGTGATCTCCCGATAAATGAATCAACTTTAGGAGGAATAGATGCGGAAGTTACTGACGGCACTCGCAACGACATCGCTCATCGGGAGCATTTTTCTAGGTGTCCCAGCCGCAGTATCTGCTGCTGTAGCAAATGATTGGGCGATTGGGCCCGTTGATGGCGAAGACAACATTATCCATGTCGATGCTTCAAGAAATCTAGAAGGCAAGACGCAAACCTATGCTGCACCAGCGGGTTCAGTGCTGGAGATGTATCTAAGCCTCGAAACGAGTCCTGATGATGATCTCGATGACGAGGTTTCGCTCACCTTGACCAATGCCGAATTTACAGATACGACTTCGGTAAATTACGGAGGCGCCGAGAATCCAATTGATGGAACTGATTGCGTAATTGGATGGGACGATGCAGAGATTGGTGGTGCCAATGGTGGCAGTCTGGTTGCCGTTGTAGATTGCGATACGGATGATACCGGTAACGATAACGCCACGACGGTCGCATTTGAGATCACCTTGGCCGAAGCAGGAACTTCGGCAGTGCTCGAGGTTTCGGGCGATGGAATCTCAGGGAAAGTGTATTTCTTTGGTACTGAAAGCGATGATGAGATTTATGTCGGTAATGGAATTCTCGGATCAGTCGCAACTCCAGTAGACGGAAACTGCACAAATCCGGACTTCAGCACCAATGCCATGGCGCAGGGTTCGATTGAGGAAGCTATGTTCGCGGCATTTGCCGCTGTTGATGGCGACGACGACACAATAATCCTTTGTGAAGGCTATTACACCTATGGTGATGATTTTGAAGAGTATATTGGCACCGACCTTTACGATGGTGAAATCAATTTGGTTGCAGAAACGGACAGGCAATCGACTCTAGATGGGGACGCTACCCACCAGTTAATTTCTGCGAGCGACGTAGATCTAGTAATTGAAGGTGTTGTGTTCTACGACGGATACACGTCGATGGAAGGTGGCGCTATCGAATTGGTCGATGGCGATCTAACAGTGATTAATTGCGAGTTCGACCAGAATATTTCTGGTGACGATGGTGGGGCCATTCATGTGTGGGATGGCACTCTTGACGTATCCGATTCAACTTTTTCTAACAACTACGCCAATGGCGAAAAGGGTGGTGCAATTTACCTGAAGTTCTCGGACCTGGAAAACGTTGACAGTTTTATCATCGACTCAACGTTTACCGACAACGTGGCTGGCTACATGGGTGGAGCCGTTGTCGTTAAGAACGAAGATGGAGATGATAACGATGCCCCTGTATATGTATATGTAGATGGAACATCCTTCGAAGGTAACGCCGCAAGTTCCCGTGGTGGTGCATTGCGCTCCGGACATCAGGTGCTACTCTCAGTTGACGATAGTTCCTTTGTGGACAATCGAACCGATTATGGTGATGGTGGAGCTATTTCTGCGAAGGACGATGCTACCATCGGCTTCAGCTTGTTCCGCGGCAATGAAGCTGGCGATGATGGCGGAGCGATTTACTTTGATGAGTTTGGAACCATTCATGACAGCCGTTTTGTTGGCAACATGGCAGACGATGAAGGTGGAGCCGTGTACGGCGAGACCCAAACTCGAGTGAATGACACCGTGTTCCTAAGGAATCGCGCTACATATTGGGCTGGTGCGCTATCACTTAGAGGTAATGCTTGGATTGATGGAGCGACTTTCAGGGCGAACAAGTCACGGCGTGGTGGCGCGATCGACTCGTGGGGCGATCGCCTGTATCTGATTGAAAGCAAATTTATCAATAATCGTGCGACGCGAGATGGCGGGGCAATTATTCGTGACGGTGAAACTCGTTTTGGAGACGTAGGACCCGATACGATCTTCCGAGGCAATCAAGCGCGTTTGGGTGACTCGGTAGCGATGTACCGATGGAAGGTTTCGGACGGAGGTCCAGGACTTTCTGTTGCAAGGACATGGGCGCGCGTTTGGACTGCAGCTGGCACTACCGTTTGGTTGGTTCGCCGCTGAGTGTAGGTTTATAGAAATCGTTTGCGCTACGAGGCGGGAGTTTGTGCTCCCGCCTCGATGCTTCACCGGCTAAATTCATCTCGGAAACGCTGTCCTAGGCACCCCATGCCGAACCTGACCGACCACGAGATTGTAACCGCCGGCCTCCAAGGGAAGGAGAGCGCATGCGCGCTCCTCGTGGATCGCCTTACGTCCCGGCTACTTGATTGAAGAGTTATTCTGGAGACCTGATCGGCGCTCTCCAGTACTCGATACCTGTATCCTGTTCACGATGCCTTCTTTGACCGATCACGAACTTGTTGCCGCCTGTCTTGCTGGGCGCGAGAGTGCCTATGCGCTTCTCGTAGAGCGCTACACCCCCCGCCTGCACCGAATCGCCGCTCGCATCTGCCGCCACCCCCAAGATGCAGAGGATGCGGTGCAAGAAACCTTTCTGCAGGCAGTGCGCGACCTGCGCAAGTGGAAGCCGACCGCGCCGCTGGAGGCCTGGCTGGTCACGATCACCGTGCGCACCGCCCAGAAGGTGGACCAGCGCTCGAACCGTGTGGCGAGCCGCTCGGACTCCCTGGACGCCCCCCTCCCCGACGGAAATCAGCGCGAGCTCCCCGATCAAGCCGCCACCACGGACCCCGCCGCAGCTGCGGGTCGTGCCGACCTCGCCTCCCGGCTGGCGGCTGCCATGGACGACTTACCAAGCAAGTACCGGGTGGCTGTAACAATGCGCTTCCAGGAGGGACTGAGCCCGAAAGAGATCGCCGAGCACCTCGGCGTCCCCGAGCGCACCGTGCGCACGCACCTGCTTCGAGGCTTGCGGGCACTCAAGGAGCGCGTGGGGGACTTTGAGTAGGGAAGTTTTGAATCATTTTGGGTAGCTGGGCGCCTTAGATAAGCATGACCGTCTGCAGCGGTTCTTTGGAGCACGTTGAGCTCACCCTTCTCGAAGGGTCGGAGCTCTCTTCTGCTGTTCAGGCACACCTGAGCACCTGCTCCTCGTGCGCGGCCCAGGCCGAGAACCTCAATGGGATCGTCGCCGCGCTCCAAGCCACCCCAGCCCCAGTCGCGCCGGCAAGCCTTGCGGCACGCATGGTGCCGTTCGTGCTGGCCGAAGCCCAGAAGCGTCGGCGCCAGGGCGTCTTCACTCGCGTCATGCGCCCGGTCGCGGCCTTCGCCACGGCATTTGGCCTGGTGATCGCCTCGCTCGCCGCCGCTGGTGGCGCGCTTGTGGTATCCGCGGCGCTCACAGCGGGTACGCGAACCCCAAGCAGCTCCTCAACCCCGAGCGCTGCTCCTACGGAGACGGGAGCTCCAGCCACTGAGGCACCAACCACGGTGGCTCCAGCGACCCCCGTCCCAACCCCCGTCCCAACCCCTGCGCCAACGACTGAGGCACCTTCGGAGAACCCTGTGCCTGAGGCCACCCCAACACCGGAGCCGACGGACGTCCCTCGACGTACGCCACCTCCGGTCAGCCCTGAACCGTCGGAGGGTGAATCGACGGCGCCTGCGGAGAGCACGAGCCCGTAGGTTGAATTGACACCTGACTTGCGGCTGTCGTGCCGCTGCTAGTCGGGTCGTGCGGAATGGCACGGTAATTGAACCTGGGGCATTCCCCTTGGGTTCTTGTAGTAAGGAGGACATCACAAGATGTCTATCAAGAAAAAGTTCGTGACGGCGATCACGACGGCGGGCTTGCTCGCAGGGCTCTTCGGCTCTGCGTTCGTTCCGTCGGCGACCGCTGCCGTGGCTCTAAATCAAGACGACACATATCTGTTCGTCGACAGCAGCGGAGATGCTGAGGACGGATACGTCGATTACATGACGGTAGGATCCTCCACAGGGGAAAACGCAAGCTATGTCGACACAGAATGGGCACTAGAACTTGCCTCATGGGCTGAATATGGTACGCCAGGGTCAAAATTTTGCGGTCGTTATGAAGCTCAATATGGTGAGTGCGACCAGTACGACAACTCGGTTGGTTTCTATGTTGGAACCTCCGGGGGAGATGACCTTGAAGTTGCTGACCTTTCGGCAACTGCCACTGGCGGCAAGGTGAAGTTCACCTGGCCGAAGAGTACTAACAATGGAAAAACCTATTGCTGGGACAATGAGAATGACTGGAGCACTACAAGTGCATCAGTAACCAATTGGGACAGCACCCGAAGCAGTGACTACGGCAGCGGATATTTCTTCCTGTGCATTTCGCCAGTAAGTAAGAACACGCTCGGCACGTCCACAATCACTGTGAAGGCTGAGGGCGTTACCATTGCAGTATTCACCGTTCGTGTGCTCGGCGATCTTCATAGCATCACACTTTCGTCCACGGACGGCCAGAATCGCGTAGCAGCAAACAATGCTGAGTACGGTTATTTCTGGACGATCGTCGGCAAGGACGCAGCTGGACAGAAGATCAACGCAGTCGGCGACCAGTTCAATCACGATATCGAGGACTGGACGGGTGGAACCATGATCCAGGGCGTCGAGAGCGTGTACAACGAGAACGACGACGAGATTGATTTCTTCCAGGATGATCTTGGTGACTATCAGAGCGGCCGCAGCGACCTTGAAGCCGATGTCTGCCTCGATGACGACGCAGGCGAGACATACGGTGCTTATGTGCAGATGGAGGCCCGTGGTGGCGGGGTGATCGAGTCGAACACCTTCAACATCACCTGCACCGGAGACGCTGCAGATTACGAAGTCACCGACATTCAGCACGAGACCGGCTACGCTGACACCCTCGCAGGTGACGCGGATTGGGCCGAGAGCGATGCTGCTGAAGATGACGGCGGCGTTGTTGAAGGCGCAATTGAGATCTGGGCGAAGCTTGTGGATGCCGATGGACGAGTTCTCGGTGTTGACGGCTCCTCAGGATTTGACTTTGCCGGCGGCGAGGTTGCATTCGATTTTGCAGATGGAATTGAAGGCGATGGTGACCTTTCTGGCGGTGACGGACTGAGCCAGGTGCTCAGTGGAGGGTATGTTCTCATCGGAACCTACATTCCTTACGTCAGCGCTGCAAAGAAGTACGAGATTGAGGTAACAATCTCCCAGAGCGATAGCGACCTCGATGATTTCGTCGGCTCGCTCTACTATCTGGTCAGTTCCATTGACTCCGATTACACGTTGACCCGTGTTCGAAACGCTTCGAAGACGAAGGCAACGTGGACTGCGGACTGGGGACTTGAGTGCAGTAACTCAGTTGTGTTCTTCGACTGGGTCAACAAGAACGGTACTAAGGGAACGTTGGCGACGGGCGCGAGCCCAATCTCACGCCGAGCGAACTTCGACGGCGTTGCAACGTTCACTCTGAAGAAGCGCAACATGACCATCTTCGTGACGGCCTATGCGTGCGACGACTTCAGCGACAGCCCAGATGAGCTTGGGCCGGTCAAGGCTCGCTTCCGCTAAGGAGCGAACCGCTCCCAAGAGCACGATCTAGGAGCTTCAGAGGCCCCAGGGGAAACCCTGGGGCCTCTGGTTTATAAGAATTGTGCTTAAACTCGAACGATAAGAGTTATGATGGCGCTATATTATGCAACTAAAATCTCTAGTACTTTCACTCATTGTGGTCTTTAACTCTAACCATTTCGCCGTGCAACCTGCGCTAGCAACCTCTCTGGATAATATTCCAGGGATTCCACTCACCTCCTCCACGATCTCATCAACCATTGGTGGAGCAACTTACGATCATGTCTACTCATTGCAGGTACAGGCTGGTACGGTTCTATTGTTGACCCTACGAGGAGATGCTGGAGCCGAACTAGGCCTCTACATCTTTGGAGAAGACGCCGAATCTGTCTATTCATCTGAACCCATGTTTTCGTCTGCAGTTCCTGGTGGTGATCAGGTGATTGCGACCCAGTTTTTTCGTGATAATTTGCTCTATATCAACGTGAACGGTCGGAACATAGATCGTGCATATGCATATCAACTCAACATTTCGGCTGTAGTTGACAAGACTCCACCCATAATTCGTTCCGCAACTGTCCGAGCCTATTCGCGTCCAAAACTTACATGTGTCGAAATCGACGCAGTGGATGGTCTGTCCGGCGTCCAATCTGTAGCCATAATGAGGGATGTCGATCTACAACCGGTAACCTGGTTGCCATACACGGGGGCTAATACCTACTGCAGTGAAGTGGAATCTCAAGACGGCCCGTTAGAACTCGTAGTCGCGGCACGTAACAAGATTGGACTTGTCTCGTTCAAGGTCGCCGGCATGACCTCCGTCGACAGCGTTGCACCTCGACTGCTGAGAATCCATCCGGCTGATAAAGAAACCTACTCGCCCAAGCCAATTTTATCCTGGCGATTCAGTGAGCCGATTAAATCGACTACCAGAGGGGCTTCTCGGGTAATTGCGGCTACTCAGCTTGGAGACTTTGTGTCGGGCAGGGTTTGGCTCTCGGCAGATTATCGACAATTATATTGGCAGCCGACATCCAACATCAAAATAGGAACAATGTTCACTGTCGTCCCAGCCATGGTGAAAGATCGAGCTGGAAACACACTCGATCGAATTGATCCCATAGTACTGGTGAGAAAAGTTCAGACAAAGATCGCACTTGAGATTGTCAAGGTCGGGAGGAAGAATATTGGAATGTTGATTCGAAGCTCACAAAACCTGGTTGGAAAATCTGTCAAATTATTTGAACGTAGGTTGGGTGAATGGTTTGTGATAGAAATTGTCCAAATCTCTGCTAGCGAGACCAAGTTAAGAGTTCCGAGAAGTAACGCGACGCGATATCGAGCCGAATGGATTGGATCAGATCGGCTCGCAGGCTCCAGTGCAGCTGTTAGCGGTCGCCCACTCTCCCCTTGAATCGCTTGCTGTAGGTTTTATGAAGCGAATGTTCACTGCTAGAGGCTTTGATTTGCTCTTGAGGCTGATTTTTGGGATCCTAGTTTTAGCATCTGTCGGGGCGTAGCGCAGCTTGGTAGCGCGCGTCGTTCGGGACGACGAGGTCGGAGGTTCAAATCC
>JAYQPX010000009.1:22553-32183 GCA_038145565.1 Chloroflexota bacterium | reverse complement strand
AGCGCAAGGTTCCCCGAACGACTTTTGTGTTCGGGAGATCATTACTGACGTTATTGGTATCACTCACACTCGTTTTCTCAAATACGATTTCAAGAACACGTGCCGTCGATGCGCTTCCCCCAGCCCCGAACGACTCGCTTTGGTCTGACCAGTGGAACCTCTCGGCCCAGTCCGGGGTGGGAATTGACGTGCGCGAGGCGTGGAGATACGGACGTGGCCAAGGAGTAGTGATTGCGGTCGTTGATTCTGGGATTGTGTCGCACCCTGAATTCAGCGGTCGAGTGCTGCCCGGCTACGACTTCATTCGTTCGGTCGCTGTTGCGAACGACGGCGATGGCCGAGATTCTGATCCGTCAGATCCAGGAAACTGGGTGACGCGGGACGAGGCGGCGAGTGGTCGGTTTGCGGAAGGGTGCAAGGCTGAAGACTCCGACTGGCACGGCACACACGTTGCGGGAATCGCACTTGCATCGACTGACAATGGCGTTGGCATCGCGGGGATCGCCCCTCTGGCTCGGCTACTTCCCGTGCGCGTCGTTGGTAAGTGCGGCGGAAGTGAACGTGATCTCATCGATGGCATGCGGTGGGCGGCTGGGTTGCCGGTGGACGGTGTGCCCACCAATCGCCGACCCGCTGACATCATCAACCTCTCCCTTGGCAGCGAAACGTCATGTTCCACCGCTCTGCAGTCTGCCGTGGATGAAATTATGGCCCTTGATGTTGCGATCGTTACGGCGGTAGGTAACGTATCGAAGGAAACCTCTAATTTCTCTCCCGCGAACTGTTTCGGAACAGTAACTGTGGCCGCCCTCACCATATCTGGCGAACTTGCTTCATATTCAAATTACGGGATTTTCGTAGACCTTTCTGCACCAGGAGGCGGAACAGGTGGAGGGATCGTCAGCACGGTCGATCGCGGCATTCGAACTCCTGAAGGTCCGGGGTATGCGTCGTACAGCGGAACGAGCATGGCGGCACCGCATCTGAGCGGTGTGCTGGCAATTGCGCGCGGGTATGACTCGTTGACCCCATTCGAAGCGCTCTATGAAGTGCTCTTTGCGAATCTTGCGTCATTCAGTGCGGTTGGAGACTCGCAGAGATGTAACCAGTGGCTGTGCGGGGTTGGCGCGCTCGACGCAGGATTGTTCTTGGCTGCGCTTGAATCGCGTGCCGTCCAGAATGTGGAGTGGACCATTCCAGCGCGCCTCGCAGTCGGCGCTGCAATCGAGGGGGCAGTCCTTGTTGATGGAAACGCTGCAGACGATCTTCAGCTTGAAACGCCAGAGATTTGCGGCTGGGATGGAGTGCGACTGCTTGGGATCTCGCGCGGTGAATGCCGCCTAAGTCTGGAGCGCCCTGGCACGGCGACACTTAAGCCGCTAGATGTGTCAATCGAGATCGAAATTGGCGGGCTGACTCCCACGATCACTCAGAAGCTCCCAGCTCGGATTCGAGTCGGGTCATCGGCTCGCGCATTGGCGTCGGCGGACAGCGGAGGTGTGATCACTTACTCGAGTCGCACCCCAGCGATCTGCAAGGTTGGCGGGA
The DNA here is from genome assembly GCA_038145565.1 of Chloroflexota bacterium. Taxonomy (GTDB): domain Bacteria; phylum Chloroflexota; class Limnocylindria; order Limnocylindrales; family Limnocylindraceae; genus Limnocylindrus. The sequence goes on along the minus strand of JAYQPX010000009.1, from coordinate 30,635 downwards.
AAGGACGCGTCACCGGCCTCCAGGTTGGGGACTGCAAGATCCGGATCTCCGTTGGCGCCGCGGGTGACTTCGATGCCGACCGTGTGCGCGTGGAGCTCAGAGTTCGCCGACGTTGAATCACACGCGCGTGCGACTCAAGAATGAGAAAAGGCATGCTCAACACACGAATATCGATCGTAGGACCGTTGTGTTTTGTCCGCTGCTGCGACTCTGTGTAGGCTCTACGGAATGAGTTCTGATCCACGCACGCTGCGGATTCCGCGCGACCTCCTCCCCGAGGACGGTCGTTTCGGCTCTGGCCCGTCGCGCGTGCGTGACGCTCAGGTCGATGCGCTCGCCTCGCGCGCCGGACGCGCGATCCTCGGCACGAGTCACCGCCAGACGCCCGTGCGTGCGCTCGTTGGGCGTTTGCGGAGCGGCGTAGCCTCGCTCTTCGCGCTGCCCGCTGACTACGAGGTTGCTCTCGGGGTCGGTGGCTCCACCCTCTTCTGGGATCTCGCGGCGTATTCGTTGGTGGAGACGCGTTCGGCGCATGCCGTCCATGGGGAGTTCTCGTCCAAGTTCGCGCGCGCCGCACGCGGGCCCCATCTGAGCGAACCGTTGGTGGTGGAGGCGGCGCCTGGTGCTCGCGCGGAGCTGGATGCTGTGGCACGAAGTGCCGAAGCGGCAACCATCGACTCGTGGGCGTTGGTACAGAACGAGACGAGCACGGGGGTCGCGGCGCCCGTGCGCCGACCACGCGCCGCGTCTGGCGCGCCTGCGGCTGGACTGACACTTGTGGATGCAACCTCCGCCGCCGGCTGCGCGGCGTGGGATCCCCTAGAAGCTGACGCGTACTACTTCTCGCCGCAGAAGGGGCTCGGCGCAGACGGTGGACTCTGGATTGCGGCGCTCTCGCCGGCGGCAATCGAACGCGCGTCGCGCATTGCCGCGGCTGGTCGATTCATTCCCGATTCGCTCTCGTTGCACAGTGCGATTGCTGAGAGCAAGAAGGATCAGACGCTCAACACGCCCGCCATCGCCACGCTGCTTCTTGCCGCCGAACAGATTGATTGGCTGAACGCCTCGGGCGGGCTGCCATGGGCGGCGGCGCGCTGCGCCGAATCGTCTGGCCTTCTCTATACCTGGGCCGAGTCACGTCCGTGGGCTTCACCGTTTGTTGAAGACCCGACCATCCGCTCCAAGAGCGTGGTGACGATCGATCTGGACGCGTCCATTGATGCGGCGCAGCTCCGCGATGTGCTGCGCGCGAACGGGATCGTTGACATCGAACCGTATCGTTCGTTGAAGCGCAACGGCATCCGCGTTGGGACATTCCCTTCCGTTGAGCCGGATGACGTGCGCGCGCTGATCGCCTGCGTCGATTGGGTTGTAGATCGCCTCTAACGGCACCTCGATGACTCCGCAGATCGATGACCAGACTTACGCGGGGACGGTTACTTCCGGAAAGCAACGCCCCTTCTGCGCAACTCGCGCTCCAGAAGCTTGATGGCGCTTGGGCCCATTCCGTGGAGGCTACTGATGGACGCTCTCGACCTGCGGGTCAGCGCGGCGAGCGTGAGAATCTTGGCGTCTACGAGCGCGCGCCGGGCTGGAGCGGCGAGGCCCAGATCACGCCAGACGGTGTCCAGCGTTTCGTACGAGGCTAGATCAACGTCTCCGCGCGCGACAGCGCAGCGACTTTTCCCAGTCGACTTTCGCATTGCTGCATTATCGCAGACCCTTGCGCTTGACCGCATGATCGGTTTGGCACGAATCGACGGGGCAGCGCGTCGTTGAAGTCAGGCACGCGTCTTTGAATTTACAAAGAAAGCATCGGCGCTGCTTGACCGCGAGACGACTTGCGCGCACGATGGCAGCATGCACATCCTGCTTGTAGAAGATGACGTAAAGCTTGGCCCTCTGATCGTTCGGCTGCTCGCCGCTGAGCGCCACACGGTCGAGCTTGCCGCCAACGGTGCGGACGGAATTGCCTTCTGGGAGAGCAAGCGTTGGGATCTCGTGATCCTTGACCGCATGCTTCCCGATCTTGAAGGCGCCTCCATCCTGCGCGATCGGCGCCGGGCTGGCGACACAACGCCCGTGCTGATGCTGACCGCCATGGGAACCGTCGATGATCGTGTGGAAGGACTCGACTCCGGAGCGGACGATTACCTGACCAAGCCCTTTGCGGCCTCAGAGCTTCTTGCGCGCGTGCGCGCGCTTGGACGACGGAGCGAGTTTGCGGCAGGCGGGCCCGTTTCACGAGTGATCGTCGCGGGCTTGGAATTGGATGAATCTCGACATGCCCTGACCTACGCAGGTCAAGTGATCGACCTCTCGGCACGTGAGTACGCACTTCTTGCGCACTTGATGAGAAATCGCGGCGCGGCACTGACGCGCCAGCAACTTCTTGATGAGGTGTGGGGGGCAGAGCCAGATGTCTACTCCAATGTCGTCGACCTTTACATCCACTATCTGCGCGAGAAGTTCAAGGGCGCGGGCCATGACGACCTGATCAAGACGGTGCGCGGCGTCGGCTACCGCCTGATCGAGGCGGAGGCATCGTGAGCGGGACTCGTTCGCCGCGACCAGCCGAAGGGGGGATCGAAGCGCTGCTGGCGCGCACCCGTCGCCAGGTCGCTGGATTCACGTTGGTTGCCATCGTCTCTGTCATCGCCGTCGTCGGCGTTGGAAGCGCCGTCGCCGGTTCTCGTGCCATCGACACAGGGCTCGACAATGCGCTGCGCGAACGGGCAACAGACATCCTTCACGAGATCGAAGAGAAGCTTCCACCGCTGCCATCGCCACTTCCATTTGGTGAGCCAGCTGAAACCGACGACCCTGACGAAAGCTCCTCGCCTGGGGCAACGCCGTCTCCAGAAACTTCTCCCGGTGCGTCACCGAGTGAGTCGGCAGAGCCCGAGCCAACGCTGCCTCCTGGCAACGATGAGGAAGAAGAGGAGGACGACGAAGAGGGTGAGGAGGCCGAAGGTGAAGATGAGACCGAAGGCGATGCTGGTGCACGCATCAGTGTCCGCACCAACGTGGATCGCGTTGGTGGCGCGCTAATGGTTGGTAAGGTCGTCACACGTCACAGCGGCGTGCCGCGGGTGGTGGGCGCGGACGAGCCGATCGATCCGAGCGTTGGCGGCATTCCAACAGAGGTTCTTGCCGAGCAGTTCGATGAGGATGGCCCCTGGGCGATCCTCTCTCCGAACGGCACGATCCTCGCCACCTCCGAGGCGTCGAACAGTGATTTTCCTCGTACCGAAGCCGCTGTCGAGGCGGAAGGTAAGGTCGATGTGCGCACCGTACTGATCGGTTCGGTCGAGTACCGACTGATGACGCTCCCGGTCCGGCATCCAGACGCAGGACCCGATGGTCCGTTGCTCGGCTACGTCCAGGTCGCCGGACGGCTGGACATTGCCGACGCACAGCAGACGAGCCTTCTCACCACCTTGCTCATCTTCGGCGGACTCGGACTTGCGGCCGCACTTCTCGTTTCCGTGTTGGTGACGCGTCGCGTTCTGGCGCCGATCGCCGCCGCTGCAACGCGAGAGCGTGGCATGGTGGCGAAGGCGTCCCATGAGCTTCGCACGCCGGCGTCTGTGATTCTTTCCAGTGCGGAGATCCTCGAGCGAGAAGGTTTGGTGAAACCTGCGGGTCGAGATCTGCTGCGCGGAATCGCAGAAGAGTCGCAGCGACTTGGACGTCTGAGTGCCGACCTCCTCACGCTTGTGAAGGATCGGGCGGGCGAGCCCGGGCAGCAGTTGACACTCACCCCAGGTGATGCGGCGGAAGTTGCGCGTGCTGCAGCGGACCGCGCGAAGATCATGATCGCGGGGAGCGAACGCTCGATCAAGACAGAGATTGCAAACAGGGTGCTGACCGCCGCAATCGATGCTGATCGGCTGCTGCAGCTGCTCCTCAACTTGGTGGAGAACGCAATCCGACACTCGCCACCGGGCGGGACCGTCACCATCGGTGCGGCGGCACACGACGGGAGCGTGGAGCTTTGGGTAGACGACGAGGGTCTTGGCATTCCAGAAGAGGAGCGCGAGCTTGTCTTCGATCCGTTCTACCGCAGTCCGCGGGATCGCTCCAGTCGCGATGGTGGATCGGGCCTTGGCCTTGCGATCGCCCGTTCAATCGTGGTCGCGCACGGCGGATCGTTGGCCGCACAGTCGTCACCTTCGGGAGGCGCGCGACTCGTGGCCCGAATTCCACTGATTCGCGCGGAGTAAGCGTGTCCATCGGGACGCCGGCCCTCGTGCACCTTGCGCGAGAGAGGATCCCCCACCAGGTTCATCGATACGAGATTGCCGACACTGACAGGCCAGCGCTGGCGCGCGGCGAACGACTGCACTACGGCACTGCAGCGGCGGCGGCCCTTGGTATTTCCCCTGCGCAGATGCTCAAGACGTTGGTGGTCTCGCTCGAACATCTCGTCGGTACACACGGTGCACCCGGTGCACGGCCGGCAGAGACTGCGCTGGCACTCCTGGCGGTCGACCGCGAAGCGAGCCTCAAGCTCGTGGCGCGTGCGTTCGGTGCGCGACGCGCCGCGCTCATGGACGCCGCCGATGTGACCAGGGTGACCGGGTACGTGATCGGCGGGGTGAGCCCGTTCGGAACCAAGCGACCGCTCCCCGTGGTCGTCGACGACACCGTCCTCTCACAGGCACGTGTCTATCTCTCTGCGGGTCAACGCGGCGTGTCGATCGAGATCGCGAGCACCGATCTCATTCGTGGGCTCGATGCGCGCGTGGCTCCGATCACGGGGGTCGAGTAGCGTGATCACGCTCCCTGTGAGACTTCACATCGATCCTGTCTCCCTGATGTGTGCGCGTACAAGACTGACGCGCCCAGGCGGCCACATGATCGAGAGATGGCTGTGGCAGTAAACACTCGTTTCAAGGAGGCCGTCTCGCGGACGGGCCGCAAGGGGGCCGGACCGCTGACGCCGCCGCTCCCGCGGCGCTGGTCCCTCACACCAGGCGATCTCTACCTCCTCATTGGCGGCGCAGCGGTGGTGGTCAGCGGAATGTGGATTCGTCACGGTGGCGCCTCGCTCTTCGTTGATCCGATCGGTGCAATGGCAGCGATCGGTCAACTGACTGCGCTCTACGGAACGCTCCTTGCGCTCGTCGGCATTCTGTTGATGTCCCGCGCCCCGTGGATCGACCAAGTGGTCGGCAGCGATGAGGCTGCGCGGCTCCACCGACTGGCTGGCTTCGCATCCGTCTGGCTCCTTGTCGCGCACGCGCTTGCCTCGACCGCCGCGTTTGTGTCAGACGACAGCATTGCAACGCCTGGGCAGATCCTCGACGGGATCGTCGATTTCACACTCCGCCAAGATGGAGGCCTCGGTGCAACGGTGGCGATCGGACTCTTCATACTGGTTGCACTCGTTTCCATTCGCGCCGCACGCTCGTTCCTTGCGTACGAGACCTGGTACGGGATTCACCTCTACGTCTACATTGCAGTGGCGCTTGGGTTCACTCATCAGATCGCACTTGGCACAGACTTCGTTGGTGACGAGTTGGCTCGAAACACGTGGGTTGGGCTTTATGCGATCGCCTTCGTGCCAATGATTCTCTTTCGGTTCATTGCGCCGATCTACCGAAACCTGCGCCATCAGTACTACGTCGATGAGGTGGTGATGGAGCGTCCGGGGGTGGTATCACTCTGGGTTGCAGGCCGTAGCCTCGAGAAGCTTCCGGTGCGCGCGGGACAGTGGTTCGGCATCCGCGCGCTCACCTCCGACGGATGGTGGCGATCCAACCCGTATTCGATCTCTGCGGGGCCCGACGCGCGACGGCTGCGTTTCACGATCGAAGCGGTCGGCGACGGCAGCTGCCGCCTTCAGCGGCTCCTGCCTGGGACACGCCTCTTCCTCGAAGGTCCGTACGGTCTCCTGACCGGTGCGGTCCGAACGCGCGAGAAGGTGCTCCTGATCGCCGGTGGGATCGGGATCACGCCGCTGCGCGCGCTCCTTGAAGTGCTGCCAGCCCGACGTGGCGATCTTGCGCTGATGTATCGCGTGCCATCCAAAGATTCGCTCGTCTTCAAGCGAGAGCTCCAGCGACTCGCCGACGCGCGCAACGCCGAGGTTGCGTTCGTGACTGGAAGCCGTGACTCATACACCTTCCGAGACGACCCGCTCTCGGCGGCGGGACTTCAGTCTGCGTACCCGGACATCCTGGAGCGCGACGTGTATCTCTGCGGATCGCCGAGCATGATGGCGAAGGTCCAGCAGAGCCTCAAAGAGCTTGGGATGCCGAAGGTGCAGGTGCACCTCGAGCGGTTTGGCTGGTAGCGCATGCCGAAGCGCGGGTTGATCGCCGTCATCCTCAGCCTCGCCGCCCTGCGGCTGATCGTTGCCTATTCGCCGCCAGGCGGAAGCATTGTCGAGGCACCAACGGACGATCCAAGTGTTGCGCCATCTGTTGATCCTGGTGGCTCAGGAACAGCGACGGCGCCGCCTAGCTCGGGTGTTGGCGGCGCGTATCGGGACGGCACCTTTGATGGCCCGGCGATCGACTACAAGTACGGCACGGCACAAATCCAGGTCGTCGTTGAAGGTGGAGCGATCGTTGCCGTCAACTCTCTGCAACTCCCCACGCAGAAGGGATACACGAAGCGCGTGACTGACTTCTTCATCTCCGATGTTGGCGCGCGCGTGATTGCAGACCAAGACTGGAAGCTCTCCACAATCAGCGGAGCGACCTTCACGACCAAGGCGTACGCCAAAAGCATTCAGGCAGCGCTCGACCAAGCGCGCCTACAGTGACCGAGCGAGCGGTGAGCGCCCGTTCGCTGGAGGAAGAGACCGCGACTGAGCGGGGTCTTTTGCGGCATGCTCGTGCGTTGATGGGCACGGTGGCAAGTATCGCTCTCCCCGAGCGCGTGGCGCACCAGGATGCCGTTGAGACCGCATTCGCACGCCTCCATGAGATCGACGCACGCTTCTCCCCGTACCTTGCCCACAGTGAGATCTCGCGCATCGGTCGCGGTGAGCTCGAGGTGGAAACGGCGCACCCGGAGGTTGCCGCGGTTCTCAAGGCGTGTGAGGCGCTCCGCGTTGAGAGCGGTGGTCGCTTCTCCGCGTGGGGGTTTCGTGCGGATGGTCGCCTGGATCCGTCCGGCTACGTGAAGGGTTGGGCGATCGATGAAGCGGCGGCGCTGTTGCGCACGCTCGGGGTGACCGACTTTGTCCTGTCGATCGGTGGCGACGTCTACTCCGCAGGTGTGCCCGATACCGCAGACCACGCGCGCGGATGGGGCGTTGGAGTCGTGGACCCTGCCGACTCGTCCGCCATCATCGCCCCACTCTCTGTCTCTGATCGCGCGGTTGCAACGTCGGGGCTCGCCGAGCGGGGAGCGCACATCGTCGACGCGCGAACTGGCGCCGCCGCTCTCGGCTGGCGCTCATTGACGGTAGTGCACCCATCAGCCGCGCGTGCCGACGCTGTGGCAACCATCGGGATCTTGATGGGCGATGACGCTCTCTCGTGGATCGATCGTGACCCGGATGCCGCCGCACTTGGCGTGACTCACGATGGCCGACTCACATGGACTCCGCGCATGGACGGGTACCTGGCTGGACGGGAGATTGCGCCGAGATAGTCTCAGGTGACGCCCCACGTGTGCATTCCGGAGAGCACTCACTACACTGCACGAATGCGCGCCGCACCGCTCGGTTTTGCCAGTCGTCATCCGCGGCTCGGTGCTGCCCTCGGCGCACTCGCCATCTCGCAATCGGCACCGCTCGCCAAGCTTTCTGGCGCATCACCCGCCGTTGTGACGCTCTTCCGCGGCGCTATGGCACTCCCGTTCTTGGCGCTGCTCGCCCGCCGCGAGGGGCATCGTGCAGCGCCGCGTGATCGCGCGCTGGCCTTCATCGCAGGTGGACTTTTTGCGCTGGATCTGCAGTGCTTCCATGTCTCCATCCCGCTGCTCGGCGTCGGACTTGCCACCGTGGTGCCGAACGCGCAGGTATTCATGGTGGGACTCTTCGCCGCGCTCGCCCGCGCGCGCCCCCCAAGTCGCGCGGTCGCGGCGATACCGCGCGCGTTCGTGGGGGGGCGGGAGGTGGCG
>JAYQPX010000009.1:0-22543 GCA_038145565.1 Chloroflexota bacterium | reverse complement strand
TCGCGGTCTCTTTTTTTTTATTATAAATTTTTTTTGTTCGCCCGCCCCCCCCCCGCCGCGCCCCCCCCCCCCCCCCCACGCCAGGTCGCGCGGTCGCGGCGATCCCGCTCGCGTTCGTGGGGCTGCTGATGCTCGCTCGCGTACTGGATCCGTTCGGTGTCAACGGCATCGCCGACCCGTCGGTGATTGCCGCGGGGAGCGATCCGGGACAGGGCGTCCTCTGGGGGCTCGGTGCCGCCGCCTTCTACGGGCTCTACCTGATCATCACGCGACGAATCTCCACGAGTGCAGCCGGTTCGACGGCGGTCGGTCCGTTCACCATGCTGCGCGACTCTGCACTCGGCACCATCGCGGTCTCACTCACCCTTGCCCTCCTCGACGGCGCACTCCTCCCGCCGGAGATCTGGCCAGGGGTCGGCTGGCTTGTGCTCCTCGCGCTCATGTCGCAGGTGCTCGGCTACCCGCTGATCAACGCCTCCATTCCGCATCTTCCGAGCGTCGTCGGCTCAGTGCTTCTGTTTGTGCAGCCGCTGATGACGCTGGTGGCCGGAGTGATCATCTTCGGGGAAGTCCCTACGCCCGGACAGCTGGGGGGCGCGCTGATCCTTTTTGGCGGGGTTCTTGTGGCAGCGCGGAAGTAGTTGCCGCGCGCAGTTCGCGTTGAGCGTCAGGCGCTTGGCGCTGCCAGCGTCAAGACTCGCGCAGGATTATTGATCGTAATCTGGTCAATAGTTTTCTGATCCACGCCCGCTGCGAGCAGGCGAGGCAAGAACGTCTTCTGAAGGTACGTGTAGCCGTTTCCTCCATAGGAGAGAAGTTGCGAATCGTGACAGACATCCTGGCTCAACATGATCTGCTGCTCATAGCCCTCATTGAGAAGTGTCTTGATGAGCTCAATCACCTTCGGTTCACCGGCGCGTTCGAGTGGGGTGAAGTTCATGCCAAGGAAGTCGGCTTCTAGTGTTGCGCCGCGCTTTACAATCTCGCGCCAGTACTCAATTCGTGGCCAGGAGTCGGTGTGTCCGATCACCACACGCGCCGGATCAAGCCCTTCATCCTCGAGAATTCTGAGTTGCGCAAGCCCCACCGCACTCTGTGCCGCATGCGTGGTGACCGCAGCACCCGTGCGTTGCGCGGCGCGCGCTGCGGCGCGGAAGACGCGCTCCTCTTGCGCTGTCACCCACGGTTTGTCCGTGCCGATCTCGCCGATGATCCCTGGTCGAATCGGTCCATCTGGTCCCGGGACGCCGTCTGAAAACTCGCGGACTATCTCGTCCGCAAGGTCGTCGGTGGTACGTGTGTCGATGCGCGCCTCTGGTGGGTAGTACGCCGTGCGATACCAGCCGGAACCGCCGACCATGTGGAGTCCCGTTGCCTTCGCAAGACGCGCGAGTCGGGGGAGATCGCGGCCGATACCATCTAGCGTGAGGTCAACAAGGGCGCGACCACCCGCGGCAGCATAGGTACCAAGCTCTTCGTTGATCCGAGGCTCTTCGCCGATCAGTTCCCAGTAATCCCAGCGACCCTGGATGTGCCAGAGGGTCACCTTGGTGTGTTCGTGGGGGAGGGTGAATCCGAGGTCTGACGGCGCGATCGGCCCGAGGACGCTCTGGATCTCCCCGGGTGCTGCACGCGTGCTCACGCGTGAATCCTACGGCAGCGGCCTCCCCCGCACGCGGCACGCTCCGCAACTGGGCTAGCCCTTAGGAGCGAGCGGTGGGATGATTGGCTGACGGTGCACGGGTGCCCGCAGGGTGCTCGGGCCGGATGTATATGAGGTGCACGAGATGCGAATCAAGTCAGCACTCCTTGCGCTGTTCGCTGGAGCCGCCATCGTGGCGAGCGCCTGCGGGAGCGCAACCGAGCCCGTGGCGAGCACGGAGGCTCGTTTCCCTGAGGGCTCTTACTGCGCCCAGGCACTCGCCCTTGGCGAGGATGTGACCGGCACCCTTCTCTGGAAGGTCTGCGACACGGGCACCCTCGTTGTCTCGACTGACCCAGCCTACCCACCGTACTCATCACTCGATGCGAGCGGCGAGTATGTTGGCTTTGACTCCGACACCGCGCGCGAAGTCGCCAAGCGACTCGGCGTTGAGATCGAGTGGGCAACGCCAGACTGGTCCGCAATCACCGCCGGTAACTGGGGCGGGCGATGGGATATTTCCATCGGCTCCATGACCCAGACGGAAGAGCGCGCACTTGTTGTTGACTTTGCAGACCCGTACTTCTATGAGTCGGGCTACCTGCTCGTCCCAACAGATTCAGCGGCCACGACGGTTGCTGATCTCGCTGGCAAGACGATCTGCGCTGGTGAGAGCACGACGCACAGCACCTGGATTGAGGGCGGGTTTGCTGAGAGCACCGTCGTGATCCAGTACAACGCGGCACCAGAGGGTGCCAAGTTGAAGACATATCCAACGGACTACAACTGCATCGAGGCCTACCTCGCCGGTCGTACGAACGACTGGGACGCCATGGCACAGAGCCGTGAGTTCATCGAGAACGCGATCGAAGAGTCCGGCGGAAAGCTGCGCTTCCTGAACGAAGAGCCAAACTTCGCAGGGCAGATCTCATTCGCTCTGGACAAGAGCGGACTTCCAACCGCATCCATGCTGAACGCGTTGAACGCGATCGTTGCAGAGATGCATGAGGACGGCACGCTCTCCGGCTTCGCGATGACGCACGTCGGTCGCGACATCAGCAAGCCGTAAGGCTGAACTCGGCGCGCGGCGCCGAACACGCACTGGGGGAGTCGCGGGGCAACCTGCGGCTCCCCCGAACACATCGGAGTGCGTAGGGGATCGTTGGGAATCCAAGGCACACGTCAGGGAGGAGGGGCGATGGAGCAGGATGCACGGGCACTTGCACAGGCGGTTGCCGCCGACGAAGCGCGCCGCGCCGCACGCTGGCAACTTCGCTTCCGCCTCGGCTGGGGACTTCTCATCGCCCTCTTGGCCGGATTCATGGTCATCTCGCTCAATGTTGAGCTTGACTTCATCGCCCGAGCAACACCGTTCATCATCGAGGGCATCTGGCTCACCCTGATCGTCTCGGCGGCGTCGATCGTTCTTGCAACGCTCCTCGCCGCGATTGGCGCACTCGGACGACTCTCGTCCAACGCCATCATCAACGCGGTCGCTTCCTTCTACGTCAGCTTCTTCCGCGGGACACCGTTGCTCTTGCAGCTGCTCGTCTGGTATCTAGCGCTGCCACAGGTTGGAATCATTCTCGATCCAATCTTCTGCGCCATCGGCGCGCTCGGCATGAACTATGGCGCATACATGACGGAGATCTTCCGCGCCGGCATTCAGGCGGTTCCGCTCGGGCAGCGCGAAGCAGCAGCGGCGCTCGGCATGTCGTCGCGCACCGCCTTCCTTCGGATCGTCGCGCCGCAAGCCTTCCGCATCATCGTCCCGGCGATCGGCAACGACTTCGTGGCGATGTTGAAAGACTCTGCACTCGCCTCCACGGTGGCGTTGCAGGAGATCGTCTGGCGTGCGCGCAACGTGGGCCAGAAGGAGTTCAAGACGCTCCAGACATTCATGATCGCCGCAATGATCTACTGGGCGCTCACGATCATCTTCAGCACCTTCCAGAATCTCATTGAGAAGCGACTCGCCGCGGGAGATCGCAACAAGGAGAGCAAGGGATGAGTGCCAACCTGAACGCAAATCAAACGCACGTGCATCAGCTGCACCCAGCAGAGAAGCCGGGCATCTTGGTGAAGGCTGGCGCCGAGCCCGTGTTGAAGGCCACGAACATTGCCAAGTGGTTCGGGGAGAACCACGTGCTGCGCGGCGCCTCCATCACCGTTTGGCCGGGCGAGACCGTATGCATCCTCGGCCGTTCGGGGTCCGGAAAGAGCACCTTCCTGCGCAGTCTCAACTTCCTCGAGGACCCTACGGATGGCGTGGTGGAGATCGATGGCGTCACCGTGACCGCCGATCCTTTCCACAAAGAGGGCAGCGAGCGCCAGAGCCGAATTCGTGACCTGCGACTTCGTGCAGGGATGGTGTTCCAGGAGTTCAACCTCTTTCCGCACCTGAGCGTTATCGAGAACTGCGTGGAGGCCCCCGTCCATGTGAAGGGAATGGATCGCAAGGAGGCGGAGGCGATCGCGGAGAAGTATCTGGCGAAGGTTGGACTGAGCGAGAAGCGCGACGAATATCCTTCGCGGCTCTCGGGCGGACAGCGACAACGCGTTGCCATTGCGCGAGCGCTCACGATGCAGCCGAAGGTGCTGCTCTTCGACGAACCCACGAGCGCGCTCGATCCAACGCTAGTCGGCGAGGTGCTGAAGGTGATGGCCGATCTCGCACACGAAGGTCGCACGATGATCGTGGTGACACACGAGATGGACTTTGCGCATGAGGCAGCGGATCGCGTCTACTACATGGATCAGGGTGAGTTCGCGGAGGTTGGGCCACCTGAGCAGGTGATTGATGCGCCGAACGATCAGCGCACCAAGGAGTTCCTCTCGCGCTTCCGCACCCTCGGCGCAAAGAAATAGCCGTGCCAGCGCGTGGCGCGAACGGGGCCGCCCCCGATCTTCTCGTGGTGGGTGGTGGCGTCTGGGGGAGCTGGACGGCACTTCTGGCGCGCAAGCTCGGCGCAACCGTGACGCTGATGGAGGCTGCAGAGCCAGGACATCGCGACTCGACCTCTGGCGACTACAGCCGCATCTTTCGGCACTCCCACGGCGAAGATGAGCTCTTGCTCGGCTGGGCGCGCAAGTCGCTTGCCGCATGGAAGGCGCTCGGCGCCATGAGTGGCGAAGAGCTCTTTGTGGAGAGTGGTGTTGCCTGGTGCGTCTCCGATCTTGGCCTCTGGGAGGCGGAGTCCGAGAAGCGACTGCGCGCCGCTGGCGTGCCACACGAGCGGATCAGCGCGGATGAGGCGGTGAAGCGCTGGCCAGCCATGAGCGCGGCGGCACTCGCCTCTGTCCTCTACGAACCCACCGCTGGATTCTTGCGCGCAGCGAACGGAGTGCGCGCCGCAGCACGTGCCTTCACCCAGGCTGGCGGCACGCTGGTGCAGGGTCGCGCGCGACCAGCAAAAGATGGGAGCGCGCTCGACGTAAACGGAACGCCGATTCCTGCCGGTGCGGTGGTTTGGGCTGCGGGCTCATCGCTCCCTGGGCTCTTCCCGGATCTCGTGGGCGCTGACACGCCTGCAGAGATCACGCCCGTCCGTAGGGATGTTGCCTACTTCAACGCAAAGGGGATGGGTGTGGGTGAGATCCCAACCTGGATCGATGCGGGGATCGGTGTCTGGGGGATTCCAAATGAGAGCGGACACGGCGCAAAGGTTGGCCCCGATTTTGATGCGGGTTCATTCAACCCAGATTCAAAGTGGCCGAGTGAGGCGGCGGAGGAGTCTCTGCAGATTGCGCGACAGCGTGCAGGGATCCGATTTCCCGCACTCCTCGAGGCGCCGCTCAACGAGAGTCGTGCCTGTCAGCACGAGCGCACGCTGACCTGGCACTATGTTCTCGATCATCATCCCGAAAATCCGCGCGCTTGGATCGCTGGCGGTGGTTCAGGCCACGGATACAAGCAGGCCCCTGCGATTGGCGAGATGCTCGCGCGCGCCGCACTCGAACGCGCGCCGCTGAAACTGCCGGACCAGCGCTTCAAGATCGTTGGGCGCGAACAGGGTCCAGGAAACCCTGCGGGAGAACCGACCGACGAAATGTCCTAGCGCGCCTCGAACGTAGCGCGGCTCGAATCTAGCGCGATTCGACGGAAGCGTTGAGCTTTGCGGCGATCGCGGCGCGTGCCGCCTGACGATCGCTGAAGTCGATCCCGTCCATGTCGCCTGGTGCAAGTCCCGCCGCCCAACCGCGTGGGGTGCGCTTCCCGTCTGCGGCATAGCGATCGGCAACCATCAGGTCGAACGCCTGGACGCTCGCCTCGAGTTCGCTGTAGCGGCCCGGTGGGAGCATGGTGGAGGCGGTGCCGCGCTGCTGCAGTTCGCAGACGTGCCAGTCCTGTCGATTGGTCATATCCCAGAAGCCGTGCGCATCGGAGAAGTCGTAGGTCGGGAGCTTCATCGTGTCTGGGTGCACGAACCAGTCGCAGACGACGCGCGATCGGCCCGGACTGAGCGGCTCGATCATGTGGACCATCAGGTAGTCAGGGTGCAGTGAGAGCAGCAGGTTCGGCCAGACGGCGAAGTACTGGATGCGCTTTGCATCGATCTCCGTCATCCCCTTGAGCCACGGTCGTTCGTGCGAACCCTTGTCCAGACCCATGGTGAGCGCCTCGCCCACCAGCGGCTGCCAGCCGCCCTTCCAGAGTCCGCGCGCGGGGATATCTTCACCAAGGTCGTACGGTGTCAGCGCGTTGAGCTGTGGGTGCACGCCTGGGCAGTGATAGCACTCGGAGTAGTTCTCTACCAAGATCTTCCAGTTGGCGGCAACGTCGTACACCTCGCGCTTCGCGAGTCGCAGCGCTTCGAACTCGAATCGTGCAAACACATCAACGAGGTCGTCAAGGTAGGTCAGGAGCGGCTCGGCCGACTTGTCGAGCGTCAAGAAGACGAATCCCTGCCAGGTGTCACAGCGGAGCGGAACAAGGTCGTACTCGCGAGGATCGAATCGCTTCAGGTCGTCGGTGTGCTTCGCCTTCAGCAGCTTCCCATCGGATCCATAGACCCAGGCGTGATACGGGCAGACGATCTTCTTCGCCTCACCGCAGCCGGGCTTTCCGTCCTGTGGCCCCTCAATCAGCGTTGCGCCGCGGTGCCGACAGGCGTTGATGAAGGCGTGCAGCTTGTTGTCTTCCCCGCGCGAGATGATGACCTGTTCGCCTGCGAACTCGAGGAGGCGGTAGGAGCCAACGTTCGGTGTGTCCTCTTCGCGGCCAACGCAGCGCCATTCGTGGCGGAATATCTCCTGCGATTCCCAGTCGAAGATCTCCTGATCGTGATAGACCAGAGGCGGGAACATGTCCGCCTCATCAAAGGGGCGACGGACGGCGGCGATCGCAGCAGGGTCGAGTGGTGCCGGTCGCGATGCCTTCAACATGCTGTTGATTCTCGCATGCCCGACGGCTATTTGAGAGGAGCGTTGAGGCGGAGAACACCACCTCGCGCGTCGCTGATCTGGATTCGCACCAGCCCTTCGCGAGTGATCTCTGCGCGACCTCGACTCCCATCGCTTCCGTGAAGGTCAAGGGCGCCGAAGGCGCGAATTCGGCTTCCACGCAGCGAAGGGGCAAGCTCCGTGGTGACGGTGCCGCGGGCGGTGCCGCGCCAGGCGGCGAGTCCGGCGCGCCGGCCGGATGCATCCACATCGAACGAGAACGTCGATGGCGCCGGCATGCCTAGTCCGCGGATTCCCACGGTGGTGCCCAAGATGCGTTCGCTTGCGTCGTAGATGCCGATCTTCGGTACGGTGGCGCGGATCTTTGCCGCAATCTCCCGACGATCCCCAGAGTTGATGGCGCTGATGAGTGCACCGGTTTCAGGGTCACGCTCTTCGACGATCTGCTCGTCAGTGAACTCTGGTTGACGGTATCCGCTCCCGTACGTTGTGGACGCGGCGACCGCGTAGTAAGCGAAGCAGGCGAGTGCTCCGGAAAACTCTGCGCCACCCGGTCGCTCTTCCTTGAGCAGCGTTCCGAGCGGGGCGAGAATGCGGCACTTTGCGGCACGTCGCGCAAGATACTGGAGGAATGTTGTGCCGTGTGTCTCATATGGCGCGCGCGCGTCGCCTGAAGGCGAGAAGTAGGGTGTGCCGAGCTCTTCATCCAATCGCATGTTCATCGCCATATGGTACCGCTCCGTGCGGTACGACTCGGCTACACTGGCGCGGATGAATGCAGGGAGCGCAGCGCACACCAGAGGCAGCCGCGCGCCCGCCGCCTCCCTTGGAGCCGCGGCAGCGCTTTGGGGTGGCCTCTACGTCATCTCTGCTGCCACCTTCGAGGCGATCCCCCCTGCGACACTCACCCTGATTCGACTCGGACTTGGCGTTGCGGTGCTACTCGCGTTTGGACGTCTGCGCGGCGCAAGCACAGGCTGGAGTGAGGTTTCGCATCGTGCCGCCTGGGTCGCAGCGTTCGTTGCAGCGACGAGCATGTTGCTTCAATTCGGAGGTACGGCGCTCACATCCGGCGTCGAAGGTTCCGTGGTGACTATGGCCACACCGATCTTCGTCTTGCTCCTCGGACGAGCGCTCGATGGCGTCTCGATTCCTCTTCGCGCGTGGGGTGGAATTGCGCTCGCTACTGTAGGCGTCCTCCTTCTCGCGCTGCGCGGATCTGCTGAGTTCAGTCCGACCGATCCTTCGCGAATCCTCGGCATGCTCGCACTCATTGGCGCGGGAGCAACGTGGGCGCTCTACTCGTCGCTGGGGCGACCGCTTGTTGCGGCGATCGGCGCGAGCCGCGCGATTGGCCTCACTGCGGCACTGGCACTTGTCTTCATTGCACCAGTTGCCCTGATTGAAGCGATCGTTGGCAGATTTGATCTTGCCGCCGCCTCCACGCCCGCAGCACTTGGGGCGATCGCCTACCTCGCCGTTGGCGCAACTGCGATCGGATGGTCGCTCTGGTATCGCGGCTATGCCGCCGCACCACCACGCGTTGCCGCCGCCGCACTCTTCTTGCAGCCACTCGTCGCGGCGATTCTCGGCGTCGGGATCCTCGGGGAGGCGGCCGACGCGGGTCTTTTCGCTGGCGCCATGCTCCTTTTGGGTGGGGTGGGGCTGATCGCGCGCAACGAAGGGACGCGTTAGTGGACGACCTCCGCCGGTACCTAATCGCGCCACCGCCAGTAACCGGTCGGCGCGCCATCACGACGAGTGATGCAGGCGAGGTGCGCAACCCAGATCCAACGGACCGCACCGCCTGGCACGAGTGGGTGTCCGCCTCCAAGACCCGCAACTGGCTGCGTCGAGACCCGCTGCTCGACTGGCTCGAAGTGCACGGCACCACCAAGGGGTTTGCGCGTGACGCTGGTGCCGACGCGAAGCCGCCGAGCCCCTATGACTTGCGCGAACTTCTCTTTGCGCAAGGGAACCGGTTTGAGGAGCGCATCTTTGAGATCCTTGAGCCGAAGGTCAGCTCGCACCGGCTGGTCTCCGATGGGTGGCAGGCGACGCGGACCCTCACCGCCGCCGAAGCCACCTTCGCGGCGATGTGCGAAGGGGTGGAGCTGATCGAGCAGGCGGTCGTCCGCAATCCCGAGGACCTGACCTACGGCGCGATCGATCTCTTGATACGTAGCGATGCGCTGGAGCGACTCTTCCCAGGGACGCTCGGCGCGGAGGAGGCGTCGCGCCCCGCCCCTGGACTTGCACCCGAAGGTGGCGAGGCGCCGCCGTGGCACTACGTGGTGGTGGATGTGAAGTTCTCCACGCTCGATCTATCAGTAAGCGGTTATGCAGGAAGTTCGCACCGCCATTACGCAGGCCAAGTGTTGGTCTACACGGCAGCGGTTGCGCGCCTGCAAGGCTACTGTCCGCCCGACGCATTCCTGCTTGGTCGTACCTGGGTGAGCAGCAAGGGTCGTGGCAGTGGCGCACTCGACCGACTTGCACGCGTCCCCGTTGATCGTGAGAGCACGCGCGATGATGAGACTCCGCTGGCCATTGAGGTTGGTCGCGCACTGGAGTGGATCCGCGCCGTTCGACGCGATGGTGCCTCATGGGAGGCACTGCCGCGGCCAACGCGAACCGAGCTGTATCCGAACATGAACGCCGACCAGGACCAGCCGTGGAGCGACGCGAAACGCACGATCGCGCGAGAGATCGGCGAGCTTACCTACCTGCCGGGGGTTGGCCCAGACCTGCGCGATGCGGCGGTGGCATCTGGAATCCTGCGACGTGACGAGCCTGGACTCACCCCTGAACGCCTTGGGGTGACGGGGGATGCGCGCCCGCGCCGATTGGCGGCGGTGCTTGCCGCAAACGCCGTTCCAGAATCTGCTCCTGCCGCGGAGAAGGTCCTCCCCGCGAAGATTGAGCTGCGCGATGACGCACACTGGCGGAGGCCAGCGCGCATCGAGTTCCATGTTGACTTTGAGAACTCAGGGAATCTGAACGATGACTTCACCGCGCTCCCACTTGTAGGCGGCGCAACCTGCATCTTCCAGATTGGCTGCCACATCTCAGTCGATGGGCGAGAGCCCACGGCGAGTGAGATCGCCGCTGCTACAGCCGCTGGCGCTGCAGCGGGTGAGCGACTCTTCACACCGCGCAGTGAGGATCAGGGCTGGTTCCCATCATTCGGACAGTGGAGTGGTGATCGACTCAACGTCGTCTCTGAGCGCACCGTGCTGGATGCGTGGCTCGGATACATGAACGCGTGGCGGGAATCCCTTGATGTCACGTGGGCCGAGACGCGCATCGTCCACTGGTCGCCAGCGGAGCGAAACCTCCTCTTCACCGCCGCAGATTCTGCGGCGAGTCGACACCCAACATGGTCGCTTCCCGAGGAGATCGGTTGGTTTGATGCGTTTGAGGAGCTTGTCTATCGCGTGCCAGTGAGCGTGCGCGGTGCGTACGGGTACGGATTGAAGGAGATCGCAAAGTCCATGCGTGCAGCGGGACTCATCGATGTCTCATGGGGAGATGGCCCTGCGGATGGGATGGGGGCGATGGCCGCTGCGTATACGGCGGATGCGCGTGCCGCAGCCGAGGGGAAGCGACTCGCCGACTACGACTACTTCCGTGCTGGTGCGGAGTACAACGCTGCTGACTGCCGCTCGATGTTCCTTGTGCTCGCCTGGTTGCGCGCTAATCGATAGAAGCGCATTCAGTCAGCGACGGCGGTAGCGCCGCGCGATCACGCTATAGAGCGGGAGCTTCGTCAAGAGTTCAGAGATCGGGCGCGCCGCTTTACCCTCTCGACCCTCAACGGCGAGGAGTCGGTCCGCGGCGTCGCCTTCAACGTGGCGGGGATCGCAGGTGGCGAGATCAATCGCCACTTCACCAGGAATTGGTGTGCCGAGCCTCTCAAGGAGGTTGGCGGGGATCCCTTCGTCACCGAACTCGGCGCGCAACTCTTCTTCCAACTGCCAGCGCGGGTTGCGGAAGAGGATCGCGCGCCACGCCTCGGCCACCGCCTGCGTGACCGTGCCGTCGCCGGGCACTGGCGTGGCGGAGAGATCGCTGCCGCGCGCCCAACGCGCCGCCTGGTGGAGGAGTGTGTACTCGTCGAGTTCCAGATAGGCGGCAAGGTCTTTTGCAGGCGATGTGTCGCCGAAGATTGCGCGGATCCCAGGCGCGAATGCCTCCTTCATATCAAGGTCAATGCCGCGTACCGTGCGGTGCAGGTAGACCTGCTGGTACATGAAGTGCCGTGCGTTCAAGAAGCTCTCAAGCGCACCGACCGCCGGTTCATAGAGCGTGAGACCGCGCGGGCCGATGAAACTGTAGCGACGCAGCCGCTCCACATCCACAGCGCCAATCTGCACACCAGTCATGTACGAGTCACGACGAACGTAGTCAAGATTGTCGACGGTGAAGACGCCGGAGAGAAGCGGCTGCATGATGCGCAGCCAGCGCGGCACCGTGTCGTCCTCGAGTGGCGGCTTCGAGATGAGGAAGCTCACCCAGGTTGGATCAATCGACTCGGCGTCGCTGAAGCGATCGCGTTCGGCGTGTTCGCCCGGCGCGCGACGGAGCCTGCCGATGATCGCACCAAGTTCGTGCTCGATGATGAGCGCGGAGAGATCTTCATGCGCAAGTCGCTTCCCTGGCGCACGGCGCGAATCATCGGGGGCGGGGAACCTCTCCAGCACCTCGTGATCGAAGAAGTGCGCAAAGGGTCCGTGACCAACATCGTGCAGGAGCCCCGCCACGCGCATCGTCTCCACCACAAGTCCCTCGCTCGGGATGTCATCACCGCGCGCGCGCAGCTGATCGGTGAGCGAGCCGTAGAGCTGGCGCGCCCAGAGTCCCGCCTCATGCATGACGCCGAGCCCGTGGGAGAAGCGGCTGTGTTCGGCAGTCGGGAAGACCCAGCGTGCGCTCTGCAACTGGCTGATGCGGCGCAACCGTTGCAGCCACGGTGTGTCAAGCAGATCCTCCTCGGCGGCGTCTTCTGCGAGATACCCAAGTGCTGCCGCCCCATCTGGAGTCAGGCGCTTGGTCAGCTCGATGTAGCCGTGGATTGGATCGCTGATCAGATTGACTGCCCTAAAGCGCGCAGCCTCGTTTCCGCCGTTGTTCCCGCCGCTGATCTCGCCGAACTTCGCGATGCTCATGCGTTTTTGTATCGCGCCGTCGCGGCGGTGAGGGTGCGCGCCACGTCATCACGCAGCGCCTGCGGCTTGAGGACTTCAGCGCCATCACCCCAGCCCAAGATCCACGCACGGACTTCAAGGAGTCCTGAGACGCGCGCGCGCCAGAGGAGTGAGCCATCAGCTTCGCGCTCGCTCGTCTGCGATGGATGCCAGCGTGTTTCGGATGCGCGCGCGGCCGCCTCGGGCGTGAAGCGCACAACGATCTCTTCAAGGGGTTGATCCGCAACGATGTCCCACGCAGCGGCGAGTGTGCGCTCGAGCTCAACCTCTTGTGGTCGCGTGAACGTTGCTGTGGTCATGCGGGGGCTGCTGATGCGATCCACCCGGAAGGTGCGCATCGCGCTGCGCGTCTCGTCAAAGCCAATCAGATAGGTTGCGAGCGTAGCGGCGGATGGTTCAATCAGGTACGGGTGCACGCGAGCGGTTCGAGTCGTGCCAGGACTGCTCCAGGCGGCCGCATATTCAAATTCAAGGACGCGCCCGTTCACCCATGCGTTGGCAAGGACACGAAGCCGCGACTGCGCCTCTGGTTGATTGCGCAGCTCGCTGATTTGCGAGACGGTGCGTTCCACTGACGATCGCAGCGGTTCGTCCAACATTCCGCCGAGTTTCATCAGCGCGGCGCCGAGTTCAGGGTCGTATCCCGTGGCGAACTTGGCCAGCAGGCGCGCCGCCAAGACGATTGCAATCGCCTCGTCGCGACTGAAGCGCAAGGCGGGGAGGAGCCCGCTCTGCAGGACCCCCCAGCGTCCGTGTTCATTCCAGATCGGAACATCGACTTCGCGCTCGAGCGCCTTCAGGTCTCGGTAGGCGGTGCGGCGGCTGACGCCGAGCTTCTTGGCGAGATCGTTCGGTCGGATCCCCGCTTCGCCGACGGCCTCCACGTACTTGAGCGTGCGGAGGAGTCGAGCGGTGCGGTCGCTCTTGGTGAAGTCTTCGCGATCGGGGTGGGCTGGAGTCTGGGTCATGTCCCAGACTGTGCCACACCGCCCCCTGCGGCACCAGGCGTGCGGGAGGCCGCTTCAACAAAGGCGGCCCAGACACGCTCAAGATCGGCGGGTGAGCTCTCCGTCCGCTCGGGGTGACACTGAACGCCGAGAACAAATCGTTCGCCAGGAGCCTCCAACCCTTCCACCAATATCCCGCGCGGCGACTCAGCGAACGCCGAGGCGTGAAGTCCAGGTGCCAGCCGCTCCGGTGTGACCGCCTGATGGTGATAGCTGTTGACGGCGAGTGGCGCGCGCACATCACCGAGGATCTGCGCGAGACGTGTCCCCTCGTGCACGTTGAGTGGGTGGGTCAGTGCTGGCGTTGCAGGATACGGTGCGCCGACCTGCCCGTCGACATGTTGCAGCAGGCTGCCACCGCGATGAACATTCAGCAGTTGCATCCCGCGACAGATGCCGAAGATCGGCAGCGCGCGCGCATCCGCGGCGGCGATCGCCTCCCACTCCAGCGCATCGCGTGCAACATCCATCTCAACAGCGCCATCGATTGGTTCGTTGTACCGATCTGGATGTATGTCCGCACCGCCCGAGAGGAGGAGTCCCTGCATGCTGGCAAAGGCGGTCGCGCGCTGTGCCGCGGTTGCGTTGGCGGAGATCAGGATCGGCAGTCCTCCAGCGCGACGGATCCCATCGGCGTATCGCGCGTTCACCAGTGCAACGCGTGCAGGATCAAGATCGGCGTCGTGATCTGCAACGGTGATCACGATGAGCGGCGCGCGCATGTGTGCTATGCGCGTGCGGCGGCTGTCTTCGTCGCGGCGAGCTGCGTGAGCGAGGTGAGGAGTCGCTTCACCTCATCGGCCGTGGTGTACGACATCAGTCCGGTGCGTAGCACGCCACCGTGCTCGGTGAGCCCGAGCGCGTCAATGGCATTCGGCGCGTAGAAGTCTCCGCTCCATACCTGAATGCCGTCGCTCGCAAGGTGTTCGGCCGCTTCATCGGGCGAGGCGAAGTCCATCGTGAAGGAGACGATGGAGGTTCGTTCGTGAAGACGAGAACGATCAGTGATACCGCGTACCTTCACACCGTCAATCTGCTCAAGTCCGTCGAGGAGTTGTCGCACGAGGTCTGTCTCGTAGCGCGTGATCGCCTTCAGGCCTGCACGAATCTCCCCGCGCCTTCCGCTGAGGGGCGCCTGGTCTGCCGGGTCGCCGAACTCTCTCCCGATCCAGGCGAGATGGTTGATCGCCGCCGTCACCCCCGCCATCGCCTCGAAGGCGGGCGTTCCCGTCTCCCAGAGATCGTGCGCGGGACGCACTTTGTATCGGCCGAATCGCTCAAGGAGCGGCAGCTTCCCGTAGAGGAGGCCGGCGTGTGGTCCGTAGAACTTATACGGCGAGCAGAGGAGAAAGTCGGTATCGAGCGCCTGCACATCTATGGGGTAGTGGGGTGCGCTACACACGGCATCGAGCACGGTGATTGCGCCCACGGCATGTGCGGCCTCCACGATTCTCTTGGACGGATTGATCGTGCCGAGCGCGTTTGAAGACATACCGACGGCAACGATCTTTGTGCGCGGACCGAGGAGTGATGCGTAATGCTCCATGTCGAGTGTTGCATCCGCAGGGTTGAGGCGGATCACCTTCAAGACGAGCCCGTGATCTTCAGCAAGGAGTCGCCACGGACTGTAGTTTGCATCGTGATCAAGCTGCGTCAAAACGATCTCATCGCCCGCCTGAAGCTCGCGCGCGAGTGAACGCGAGAGCTGGAAGTTCAGCGTGGACATGTTGGCGCCAAACTTCACCGTCTCTGGTGGTGCATTCAGAAGATCTTCCGCGGCGCGATGCGCCTCCTCTTCGACCTCGCCTTGTGCGCGTGAGGTGCTGAAGAAGCCGCCGTTATTCGCGTTTGCGCGGAGGAAGAAGTCGGCGTAGGCATCGATCACCGCCTGCGGAACTTGTGTACCTGCAGGCCCATCGAGGAACGCGATCGGTCGGCCGTCTGGAAGCGTGTTGGCAAGTGAGGGGAATCGTGCGCGGATTGCCGCAACGTCATATGGCTTCATCGGTCCTCCTACTCGCTGATCCTAGTGCGCGAGCTTCGCCAGCGCGCACCAGCGCGCGCCACGAGCGCAATGCCAGCCCCGATAATGAGCGGGAGGAGGAGGGCCCCGACCAGTCCGAGAAGTCCACCTGGCCCCGTCGCAACCCCGCCGTTCCGTGCATCGCCGCTCTCGGGGCTCACCGTCTGGCTGCGTGAGGGTGACGCGATGATGTTCACGCTCGCGGAGATCTCGCCGAGAAGTCCCACGAGCGCGACGCCGATGGCCAGCACGCCAGCGACAAGTGCGGCCAGGGTGAGAAGGCTGACTGCAAGGCTGCCGCGCGCTTCGCCCCCGAGGATTCGAAGCGCATCGCGACGATCAAGCGTGGTGAGGACGAGCGGTTGCCCCGTACCTCCTGCGGTCATCGTGCCGTTGCGGAGGAGCCCCACAACCGTTCCGCGATCGAGGGTGCTGATCTGCTCCAGAATGACGCGGGCGGTGAGTGAAGGTGCGCTCGCCGCAAGTTCTGTGACCAGTGTGGATGTTGCAGCCTCCTTGAAAGAGCGTCCAGATGCAGCAAGTTCGGCAATGCTCCCCTCCCACTGGCGCTCAATGACGACAAGGCCGTCGCCGAGCTTCTCGGCATCAATTTCAATTGACGCGCTGGAGCTTGTGACAAAGAACTGCACGCTGCGCACTGCGCGTTCAAGTTCGCGCCAGATATCTCCTTCGCGCACGAGGACGCGTTCGCGACGATAGACCAGTGGACGGTGGTTCTCATCCTCAAACGCTTCAGCCGCATCGATGCTCCCTTGTACGGCGAGGTAGCGGTCTTCCCCAACGAGCAGCGCCTCTTCTGGGGTGACGGGTGCAAGGCCCGCCATCAGGCGCGCGGAGCGAGCGCGTGTGCCACCGCGACGACTCGCCCACACCGAGAGTGCGATCAGTCCAACGCCGAGTGCGAGCAGCAGCGCGCTCATCCGAGCGCCCGTCCGGTTGCAGGATCGATCGATTGTGTTGCACCAGCAATACTGGTGAGAATCAACTGTCCGCCGAGCAGCTCAGCGGCACCAACAACGTCAGTGTGGGCGAGGCGCCACTTCACTTCGCCGTCGGCGCGGATTGCCCACGTCTCCACCTCACTCTGAACAATGACGTGATCAATGCGTGGCGACGCCGCGAGTGCCACCACGGGAGTGCCGGTCTGATGAAACCAGGCGAGTTCTCCCGTGCGCGATCCGAATGCGTAGACGGTGAAGCCGTAGCCCACGACAAAGAGTCCGCCTTCGTCCCAGTGCAGCGCGCGCGGCTCGTCGTAGATTGCGGATGCAAGCCGCACCGCCCACGCGCCACCCGGATGCTCCACGCGCATCTCCATGCGGCAGAGCCGATCAGGATCTGACTCCGCGCCTGCGCCGAGCGCCCCGTGGTCGGCGAGCGTTGCCCCTGCCTCTGAGAGGGCGAAGACGGCGGCCGCCTGGCCGCTGCTCCCCCAGGTGGCGCGAACGCGCAAGCCTCCAGGGAAACTCGTAATCAGGCTGCGCGGCTCTGCGGCGCCAGCGGGGATTGGGGCGGCGGCGCGGTCGTTCATTCCACGATTCTACGCGCGTCGTACGATGAGCCAATGAAGGCGATCCTCTTCGATTGGGACGGAACGCTGATCGATACCGCCGAGCACGTGTATGAGGCGAACGTGGAGGTGATCAAATCGATCGGCCTCCCCCCGCTGAGCCGCGAGCTTTACGGCCTCCACTACTCACCGAACTGGCGTCGCATGTACGCGGCGCTCGGTGTTCCCGAGCCGTTAGTAGAAGGGGCGGCAGAGATCTGGCATGGCGCGTATCGTGGCCACGAAGCGGATCTCCTTCCTGGTGCGCGCGCCGCTCTTGAGCGACTCGTTGCGGCGGGAATACCGATCGGCGTGGTCACGGCGGGAGACCGGAAGGTCGTCTCTGGGCAACTGAAGCGCACTGGCGTCGCCGACCTTCTCGGTTCTGTGATCTACGGCGATGACATCACGGAGCAGAAGCCGCACCCGGAACCACTGCGCCGCGGCCTCGCCGCACTCGGCCACGGCAGCACACCGGATCTGGCGGCCTACCTCGGCGACACGCTGGATGACGTTCGCATGGCGCGCGCGGCGGGACTGCGGGCGATCGGTGTGCAGTCACCATTCTTTGACCCAGAGCGATTCCTTGCAGAGGCAGACGCTCACGAACACGCCGAGTCTGTCGCGGCGTGGGTTGACGCATATCTCGCGGCACGAACGCGCTAGAATCACCGCATCGCGACAGGGGAGCGCCAAATGGCGCTGAGAAACGGGAGAACCCGTGACCCTACGAACCTGATCCGGGTCATGCCGGCGAAGGGAGACGCAGGAGCCCTGTGCGATAGAGAGTGAGGGCATCTGCGCGCACTGATCCTTGCCGGGGGCGACCAACCGACTCGCGCCGCGCTCGACGCCGCGTGGCCGGGCTGGTCTGACGCCGATCTCGTGATTGGCGTCGATGGCGGCGCGCGCGCCGCGGCACCACTCGGCCTCACCCTCCATCTGATCGTTGGCGACTTCGACACACTCCGCGTAGAAGAGGTGGACGCATTCGCCGCGCAGGGAGTCCGCGTCGCTCGGTCACCGCACGACAAGGATGCAACGGATACTGAGCTTGCCCTGCTCGCCGCGTGTGATGAAGGGGCGGCGCGCGTTGAGATACTCGGCGCACTCGGCGCAAGCGGCGGTCGCAGCGATCATTCGCTCGGGACGATCGCGCTTCTTGCGCATCCCCGTGCACGCGCAGTTGACTGCTCGCTGCTTGACGCGACGAGTCGCATTCGTCTCTTGACCGCACCCGCGCGTTTTGCATCGAATACTGCGGCTGGCGCTGTGATCTCGTTGATCCCATGGGGCGGCGGCGCTACGGTCAGCACCGAACGACTGCGCTGGCCGTTGCAGCGCGAACGACTGTACGAAGGGAGCACGCGAGGACTCTCCAACGAGAGCCTCGGAGCGCCGTTTGTTGCTCTACATGACGGATCACTGCTGATCAGCGAAGGGCCAGACCCACGCGATCCGATACATGAGAAGTAGAGAGGTGAAGATGAATACGCGGTGGAGCCTGTTGGATTTGGTCGCACTTTCGGTCATCGGGATCAGCTGCGGTGCACTCTTTGCTGGGTGGAACCTGCTCTGGGGTGCGCTCACCCCGCTCTTTGCTCTCGTATTGCCGCTCCAGTATCTGCTGCTCGCGGGGACCTGGGTGATCGCCGGTCCACTCGCTGGTCTGATCATCAAGCGACGCGGCGCCGCACTCTTCGGTGAGTTGATCGCCGCTTCGGTCTCGTTCCTGCTTGCAAGCCAGTGGTCCATCGATGCGCTCTTCTCCGGAGCGGCACAAGGGCTCGGTGCAGAGATCGTCTTCCTCCTCTTCGGGTATCGCGTCTGGGGCTGGCCCGTGGTCGTTGCCGCTGGTGCGGCCTCTGGAATTGGGATGGCGCTGCATGATCTGCCGCTCTACTTCGCGGGGGTCGACACAAGCTACGCCGCGCTCTTGGCGGCGGCGATGGTCGTGAGCAGCGCGCTCCTCGGTGGCGGTGGTGCGCTGCTGCTGCACCGCGCCTTGCGACGTAGCGGCGCACTTGACGCAATTGGTGCCTGAGTCGCTGCCTGAGATCGAGATTGCAAATCTGGTCTGGCGACCGGCGGGTGCCGCCGCGCCAACGTTGGATCTGCGCGGATACAGCCTGCGCGTCCGTGGTGGTGAAACGCTGCTGATCAGTGGTGCTTCAGGAGCCGGAAAGAGCACACTCGCTGCAGCATGCGCTGGACTTCTCGGCACGCTTGTCCCTGGTGAGCTGCAAGGGACGCTTCGTGTGGGCGGAGTCGATCTTGTTGCAGCGGCTTCCGCGCGTGAACCCGGCCCGCACGCAACGCTTCTTGATCAGATCGGCGTGATCCTGGCGGGGCCGGCGCCTCGCCATGCGCTCCCTCGACTGACAGATGACGTGGCACTCTCACTGGAGAGTCGCGGGGTTTCCGCAGCGTTGATCCATACGAAGGTGCGCGCCGCAATTACCGCTGCTGGACTTCCCGAGAGCGCGGGCGAGAGTGATGTGGATCGCTTGAGTGGAGGGGAGCGGGCGCTCGCGGCAGCGGCTACCGCACTTGTAGCTGACCCTAGGCTCCTGATTGCTGACGAACCGCTCGCCGGACTTGATGCGATACGAGCATCAGCACTTGCTACACAAATCGAATCACTCCACGCAACGCGCGTGCTCGTCACCCACGAGCTCGAGCTCTTTTCACATGCCACACACACCATTCACCTTGGGAACGGTCGTGCAGTTCCGCGCCCCGCGGTGTCACACGCGGGAGCGCTCAGCGAGCCGTCTGCATCGGTTGGGTTAGGTTCGGCGAACAGCGACGCGGTCCTGCAACTCTTCGCTGCTTCGAGTGCGGATCGGCCGAACGTGCCTCCCGTGAGCATCACGATGCGAGCGGGGGAGTTGACGCTCTTGAGTGGCGAAACAGGGAGCGGGAAATCGACACTCCTCGCGCTCGCTGCAGGTGCTCTCCCACTCGATGGTGGTGAACGCCAGGTTGCGGGCCAGGTGATCCGTTACGTGCCACAAGACCCGGGGCTTCTCCTCGGCGCGCGTTCGCTCGCGCAGATGCTTGTGCCTGGGGACGTGGCGCGGGCCGAAGCGATCGCCGGAGAACTTGGCGTTGTGGATCTGTTGGGTCGTCCCGCGTCTCGCTGCTCCGATGGTGAGCGTCGCCGACTCGCGCTCGTACTCGCGGCATCCCAAAGCCCAACCGCCTTGCTTGTTGATGAGCCGACGCTCGGCTTGGACGATGCGTCGGCCGCTCGTGTGATGTCTCTGCTGGTCAGCCAGGCGCGTGCCGGCTGCTCACTCCTTGTTGCAACGCATGATGAGCGAGTTGCGCGTGCGGTGCCGCCCGATCTGCTCCGCACCGTCCATCACCCAATGGGGACGACTGGCTCAGTGGACGATGGCGGGCCGTCGGTGATTGGCCGAGGCGTGCAACTCGCAAGTGAACTGCTCAGTCCAGCGCCGGTGAAGCGGCTGATCGGTGTCTCAAATCCGTTGACGCGCTTCGGCCTTGCGCTCTTCTGGTTTGCGCTTTCAGTGATAAGTCCCGCCACTGCGGTGGCGCAAGGGGCAATCGCACTCCCTGCGCTGATCGTCGCCTGGAGCTCGGGGGTGCAGTTTTTGGCGACACTGCGACTCGCGCTTGCGCTCGCACCAGCGATCGCAGGGATGGTGATCGCAAACCTTATCGGCGGCGCAAGCCCAGAGGAAGCCTTCGGTGCGGGGTTTCGACTTGTCGCGTTTGCGGCGGGGAGCCTGGTGCTTCTCCGTCCTTTCGAGCCACTGCGCCTCGCCGATGGCGCACTCCAACACCTGCGTGCGCCGTTCGCCCCCACACTCACCCTTCTCGCAAGTGCAGCCACACTTCCGACGCTGATGCGTGAGGCGAGGGAGCGGCGAGCGATTCGACGTCTCTCACACCGTGGAAGCGACCCACTCCTACTCGTCGATCTCTTTGATGCGGCGATTCGTGCGATCCCTCGGCTGGCGATCGCCCTTGAAGTGCGCGGTGTCCGGCTTCCGACGCGAACCCGCCCTGCGAGCGCATCACGCCCCTCAACGTTCGGTCGTGCGGATCTCCTGATCGTTCTCTTGAGTGCGGGGGGTCTCTTGGTGAGCGTTGCGCGTGCGGTGATCGAACGACTTACACTCGCCGTATGAGTCGACGTGACGCTCGGCCGGATGTTGGAGACGTAGCTCCGCCCTTTGCACTGCGCGATGCAGACGGCGTTGAGCGCGCACTGAGCGCCGCTGCTGGCAGTTGGCTCGTCCTCTACTTCTATCCAAAAGACGACACCCCCGGATGCACGATTGAAGCCTGTGAGTTTCGAGATGCGGAGCGCGCGCTACAGGAGGCTGGCGCAATCGTTTGGGGGGTGAGCCCAGATGACGAGGCGAGCAAGGCCGCCTTCCGCGATAAGTTCGCTCTCAACTTTCCCATCCTCGCGGATGTTGACCATCGGGTCGCCGAGGCGTACGGGGTTTGGGGTGAGCGCACAGTGGGGGATCGCACCTTTACAGGGACGCATCGCGTGACCTTTCTGATCGACCCTCAGGGGAGGGTGGCACGGGTTTGGGGGAGCGTCACGCCGACCGGACATGCGGCTGAAGTGCTTGCGGAGATCAACGCGCGACGAGCCTGATCTGCCGCTCCTCGTCGAAGGCGTCCACGAGGCGCCCCTGCTAACATTTGAGCAGAGAAACGCGGTCCCACCGTCGGCAAGAAAGGTTGATCGTGACCCTCGAGACGCAGGACTTTCTGGTTCAACCAGTCGATGCTTCGTGGCTTCAATGCAACATTGAGTGCCAAGAGGCCTGCCCCGTTGGCACCAACTGCCGCGGGTACCTGAACCTCGCCGCCGAAGGGAAGTTCGAAGAGGGGTACCTCCTCTCCCGCGAGCCGAATCCGATCGCCGCGATGTGTTCCTACGTCTGTTCTGCCCCTTGCGAGCGCGCCTGCCGCCGCGGCGACATTGATCGCCCGCTCGCCATCCGCGCGATGAAGCGATTCTTGGTTGAGTGGCACGCCGCCTCGGGGATCCCCGATGTTGCGCCGCAGATCACGCCGCGCGCCGAGCGCGTGGCGGTGATCGGTGCGGGCCCCGCGGGTCTCTCCGTGGCGCGCGAACTTGCCGTCAAGGGCTACCAGGTCACCGTATACGACAGCCTGCCGTACGGCGGCGGCACCATGCTGATCGGCGTCCCAGCGTTCCGCCTTCCGCGCGAAGCAATTGAGACCGATGTCCGTCTCATTGAGAAGCTCGGCGTGACGTTTGTCTACAACACGCAGATCGGACGCGACATCACCTTTGAGCAGTTGCAGAAGGACTTCAACGCGATCGCCATCTGTGCTGGGGCCATGGATCCGGTTGCACTCGACATCCCGGGGAGTGATCTTGAGGGTCTCGTCTACGGCGTTGATTTCATGAAGAGCGCCAACCTTGGTGAGCCGCTCAGCGTTGGCCGCGACGTGGTGGTCATTGGTGGTGGGTACACCGCCATGGACTGTGCGCGCACCTCGCTTCGCCACGGCGCCGAGCACGTCACCATCGCCTATCGCCGCACGCGCTCCGAACTTGTCGTTGACGAAGAAGAGCTCGGCGAAACGGAGCGTGAAGGCGTGGACATGGCCTTCCTCGTCTCACCACTGGAGTTGATCGGGGAGAACGGGAAGATCACCGGCGTGCGCATG
>JAYQPX010000008.1:0-36734 GCA_038145565.1 Chloroflexota bacterium | reverse complement strand
ATGACTGCGTACTTGCTTGGTTCACCCTTCATTGTTCGAGACTTCCGCGGTGGCCGAGCCGCCGTGTCGCGGGCTGACGAAGAGGTCAGGCGCGGGAGGGAGAGTCTAGGTGCACCCGCGCTCCCTCGTCAACCGCGACACGCTCAGGGCGTGCTCAAGACACGCTCAACCAGCCCCTTACGCGCCACCCCCCTGGTGCACCCGATGGCTTTGCACGAGGCCAAGCCCGAACGCAAGAGAGATCAGTGAGGCGCCGCCGTAGCTCACAAAGGGGAGGGGGATCCCTGTAATCGGCGCCATCCCAAGGTTCATTCCAATGTTGACCCCCGCCTGGATGAGGAAGATTGCCGCGAGCCCTCCCGCAAGGACGATGCCAAAGCGATCCTCAGTCTCCCACGCATGCCAGATCAGCCGGATCACGATCAGCCCGAGCAGCGCGATGATCAGCAGGCCGCCAAACGCACCGAAACTTCGAACGAGCGCCGCAAAGACGAAGTCGCTCTCCTGTACGGGTAGTGGCGCAATGCTTCCGGTTCCGTCAAAACCGATCCCAAAAAACCCGCCGCTTGCGATCGCGTCCAGGGCTTGGGTGAGTTGGTACTTCGGTCCTGCAGGGTCAGCGTTCGGATCAATGAAGGCGACCAGTCGCTCCTTCTGATAATCCGCAATCAAGAAGGCCCAAGCGAACGGCACTGCCAGCACGCCGAGCGCGGCGAGCGCGGCGACCCAGCGAGTGGCCACACCGAAAAGAAGCAGCGCGCCAAAGAGCGCAGCGAGGATGATCACGGCGGTTCCTGCATCTGGCTGCACCGCAACCAGGAGGAACGGTGCCGCAACAACGATCACGGCGAGCAGCGTTGCGTTCAGATCGTCTGGCTGTGAGCTGTCACGCGTCAGCACGGTGGCGAGCGCCACAAGCGTCAGGATCTTTGCAATCTCGCTCGACTGGATCGCGATCCCGAAGATTGCAATCGCACGCGAGTTCCCTCCCGAGTCTTGGCCGAAGATCAACGTTGCAATCAGCAGCAGCAGATTTGCCGCGTAAAGCGGCCATGCGAACGTGCGGATCCAACGCCAGTTGATTGCAGTGGTGACTGCAAACGTGAACAGCCCAAGAAGCGTCCAGATGATGGAGCGCAAGAAGATTGACGAGAGGCTCAACAGCTCCTGGTCATAGCTCCGTGCATTGATCCACGCCATGCCGATACCAGAAAGCATCAAGAGCAGCATTCCAGAGGCTGCAAGCCAATCCATGCGACGAACAATGCTGCCGATCCAACTCGCCGCCCCAAACGGCCCACGCGTGACGGAAGATCCGAGACTCATCGCTGGCTACTCGCCATAGTAGTTTCCGATCGACATTGCGCCTGGGATTCTGTAATCGCGTTTGAAGTCGTACTGCAACTGCAAGTACCGCTTGAGGACTTCAATCGCGGCGTTTGAGGCGGTGTTGGAACCGTGCATGAAGACGACGTAGGCGAAGTCGGAATCGGTGCGGCGCCAATCATCCGTTGGGGCCACAAAGCCTGAGATCCAATGGTGGTACGGGAGTCGACCCTGTTTATCGCGCACGCCGTACTCTGCGGTCCCCGTCTTCCCAGTGAGAAAGAGTGGGAGCTGCCCAAGATTCTTTGTCATGTACTCATTCGTCGCCACAAGGCGGGACGCCCGACGCATCTCAGTCATGGTAGAGCTCCGCATGTCAACGTTCGACGCAGCGACGGGCGTTGTTGTCTCAACCAGCGTCCCGTCAGGTTCGCGTATTTCAAGGACGACGTGTGGCTGCCAAAGTGTCCCGCCGTTCGCGAGCGCCGAAAATGAGTTCAGGACCTGCAGCGGTGTGGCGAGGTCATACCCCTGCCCAAGCGCCGACTGCAGCACTTCGCCGTCATAAAGAGTGCGGCTGATCGCGCTTCGCGCCCAGTCCTGATCTGGAACAAGCCCGCCAATCTCGTTCGGCAGGTCAATGCCGGTTGGGCGTCCGAAGCCCCATGCCCGTCCGCAGTCGGCGAGCCGATCAATCTTCAGGCGCTGCGCAAGCTGATAGGTCACGACCGCCGAGCTGTACGAGAAACCTTGCGCAGGGGTGAGCCTGCGGCCGAAACCGGAACGATTCCATTCGTAGAACTTCTGATCGCCAACCTCCAGGTATGGAAGCGATGCGAGTGTCTCGTCCTCACGAACAACACTTTCATCAAGCGCACACGAATAGGTCACCAGCTTGTAGGTACTCCCTGGCGGGAAGTGGGATCCGATTGCATGGTTCAGGAGTGGAGCATTCTTATTCTCGAGATACTTTTGGTACTGCTCTGTGGTGATGCCCGCCGAAAAGAGATTGTTGTCATAGGTAGGAAGCGATGCCATTGCGATGATCTCGCCGTTCTGTGGGTTCATGCTCGTCACCACACCCTGCTTGTTTCCCGCGGCCTTCACGCCCCAGCTGAGCGCATCAAGAGCTCGCTGTTGTGCTTCCGCATCGATCGTCAACACCACGCTCTTGCCCGCAGTTGGAAGTTTGGTGACGCCAAGTTCGCGCACAACTCGCCCTTGGGCATCAATTTCAATTTGGCGAATGCCTGGCGTCCCGCGCAGCACCTCTTCATAACTCTGCTCCACGCCTGCGCGACCGATGTAGTCGAGTTCGTTGTATCCCGCTGCAGCGAGCGCACTCAACTCAAGTGCATCGATGCGACCTACGTATCCAACAACTTGACTCGTCAGCTCTCCGAGTGGGTACGCGCGTCTTGCCTCGAAGATCGTCTCAACACCGGGCAACGCGGCCCGCTCCTCTTCAATGAACCGTGTGATGCGTTCGTCAACGACACTTGCAATGCGCACGGGTTCCCAGATGGATCCAGTGGCGCGATCAAGTGTCATCGTGATTCGAACCGGATCAATACTGAGAATCTCTGCAAGCCG
Source organism: Chloroflexota bacterium (assembly GCA_038145565.1). Lineage (GTDB taxonomy): Bacteria > Chloroflexota > Limnocylindria > Limnocylindrales > Limnocylindraceae > Limnocylindrus. The sequence continues at coordinate 33,815 of JAYQPX010000008.1, read as the reverse complement.
ATTTACAACCTCTGGCCGAATGGTGAGCGGTAGATCTCCCGGACGAATCTGCACCGCGTACGTAGCAATGTTTTCTGCAAGGACACGACCTGCGCGATCAAGGATCAGTCCGCGTGGAGGCGCAATGATCTGCTCAACGATGCGGTGACCGTCGCTGAGTGTGGTGATGCTGCGCGTCGCTGCGCCATCGCCGCTCGCTTGCACCGCAACAAGCCGCGCACTGAGCAGTCCACCGATCAACGCCGTGAGCACAACGGCGGAGACATAGCGGAGTGGCCGACGGATGACGTGAGTGTTGCTCATGTACTACCCGAGTCGATCATCGAGCGGTCGTTCGCGCAGCCGCGCGTCGCGGCGACGCGCGCCGACAAACGCTCCAAGAGTTAGCAGCGCAACATTCAGTAGGAGTCGAAGCGGTTCATCTCCGCCGCGTGCCCCTCCGGTCTCGCCGAGCAGCCCTCCGATAAGGGCAGCGAGAAGCTCGGCAGCGGCGAATCCAGCGAGTCCTGCTGCGCTTCGCCTCACCCATCCAGGGGCGGCAGCCCCACGGACGCTGGCAGCGACGAGTGTGGCGGTGACGAGGGTGGCAGAGGTGAGTCCAAGGGGTCGCCAAAGGAGTATGTCGATCAAGTGTCCCCCGATCAGGCCTGCGGCGAGGAGGATTGGACGGCGCCTCGGTGTGCTGAACAAGAGCGTAAAGAGGAGCGGGAGGCTGATCCATCGGTCCAGACCAATCTCTGGGAAGAGACGTGCCTGGACCAGCGCGCTCGCGACGAGCACGAACAAGAGAAGCGTGCTGCGGTTCACCATAGGGTGAGGATACTCCTGTTCCACGTGAAACGCGCCGCTGGGCTGAGCGTGCCCCTCCTGCTACACTAAACTTGTGGGAGAGGTCATTGAGCCAAGGAACCTCGGCCGTGCACAGGTCATTGTCTGCGCCAACCAGAAGGGCGGCGTGGGGAAGACCACCACCGTGCTCAATCTTGCCGCGGAGCTCGCCCACGCAGGGCACAAAGTCCTTGTCGTCGACCTTGACCCCCAACGCAACCTCACGAGTGGCCTCGGCTTTGTTACAATCCAAGGCGCCCCGACCGCCTACGACCTCCTCGTGGGACGCCGTCCGGCTCATGAGCTCGCCCAGCCGACCTCAATCCCGAACCTAAGCCTCATCCCTGGATCCGCCGATCTCGCGGGAATTGATGTTGAGCTCGCGGCCGGAGATGAGAGCGGTGAGCGCCAGCTTGCTGCAGGCCTGCGGCTGGCGGGAGAGGCCGAAGTTGTACTCGTGGACACACCTCCCTCCCTCGGTTTAGTAACAATCAGCGCCTTTGCGGTAGCAGATTCGGTGCTTGTGCCCGTGCAGTGCGAGTACTACGCGCTCGAAGGCCTCTCCCAACTGATGGCAACGATCAGGCTTGTCCGCGACCGCCTCAACCCAGACCTGGAGGTCAACGGCTTCTTACTCACCATGCTTGACCCACGCACCAAGCTCGGCGGAGACGTAGTGCGCGAGGTTGAGAGTCACTTTGGCGAACTTGTTTACCGCGCTCGAGTACCGCGCTCGGTGCGCCTTGCAGAGGCACCGAGTCACGGCATCTCAATACGTAGTTACGCACCAGGAAGTTCCGGCGCTGAGTCGTATGCTCAGGCGGCAAGCGAGTTCGCAACCCGCGTCTTTGGGAGTGCGGCATGAGGAGTAGGGGGGGTTGACCGTGGCGAAGAAGGCAAGCGGACTCGGGCGAGGTCTCGGGGCGCTCATCCCAGAGGCGGCAAGCGCTGCAGGAGCCGTCCGTGCGGGAGCCCTTGAAATCCCAATCAGCAAGATCAAGGCAAACGCCTACCAGCCGAGAAGTACCTTTAACCAGACGGAACTCGAACAACTCGCCGAGAGCATCCGAGAGCACGGCGTCATTCAACCGATTCTCGTAGAAGAGGGCGCTAACGGCTTTACGTTGATCGCGGGTGAGCGTCGCCTTCGTGCATCGAAGCTCGCAGGCCGCACCACAATCCCTGCGGTTGTGCGCACGGTGGACAATCAGTCACGCCTTGAACTCGCGCTGATCGAGAATGTTCAGCGCAGCGATCTCTCCCCGATCGAAACTGCGCAGGCATACCGCCGCCTTGCGGACGAATTCGGGATGACGCAAGAACAGATCGCCACTGTGGCTGGGAAGGCACGGGCTACCGTTGCGAACACCATGCGGCTCCTCGACCTCTCTGCTGATGTCCAAGAAGAGGTAACCGCAGGTCGACTGAGTGAGGGACACGCCCGGGCGCTCGTTGGCCTCCCTGAAAGTGAACAGGCCTGGCTCGCGCGCAGTTTTGTGCGCGATGGCGTGACCGTGCGAGGCGCTGAGGCGGCCGCTTCAACCATCCGAGAAGCGGGGCGCGGTACAATCAGCACGAAGAAAACGCGCGAAACTGCGTCAGGGGGCGAGCTTGCGGCGGTTCAACGCGGACTTGAACAGGCACTTGGGACGCCCGTGCGGATCAAACCTGCGGGGACCGGGGGTCAGATCGTCATTGAGTACTACTCGGCGGAAGAACTCGCAAGACTTGTCGACCAAATCAAGGGGGAACAGTAGTGGCGGGTAAGAAAAGCGGTACCGAAATCGCCAAAAAGCCAGAAAAACCAAGTTCTTCGCCAAAACCTGTCACTTCGACAGGGAAGAAGGGGGGCGACTACGGCGCCGCCAGCATCCAAGTCCTCGAGGGGCTCGATGCGGTCCGCAAGCGCCCAGGCATGTATATCGGCTCCACCGATGAACGCGGCCTCCACCACCTTGTCTATGAAGTCGTAGACAACTCAGTTGATGAAGCGATGGCGGGACACGCCACGCGCATCCTTGTTCGCATTCATAAAGACAATGCGATTGAAGTGATCGATGACGGCCGCGGCGTTCCTGTTGGAAAACACTCAACCGGAAAAGATGCACTCGAAGTCGTGCACACCGTGCTGCATGCCGGAGGGAAGTTTGGCGGCGGCGGATACAAAGTTTCTGGTGGGCTTCACGGCGTAGGTGTCTCCGTTGTCAACGCACTCAGCGTAAAGCTGCGCGTGGAATCGGCGCGAGATGGTCACGTATGGATGCAAGAGTACGAACGCGGCAAACCAAGAACGAAAGTTGCAAAGATCGGCGTTGCGGGCGCACGACGCGGCACGCGAACAATCTTCCATCCAGATCCTGAAGTCTTCTCCACCACCGAGTACTCGTTTGAAACGCTTGCGAACCGTTTGCGAGAATCTGCATATTTGAACAAGGGTCTCTGGCTCACGCTGATCGATGATCGCGCAGATCGCGAGGCGACCTTCTACTTCCAAGGCGGCATCGTCTCATTCGTTCGCCACCTGAATCGCCGGCGCAAGACCACCCATGATCGACCGGTCTACCTGGAGCGCGTCGACGGAACGACAAGTGTTGAAGTTGCATTTCAGTACCAGAGCGACTCGTGGTCTGAGACACTGCTCGCGTTTGCAAACAACATCAACACCGTCGACGGCGGAACGCACGTCACCGGTTTCCGCGCAGCGCTGACGAGCTCGCTCAACGATTGGGGTCGAAAGAACGGCGCGATCAAAGACAACGACCCGAACCTCACTGGTGAAGATGTGCGCGAAGGGTTGACCGCCGTCATCTCCGTGAAACTCGTGGACCCACAATTCGAAGGCCAGACGAAGGCGAAACTCGGCACCGCGGAAGTGAAGGGGATCGTGCAGACAGCAGTCAACGCTGGACTCCTGCAATTCCTTGAAGAGAACCCGAGTGACGGCAAAGAGGTGATTCGCCAGGCGCTGAATGCGGCGCGCGGTCGCGAAGCAGCGCGCAAGGCGCGCGACCTTGTGTTGCGCAAGGGAGCGCTCGAAGGGAGTGCACTGCCAGGAAAACTTGCCGACTGCCAAGAGCGCGATCCAGCGAAGTCCGAGCTCTACATCGTGGAGGGCGAGTCGGCAGGTGGCTCCGCAAAGCAGGGACGCGATCGCCGCTTCCAAGCAATCTTCCCGCTGCGCGGCAAGTTGCTCAATGTGGAGAAGGCGCGCATCGACAAGATCTTGGGGAGCGACAACATCCGCACGCTAATCGTTGCGCTCGGCGCAGGGATCCAGGACAGCAGCAGCTCATTCGACCTCGCGAAGCTGCGATATCACCGTGTGATCATCATGACGGACGCGGATGTGGACGGCGCGCATATCCGCACGTTGCTGCTCACCTTCTTCTATCGCTACATGCCGGCAATCATTGAAGCTGGCTATCTCTACATTGCACAGCCACCGCTCTACCGCATCAGTACCGGTAAAGAGACAAAGTACGCATCCTCCGAGAAAGAGCGTGACGCGGCCGTCGCTTCGTTCAAGACCAAGAACGTCAACGTGCAGCGCTTCAAGGGGCTCGGCGAAATGAATGCTGAGCAGCTCTGGGAGACGGCAATGAACCCGGAGAATCGCGTCTTCCTGCAGGCACGGATTGAAGATGCTGCAGCGGCCAACGAGATCTTCGAGATGTTGATGGGCGAGCGCGTGGAGCCTCGTCGGGACTTCATTAAAGCCGAAGCGCGCAAGGTCCAGAACCTCGACGTCTAATCAGACGCATCACATCAAATCAGCCCAGACAACGAACGCATAGAAAGGAGGTGACGAAGTGGCGAAGGGTCCAACAGGGAGGGGTCCAGTAGATAACGACGCAGACGGGATCAGCCCTGGCGGCGTGAGTGTCGCCAGCGTGAAGTCGATCCGCATTGAAGACGAGATGCGCACGAGCTACCTCGATTACGCCATGAGCGTGATCGTGGCTCGCGCCCTTCCAGACGTGCGTGACGGCCTCAAGCCCGTCCATCGCCGCATCCTCTACACCATGGGCGAGATGGGCCTTTCTGGAGGCTCCGCGTATCGCAAGTGCGCCGCGATCGTCGGTGAAGTCATGGGTAAGTACCACCCACACGGCGACGGCGCACTGTATGACGCACTGGTCCGCCTGGCACAGGACTTCTCCATGCGCCACCCACTCGTTGACGGTCAGGGAAACTTCGGTTCCGTCGACGGCGACTCCGCCGCTGCCATGCGATACACCGAGGCACGGCTCACCGCCATCGCCGGTGAGATGCTCGCCGACATTGATCACGACACTGTTGACTTCACGCCAAACTACGACGGCACGCAGAAGGAGCCGAGCGTCCTTCCGTCGCGCATGCCAAACCTTCTCGTCAACGGTTCTGCAGGGATCGCCGTTGGAATGGCGACCAACATTCCGCCGCACAACCTCGGTGAAATCGCCGACGCTGCGATCGCACTCGTCGAGAACCCACAGCTCACCGCCGAAGAGTTGAGCGCACTCGTCTTGGCACCGGACTTTCCAACTGGGGGTGTCCTCTACCGCTACGACAACATCAAGAATCCACTCACCGGAAAGACCGAACGCGTCGACGCGATCCGACAGATGTATGCGCACGGTCGCGGACGTGTTGTTGTGGAAGGGAAGACGAGCTTTGAAGAGGCTCGCGGTGACCGCACCGCGATCATCATCCATGAGCTTCCATACCAGGTGAACAAGGCAACTCTGGTTGAGAAGATCGCCGACCTCGTGAAAGAGGGACGCATCGAAGGGATCTCTGATCTCCGCGACGAATCAGACCGCGACGGAATGCGCATCTACGTTGAGGTGAAGCGAGACGGCAACCCGCACAAGGTGCTCAACAAACTGTTGAAGCTCACGCCACTTCGTGCCGCGTTCAGCATGAACATGCTTGCGCTCGTCGACGGACAACCGCAGACGCTCTCACTTAAGTCGGTGCTGCAGCATCACATTGAGCATCGACGAGTGATCGTCCGCCGCCGCACCGAATTTGAACTGAAGAAGGCACAGGAGCGCGCGCACATCTTGGAAGGCCTCAAGATTGCGCTGGACAACCTCGATGCAGTGATCAAGACGATCCGCGCTGCCGCAGATGTGGATGTTGCGCGCGAACAGTTGATGGGCAAGTTCAAACTGAGCGAGCTGCAGGCGCAGGCGATCCTTGACATGCGCCTCGCGCGGCTCGCCGCACTCGAGCGCAAGAAGATCGAAGACGAGTACCTTGAGGTGCTTGCACTGATCAAGGAGCTGCAGGACATCCTCGCCAATCCGAAGCGCGTCTCCAAGATCATTGCCGCGGAGTACGCAAAGATGAAAGAGAAGTTCGGCGACAAGCGCCGCACGCGAATCGCTCAAGATGCAACCCGCGAGATGTCCGATGAGGACCTGATTGCCGACGAGGATGTGGTGATCACGATCAGTGGTCGTGGCTACATCAAGCGCCAGCCGCTCACCGCGTACCGCCAGCAGCATCGCGGCGGGAAGGGCGTGCGCGGCATGACAACCCGCGAAGAGGACGCAGTGAAATCGCTCCAGGTTGCGAACACGCACGACTGGGCCTTCTTCTTCACCAACAAGGGTCGCTGCTTCAGCACGAAGGTGCACGAGATTCCAGACGCGTCGCGTCAGAACAAGGGGATCCCAATCGTCAATCTTCCTGGCGTGCAAGTTGAGTCCGGGGAAGTCCCTGTTGCAACGGTGATCCTGCAGAACTTCAACGCGGGTGGCTACCTCGCCTTCTCCACGAAGAAGGGGGTCATCAAGAAGACGGCGCTCGAGCAGTTTGAGAAAGTGCGCTCGTCGGGAATCATCGCGATCACCCTTGATAAGGGCGATGAGCTTGCGCAGGTGATCCCAACATCTGGTGAAGACGACATTGTTCTCGCCACGCGACAGGGTCGCATCTGCCGCTTCCATGAGAAGGAGGCGCGACCGATGGGACGCTCCGCCGGCGGCGTCATTGGCATCCGCCTCGCTCGACAGGGAGACCTTGTGGTGGCCGCGGCAGTGGTGGAGCCTGGAGCCGACCTCCTCGTCCTCACCGAGACCGGCTTCGGCAAGCGGGTTCCGGTTGGAGCCTTCAGCCGCAAGCACCGTGGCACCCAAGGCGTTCGGCTCATCCCTCTGGAGGGTCGCAAGACCGGACCTGTGGTCGCCGTGCGCCAGGTGAGCGAGGCTGACGAAGAGGTCATCCTGATCAGCGCCGAAGGGCAGGTGGTACGCACGAAGCTCGAATCGATCGCCACCCGCAATGACGGCAGCTCCCAGGGCGTTCGCGTCATGACCCTCCGCGAAGGGGACAAGGTGGCGGGGATCGCCGCCTTCCGCACGGGGCTAGCAAAGCGCGACTCCGACGGCGAGAATGGGGAGGCCCCTGAGGGGGAGGCCAGTCCCCCTCGCGCAAAGGCGGCAAAGGTCGCCGCCGCAAAGGTCGCAGCCAAAGCGGCACCAAAGGCCGCGCCTCAAGGGAAGTCGAAGCCAGCGGCTAAGGTGAAGGCGAAGACGGCAAAGAAGACAACGACGAAACCTACGAAGCGGCGATAGGGATCGGAGGACGGCGATGAGGGCAGATTCGATCGACGTCTACACGGGGAACGCAAACCCAGAGCTCGCGAGCAAGATCGCACGCTACCTTGGCCGTGAACTCGGCAAAGCCGAAGTGTTCGCCTTTGCCAACGAAAACATCTTCGTCAAGATCCTCGATAACGCGCGTGAAAAAGATGTCTTCATCGTGCAGCCAACATCGCGACCAGTGAGCACCTCCATCATGGAGCTGCTGATCATGATTGACGCATTCAAACGCGCCTCCGCCGGACGCATCACCGCCGTGATCCCGTACTACGGATATGGTCGATCAGACAAGAAAGATCAGCCACGTGTGCCGATCACCGCCCGACTCGTGGCCGACATGCTGCAGGTTGCTGGCGCAAACCGAATCCTCACGATGGACCTTCACCAAGGACAACTCCAAGGTTTCTTCAACGTGCCTGTCGATGAACTCACCGCGGTGCACATGCTCTCCAACTACATCCGGCAGAAGGGGACCGAAAACCTAGCCGTTGTGACAGACCTTGGTTTCGCAAAGCGTGCGCGAACCTTTGCTGAACTGCTTGATGCGCCACTCGCGATCGTCGAGAAGCGACGCGAAGGGAATGACGATCATGCCGAGGTACTGAACGTCATCGGTGACGTGAAGGGGAAACGCGTAGTGATTGTCGACGACGAGATTGACACGGCAGGTACGTTGACGGAGACCGTTCGCGCCATCGAGAAGGCTGGCGCGATTGAAGTGACTGCATGCGCAACGCACGGTGTCTTCTCTCGCCCCGCAATCGAGCGCATTGATGCATCAGGTGTTCGAGAGGTGATCGTCACCGACTCCATCCCAATGCCTGCCGGGGTGAGTAGCCCAAAGATCAAGCGCCTCTCCTCTGCTCCGCTCTTCGGCGAAGCGATCAAGCGCATCCATCTCGGTGAGTCCGTAGGCGCGCTCTTCGGCAAAGAGGCGTCGATGGCTGAAGAGATGGTGTTCTGGGATGGTGAACATGCTGGTCTCCCGTCAACAACCAACGGGAACGGACGCGCGACCATTGGTGCGGCCGGCGCGAAGCGACGCGCGAAGTAGCCATGACATTGAAGCTGCACCGACCGGACGAACATGGCGTGATCACCTCACACCAACCCGAGAAGCGCGCTGATTGGCGCGCCACCCTGAAGAGTCCGCGCTGGAACGCTGCACCGCTCAAGAATCCTGAAATGAATCCAACGAGCCGCCCCGCGAGCGTCATCTACTGGCTCGTCCTCGGCGCTATGACTTTTGGAATCCTGATGCTGGGGTACGGCTCCGGCTTCTGGCGCTAAGGCTCGCTCATGGTGTTCGGCTTCCTCTCACGTCTTGTTGACTCCAACGACCGCGAACTCAAACGCCTCGCGCCGATCCTCGACGCTGTCAATGCGCTGGCCGACGAGATGGAGTCGACAAGTGCCGAGGAGATTCACGGACGCATGGAGGCGATCGCGGCAGACCTGCGAGCGCGAAGCGGCGATGATCAGAAGCGGCGACTTGAAGAGGTGCTCCCGGAGATCTTGGCCGCCGCTCGCGAGGCGGCGAAGCGCACGATCGGTCTACGCCCGTACGACGTGCAGATCCTTGGCGCGATCGTCCTTCATCAGGGGAAGATCCCCGAAATGCGCACTGGCGAAGGGAAGACGCTCGTCGCTCCGCTCGCAGCCGCCGCCAACGCCCTTACAGGCGACGGTGTGCATGTCATCACCGTCAACGACTATCTGGCGCGACGCGACGCACAGTGGATGGGCCCGCTCTTCTCATTTCTCGGCATCTCGCTCGGTGTCATCACCCACGACGCGTCCTATCTCTACGACGCTGCGTTCAGCAGCGGCGAAGAGCGCACGGCGCGCCTCCGCCCTGTCACGCGCAGGGAGGCGTACGCCGCCGGCGTCACCTACGGCACGAACAACGAGTTCGGCTTCGACTACCTGCGTGACAACATGGTCACCGAGCTCGAAGCTCGTGTGCAGCGCGGCCACGCCTTTGCGATCGTGGACGAGGTCGACAACATCCTCATCGACGAGGCCAGGACGCCGCTCATCATCAGCGGCCAGGCGGCCGAATCACAGGACCTCTATCAAGTCTTCGCGAAACTTGTCCCTCGCCTCAAGGAGCGTCCTGCTGGCGCCATTGAGGGTGGTGACTACTTCGTTGACGCAAAAGACAAGGCGGTGTCACCGACGGAAGAAGGCGTCTCGAAGATCGAGAAGGCGCTCGGCGTAGAGAACCTCTACAGCGGCGACCCACTGATGGCCCGACACTTTGAATCTGCACTTCGCGCGCACGCACTCTTCAAGCGCGACCGTGATTACATCATTGAAGACGGTGAGATCGTCATCGTGGACGAATTCACGGGACGCAAGATGCCAGGCCGTCGTTGGTCAGAGGGGCTCCACCAAGCGGTTGAGGCAAAAGAGGGACTCCGCGTCCAGCGTGAATCGGTAACGATGGCAACGATCACCTTCCAGAACTATTTCCGTCTCTACAAGAAGCTCGCCGGCATGACGGGTACCGCAATGACAGAGGCCGAAGAGTTCAGCAAGATCTACAACCTTGATGTGACCGCGATTCCGACGCATCGACCAATGATCCGCGTGGATGAACCTGATCTTGTCTACCGCACCGTCCGCGCAAAGGATGCAGCGATCGTTGCGCACATCAAAGAGCGGAGCGCGGCTGGTCAGCCGGTCCTTGTTGGCACTACGTCTGTCGAGCGATCAGAGCATCTTTCCGCTATGTTGAAGCGTGAAGGCGTTGCACACAACGTCTTGAATGCGAAACAGCACGAGCGGGAGGCGCCTGTGGTTGCACAGGCGGGGCGACCAGGAACCGTCACGATCGCCACCAACATGGCTGGTCGCGGAACAGACATCAAGCTCGGTGGAGACCCAGCTGGTCTCGCCTCTGAAGCGCTTCGCATCAAAGGCTTGAACCCAGCCGAAGTCGACCGAGAAACGTACGCAGCGGCACTCGCCGATGCAGAGCGCACCTGCACATCCGAGCGCGAGATCGTACTTGCTGCAGGCGGGTTGCGAATCATCGGCACCGAACGGCACGAGTCGCGACGCATCGACAACCAGTTGCGAGGGCGAGCCGGGCGACAGGGCGATCCTGGATCCTCGCGCTTCTACCTCTCTCTTGAAGACGATCTGATGAAGCGCTTCGCCGGCGAACGCGTCGTTGGCCTGATGGATCGACTCGGATTTGACGAGAGTCAGGCACTCGAATCCGCAATGGTGAGTCGAACCATTGAGGGGGCACAGACACGCGTTGAGGGGTACAACTTTGATATCCGAAAGCGCGTCGTAGAGTTCGACGACGTCATCAACATGCAGCGCGCCACAGTCTACGGTGAACGCGATCGTGTGCTGCGTGGCGAAAACCTCACCCGCACCATTCAAGACGCACTACACGGCGAGGTTCGCGCGCTGGCCGTAACTCACTGTCCACCGGGACTTACTGGTGAGTGGAACCGCAGCGCGCTCGCCACCGAACTGAAGCGCCTTGGCATTGAGCCGCCAGCATCACTGGATACCATTGTTGAGGACTCACTCCTTTATGAGGCGGTGGACGCTGCAGCGGATGCTGCGCTCGAGAAGAAGGCGGCCGAGGTCGGAGAAGAGCTCTGGCCGCGTGTGGAGCGCGCAGTCATCCTGCGCAGCATCGACCAGCTCTGGGTGGAGCATCTGACTGAAGTCGATGATCTACGACGCGGAATCGGGCTGCGTGGGCATGCACAGGTTGACCCACTCAACGCCTTCAAGATCGAGGCGTTCAAACTGTATGAAGAGTTCCAGTCGCTCATTCGCGTCAGCATCGGCCGTGCCATCCTGCGTGTCAGCCTGGTGCAAGAGAAGCGCGCACCTACGCCCGTGGCGGTGAAGACCGTTGGGGGCAGCTCTGAATCGGCGAGCACCTCTCGTCCCGCATCCGCCTCGACAGCATCCGCAATGAAGGCTGGTCGAAACGATGCCTGCCCATGTGGTTCGGGGAAGAAGTTCAAGAAGTGCCACGGGGCATAGCCCCTGCTACGATCGCGAACGTGAAGCAGCAAAGCCCCGTCGTCGCCCTCGAGCGACCGAGCGAGCGCCCCTGGTGAGCGTCGACGCCGCCGGCCTGCGCGACCTGCTCGGACGTATCGAGGCTACGTCGGGGCGTCTTTGACCCAGCCGTAAAGAGTGCGCGTCTCGCGGAAATAGAGACGCAGATGCTCGCCCCAGGCTTCTGGGACGATCAACGCAGCGCTCGTCGACTCGCCCGCGAGGCGGAGGGGCTCCGCGAAGAGATCACTCGCTGGCAGCAGCTCACCACTGCCGCGCGCGACCTTGGCGAACTCTTCGAACTTGCCACCTCCGAGGGTGACGAGGCACTCCTTGCCGAAGTCTCAGAGAAGACAGCCCAAGTAGAACAGGACTTCCAAGAGGCGCGCACCTCGCTCCTCTTCGCCGGCGAATACGCGGATGCCGATGCCATTGTGACGATCCAGGCCGGCGCAGGCGGAACCGAAGCGTGCGACTGGACCGCCATGCTCCTTCGCGCATACATGCGCTGGGCGGAGCGTCACGGATTTGCGCACGAGATTGTCGACTTCACCGAAGGTGAAGGTGCCGGATACCGTAGCGTTGCCCTTGAGATTCGCGGCCGCAATGTGTTCGGCTGGTTGCGCGCTGAACGTGGCGTACACCGGATGGTGCGCATCTCACCCTTTGATGGACAGAAGCGACGACAGACCACCTTCGCCATGTTTGAAGTGATCCCAGAGGTTGAGGATGATCAAGATGTGGTGTTGAACTGGGATGAGATTCGTGTCGACACCTTCCGCTCAAGTGGCGCGGGTGGCCAACACGTCAACAAGACCGAGTCGGCGGTTCGCCTCACGCACTTACCAACCAACATCGTCGTGTCCAGCCAGAATCAGCGCTCACAGATGCAGAACCGCGAGACCGCGGAGAAGATGCTGCGAGGCAAGTTGATCGAGCTGAAGATTCGTGCACGCGAAGATGAGTTGGCACGCGTGCGTGGCGAGACGGTGGTCGCCGGCTGGGGGAGCCAGATTCGCAGCTATGTCTTCCACCCGTATCAGATGGTGAAAGATCATCGCAGTGGTCACCAGACTTCGGATACCACTGGCGTGATGGACGGCGACTTTGATCCATTCATCCTTGCGGAACTTGAACGGCTGGCCATCGGCGCACCCGTGGCGGCGTCAGGCCCAGACGATGAGTAACCTAGAACCTATGAGCACGGAGGACGCTGCTGAACTTCGGGTGGTTGCGCCAGTCGTTACACTGCGAGATGTTCGCGTTCAATACCCAAGCGGGCACACCGCACTCGCGGGCGTCAGCCTGACCATCAACCCTGGCGAGTTCGTCTTCCTTGTCGGGCCCTCCGGCGCGGGGAAGTCTTCGCTGATCGGCCTCCTCGTGCGCGACGTCATCCCTCTCTCTGGTGAAGTACACGTAGCGGGACACGCGGTACATGCCCTTCGACCGAGCGAGGTCCCCTACCTGCGTCGGCGCGTTGGCGTGGTCTTCCAAGATTTCCGGCTGCTGCAGCGACGCACCGTTCGCGAGAACACCGCTTTTGCACTGGAGGTCACTGGCGCGCCACGCGAAGAGGTTGACGCCGCCGTTGAGCGCGCCCTTCGGATTGTTGGGCTCACTGCGCTCGCCGAACGCTACCCTGACGCGCTATCAGGCGGCGAACAACAGCGCGCCGCAATCGCGCGCGCCATCGTTGGCAACCCTGAGCTCCTGATTGCCGATGAGCCGACCGGAAACCTTGATCCCCTTATAAGTTGGGAGATCATGGAGCTGCTCGGGCAGATCAATCAGCTTGGCGTCACCGTCCTTGTCGCAACACACGATTCAGACGTCGTCACCACCCTGAGAAAACGTGTGATCGGACTCGTGGGTGGACGTCTCATTCGTGACGACGCTCGGGGGACATACCATCGTGCCGGGTGAGCAGGTGACCGATAAGGGGGTTGTTCGTGAGTAGGGCAGAGAACGGTCGGCTGATTCGACTGAGTGTCTCCGCCGCGGTGAATGGTCTCTCACGCAATAGACTCGCCACGGTTGCCGCCACCATGACCATGACGCTGATGCTGCTCGTCCTCGCCTCGGTCCTTGTGATCCGCGCTGGCCTTGATGCTGCGCTCAGCTACGCGGACTCAAAGGTTGAGGTGGTCGCCTACCTGAAGGTCGGCGCCTCCGAAGAGCGTGCGAACGCACTCCGCAACGAGATCCTCAAAATCGACGGGGTGAAGGAGGCCACGTACATCACCGCTGACGAAGCGCTCACAGCATTCCGTGAACGACTGAAGGAACGCGGTGAACCAGACCTCACCGGTGAACTTGACGAGAACCCACTCCCCGCAAGCTTTGAGATCTTGTTGGACAGCCCGAGTGAGACGGCAACGGTCGCAGACGCGCTCAGTCGCCTTCCCTCTGCCGCACTCTTCTCGCGCATCGTCGATGGTCGTGCCGTAGCCGAGAGCCTTGCCGGTATCACCTCGGCACTTCGCATCGCCGGCCTCATTGTCCTGATTGGATTCTCGTTTGCCGTCCTCGCCGTGGTCGTGAATGCGATTCGACTGGCGATCCTTGCGCGAAGCGATGAGATTGCGATCATGCGCCTCGTTGGCGCAACGTCGACCTGGGTGCGACTTCCGTTCATCATCGAGGGGTTGATCATCGGTGGCGCGGGCGCACTGATCACCCTCTTCATCTTCGGAATCCTAGGTGCTGGAATCAGCACCGTCATGCTGAACCTCTTCCGCGTCCTCCCCATTGAGACGTCTGGGATACTGCTTGGGGAGGTTTCAGTCACCGTGTTGGTTGCTGGGCTTGGGCTCGGTGCACTCGGTGCACTACTCTCACTTCGTGGTCGACTGAACTCATAACGGCGACAGTTGGATCCATGGCGGCAAGGAGGGCGTGTGCAGCAACGTTTTGGTTTGAACGGTAATGGGCGTCCTCCACTCGTGACGCGGGCAGGGGCACTCCTTCTTGCCCTCCTGCTCGCTGTCGGCGCATACAACCTTGGCTACAACAGCGGCAGTAGCGCAGCTGGCGTCTCTGGCGCGTCTGGGGCAATTGATCTCTCCCGATTCAACGAGGTGCTTGATCTTGTAGAAACACGGCACGTTGGCGACAAGACCGAAGACTCCCTCGTTGACGGCGCCATCAAGGGGCTCGTTGAGTCACTGAATGATCCGTACTCGCAATATCTCACTGGCGAAGAGATGGATGCGCTCGTTGAAGGTCTCTCCGGAATCTTTGAGGGGATTGGCGCTGTCATCGAGAGTCGCGGTCCCTCAGGCGAAGCCTGCACCACGCTCGGCCCGGACTGCTATCTCCTTGTGGTCTCACCAATTGATGGTTCGCCCGCAAAGGCTGCCGGTGTGCAGAGTGGCGATCGCATCACGCTTGTGGACGGCATCACCGTAGACGGTGAAACGTTGGATGAGGCTGTCCTTCGGGTTCGCGGAGCGAAGGGAACGAGCGTGGTAATCACGATCGTTCGCGGTGGTGCGGCTCCACTAAATCTGACGATCGTGCGTGATGTGATCACCGTCCCTGCAGTTGAACCAGAGACGCTCCAGACGCCAGACGGTTCACCTGTTGGCTACCTGCGCCTTGCGGAGTTCAGTGAAGTTGCGGGCGACCAGTTTGATCAAGCGCTGCAGGAAGTGGTTGATGCAGGGATCACACGAATCATTCTTGACCTGAGAGACAACCCGGGCGGATATCTCTCCACCGCGCTGCAGATCGCGAGTGAATTCATCGCTGATGGCGTGGTTTACATGGAAGAGACCAGCGACGGGAAAAGAACCGAAACTACTGCGAACAGTGGAGGTATCGCAACGAATCCAACGATTAGAGTTGTGGTGCTCATCAACAAAGGAAGCGCGTCCGCGAGTGAGATTCTCGCTGGCGCGTTGCGCGATCGCGACCGCGCGGTCCTCGTCGGTGAGACAACCTTCGGCAAGGGCGTGGTGCAGACGTTTATCGACCTCAAGGACGGTTCTGGCTTGAAGCTCACGATCGCAAAGTGGCTCACGCCGAACGGCACCTGGGTGAACAAGGTGGGGCTCGCTCCTGACTACCCAGTGCCAGCACCTGTATCCCCTGGAGAGGACGATCTGGTCCTGAAAAAGGCCTTAGAACTCCTCAAGTAGCGGGCGCTCGGGCGGATTCGCGCCACCCCTTGCGCCTTGCCCCGCTGAGCCGTATCGTCTACGGCAGACGGAAGGAGGTGGTGTGCAGTGTCAATAGACAGTTGTACGACCGCCTCTCGTGAGGTCGGCGAATAACCGATCCCGAGAGCGGTAACGTTCTGAGAGGGCGCTGGCCGCAAGGTCAGCGCCCTCTCTATTCTCACCAGACCGCGTCTGTTCACACCGAACCGCAGGCTCGCGTTGCCCACCCAACAAGGAGGTCCCATGGCTACGAAGAAGTCGCTCGTCATCGCTGACGGTACGACGCTGTCTTCGAACCGGAAGGCCACGCACGAGTACGAGATTCTCGATCGTTTTGAGGCGGGTGTGGTGCTCACGGGGACAGAGATCAAGTCCATTCGCGCGGGAAAGGCAGACATCGGCGACGCCTACATTCGTCTTGACCAAGGCGAAGCGCGCATGATCGGCATGCACATTGCCGAGTGGCCAGGTGCTGCAAGCCAGCAGCACGAGCCGAAGCGGACGCGCCGACTCCTCCTTCATAAGGAAGAGATCGTCTCGATCGGCACCAAGGTGAAGGTGAAAGGGCTCACGCTGATCCCGCTCCGCCTCTATTTGAGCCGTGGTCGCTGCAAGGTTGAGATTGGCCTTGGACGAGGAAAGAAGGAGTTCGATAAGCGCAAGTCAATCGTCGACCGAGAAGGAAAACGTGAAGCGGAGCGCGAGCTCTCGGACTGGAAGCGGGGGGGCTAGTCGCCGCACGCGCCAGCGTGTAGGATTCCCCTCTTGGGGATGCGTGGTTTCGACGGGAAACCGCACCTTGAGAACGCGAGTCGAGGTTGCTATCAGGCCTCGTTAAACCGGTAGCAAAAAGAAGTAACTGGCAATCGCCAGCCTGCTCTCGCCCTCGCTGCCTAAGGCAGTAAGGTGAGCGTGGAAGCGGCCCCCGCTTCGCGGGTCGTGGAAGCGTCATTAAGCGAAGCTGCAACGGTGGTGAGTGACACATAGCCACTGATCAAGCCCAATCTAGGGGCATGTGACTCGGTTGAGGGTCGATCCGGCCTGTGGGAGCGCCTCAACTCAGACTAAACCGCAGGACACGCTCGTAGTGGTCTCTTGGCAGGCTTTTCGGACGAGGAGTTCGACTCTCCTCCATCTCCACCAATCGGACATACCGCGCCGATGGCGCGCGCCGCGCTACTTTGCTGCCTTCTTAAGCTCCGCAAGCCGTGCTTTCGCCAACGCTTGAATCAGCGCGGTGTCGACATCCCAATCACTCGGCAGTGCAATCGTGTGTTTCAACACACGGTAGTCGCGCAGTTTCGGACGGAACTCCTCGATGACGTTCTTACTGAACGGGTTGATCATGATGTAACTCTTCGTCGCAGATGCGCCGAGAATGTAGTCAGTCCCCTTCCGAAGCATCGGTTGATTCCACGAGATCACAAGTTCTAGCGTTGGGTATTTTGCCTTGACCGCCTTGAAGATGGCGCGGATCGTACGTGCCTGCTCCTTGGTGATGCTCTTGTACCACTCCGCAGGCGTTGCGTGTCGACGAGCGCTGAGTGATCCGCGCGTGTACATCACCAGCGCATTGGCGTGCGTCTTTGAGAATCCGTAGTTCTCCTGCAGGTACGCCATCTGCTCTGGATACTTCTTGCCCGCAACGCGCGACATCACCTTGTGCCAGTGCGACATCGGTTCGCCGTAGCGCTTCTCTATCGCTGGAAAGTGTGACTCGCGGGTTGCACCGGCCTTTGGCATCGCGCGGCGATCGTGCTGCGCGCCTTAGGCTGGAATCACGACCACTCGGCGTTCTGGCTCTTCGCCCGCCGACTCGGTTGCGATCCCAGGTGCCCCTTGGAGTTCCATGTGCACCCAACGTCGCTCAAGCGCGGTCATTGGCTCAAGCTGAACGGCGCGACCGGTTTCTCGAACTCGCTCGCCCGCCTTGCGTGCAAGTGCACGGAGCTGCGCTTCGCGTCGACCGCGATACTCTTCAATGTCTACGGTGACGCGCGCCCACTCGCCGAGCTTGCGGCTCAACATCAGGTTGACAAGGTGCTGGATCGCCTGAAGACGCTCGCCGCGTCGACCAATCAAGCTGCCGAGTTCTTCCGCAGCTTCTGGTGACGTTCCCGCCACATTCAACACGGTCTCGGAGCCTTCGCCGCTCAGGCGAATCTCTGCCTCAAAGTCGAGGTGCTTGATCAGCGTCTCAAGGATCTCCTTGCCACCGGCGATCATCTCTGGCGTGGTCTCACTGCGTTCGCGGCGCTCGCGTGGCTCGCGGGTCTCGTTCGCTTCGCGCGGCGCCCGCGCGGGCCGTTCCGCGCGCTCAGGGCGCGATGCTCGTGCTGGCCGCTCCGCACGTGCCGCTGGTGCTCGCTCTGGTCGAGTTCCGCGTGCTGGCCGCGACTCGGAGTCGCGTGGTGCTGCAGCGCGTGGTGCGGATTCGGTTGCACGCTTTGGCGTGCTGCCGGCGATTGCGCTTGCTGGCGCTGCAACGATCCGCGCCGGCTCAGCACCCATGCCGAGAACGCCCTTGGAGCCTGGCGCGATGATTTCAAAGTCGAGGTCAGCGAGTCCAACCTTGAAGGACTCGCATGCGATCTTAAGCGCCTCTTCAACGCTTTTACCTGTGAACTCCTTGTATGCGCTTTCGCTCGCCATTATCTGCCCCCTCGGCGACCGTGTCGGTCGCGCTTTTTGGCCGAACGGATCGTGGCGGCCGCAGATGCGGCGCGGTCAAGATCCGTGCGGGATTGTGGTGCCCCTTCAACCACGTCGCTGGCCGGAGCGCTCTCCGGCATCACAACGGGGAATCGCGGTGCATGGTTCACGGCGAAGGCTGGAGTCCACCCAAAGAGCGGGAAGAGTCCGCCGTAGCCGAGGATCAAATACTGCTGCGCCAACGAGAAGATCGTGGACGCAATCCAGTAGATAAAGAGTCCCGCCGGCAAGATGCCGCCGTACAGGATCGAGATGAGCGGGAGGATCACCAGTGTCTGGCTCTGCATCGCTGCAGCTGGATCGTCCTTTGCCGGCTTTCCCGATGGAAGCGTCATGCGTGTCTGAAGCACTTGCAGCAGCGCGCTTACGAGCGCGAGCGGAGAGATGCCAACGCCGATCAGGTTGATTGGCGCCCACGGTTGCGACGCATTCAGGCCACCGAGCCACGGAACCACTGCCTCGATGCAAGGTTTCATGTTGTCGTACGCGGCAGTGCCGAGGCCGTTTACGCAATCGATGGTGAGGACCTGCGTGCCGAACACGGTCAGCATCCCGGTTGGATCAGGGTTCGTGAGCCCGTTGGAGATTACGGTGTACATCGGGATCAACACAATGAACTGAAGAAGTGTGGGTAAGCAGCCGCTTAGCGGATTGATCCCTCGCGTTTTGTAAAGCTCAGCTTGCGCTTGCTGGATCTTCATGCGATCACCCTTGTAGCGGCGCTTGATCTCCTCAACCTCTGGTGCGAGCAGCTGTGTGCGCTTTTGTGAAACGAGTTGTCGTCGATACGGTGAGATCAACACGATGCGGATCACAATGGTGAGTAAGAGGATCGAAATACCAATGTCGCCCGTGAGGTTATCCAGTGCGACAAGGCCAACAAAGAGTGCTTGAAACACCGGAGTGAAAAGCCATGCGAGAAGGCTGAACGGGTCGGCCCCTGGGGACGCGGGCACAAGAGGTGGGTGTGGTGTTGGAGCAACGCTTGCACTCGCCACGCCCTGGCCGGCACAGGCAGAAGCAACAAACCCAATCAGTGCGAGTAGGGTCACAAGACCCGCATACCTTCGAACGAAAGCAGGGCGCATTGAGTTCATCGGACCGGGTCCCATCCGCCGGCGCTGAGTGGTGAGCATCGCGCAATGCGGCGCGCACCCATCCAGCTCCCCTTAAGGACGCCGTACTTCATGATCGCCTCCTCCGTGTATCGAGAGCAGCTCGGCTCAAACCGACAGCTTGATGGCAACCATGCAAAGAGGATTCTGTAGAGGTGGATCAGCGCTACGGCGAGTCGCTTCATCCGCGTGCCCCTTTGCTGGCGCCAGAGAGGAGTTTTGCGCGACGAAGGCAATCGGTGAGCGCGGCGCGGAGCTGCTCGCTCGATGCAGTTGCGGCCGAAACGCGCACTCCGATAAGAAGATCTGTGCCAGGTACTACCGCTGGCGCCAAATCTCGGGTGATTGCTTTGAGTCGGCGGCGAATGCGGTTGCGCACCACTGCGCCGCCAACCTTCTTGCTTGCGGCAATTCCGATGCGCAGCGAAGGGACGGTCTGATCGCGCACAGCAAAGCGGACGCCGAGCAGTGGAGAGTTGACACCGGGCGCGGCGGCAAGGGCCGTAAAGTCAGCTGCAGTTCGAATCATGTCGAAACCTGCGGGGCGCGAGTGCGCCGACCCGCTCAGACGGTAAGGCGCTTGCGGCCGCGGGCGCGGCGACGAGCCAAGACCTTGCGGCCCGACGTCGTCGACATGCGCTTACGGAAACCGTGTTCGCGGAATCGCTGTCGCTTCTTTGGCTGGTGCGTTCGCTTCATGTTGATCGCTCCCGTCAATGTGGCCTTGGCGTCGCTCCGCCGTGCGGACCGGGTGCCAAGAGGGCTGCCTGGCCTAGGGCCGCGAGGTGGGCGGATCTAGGAAGGGAAGTATCGTCGGGGAGCCGCCAGAGTGTCAATTCAGGCACGGTTATCGCTGCGCCAGCCGCGTCGAATCGGGACTGGCGCTCACCCAGTGGCACTTCGCCCCTAGGTGTAACAAAGACCGCGCGACGCGTCGTACGGGTTGGGAAGTTGCTGCTATTCTGCGCCTCCCCCCAACAGGGTCCGGGCGGCCGCAATGCTGCCCCACCGACCCTCTGACGCGGGGAAAAGAGAGGGAGGCGCTGCGGCATGGATCGACGACAGGTCTGGCGCGCCACTCTCGGAGAGCTAGAGATCAGCCTCTCCCAGGCGACCTTCGAAACCTGGTTCCGTCGAACCGCACTCCTTCGCGTTGACGAACAGAGCAGCACGTTCACGCTCGGTGTTGCGTCTGGTTTTGCAAAGGATTGGATTGAGGAGCGCTACCGCTCACTCATCGCACAGACAATCGCAAAGATCGTTGGTTATAGCGTGACGCTTCAGGTAGAAGTTGTGAGGGAGGATGAGCTCGATGCGCAAGGTGCGCTCGCAGGGAAGAAGAGTGCGTCAATAGACAACGCGTCGCAGGTGCGCGCGCACACACCTTCAAGTGATTCGGTTCGTATTGTCGACACAAGTGAGCCAGCGCGACCAACCAACCTGAACGCGCGCTACACATTCGCAACATATGTCGTTGGTTCCGCGAGCCGGCTTGCACATGCGGCATCGCAATCTGTTTCCGAGCGCCCAGGTGGCGCATACAATCCGCTCTTTCTTTATGGCGGTACCGGTCTCGGGAAGACCCACCTGCTTCACGCCATCGGAAACGCAGTCATGGAGCGCTCGCCAAAGCGACGCGTCCTTTACATCACTGGCGAGGCATTCACCAACGAATTCATTCTCGGTATCCAGCAGGGCGCGGCCGATGCGTTTCGTTCGCGCTTCAGGAAGATTGACGTTCTTCTGATCGACGACATTCAGTTCATCGCGGACAAAGAGCGGACGCAGGAAGAGTTCTTCCACACATTCAACACCCTCCACTCCGCAGGGAAGCAGATTGTGATCACCTCGGATCGCACGCCAAAGGAAATCTCACTGCTTGAGGAGCGCCTTCGCTCTCGCTTTGAGTGGGGTTTGATTGCAGACATCTCTTCGCCTGATCTTGAGACACGGATCGCCATTCTGCGCAGCAAGGTTGAAGAGAGCGGCGTGATCGTGGCCGACGACGTGCTGGAGCAGGTCGCCCGCCGCGTGCAGAGCAACGTGCGCGAACTTGAAGGGGCACTCACCCGTCTGGTTGCGGTGGGCCGCCTCAGCGGTATGCCGGTCACGATGGAGCTCGCCGCACGCGTGTTGAGCGAGGCGGTCTATCCGAGCCCGAAGCGCATCCTTGAGCCGGAGCAGGTGGTTGCTGTCGTCGCTGAACACTACGGTGTGACCGTTGAGCAGCTGCGCGGCCCGAAGCGCGACCGTGAGATTGTCGTCCCGCGCCAGATCGCCGCCTACCTCTCACGCGAGGAGACCGACGCGTCCCTCGTTCGTATCGGCGGTGCGCTCGGGGGGCGAGACCACTCCACGATCATCCACGCCTGCAGCAAGATCGAGCGCGAGATGAGCTACGACGCGGAGCTCCGCCGAGAAGTAGCCCTTCTGCGCGAGGCGCTCCTTCGTTACGGCCAGGGGGCTGCCGCCTCCGCATAGCCTGTGGATATCTGGTGGAGAAGTGGTGGAAACGCCGCCTTCTCGCACGAAAGGTGCGGGTGCCTGAGGAAACCGTGTGGAGAACTAGCCCAGAGTTCCCCCCAGCCTCTCCTGGGAGACGGTGAGGGTTGCCCGTGCCTAGAGTGCGTAGTTCACACTTCAGGGGCGGTTCCCCACGGTTCCTAGACGAGGGTTTACGCGTAGACCCCACAGGTTCCACACTACGAATACGGCGGTGACGGGTTTAAAGAGATAAGACACTATTAGCAAGACGCTAGAGAGGGATGTGGAGGAGTTGAAATGAAGCTATCGGTGATTCAAGAGAACCTTGCGCGCGGCCTTGCGGTTGTGGGCCACGGTGTGGCCTCTCGAAACACGCTTCCGATCCTCTCGAACGT
This sequence comes from Chloroflexota bacterium, assembly GCA_038145565.1. Classification (GTDB taxonomy): domain Bacteria; phylum Chloroflexota; class Limnocylindria; order Limnocylindrales; family Limnocylindraceae; genus Limnocylindrus. Next base: position 11,490 of record JAYQPX010000008.1, on the reverse strand, counting down.
CTACCTCGGCACTGAAGACGGTGGACTCCGCCTTGTGGCAACCAACCTCGAGATCGCGGTAACCCACTGGGTCCCCGCCAAGATCGAAGAGAAGGGCGCGACAACGATTCCGGCACGGCTCCTCAGCGACGTAGTGAACGGGCTTCCGAACGAGAAGATTGATATCTCGCTTCTCTCGGATGGCCGCGTTCACCTGAAGTGCGGCCGTAGTGCATCACACCTTCGCGCAACGCCCGCCGATGACTTCCCGCAAGTCGGCGCCGCCGGTGAGCGTGTAACGGCGCGGATCTCACAGAGAGAGTTGCGCACCGCACTTGACTCAACTGTGTTTGCCGCCGCGGGCGACGAAGCGCGACCGATACTCACTGGCGTGCTCACAAGCTTCACCGGAGAGAAGGCAACGTTTGCCGCCGCGGATAACTACCGCATCGCCGTCGCAGGCGCTGCGCTCGCTGAGGCCGCACCGGAGACGAGCGTCATCGTGCCCGCCCGCGCGTACGCGGAACTCCTTCGTCTTCTCTCAGATGTTGATGACCTTGTCGAGATCACACTGACACCAGCGAAGAACCAACTGCAGTTCAAGCTAGGCGACACCATGCTGGTCAGCCGACTCATTGACGGACAGTTCCCGCCGTTCCAGCAGGTGATCCCTACATCACACACCACCAAGGCGATCGTTGTGCGCGACGACTTCTTGCGTGCGGTCCGCCTTGCGCAGGTTGTGGCCGACGCATCGGCGCACATCGTGCGCTTTGCAATCACGCCAGAGGGTGGTGGTGCAATCGACATCACCGCCGCGGCGGATGTTGGAGATCACGCGGCGCACGTTGAAGCAACAGTCGAGGGTGAGGGGACAACGATTGCATTCAACGCCAAATATCTTGTGGACGTGCTCTCCCGCGTGGAGGCGGACCAGTTCTCGCTGGAGCTCACTGGGCCGATTGCACCAGGGTTGCTTCGCCCGCTTGATGGGCGCGACTACCTTCATGTCGTGATGCCGGTGCGCACCCCCTCCTGATCAAGCGGTGCCGCACGCTGCGCGGCCCACACGCTCGTCAACCGATGAAGAGGAGTGGACAAAGTGATTGAGCGCGTGCGCCTCCAACATATCCGAAGCTGGACCGCCGGAGAGATCCGGTTCTCCGCGGGCCCCCAGATCCTCTGGGGTGCGAATGGCGCCGGGAAGACCACCGCAATTGAAGCGCTGCTCGTTGCAGCCACCGGTCGCTCGCACCGCGCAAACGCGCTCCGCGAACTCGTCCAGGAAGGGGCGAGCAACGGCTCGCTCATCGTTACGCTTCGAGATCCACATGAGGCGCAGGACGACCCGCTCGCCGCAACCACACTCGCGGCAGAGATCGGCCGCGCGGAGCGCACCCGATATCTCGTGAACGGCACCGCGCGAAGGAGTGAGACGCTCGGCGAGAAGCTGAAGATTGCCGCCTTTGTTCCAGAAGAGACAGGCCTCGTCGTCGGGGCCCCCTCCGTGCGCCGCGCCGCCCTGGACCGCATGGCAATCCAGTGGAAGGTGGGCTACAGCGCTTCCCTCACCAGGTATGAACGCACGCTTAAGCAGCGCAACCGACTCTTGAAGGATGCGCTTGAGAGCGACGGTGCCGAGCGACGGGCGGTCAGCGCAGAGATGAAGCCGTGGACCGAGCTCTTGATAAGCAGTGGCGCAGAGATTGTTGCTGCACGCAACGAGCTGCTGCGCGCACTCGCAGTCCCACTCACGGTCGCTCACCGCGAGGTCGCCCCCACTGAGGGTGAACTCACCGCCCACTATGTTTCGCGTGAAGCGCACCTCCTCGATGACGATGCGGACGCCGCCGCCGCTCGCCTACGCAGATCGTTTGAAGAGACCGCAGAGAGCGAAGGCTATCAAGGGCACACGCTGGTCGGCCCACACCGTGATGACTTAACGTTTAAGGCGGACGGAAAAGATCTTGCGCCGATCGCATCGCGCGGCCAACAGCGCAGCCTGCTTCTTGCACTTCTCTTTGCGGAGATTGAGCTGTTGACGAACGATCGCGGCGAACCACCTCTTCTTCTGCTCGACGACGCGTTCTCCGAGCTCGATCCGGAGCGACGCGATCATCTTGTGCAGCGCCTTACCGCACTCCCCCAGACGATCATCACCACCACGTCGCTCGGCGATCTGGCTCCGCGGCTCGTTGCCGCCAGCGCATGCCAAGAGGTCGTTCAAGGTCCGCGCGGAAGTGAGGTTAAGCGTGAACGATAAGCGTCAACGTAAAGGGAAGCCGCAGAAGTTGAGCTCACTGATTCCTGAAGCGGCGCGCGCACTCGGCTTTCAAGAAGAGCTTGAACTCTCACAACGCGCTCGTGTCTTTCACGAGCTTCTCGTGCAGATTGCGCCACACCTTGCGCCGCACTGCCGCCTCACGGCGGGGAGTGAAGTCGGCCGACTCACCATCGAGGTTGATGACCGCGCAACCGCGCAAGAGCTTCACCTGCGCAGCGCCGAGATCGCCAGCGCTTATTCGAGCCACCCAGGCGGCGCGCGCGCGATCGGGCTAACGGTGCGTCTCGGACAGGGCAACGACGATACCGAGCGACACTAGGCGTATCCTCAGCGCAATGAACGACAACCTTCGAACAACGCACGCGCAACCAACCCTTCTGGTTGGCTCGGAGACGCTGGTCACCGCGGGCGACCGCGCACTTCTGCTGCGCATGCCGACGAGCCCCACAACCGCACGCACGCTCGGCGCGCGCGCGGTTCTACTCTCTGCCCCAGGATCGAACGCCTCTCAACTCAAAGCGGCAGCCGAGCGTGCACTAAACCTTTTTGACCAAGGAGAAGGGGGCGCTGGTGAGCGCGCGCGCTCAATCATCGTTGCGCTCCGCAAGCAGTTCGGCGAAAAGTGCGAGGTCTGCATGGTCGGCCTCCTTCGTCGCGAAGCGTGGGCCGCATCAAGCGGAAACCTCACCGCTATCGCCTCACTCCTCCGCGAAAGCCGACACGTCACCATCTTGCTGCCTGCTGGCGCCCCAGGCGCGTCAGCCGGAGCCGCGCAGCGACAAGGAGTTATCACTGGTCGCGTGGCCCTCGCAACTGGGGACAGGATCGCGTTAGCAGTCACCGAAGAAGAGGGCCGAACGCTCTTGAAGCGCCGGCCAGGAGCGGCAAGCGACGGCGCGCAGCTCGCACTCCTCCTCGCAAGTGAAGAGCCGACACCGCCCCCACCTCCGCGCAGCGCATCGCAAACCAGCGACACCCTGTTGACGATTCCGGCAGATAACATTGCGCAAGCCAAAGCACGCGCCCGTGCGCGATGGGAAGAGGGGAACAACGAACGGAGCGAACTAATTGCTGCCGCCGTGCCGCCGAAACCAGAGGCGGATCGCCGCCGCCCCGAACACCCAACCGAGCCGTACACCCCAATTGACCGGGCCGCCCAAGAGGTGCTCGCCGAGCGCCGAGGTGGCGGCGCACGCGGCGGAGCTTCAACGCGGGGTGCACCAGCCCGCGTTGCCCAACCAAGCCGCGACGCAAGGAACCGCGAAGCAGCCCGCCGCGCCGCACGCGCACGTGCGGAACGCAGCCCCAGTGCCGAACCAGAGATTGAGCGCTCTCGTGCCGAGCGCGGAGCCACACCCCCCTCGCGGCTCCGCGTTGCGGCAAAACGCCTCACCAGCGCAGTCGAGCGGCGCTTCCCGTGGCTTGCCACACGCGTTCAAGCGCCGAGCCTAGATATTGAGCGCAGTCGTGACACAACACCAGACCAGGCGGCCGCTCGAAGTCGACGGCGCAGCGCAACCGTGCTGCTTGCAGCAATCCTCATCACCGCAGTGGGCGGCATAGCAAACGTCTATCTGAATCGGTCGGACCCAACACTTGACGCTGCAGCAAACGCGCGGGAGGCACTCGCCGAAGCAACACGGGCCGTTGACGAAGCGCTGAATCCCGTCACCAACCTACTTGCAAGTGACCCTGACCGCGCGCGGACACTGCTAGTCGGTGCAACCGAGAAACTCTTGGCTGCTGAAACGGGTGGCGCCTCAGCATCCGAGATCAACGCACTTCGCGAAAGGATGGGACCACCGCTCGACAAGCTATTCCTTCTCACCCGCGCGTCGGTGTTTGATGTGTTTGACTTTACCTCCGCAACAGTGCCCATCAAGATCACCGCAATCACCCAAGGGCCAGACGGATACAGTTACATCCTTGATGATTTCTCGGGGGCGGTATACCGAGTCGATCCGGCGGCCCAACCTAACCCACGCGCGACCGTGATCTATCAGCCTGGCTACGAACTGTTCGGGAGCACCACTGGCCGCGCACAGACAATCAGCGCATCAGGACCAGACATCCTTGTCCTTGACGCATCGTCGAATCTTTGGCGCTGGCGACCAGCAGACCGAAGCGGGAAGGGAACACTTGTCAGGCTGCGTGTCCGCGACGGCGAGCTCTGGGGGAGCGACGTAAGAATCATTTCAGGATTCGCCGCCGATGAAGGGACAGGTCTGTATCGAATGTATGTGGTTGACCCGTCAGCGCGACAAATCTTGCGATACACACCGGCTCCTGACGGGACAGGCTATCCATCCCCACCAACCGGATATCTGATTAACCCAACGTCGCTCGCCAGTGTGGACGCGATGGCGATTGACGGAGATCTCTATCTTGCGCAAGACGGCGCAGTTCAAAGGTATGTGGGAGGCGCCGTAGACGAGTGGGTTCCAGCGGACCCTGGCGACAGCGTGATCCGAAGCACTCCAGAGATCCGACTCATCATCTCCGCGGGAGCAAGCCGCACCGGCGTGCTCTACGGGTGGGATGTTCGCAACCAGAGAATGCTCGCGTACAGCAAGGCCTCCTCTGGGAGCGTGCTCGCGCAGTATCAACTTGTAGCGAGCGACGGCGTTGTCTCGAACATAGTCGGAGGCTACATTGCGATTGCTCGAGACGGCGGAGCGCCGACGTTTATCTGGGCCGAAGAAGGGCGTATTCGAGGTGCGGTGCTTGGCGCCGCGGTGACCCCTGGCGCCACTCCAACTCCAGCCGCCACCGCCGCTCCCGTGATCGAGCTGCCGAGCACTCAGCCGTAACCCGCAGCACCGTTTCCAGCGCGCACGGTGCGGCGAAGGGTGGGATCATCGCGGCATGGATCTTCGTCGGGCGGTAGTAGAAGGGGTTCGCGTCCAGATGCTCTCTGGAACACACATCCTGCTCCTCCGCGATGCCGAGGAGCGGAGGTACCTGCCGATCCCAATCGGCCCAAATGAAGCGAATGCGATCGCGTATCACTTGCAAGGAGTGCGTCCCGAGCGCCCACTCACGCATGACATCGCTACGCTCATGATGAACGCGCTGGGTGCGGAGCTGCGCGAGGTTCGAATTGTGGAGCTTAGAGACGAGACATTCCGGGCGCGAATGCTGGTCGCCCCCACTGGCGGCGCAGTGCAGGAGCTCGACGCCCGCCCCAGCGACGCCGTCGCGCTTGCCCTTCGCGCCAACGCGCCCATCTTCATCTCCCTCGACCTCCTTGCAGCCGAAGGGATCGTTCCCGAGGCGGCTGAAGAGGAGCGCCTTTCGCTCTTCAGAGACTTCGTAAACTCACTCGACGGAGACCAACCGAACGACGTGAAGGGGAGTGACCCAGAGCGCTGAGCTAGAGGAGCCGAAACCCCCGTGCGAGCGCACTCGCGCGGTGGAACCAGAGTGCACCACGAAGTGACCAGAAGTCACGCACCGCCGCAAACACCACAGAGGGCCGAGCACCGCTAGCGGATCCTGCAACGCGCGGAAAGTGCGGAACACCCACCTCAACCATCTGCACGCCACGCGCCCGCAGCTTGATAAGCAGCTCTGCGGAAAAAAATGCTCCGTTTGATGCAACGGCAACGCCGCGCAGCGCTGCGCGAGGGAAGAGCTTCATGGCACAGTCCACATCGCGCACGGGGAGGCCAAACCAGAAACGATTCGCGAGGCGATACACCGCAGCGTAGACCTTGCGCAGCGCAGGATCGGCACGCTTGATTCGGTAACCGAGTGCAACCGTTTCAGAATTCGGCACCGCTGAGATAAGCGCGGCAATATCTGCAACGCGGAACTGCCGATCGCCATCGGTGAAGGCAATCCATTCGTAGCGCGCGCCACCAATACCGGAGCGGAGCGCCCCGCCATACCCGCGATTGTCTTCGTGTCGGATGACGCGGACTACGTTCGGGTGGGCCGCTTCAAGCCGCGCTGCGATGGCAGGCGTCCCATCCGTAGAGCCGTCATCAACAAGGATCACCTCATACCGTTGCGCGAGCGTAGAGAGGGCGCTCAGCGCCTCAGCAACAAGCGCGTCAAGGTTCTCCGCCTCGTTGTGACACGGAAAGAAGAGGGAGAGTTCGTTGATCGGTATCTGCACCTGCCCCCTCCACGGCTACACTCACACCATGAGCACTGCGCTGATCGTCGTCGTCGCACTTCTGTTGCGCACGATCATCGCATACGTGTTCCTTCCGGCGAACGCGGGGTTCACCGCAGACCTCGAAGCATTTCGCTTCTGGGCGGCAGACCTTGGCGCGAACGGTCCGCTTGGCGCATACACACGCGGCTACTTTCTTGACTACCTCCCCGGGTATCTCTGGATCCTCTGGCCACTCAGCGCACTTAGCGGCGCGTTCACAGGATCGTTTGATCCCGGCGCGCTTATCAAGCTTCCAGGGATCCTGGCTGACGGACTGCTCATCGTTGCCACAGTACGGCTAGCGAGCGAGCTTGGTGCATCAACTCGTGCGCAGCGTATGGTTGCCCTCGTTCTCGCGTTCACACCAGTCACATGGCTGAACTCTGCAGTCTGGGGGCAGGTCGACGCCGTTGGAACGAGCGTGCTGGTCTTTGCCGTGACGGAGCTGATCAAGGGACGGACCGTCCGCGCCGCCGCACTCGCCGCACTCGCTGCGGTCATCAAGCCGCAGTTTGGAATCCTCATCCCCATAATTGCGGTGATTGCAATCGTCCGCGCGCGTCGCAGCGGCGACGTATGGTCACTCCCACTCGTTGCCCTCACTGGCACGGCGGTAGTTTCCGTTGCGGCACTCCCATTTGGTTTAACCGTGATTGACGTGATTCAGAAAGTTGGCGAGGCAGCGGCAACGTACCCATACCTGAGCGTGAACGCGTGGAATCTCTGGGCGCTCGCGGACAGTGGTGGGACTGGCGTCGCCTTGAACGGAGGCTGGGGGAGCGATACCGCACCTCTATTTGGCTTCGGCCCGCCGGCACTCTTTATCGGCACACTGCTGCTCGTTGTGGCGATCGCCGTGGCAGGGTGGGCCGCCCGACACGACGAGCGCACCAGAACGGTTGCCGCTCTCGCGCTGATCGCGATCGCCTTCTTCGTCCTCCCGACGCGCGTCCATGAGCGCTACCTCTTCCCTGCTGTCCCGCTCACACTCGCACTCGCCGCGGCGCTCCCGGGCTGGCGTCCGATCGCCGCCGCAACCGCGCTGGTGTTGATTGCCAACACATGGGGGGTGCTCACGCTCGCGTATCTCCAGAATCCAGGGGTCCCCGATCTCGGACCAGCCACCGCAGCACTCCAAACCCCAGTTGCAATCATCACGGCAGCCGTTGCCGCCACGGCAACGCTCTGTGCCGCGGGCTATCAACTTCTGTGGCTGCCAACTGGCGCATCAAAGGTGATGCGCCGAGCATCAGCGGGCACGCGTGAAGTGGACGAACACGTGCAAGCAAGCGCCGCGCCACGAGCGCGACTCAACCGGATCGATCTCTGGATGCTGGTCGTCATTGCGGTTACCGCACTTGTGCTTCGCGGGTGGCGAGTAGGTGAACCAACGCGATTTCACTTTGACGAGGTCTATCACGTGCGTACCGCAACGGAGTTCATGCAGCACTGGCGGTACGGCGATCCACATCCGATCTACGAGTACACACATCCACACCTTGCAAAGTATGCGATCGCGGCTGGTCTTGAGATCTTCGGTGCACCACGCGTAGATGGAGGGAGCAACTATGGCGCGCCGATCCTTGCGATCGCGTCGCGACCAGAAGGTGCCGTCGGTGCGCCGCGCATCTGGGTCGCAACAGAAACCGGCATTGATGTGATCGACCCTGCCACACGTGTGGTGATCGGAACGATCAACGAGCCGAGCGTGCGCGCACTCAGTGTGGCCGACGACGGATCGTTATGGGCTGTTTCCAGAAGCGGTGACCTGCTGCACGCGGTTGGCGACGGCGCTGACGGAGGCAACAGCAACCCGTTCACCCGATGGAGCACGAACGTCCCTGATGTTCGTACGGTGCGTGGCCTTGGTGACGCTGCATTCATCGCCACAGCGAACGAAGTGCTTCGTGTCGAGCGTGGCGCAATCACCTCGCGAGCCACCGTCGCTGGTGTGCGTCAGATTGAGATCGTTCGCGTAGATGGTTCGAGCCACGTGGTGGCTGCAGGGGGTGCCGGCCTTACGCTTCTGCGCGCGGATGATCTTGGCGGCGCACAGATCACCACCGTGGCTGGGGGAGTGAACGCACTCGGGGGAGTGGACTGGTTCGACGAGCCTCGCATCTATGCCGCGGGGCCGGATAGCATTTCTGTGTACACGCTTCGCGCGAACACACCAGCCGCGAGCGCGGCGACGATCAGCATCGCAGATGCATCGTCGATCATCGTGAACCACGCAACGCGCATCGTGCACGCGGTTGCACCAACTCGAGCAGCGAGCGGCGTCGCCGCGCTCTGGAGCATCGAGCCAAACGGAAACGCCTACTTCGCGGACACGGAACTTCGCAATCCGGCGGCGAGTCGTGCTGAGCCGCTCATGAGCGACAATCTGACAGGTGCTGTGATTGATGGATCAGCTGAACTACCGAATGGCGGACGCGGAGAGTTGATCACCGCGTGGTCAAACGGTGAGATGGTGCAGGTTGCTGTGGGTGACCTCTCAGCAGGGTGGCGTTGGCCGGGAGTGATTGCCGGAGCGATCGTCGCCGCACTTCTTGCACTCCTTGCGCGGCTCCTCACGGAGCGCCGTGACGTCACCGCGCTCACAGGTCTCCTCGCCGTGTTGGACGGGGCAGGATTCGTGCAGAGCCGCATCGGGATGAACGACATCTTCTTGTTTGCAGCGCTCTTGGCCGCCGCCTGCGCTTTTGTCGCCTGGCTACAAGGTCGCGCGCGCGGGGTTATAGGGGGGAGCCTCCTCTTGCTTGTTGCTGGCGTAGCCCTCGGCCTCGCGCTCGCGAGCAAGTGGGTGGCTCTTTACGGGATTGGAGCGCTTGGGCTGATCTGGCTTGCGCGCAGTGCGCGGGGGAGACTCGCCGCCGTAGCGGGCCTCATTGGGGTCGGTGCGATCCTTCTTCCCCCCGCACTTGCGATCTCAGCGGAGGGGCCGCGACTCCCGAATCTCCCCTTCCTTGGAGTTGCAGTGCTTGTGGTCGTCGGCACGGTTGCAGCAGTTCGCCGAGCGGGCGGTATGAACCGTAGAAGCCTCGAGCTGCAGGGCGTTGGTGACGCCGTCTATTCGGGTGCGTCGGCGCTCCTTGTTGGGGCAACGCTCGCTGCGATCCCGATTGCGGTCTATCTGATCAGCTATCTCCCATGGGCGGCGCTGGGCAACCAGATCGTTGAGGGCTGGCCGCTTGGAAACGACGGGAGAACACTGGCTGACCTCACCACCTCGATGTACCAGTACCACGACACACTCCGCGTGGCGCACGCTGCAAGCTCGCCGTGGTGGGCGTGGCCGTTTGACCTGAAACCCGTCTGGTTCTTCCAGGAGAGCTTTGCGGCGGCAGGCGGATGGAGCGGTGCAATCTACAACGGAGGAAATGTTGCCTCGCGCGTTCTCGGCCTCGCCGGTGCCGCGTGGCTTGCACGTCAGGCGTGGATCCAGAAGAGCTGGGGCCTTGCGAGCGCCGCCATCATCTTCCTTGCACTGTGGCTCCCATGGGCACGCGTTGACCGCGCAGCGTTTCAGTATCACTACTTCCCGTCTTCTCAAATCGCGCTGATCGCACTCGCACTTCTCCTTGCAGATTTGCGAAACGGAGCGACGCGCGCGGTTCGCCTGGCACGCGGTGGGCTTGCCGCACTGATCCTTGCCGCGCCACTGCTTTGGGCTGCAACGCCACTCCTGTGTGCCGCCGCAGGGGTTCTTGATGTCTATGCGGAGAGCCAGGTCTGTCTCTCCTCTGGGCTCGCAACACCAGGGCCAGTGATCGGCGTGGTGCTTCTGATTCCAGCCGTATATGCGGCGTGGTCGCTTCGCCACATCCGCGACCCTCGTCGGCTGTTCCGCTGGTCGCTCGGTGCAATCGCGGCCGTTGCGTTGATTTGGTATCCGAACTGGTCAGCGCTTCCACTTCCAACGGGAGTGCACAACGTGTATCAAGGTGTTTTCCCAACATGGACCTGGTCGTTCCAATTTGGGGTCACCCTTGAGAAGCCAATTGACGTGCCGCTCGTGAGCGGAGCAACGCTCCTCTTCGCAGCAGCGCTCGCGGCGATTGCGCTCCTTACGTACGCGCTACTCGAGTACGCGCGGCGAAGGGAATTCCACAAGGATCGCTCGTAGCGGAACTCCGTCGGTCGCAATCAGGCGCTCAACCGCGGCAGGAAGTGCAACCGCTTCACCAGACGCAACGCGCTGACGTTCGTCGGCAAGGGCGAGCCAACCGCCACCCTCAATCACAATCAGCAGCGCGTCATTCGGTGAGCGAAGTGGTCCGAGCGCTGCACGCTCGCTCAAGGCGATCTCTGTGATGTGCGCCGTTGTGCCGGCGTGCAGGAGCGCGCTCTCTACGCCTGTTGCCCCCGAACCGCGATCTGGCCGACGCTGTCCTGGTCCGAAGCGGCGGATCTCCACCGCGTGACGCTCAGCGCTTCTTGCTGCCGCCGCGGCGATTCGGTCGCTTGAGAGTTGCTTCCACTCCGTCGCTAACCTGGCGCCGTGTGCGCAACATCGCCTCATGCGCCGCTTCAGCGGCGAGCTGTGGCGGGAAACGATTCACAACCGTGTCGCGGAGAAGATAGAGACCAACTGCCGTCGTCACAATCGGAAAGATTCCGTACCACTGGAAGGCGGCGTAGATCAGATTGAGTCCGAAGGTGGTCACGCCAATCCAGAGGAGATACTCCCACTCGTTGCCGAGCACCCCTCTTCCGTTCGCTCCGCGCGTCGACCATGCATACGCAACGATGGTGAAGATAAAGAGCAGGAGATTCACCACCCAGAATGGGGTGTAGAAGGTGCCGAGTCGCGCGTTCAGCGCGACGAAAAGATACTCCCAAGGCCACTGCGCCATCCTGGTACCTCACTCATCTCCATTGACCCGACAAGTGGTCGGTTCGTCAGGCGAGTATGCCATCATCGCCCCCATGCGGGTCCTCCTCGTCGCCAGCCCAGCGCACCCAACGGTTGCACGGCTCACGCCCACACTCGCCACCCTCGTTGTGCAAGGCTGCCGCATTGAGGCGCACCTCCCCCTCTCTGATGAGCTCACTCGTGAAG
>JAYQPX010000007.1:0-45168 GCA_038145565.1 Chloroflexota bacterium | reverse complement strand
GGTCTCCATAGCCGAGTCGCCTCCACGCGGGGCCACCTGGCGCCTCAATCAACTCCACCAAGATGCCGTGACAACTCTTCGGATGAAGGAAGGCGACTGGACCCTCAACACCCTCCACCGCAACGTCGTTGATCAACTGAACCCCTGCGCCAGCGAGGCGCTGCAACTCTGCATCAATGTCCACAACCTCAAGGCATAGGTGATGAAACCCTTCACCTCTTGATGCGAGGAAGCGCGCGACGCCACTTGTACTGTTCGTTGGTGCGACAAGCTCAATCTTTGCGTCACCCGTGGTCAGGAAGGCAATACGTACCTCCTGCGAAGGAACCTCGGCAATCTGCTCCAAGGGAAGTCCGAGCACTTCAGCGTGGAATTTCACTGCGGCATCAATGTCTTTTACCACCGTAGCCACGTGATGAATGCGACCCTGTACTGGAAGGGCGCTGAGCCGACCCATGTGATTGCCCTCGCTCACAGGACGAGTGACTCTCGGTACTCACCCCAGATCTCGCGCAGTGCGCAACTGATCTCGCCAACAGTGAGCCCAGCTTTTACGCCGCTGATCAGGTGTGGCATCAAGTTATCGCTACCACGTGCCGCGACCTTGATCGCCTCGAGCCTCTCCACGACCGCCGCAGCATTACGCGACGCACGGAAACTCTTGAGCGATGCAACCTGTTCGCGCTCTCGCGCTGGATCAATGCGCGCAATCGGTGGTGTAGTGACCGCTTCGTCAATGAACTGGTTCACACCAACAATGACGCGCGTTCGCGCTTCAACGTCACGCTGATATGCGAATGCAGCGTCTTGAATGGCGCGCTGTGGGAAGCCTGCGGAGATCGCTGCAACGGCACCTCCAAGGCGATCGGTCTCAGCGATCAGCGCAAGCACTTCGCTCTCAATCGTGTCAGTGAGCGCCTCAACGGCCCAACTTCCGCCCAGCGGATCAACCGTACCTGCAACTCCTGCCTCGTGGGCAAGCACCTGCTGCGTGCGCAACGCGAGTCGAGCGGATTCTTCCGTCGGAAGCGCGAGCGCCTCATCCTTTCCATTGACGTGCAGGCTCTGCGCGCCGCCGAGAACCGCGGCAAGCGCTTGATACGCAGCGCGTACAACATTGTTGTCAATGGATTGCGCGGTGAGTGCAGATCCTGCAGTCTGCACGTGGAAGCGGCAGTGCAGCGACTTCTCGCTCGTCGCGCCGAATCGCTCCTTCATGAGGCGCGCCCAGATGCGCCGTGCTGCGCGAAACTTTGCCGTCTCCTCCAGGATGTCGGTCCATGCCGCAAAGAAGAAGGAGAGTCGTGGCGCAATCGCATCCACTTGCATCCCCCGTGCCACAGCCGCCTCCACATACGCGATGGCATTGGCGAAGGTGAAGGCGAGCTCCTGCGCCGCAGTCGCCCCCGCCTCGCGCATGTGGTACCCGGAGATGCTGATGGTGTTCCACTTTGGCAGCTCCGCGCTGCTCCACTCAACCACATCGGTGATCAGACGCAGTGACGGCGCTGGCGGAAAGATGTACGTGCCTCGAGCGATGTACTCCTTGAGCAGGTCGTTCTGTGTGGTTCCTGAGAGTGCGGCGCGCGGCACCCCCTTCCGCTCCGCCACCGCCACGTAGAGCGCGAGCAGGATCGGGGCGGTGGAGTTGATCGTCATGGAGGTCGAGACCTTGTCGAGAGGGATTCCGTCGAAGAGTTGCTCCATGTCTGCGAGCGAATCAATCGCCACCCCGACGCGTCCTACCTCTCCCTCCGCCTCTGGCGCGTCTGAGTCGTACCCCATCTGGGTAGGTAGATCAAAGGCGACCGAGAGTCCGGTCTGACCCTGCTCCAGGAGGTAGCGGTAACGGGCATTCGACTCCTTGGCGGTAGAGAACCCCGCATATTGGCGCATCGTCCAGAGCCGCCCGCGATACATGGTTGGCTGGACGCCTCTGGTGTAGGGGTAAGAGCCGGCCGTCCCCGTGGCATCGGATGGTCGCCCGGCGGCGCTCTCTGGCCCGTACTCCTGGCTGAGGGGGAGGCCCGAACTGGTCAAGGTACGCGCCGTCTCCCGCTCCCCGTCTCCCGCCATCAAGACCTCCCCGTTTGTTACACCCTAGACCACTCTCGTTGGTTCGCCGATTCTCCCACACCCCTACGCCCCCAGAAAGCCAGACTAGGGGGCTCAGCCCCCCTCCACACGGACAGGGTGCCTGTGCGCCGTCCGTGCACGCAGGCAGTGCGCACAGGCGGAGCTACGAACAAAGACAAGGGGGTAGGATGCGCTTGGCGCACTAGGCGACACACCGCCAGCGCTCGCGGAGGGGGTTTGATGGGGAAAGTCATTGCGGTCGCCAACCAGAAGGGCGGCGTCGGAAAGACAACGACGGTTGTCAATCTCGCAGGGGCGCTCGCTGAGCGTGGCCTCAAGGTCCTCGCCATTGACATGGACGCCCAGGCGAACCTAACCGCCGGTCTCGGCTTCAACCTCGCTGACGTTTCCCGCTCTACCGCCGACGTTCTCATTTCGCAGGAGCGCTCCCTCGCCCCCATCATCATGCACAGCGACTTCCCTGGCATTGACGTAGCTCCCGCCACCCTCGACCTCGCCTCTGCAGAGGTAGACCTCTTCAACGCGATGGGGCGTGAGTACGCACTGCGTGAGGCTCTCGAAGACGGCACGCGCAACGCATACGACTACATCCTCATCGACTGCCCGCCAACGCTCGGCCTGCTCACAATCAACAGTCTCGTCGCCGCGGACGCGGTGATCGTCCCTGTGCAGGCGCAGTACTACGCGCTGAAGGGGCTAAAAAACCTACTCAATGTTGTGAAGACGATCCACGCGAAACTCAACAAGGATCTCACGGTCCTCGGCCTCCTCCCAACCTTTGTTGACCAGCGCACCGTCCTTGGCAAAGAGATGCTCGCAGAGATGCAGGGGTATGCAGATGCTCCAGTCTTCAAGACAATCATCGGCTCTACGGTGCGTCTCGGCGAGGCTCCGCTCACCGGCAAGCCGATCACGGTCTACGCTCCAGTCTCGGACGCGGCGGAGATGTATCGCGAACTAGCAGCGGAGGTGATCGCACGTGGCCAAGCCTGATTTCCGCGCAGCGGCGAGCCAGCGCCTCGCACAAGAGGAGAAGCTCAGCGACTCCGTTCTCTCGCTCCTCAAGCCGGAAGGCGAGCAGCACGAACGCGCCGTGCGACAGATTGCCGTTGACCGGATTTCGCCGAATCCAAAGCAGCCGCGAATCGCCGCAAACCCAGATGCGCTCAACGACCTGACTGCAAGCATTCGTGAACACGGCGTCTTGCAGCCGATCCTGGTCCGTCCTCTCGATCGTGGGCACTACGAGATCGTTGCCGGCGAGCGACGCTGGCGCGCCGTTACCGCGCTTGCGCTCGCGATGATTCCCGCAATCATTGAAGAAATGAGCGATGAGCAGGCGATCGAGATCGCGGTGATTGAGAACCTTCAGCGCGAAGACCTCTCCCCTCTCGATGAGGCGGCAATCTTTGCGCGCATGACCACCGAACTCGGGTACAGCATTCGAAAGCTTGCCGAAAAGCTCGGCAAGGACAAGGGCTACATTGAGAACCGTCTGCGCCTCGTTGCAGCACCCGCCGATGTCCGCGCACTTGTTGCGGAGCGCTCTGACACCATCAGCCACGCCTACGAACTTATGAAGATTGATGACCCTGCGCGTCGTGCCGAACTCGCTGCACAGATTGCACGCGGCGAACTTTCGCTCGCTCGTCTAAAGAGCGTGGTACGCGGTGAGAACGATCGCCCGAGCCTCGGCGGGCCTGCCCCAACCGCAGCGATCCCTTTCACGCCAGCGCCAATATCCTCAGCGCCTACAGCGGCACCCTCGACTCACTCCGACCCTCCTGCGACAGCTACACCGGTGACCCAGCCGTCCATCATCCAGAACAGCAGCGTACGTGTCGACAATGAGACCACCTCACCCCTTGCAGCAACAAGTGATGCTGGCCTCATGAACGCGCGGGAGTCGCTTGGGAACGCGATTGATGAGCTTGCGACCATCCTGCATGCGATCGACCGCGCCGACGGCTCCGTGAGGCTCAATGAGCTCGACCGCATGAATATGGTGAAATGGTTGCAGATCGCGCGCAACAAGCTCGACAATCTCGCCGCGATCCTTCGCCAGAGAGGCGAGTAGCACTGACCCTTTTCCCGCAGCCGTGCCGCCAGATCACGAGCCGCTCCGCTAGATGTACACGACCTCCTCGAAGGTCGTCACCAGGAAGTTGATCAGTCGATCCTTGCCACGAGCGGGGTCTATGGCGCGAATGCCTGGCACAAAGGCCCAGAGCGCCACCGCGGGGAAGATCAGGCGACCCTCATCGTCGCGACCCATGGTGGCGGCGGCGCCGCCTCCAGCCGTGAATGCGCCGGCGAGGCCATCTTCATCAAGACCTGACGCCTTGCCGAGCTCACGGACCGCGTGGACGACACCCTTCCGCTTGGCGATGTCGCGGAGGGAGCCTGCAACCCACGCATCAATCTGCGCGTCATCCTGCGCAAGAAGCTTGGCGCGGTATGCAGCGGGACTTTCACTGAGTCCGGTACCAACCATCTCGTCCCCCTTCGCGCTCTCGCACGCCCTTGTGAAGCTGGCTCCGGCGGTAGGGCTCGAACCTACGACCTAGCGGTTAACAGCCGCCCGCTCTACCACTGAGCTACGCCGGAACAGGTCGGCAGCGCAAGGCTGCCAAGGGCGAAATGGTAGCAGGGTCAGCGACGACGAGAGGGGTCGCCACGCTCCTCGCCTGCGCCACGAGCGCGGCGGGCGCGATTCCGCTCCTCGCGGAGTTGGAGGGCGTTGGCACCAATGTTGAAGAGCCTGCGACGAAGCCATGTGGCGTAGAAGAGAGGGCCGATGATCGGCAGTCCAATCACGGGAAGCACCGACCAGAAAAGTGGTCGCGGAATCCCTGGAATTTCGTCCATGTCCCGAATAACGCGCAGGGCTGGTAGCCACCAAATGGCGACTACCAGCCCAAGGACGATCAGATCGCCCATGCGTTTCCGTCTAAGCCCAGAGAGCCGAGACGGATGTGATCACGTGTTAGCGTCGGCCCTTTGCCTTGACCGGCGTGCGACCCGGGGTCGCAAGGTTCTGCGTGCGGATCGCCGCTGCGAACAGCACGTAGTAGATCGCAGCAAAGACTACGCCGAGGCCCAGAATCCCGAGAGGTCCTGTGCTTCCGCCCGTCGATGCATCCGATGCCAACGTAAAGTTCAACAGATAGTCGATCAAGCCTGCGGAGAAGCCGAAGCCCTGTACCCAGTCAAGCTGTGCGCAGATTGCAAGGGCCACACCCGCCAGGAGTCCGTGAATTGCGAACAGCACTGGTGCTGCGTACGCAAAGCTGAACTCGATCGGTTCAGTAATACCGGTGAGGAACGACGTGAAGCCAGCCGAAGCCATGATGGAACCGGTTGCCTTCTTCTCGCTCTTGTCTGCCGCTTGATAGATGGCGTATGCCGCGGCCGGAAGGCCGAACATCATCACCACGAACCAACCAGCCATGAATGGACCCGCCGTCGGGTCGCCAGCGAAGAAGCGGTTCAGGTCGCCGGTCACTACCGTGCCGTCGGACTTGGTGAAGCTCCCCAGTTGGAACCAAACGAAGGTGTTCAAGATGTGGTGCAGACCTACCAAGAGCAGCATGCGGTTTGCGAAGCCGTAGAGGATGAGTCCGATCGCGCCCATCGTTACGATCGCATCGCCGAAGCTCTGGATTGCGGCACCGATTGGTGGCCATACGAAGCCGGCGACGATACCAGCCGCCACCGACGCGAACGCCGTGACGATTGGCACGAAGCGTCGACCCGCGAAGAAGCCGAGATAGCTCGGCAACTTGGTGTCTTTGTAGTTGTTGTACGCCCATGCGGCGATCACGCCGATTAGGATGCCGCCGAAGACTGACATGTTCACCTTCGCAGGTGCTTCAGCCTTGTTCAGCACATCGATAAGTGAGCCTACCCCGTTGATCTTCGCCAAAATCTGGTAGCCAACGGCGGCGCCCAGGGCAGCCACGCCGGCACCTTCGGTGAGACCGACGGCCACACCGATGGCAAAGAGGAGCGCCAGGTTGCCGAATACGGCATCGCCGGCGATCGTCATTACGTTCCAGACGACCGTTAGGGCCGTCCCGTCAGCGACTTTCAAATCGCCGCTAAGGAGCACACCGAAGCGGAGCAGAAGCGCCGCTGCAGGGAGCACCGCGATCGGGAGCATCAGCGCCTTCCCGATCTTCTGTAGTTGCTCAAACATTCCCATTACCTCCACTTAAGCGTGAGGCCCTGCCCTTGCGGTCAGGACGGCTCGCACTTGTTGATAACCCTACCCCTCAGGTGAGGGTATGGCAAGGGGTTTGATTAAGGTCCCTTTATCATCCCGAACCATCACTCCCCGCCGATGGCCCCAGGGGACAGCTCGGCGCACGGAATTAGGCGGGGTGGACAACGAACAGCGGGTCTCCCGCCCGCACCGGTGTCCCTGCGGCGGCAAGGTGCTCAACCCGCTGCCCCCCGATGGCCACGATGGGGGTGACGAGGGAGGTGCCGCCCGCACGAATGGTCGCCGCTGCGAGCTCAACGAGGGGCTGGCCAGCGAGGATCTGATCCCCATCGCTGATGAGGGCCGTCAAGCCGACCCCCTTCAGGGCAACCGTGTCGAGCCCGAGGTGTAGGAGGACTGGTCCCGCATAGCTCTCAATAGCGATCCCGTGGCCGCCAGGAAATACCTTCGCCACGCTCCCTTCGCATGGGGCAAGGGCGGTGACGCTGGATACCTCCTCAGGGTCAAGGGCGACTCCGTCCCCCATGATTCCCTGTGCGAAGACGGGGTCAGGAAGGTCGGCGAAGGCCACGACGCGCCCAGCAAACGGGGCGAGGATCGTGACGGAGGCGCTCACTCAGCGCTTCATCTGGCGGCGCATCTCGGACTCAATATTGTCCGAGAGCGTGCCCATCACCACCTGGACCCCTTTGCCGAACTTCACGACAGCTACCGCACCCGCATTCTTGAGCGCCGCTTCATCCATCTTCTTCATATCGACAAGGTCGCAACGAATGCGCGTGATGCACGGCTCGCTCGACTTGATGTTGCTCGCACCCCCGAGACCCTTAATCACCGCCTTCGCGGTCGCAACGAGATCCTGACCCATCGCAACTCCTCCGTAATATCCCTCCTGAGCGGGCGCTCAGAGTCTCAGTCTGCCTTGTCGCCGTGCATCATGGGTGGAGCTGGCGCGCCACACGCGCCCGACACTAGGCGATCTCGCGGATGAAGGCGGCCAGCTGCTCGGCAGCCTCCTCCGCGTCGCTTCCTTCCGCCTGAATGGTCACCTGACTGCCTGCGGATGCTCCCAGCTGCAGAACTCCAAGAATCGACTTCCCATCTGCCTTCCGATCAGCACAGGTCAGGCGAATGGCAGACTTGAAGTGCGCCGCCTTCTGCACGAAGAGCGCCGCTGGGCGGGCGTGAAGCCCTACCCCCTCCGGGACAAGCGCCGTTGTCTCATGCACTGTCATGGCTACTCAAGATAATCGCGCAACTTGCGGGAGCGTGAAGGGTGGCGCAGCTTGCGCAACGCCTTCGCCTCAATTTGGCGAATGCGCTCGCGGGTAACGTTGAATTCCGCACCCACCTCTTCGAGCGTGCGCTGCCGCCCATCCTCAAGCCCGAAGCGCAGTCGCAACACGCGCTGTTCGCGGGCACTGAGCGACTCAAGCGTGGCGACGATCTGCTCGCTCAGTAGTTGGCTGTTCGCCGCCTCATCTGGCTTCTTCGCCGCCTTGTCTTCGATGAAGTCACCGAGATGACTGTCTTCCTCCTCGCCGATTGGTGTCTCCAGTGAGACGGGCTCCTGGCTCACCTTCCGCATCTCGCGCACGCGTTCCGCCGTCACCTCGGTTTCGGTGACCTTCGTCAACTCCGAGGCGATCTCCTCATCTGTTGCCTCACGGCCGAGCTCCTGGAAGAGCTGACGCTGAATGCGCGTCAGTCGATTCAGCTGCTCATACATGTGCACCGGAATGCGGATCGTGCGCGCCTGATCGGCGATCGCACGCGTGATCGCTTGTCGAATCCACCATGTCGCATACGTGGAAAACTTGAAGCCCTTGATGTACTCAAATTTCTCTACCGCACGGATCAGACCGATGTTCCCTTCTTGAATGAGATCGAGGAAGCTCATGCCTCGGCCGATGTACTTCTTTGCGATTGAG
Source organism: Chloroflexota bacterium (assembly GCA_038145565.1). Lineage (GTDB taxonomy): Bacteria > Chloroflexota > Limnocylindria > Limnocylindrales > Limnocylindraceae > Limnocylindrus. Next base: position 36,915 of record JAYQPX010000007.1, on the reverse strand, counting down.
ACGACAAGGCGCAGGTTTGCCTTGGTCAGCTCCTCGCGACCGCGCCAGCCGAGCTGCACCACCGCTCCTTCACGTCCGCGCAGCTTGCCGAGTGCCGGATTCTCAGGATCCCAACCAGCTTCGCGCAGCCAGTCTTCGCCCCCTGTCCCGACATACTTCCCGGACTGAACATATGCCTCTGACGCGGGCCAGGCGATCTCATCGCGTGACCAGACGAACAGTTTGCTCAGCACTTGATTGTCGCGGCTGTTCAGATCGCCCGAGCTCACCGCCTGGAAGGCGAAGTCCACAAGCTCTTGCGTCTTCGCGGCGGTGTTGCGCTTGCTGGGATCGTTGAACGCCTTCACCAAACTCTTCGCCACGAGCAGATTCTTCTGCAGCGTGTCGCCACCTGGCATGGATGCTGCATCTCGCGCGGCCTTGTCAAAGCCTGTGATCTTGCACTCTCCAAGCTTCCGCCCCTTGACATAGAACGCGATCGCCTCGCGGAAGGTTACGTGCGCCTTCTCCGCCAAGACGGGATCAAAGCGGTACCACTCCTTCTTCTTGCGCGTCTTCAGTTCGGTCTCGTGGTAGGTCCACTGGTGCAGGTTGTAAACAGCCTTCCACGGCTCGTCTGCCATCTGCTCACCAAGCTCGATCATCTTTGCGAGGACGACCTCCTCTTCGGCAGTGAGCAGACCTACTCGTCCGATCTCCTTGAGATACATACGCACCGGATCGTCAATCCCCGTCGACTCAGTGACGGTTTCGACAACGGCCTCCGCCGCCTTCGCGACTTCAGGTGCGGCCACCTCAAGAAGCGCCGCTGCTGCCGCTTCCGGATCAAGAATCTCAACGCCGTCCGCCTCAATTTCCGCGAGATCGCCAGCGCCAGGCTCCGCAATCCCTGCGAGTTTCGCCGTCGGATCAACCTCCGCTGTTACGCCTCCCCCCACCTTGGAACCCTTCGCTGAAGGCGCCAGCCTGGCTGCAACGGGCTTCGCCGCTTGCTTCGCTGCTGGTTTCGATGCCTGCTTCGCCGGTTGCTTCGCTGATGGCTTTGGCGCTGGAGCCTTTGGCGCAGCCGTGGTCTTTGCTGCGCCTGCCTTCGCAGCCTTCGCGAGGGACTTCGCGCTGGACGTTGCCGCCTTCTTACTTGCAGTCTTCACCCCGGGCTTTACCACGGGCTTCTTCAATGACTTTGTGGCTGGCTTTTTTGCTGGCTTCGCGTCGGCACGCTTTGCGGCGGTCGGCTTTGTGGCTGGAGTTCTTGGAACAGCAACCTTCGTCGCCTTACTGCTCACAGGCTTCACCGCAGGCTTTGGTGCAGGCTTTGGCGCGGCAGACTTCTTCGCAGGCGTTGCGAGCGATGCTTTCTTCGCTGCAGGCGCCGCTGCTAGCTTCATCGCTGTTTTCGTAGCAGGCTTCGAAAGAGGCTTCGCTGAGTTTGCGGACACTGGTTTCGCGACCGACTTGACGGGGCTCTTCGGTGCGGGTTTGGCTGCAGGCTTGGCCGCAGGCTTCGTTGGAGCCTTCGCCGCGACTGGCGCTGCTGGCTTTGTCACGGGTGCGCTCTTCTTTGCGGTCATCGTGTGCCCCCCTTCGCTGCGGTCATTACGCCAGCGGCCATCAGGCGCCGATCCAAGACCTTACGTTTTGAACTGAGTTCTCGCCCCTGCTCCATGAGCTCTCGCACCCTGGCGACATCGGCGGAACGCTCCGCTTCCGCGATCTCTGAGCGTGCCCAGGCCATCGCCTCCTCGAGACGATCCGCTTCAAGTCGAAGCGCGGCCTGGTCAATCCCAATGCGCAGACGCTCAAGGTTGACAGGCTGGCTCTCACGCGCGAGGAGTGCCTGAGCGAGTCGGCGCTCTTCCCCCTGCACTGCAGCAGGAATCTGTTCCCCGCTCGCCACCGAGGCAGCCGCTTTGATTGTCGCGTCGAGTGCGGCGCGAAGGCCGTGCCAGAGTGAACGTGCAAGTCCGCTCGAGAAGAGTTCATCACCGAGCGAGTCGCGCACGCGGAGGCGCTCTGCTGGAGCAAGGATCAAGAGTCGGAGCAACTCTGCCTCTGGCGCAGATACGCCCGCCAGGATTGAGGCGATATCCCCTTCAAGATCTGCCGCTCGCACGCGATCGGCTGAGATGCGTCCGTCTGACGTGCCGACGGCGCCTTCGCCACCCGGCCGCCGTATCGCTTCGCGGATCGTGGACTCGTCCACACCGATCCTTCGTGCCGCGGCGGCGGCATATCCGTCGCGAATCACTGGATCGCGCAACGCGCGCAATGTTGGCTTGATCGCATCAACCGCGCGTTTGCGCCCACCGAGATCGCGAAGATCATGCGCGGCTGCTGCCTCCTCAATGAGGTATTCAACGACGGGGATGGGGCGCTCCACGGCAGCCCTCCATACGTCGGGTTGATCACGCACCACCTCATCAGGATCTTTTCCGTCAGGAAGCTTCACGATGCCAACATCGACGAGCGAAGGTCCATCCGTTGTGCCAGCAAGTTCAGTGACAAGACGAAGAAGTTCGGTCGCACCAAATGCGCCAGCCTTTGCGCCCGCCGCATCCACGTCATAGGCGAGCACAATCTTCGAGCCGTAGCGAAGGAGGAGCGCCACCTGTGCTGGCGTCAGCGCCGTCCCCATGCTAGCAACGACATTCTCAAATCCAGACTGATGTGCCATGAGTGCGTCGGTGTATCCCTCGACGAGTACCGCCGTCCCCCCTTTGCGGATCGCCGACTTTGCCTTATCAATGAGGTAGAGCGTGCGCGACTTGTCAAAGAGCGGCGTTGCGGCGCTGTTCAGATATTTCGGCCCGCGATCGCCGCGCGCGTCGTCAACGGGGAGTAGCCGACCACCGAGTCCAGTGATCTTGCCGCTCGCGTCGCGGATGGGGAAGATGATGCGTGCGCGAAAGCGATCATATGCTCCGCGCCCGCCTCCACGATCCGTGGTGAGGCCGACCGCCTCCAGCTCTTCGGGAGTTGCACCGCGCTTCGCGGCCAGCGCCTTGGAGCAGGCGTCCCATGATTCCGGTGCCCAGCCGAGGCGCTGTGACTCGATCGTTGCGTCCGTGAAGCCACGAGCGTGCAAATAGTCGAGTGCCGGCTTGCCGAGGTCGTGGGTGGTGAGGATTGCGTGATAGAAGCTCACCGCCCCCTCAAGCACTTCGCGAAGGCGCGCGCGGCGCACATCTTCTGCACGGCTACGCTCGTCAAGGACGACTCCCGCCTTGGCGGCGAGTAGGGTGAGCGCTTCGCCAAACGGCAGGTTGTCACGCTCCATCACAAAGGTGAAGATGTCGCCCCCCTTTCCGCACCCGAAGCACTTCCATGAATCTCTTGCTGGAGTGACCACAAACGACGGAGTCTTCTCGCCATGGAACGGACAGAGCCCCTTGAACGTGTTGCCAGCCTTCTTGAGTTGCACCGTTTCGCCGACAACGTCGGCGACGGCGAGTCGGCTCTTCACCTCGGCAACACTTCCTGAAGCCATCGGATGGCTGACCTCCTCGAAGGGCTTTGGTTGCGGGCAAAGCGGCTGCCCGTGGGTGTCAAGACCTGTCGAGCGAAGGATGCCATCCGTACCCCCCTCCGTCAACCGGGCGGGCAGGGCGAGCCCACGAGGGCTCCCCTACACTCACCACAAGCCGCCCTTCGGCGGTCCATGGCTGGAGGTGTACGTGAGCGGAAGCGAAAGAGATCCAGCGAAATTCGGAATCCTCGCCAGCGACCCCGCATACAACGCGGTTCTTGCCGCGCGGATCGATGACACTGAAACGCTCGCGCGCGTGTGGATCAAGCCGACTGGCGTCCCCGTTCCATTTGAGCCTGGTCAGTACATCACGATCGGCGTCAAAGTGGGCGACAAGTGGCTGCAGCGGCCGTACTCGATCGCCTCATCCGCGCGCGACCTTGCAGGCGGCTATGAGCTCTACCTTCGACTCGTCCGCGGTGGCGCGTTCACGCCGCTCGCCTTCTCTCTCCCAGTTGGACACGCACTTCGTGTCCTGCCGCCAAAGGGGAAGTTCACCCTGCAACCAGATGATGAACGCGTCCACCTCTTCATCTCATCTGGAACTGGAATCGCGCCGTTCGTCTCGATGGCGCGAACGCTCCTTGCGGATGGTCGCCCGCGACGAGCCATCTATCTGAATGGCGTGAGCTACGTCTCAGATATTGGCTATGCCGAACTCTTGAACGGATGGAGCGCGAGCGGCGAATACCCAGCAACGTATGTTCCTACGATTTCCCGGCCCAACGACCCAGCCAATGCTGGATGGACCGGGCGCACTGGGCGAGTGGAGAGCATCATTCGCGCAGCGCTCGGTGACCTTGGCGTTGATCCAAACGGTGCTGTCGCCTATCTCTGCGGCAATCCCGACATGATCGTTGCGGCCGAAGAGGAGCTTCGCGCATACGGACTCCCAGGCGAAGCGATCCATAAAGAACTCTACTGGCCGGCCGGAAAACAGCCAACAGGGGCGATCGAGTCCTAACGCGCTACGGTCGCGCGGCGCGCAACTTACTGAGGAAGTACTCCTCCAGTCGATCCACACTCACGCGCTCCTGCTCCATGCTGTCTCTGTCGCGCACGGTGACGGCGTTGTCATCCATCGAGTCAACATCGACGCAGATGCACCACGGCGTGCCAATCTCGTCCTGCCGGCGGTAGAGCTTTCCGATTGCGGCCGTGTCGTCATAGACCGCCGTGAGCTCTCGCGAAAGTCCGTTGCGAATCTTGTGTGCGAGAGCCACGAGATCATCACGCTTCTTCAGAAGTGGGAGCACCGCCACCTTGTACGGCGCGAGCTCTGGGTGCAGGCCGAGGACGACGCGCTTCTCGTCTCGAACGATCTCTTCACGGTATGCGTCGACCAGGAAGGTGAAAGCGGCACGGTCGGCACCGGCCGCCGCCTCAACAACCCACGGCGTAAACGTCTCTTCGGTAGCTGGATCAAAGTACGAGAGGTTCTCGCCACTCTCCGCCGCATGTCGGGAGAGGTCAAAGTCGCCGCGGTTGTGCACCCCCTCAAGTTCCTTCCAGCCAAACGGGAAACGGTACTCCACGTCGATGGCGCGCTTCGCGTAGTGGGCGAGCTCGTCGGGCGCGTGCTCGCGGGCTCGTAGCCGCTCGGGTGACACACCGTACGCCTTGTACCACTCCAGCCGGCGCGGCAGCCACTCATCAAACGCAGCCGTTGCGCCAGCCTCTGGCCGCACGAACATCTGCAGTTCCATCTGCTCAAACTCGCGCATGCGGAAGACGAAGTTCCCTGGGCTGATCTCGTTGCGGAAGGACTTCCCTACCTGTGCGATGCCGAACGGAATCTTTTTCCGTGCCGCATCGCGCACGTTGCGGTGCTGCACGTAGGCGCCCTGCGCCGTCTCTGGGCGTAGATAGATGACAGAGGCGTCCTCCTCTACAGGGCCCATAAAGGTCTTGAACATCAGGTTGAAACGTCGCGGTGCGGTGAGGCTCCCCTCGCAGTCGGGGCAGACCAGACCGAGCTTCGTAACCACGTCCGCCTCTGCAAGCTGCGCGGTGGTGAGAGCGTCGGTTCCTGGAAGCTCATCGAGTCTGTAGCGACGCTTGCAGGCGGTGCACTCGACGAGCGGATCACTGAATGAACCCACGTGCCCCGACGTGCGCCAGACCTGTGGGTGCATGAGGATCCCTGCGTCGAGACCGACCACGTCGTTCCGCTCTTGGACAATACTGCGCCACCAGGCGCGCTTCACGTTGTTCTTTAGCTCAACCCCGAGCGGGCCGTAATCCCAGACGGCGTTGATGCCGCCGTAGATCTCTGAGCTTGGGAAGACGAAGCCGCGTCGCTTCGCGAGGGAGACGATGACGTCAAGATCGGCAACCGCAGGCGTCGCGTCAGCCGCTGGCGTGCCAGCGAGCGTGAGGGATGGATCGGCGCTGATGCTCATGAAGTGGAAGCCTACCCGATCCGAGTACTGCTAGAGCGCGCGGGCAAGCGCCACGCCCGCCGAGGCTGCAAGGAGTCCGAGCAGGACAGATCCGACGGCGTAGGCGATCAGCGCGAGGAGTTCTCCCCCCTCGCCCATGCGTGCAAGCTGCAGCGCAAATGCTGAGAACGTGGTGAACCCTCCGAGAAGTCCGACGACGATGAGGGGGCGTGCAGCGTCTGGAAGGACCCGGTCGGCGATCAGCGTGACAACGAGACCCGCAACGAACGATCCACCCGCATTCACCACGAGTGTCCCAACTGGGGCGGCGATCCCGAGGCGCGCCGTGACCGCATCCGCGCCGCTCCGAAGCAGCGCACCAGCCGCACCGCCCACGGCAACGAGTACTGCGCTCGTCAGCGGGTTCACGCGCTCACCTCGTCCAGAAAGGTGCGGCTCTTCGGCTCTCGCCCATAGAGATGCAAGATCGCGGCGCGAAGGGCTCGGTCGACCTCTTGAAGTGGTCCGCTCGGCAGCCGCAGCGCCGCGAGCTGTTCTGGATCGAAACGTCGGAGCGCTCGCAAGAGGCGCAGCCCATCACTGCTCAAGGGCGCGCCCTCACCATGGTCCACGCAGTGGATCCCGCCAGCGCGCTCATCCCAGCGGAGCGCTTCTCCTTCTTGCGGTGGGCGCCCGCAATCAACGCAGTGATCAAGTTCTGGTGCGTGCCCCGCAACGTCGAGGAGCGCGATCTCACTCCAACGTGCGACCAGGACGTCTGGGATCCCCGCCTCGAGCAGATCCCAGGCGCGGAGCAACAGGGCATACAGTTCGGGCTCGGGCTGCTCTTCACTCGTGGCTCGCTCGACAAGCTCTGCTGCATACCAGGCAACGGCACTACTCAGCAGCCGGCCACGAAGTCCGAGCCACACGCGTTGAGGGCGGACCTGAGTCACCACGTCAAAGGTGCGCCCTGCCGCAAGCGCGACCTCGAGCTCTGCGAATGGTTCCACGCCACCGCCGAGACGGCTGGTCGGCTTTCGCACCCCCTTTGCGATCGCCTTGAACTTTCCGCGATCTGGCGAGATGAGGGTGAGCACACGGTCGGCCTCGCCGAGGCGGAAACGCGAGGTCACAACTGCCAGCGTCCGCGAGGTTCGGCGTTCAGGCATGGTGAGAGGGTAGCATTGGAGCATGACGTCACTCCGCGGTACCCCGACTGGGGCGAACCTTCTCGAGCTAGACCTCGACGCGCTTATCGCTGCCACGGATGCGGCGATTCTTGACCTCCTCGCAGCGTGGGAGGAGCCAATCACCGCATCAATGTACTCACAGATTCGGTACCACATGGGATACGGGGATCCGAGCGCTCGACTCGGCAAGCGCATGCGCCCCCTCCTCGGACTCCTTACCTACTCCGCGCTCTCAAGCGACTGGGAGCGCGCCATCCCTGGCGCAGCGGCCGTTGAACTCGGACACAACTTCAGCTTGATCCACGACGACATCGAGGATCAGGACGAAGAGCGAAGGGGTCGACCCACCCTCTGGGTACGCGAAGGTCTCGCGCAGGCCATCAATACGGGCGACGCGCTGTTCACGATCAGCCGTATTGCGGCACACCGACTGACTGAACTCGGCTTCTCCGACGCCAAGGTGATCCGCATGATGAAGATCTACGACCAGACCTGCCTCCGCCTCTGCGAAGGGCAGTTCATTGATATCGCGGCGAGCCAGAAGCGCGAGATGCAGAGCGTGGAGCACTACTTCGAGATGATCGGACGAAAGACGGCGGCGCTCATCTCTGGCGGTGTTGAGTCTGCCGCCATGCTCGCCACTGACGACGAAGCAGTGATCACGCGCTTCCGTACGTTCGGATGGGCGCTCGGACTCGCCTTCCAGATCAACGACGATCTGCTTGGGATCTGGGGGAGTGAAGCGGCAACTGGAAAGGCGCCATCAGACCTCGCCCGACATAAGAAGACGCTCCCCGTTCTCTACGCAGCGGAGCGCGCCAGCACGGAAGATCGCGCCACCCTTGACCGACTCTTCGCAACACCTGATCCGGACGATGCACTTGTGGCCGAAGGACTCGCCGTACTTGCGCGGGCGGGTGCTGAGGCGTACACACGAGAACAGGCGTCCCTCTGGCGCGAACGCGCACTCACGGAGATTCGTGGGGTGCCCGCGATGAACCCTATTGCGATCGTTCGGCTTGAAGAGATCATGGAGCGTGTGATCTCCGCGTAGGCGATCCCCTGATCGCTACTTCCCTTCGCTCTCCCCAGAGCCGGCTCCGGATTCCACAGGCGTCCAGCGCACGCGCACCTTCCCGACCCGGCGCCCACTGACCTTGATCACGCTGATCACAAAGGGATCAATGGATACGCTGTCGCCAACTACGGGAACGCGACCGATCTTGTGATACACAAATCCGCCGAGGGTGTCGTACTCCTCATCGTCTTCAAGTTCGAGCGGTGGCTCAACCAGATCGGTGAGCTCGTCGATATCCGCTCGACCATCGAGGATCACCTCCCCCTCGGTGATCTCGACCTTCATCGGCTCCTCTTCGTCGAACTCGTCCTGGATCTCACCCACGATCTCTTCGAGAAGGTCCTCGATCGTCACGAGGCCCGCAGTGCCTCCGTGCTCATCCAGCACGATCGCCATGTGCACCTTCCGTCGCTGCAGTTCATGCAGGAGATCGTCGACGGGCTTTGACTCGGGGACGAAGAGTGCTGGCCGCATGATGTCGCGCAAGCGTGGTCGTGGCCCGCCCGCAGCAATGATACGGAGCAGATCCTTCGCGTAGAGAATGCCGCTCACATGATCGATAGACTCGCGATAGAGCGGCGTGCGGCTGTGCCCCTCCTTCAGCACCACCTCCACAGCCTCGTCGAAAGTTGCCTGTTCATCAATTGAGACGATATCGATGCGCGGCACCATCACCTCGTGCAGCTTTGAGTCACTGAGTGACATCACTGCCGAGATCATCTGCTCCTCCTCCGCCTCAAGTACTCCCTCTTGGCTCCCCTGCTCCACAATGAGTCTGATTTCGGCCGCGGAGAGCTTCGGGGTCCGGGTCGGATCAATGCCGAACGGTTTAGAGATCACTTTCGTGAGCACAACAAGGAGCCCGACAAGTGGGCTCAACACCTTGGCGAAGATCGAGATCGGTCCCGACGCTGTGAGCGCGATCCGATCGGGGTTTGCCAGCGCGAAACCCTTAGGGATCAACTCTCCGAGGACGATTGAGACGATTGAGACGAGCAGTGTGACGAGGAGCAGAGCGAGCGGAGCGGCGCGATCGCCAATCCACGAGACGCCACTCAGCGGCGCTGCGATCAGTTCGACTATGCTGACGGCAGCGACCGCAGATGCGAGCGCGCCAAGAAAGGTGATCGCAACTTGAATCACCGCAAGGAAGCGGCCCGGATCTCGAAGCAGTCGCAGTGCGCGAACCGCCCGCTGATCCCCTTCATCCGCGAGCTCGCTGAGTCGGGTGCGTCGCACGCTGACATATGCGATCTCAACTGCCACAAAGAAGCCATTCAAAAGGATCAGAAGCAGGATCAGGCCGAGATCGGCGAGCACAGGGTTCATTGGCTACTCCTTGCCCACCGTACGTGCAGGCACGCCTACAACGAGCGCTCCCGCTGGGACATCGTTCAGCACGACCGCTCCGGCACCGCTCTTGGATCCGTCGCCCATGGTGAGCGGTGCCACCATCAGCGTTCCAACGCCCGTGAAGACGCGAGCGCCAATGACCGTTGCATGCTTCTTCTCGCCGTCGTAGTTTGCCGTAATCGTTCCGGCACCGATGTTGCTCCCCTCGCCCACGCTGGTGTCACCGAGGTACGAGTGGTGTCCCACCTTGACCTTGGCGGCGAGAGTTGTGCCCTTGAGCTCAGCGAAGTTGCCAACATGCGCGCCCGCACCAATCGTGCAGCCGGGTCGAATGTGCGCAAAGGGGCCAACATCCACGCCGCTCGCAAGAGTTGAGCCATCGATGTCACTCGAGCGAATCGTGCAGCCTTCCCCGATGATGCTCTCGTGGATCCGTGATCCAGCCTCAATGCGAGTCCCAGTTGCGATCGCTGTGTTGCCGGTTAGCATGACGTTCGGTTCAATCACCACATCGGCAGCGATGCTCACCGTAGGCTCGATCCAGACCGTCGTTGGATCCATCATGCCGACGCCGCGTTCAAGATGCAGCGCATTGATCCGTTCACGAAGAGCCGCGGCGGCGTCCGCGAATTGACGTCGATCGTTCACCCCTTCAAGGTCGACCCCACTCCCAAGGAGGACGGGAGCTGGCGTACCCTCCGCAGCGGCGCGCGCGACAAGATCGGTGAGGTAGACCTCTCCGCTCGCAGCTGATGGTGCGAGAGTGTCCAGAGCGACCTCAAGCCAGGCGCGATCTACGGCGTAGAGCCCCGCGTTCACGAGATCGTTCGCGCGACCCTCTTCCGTTGCGTCGCGCTCTTCCACGATGCGTACCGCTCGACCCTCTTCGCTTAGCTCAACGCGGCCGTAGCCGGTTGGGTCTTCGGCGTGAAACGCGGCGAACGCGATTGGCGCACCTGCGGCGCGGCGCGTCGCGATCAGCGCGCTGATACTGCTCGGCTCAAGGAGTGGTGTGTCTCCACACGCAATGAGAACCTCTGTTGCATCGGCTGGAAGTGCAGGGAGTGCACAACGAACTGCATCCCCTGTTCCACGTGGCTGCGGCTGTTCTGCGCGAAGCGTCCCTGCCGGCGCAAGGGCGTGCAGCGCGGCGGTTGCCGGGGAGAGGAGGAGGAGCGCCGGATCACGCAACACGCTTCGGACCGCTTCAACAACCCAGAGTGCCATCGGGCGTCCGAGGAGCGGGTGGAGAACCTTCGGATGGGCAGCGTGCATCCGCGACCCGACGCCAGCAGCGAGGATGATGGCCGTCACGCCTGCAAGGCGCTCCGGCCCAGTACTTGAGGGTGTCATCTGGAGGCGAGTCTAGCCGACCTTCTGAGCGATCGCCTCAATCTCCACCAGGCCCCCCTTCGGGAGCCCCGCCACCTGCACGGTTGAGCGTGCAGGGAACGGCTCCGAGAATGTGCGCCCGTAGATCTCATTCACCGTTGCGAAATCGGCAAGGTCTGCAAGGAAGATGGTGCACTTCACCACATGTTCGACGCCGAACCCCGCAGCGGAGAGCAGTGCGCGCAGATTCAGCAGCGACTGCTCCGCCTGAGCGGCAACCCCTTCACGGAGCACACCTGTCGCGGGATCCAATCCGAGCTGTCCCGAGCAGAAGAGCAGGTCGCCTGAGGCGATCGCTGCACTGTATGGCCCGATTGCTGGAGCAACCCCGCTCCCACTCACTGATCGTTTCATCGTGGACTCCTCTCTTACGTTGCCAACTCTGTCGCGGTGACAAGAACACCACCATCTGGAAGCGCAAGTTCGCCACTGCCTACTGCAGCCTCAACGAGCGCGCCAGCCTCTGCGGCCTCGTAGAGCGAAGGATAGAGGAGAAATAGGGTCGGCCCCGAACCTGAGAGGGAGAGAGGCCGCCCGAGGAGGCGGCGCAGCGAGTGGTCGAGTGGGCGCAGCCACGGAGTGATCGCTCGGGCGGCAGCGAGCAGATCATTCGCCGACGCGAGTGCCGCCGATCGCTGGAGAAGCGCAGTGGTCGTGAGTCCGGCGAGCGCCTCACTCGCGAGGTGTTGCGAGCTCACGAGTGCCGCTCCGTATGCATCACCCCGAACCCCTGCGGCAAAGGCGGCAAACACTTCAGGCGTCTTGATGCCTTCACGTGCGCTGATCAACAGCACACCGGGGGCGGGCTCACTCCACGGTGCGAGTGGCGTCACCCGCTCACCTCGCCCCTCCATCAGCACAGGTCCACCGGGGAGAAAGAGCGGCACATCTGATCCGACACGTGCTGCAACCGCCATCAGACGCTCTTCGGCCAACTCCACTCCGCACAGCTCAAGTGCGCCACGAAGCACCGCCGCTGCATCACTTGATCCGCCACCGAGCCCCGCCGCTACGGGGAGCCGCTTCTCCAGCACGATGTCGAGCGGCGGAATCGGCACCTCCATGCGCAGTTCGCGCAGGGCCGCAAGCACGAGATTCTCTCCAACACCTGAGATCGGTAAGCCCGCGCAGTGCAGCTCGTCTTCAGTGCCGTCTCCTCCAAGCAGTCGAAGCGTGATGTGATCACTCGCCCGGAGAGGCGCCACGATGCTGTGAAGATCGTGATAACCATCCTCGCGTTGACCCACAACCGCGAGGGTGAGGTTCACCTTTCCAGGAGCGTCAACCTCAACCCAGTGGATGTGCCCTGCGCCAACGCGCCCGCGACGAGCAGGGGCCTCCCCCGGAAATGTTCGCATCGCGCGCGGCTGGCGCGTCGGCGCGCCGGGGATACCCCCAAGTTCGCGAAGGAGACGCACCCAGCTTTCGACACTGAGTGCCTGCGCTCGAAGATCCGGATCCGTATCCGCGCGCTCAAGTGCCTGCATGATCTGGTCGGCAGGAATCGGTAGGGCACGGGGCAACGCGTTGCGCAGCTTCTTTCTGCGCTCCCTGAATCCGGCCTGGACAAGCCTCCAGAGCTGCTCTTCGTCATCATCAGAGAGTTCAGCGAGCGGCGAGTGCGTCAACCGCTGAAGCGAGAGCACCGCCGAATCTACGGTAGGAACTGGTTCAAACGAGTCCCTATGGACCAGGCGCACAATCGTGGCCTCGCTCCGGGATCGGACAAACGCGGTGAGATACGACCAGTCGCCAACCGGTGCAGCGACGCGCTCCGCGACCTCACGCTGAACGAGCAGGACGATCCGTTCTGCGGGGTGCTCAAGTACTAGGAGGCGATGAAGCAACGGACTGGTGATGTGATACGGAATGTTCGCCACCACGCGCCACACTCCGTCGGAGGGGAGGAGTGGCTCAAGGTCAACGTTCAAGGCATCACCGTGGATGAGGGTCAAGTCTCCACTCGCGATCTCTCTCACGAACTTCTCCTGGAGCCGCGGAAGGAGATCGTCGTCAAGTTCGATCGCAACCACCCGCGCACCCGCCGCCAAGAGACCCTCGGTCAGCACGCCGAGTCCAGGACCAATCTCCAGCACAATCTCACCTGGTGCGGCACCTCCAGCCGCGACGATCGCATCGCGCACCTCAAGATCCACAAGGAAGCTCTGGCTGAGACGTTGCTTCGGCGCATGCCCTGCAACGAGCGGTCGCGCACCGCCTCGACGCGGCACCGCGCTCATCCCGCCGCCGCCACGCCAAATGGCCATGAGGCGCTCACGGTGAGCCCACGTGCAGGATCCTGCAGCGTGACGCGTTGCTCGTTGAGCGCAGCATGTGCGGCAGCTCCAATCATGGCCGCATTATCGGTGCACCAGCGAACGGGCGGGATGCTGAGGAGACGCTGTTGCTTGGCTGCCACGGCCGCGAGACCTGCACGAAGCGGTCCGTTCGCCGCAACGCCACCCCCAACCACGAGACCAGTTCCCGGATGTGCAAGGAGTGCCACCTCAACACGCTCCACCAGTGCCGTGACGATCGCTGATTCTGCAGCGGCAGCGATCGTTGCGGCAGCTTCGGGCGGAACAGGGCGCTCACGAAGTGTTGCCTGTAACGCTGCGGCCCGGCCGGGCGCGCCTGAAGGGACACCAGCTGCCGCAAGCGCCATCCGCGCCGCGGCGGTCTTCACGCCACTGAATGACACGTCATATTCACCATCAACCCGCGCAACAGGGAGCCGGTTGTCGCCGGTGCGTACCTTTGCTGTTGCGGCGAGTGCCGAGAGTGCCGCACCGCCGGGATACGGAAGGTCGAGGAGGCGCGCGATCTTGTCAAACGCTTCGCCCGCCGCGTCGTCAATCGTGCCGCCAAGTCGTTCACTCGTTCCATCGGCCTTCACGTGCACGATCAGCGTGTGACCACCGGAGACAATGAGTCCAATTGCAGGAAGTTGTGGCGCAGACGATACAGAGACTGTATCGTGCAGCCAGGCGGCGCGAAAATGGCCCTCTAGGTGATTCGTCGGAACGATTGGGAGCCCGCGTCCCCACGCCCACGCGGCGGCAACGCCTGCGCCGACAAGGAGTGAACCAACCAGCCCAGGACCGGTCGTCACGGCAACTGCATCGATCTCGCGCGCGTAGGGCTCCCCTTCTGCCGAGCTGAGCACCTCGTCCAAGAGTCGCGGCAGCCAGAGGTGATGCTCACGGGCTGCAACTTCAGGAATCACTCCACCTGTCGCAGCATGGAGCGCACTCTGACTTGCCACGCGCTCGGCGACGACCTCTCCCCCTGCGCGCACAAGGGCAACCGCCGACTCATCGCAACTTGACTCAACCGCAAGGATCAGTTGGGCACGGCTCATCGCGCCACCACGTCAAATGCCTCTGGGTTCGGGAGGGGCTCATCAGTCTTGGTCGCAGCGTGTGCAAGCGCCTCACGCGCCTGCTGACCAGGATCACTAAGTTCTGGGGTCGTCATGATGATCGCATCTTCGCCACTCTCTTCGTAATATCGAACCCTCCGCCCAGCCTCTGCGAAGCCGAGTCGGGCATAAAGCCGCTGAGCCAGTTCATTGGAGACGCGAACGTCGAGCGTTGCCACTCGCGCCCCGCCACGACGCGCCTCTTGCAGGAGCTCAAGCATCAGCGCCGTTCCGAGTCCCTCACCACGCAGCGGAGGCGCTACAGCAATCGTGGTCACGTGTGCTTCGTCCACCATCAGCCATATCCCGCCGAACCCCAGCAGCTCCCCTCCGCGCCATGCCCCTAGGTATCGCGCCAAACGGTTTGTCGTCAGCTCGGACTCATACGCGTTCCCTGGCCATGGCGTACTGAAACTCGCCTCTTCAATCGCGCGCATCAGCGGCAGATCGCCAATCGTCACCGGTCGAATCTCATACTCATCTCGTCGCACTAGATACCCCTCCCACCAGTTCCGCGCGGCGGCGACGGGTAGCGAAGCTGTATCTCACTCCGTTGTGGTGCCTCTCCGCGCGCCGCAGCCGCGAGTGCCTCGCTCAGTGCAGGTGAAGCGAGTTTTGCGAACGCATGCGGAAGGCGCGAAGAAACGCGCGCAAGGTCTGCGGAGGCTGGTGCCTCCGCATGCGCGGCAATCTCACTCCCCGCCTCGCGGATCACCAGCACCTCCCGAGTGCCGAGCGGCAGCACCACCGTCTCACCACCCACCTCCTTGGCGGCCGCGTAGAGCGCGCGGTCGGATGGAATCGCGATGATGGGAAGGCTGAGGGCGGCAGCAACGCCCGCCGCCGCGGCAGAGGCCGCGCGGATCCCCGTGTAGCTCCCCGGTCCAACGCCAACCACGATCGCCGAGAGTTCCATGCGCGACGCCTCGCCCGGGAGGAGCGTGGCGATTCGCTCAAGATGACTGCGCTGCAGCTCTCCAGACTCGGCGACCACGAGCTCCCCTGATCGCGGACCGCTTACCGCAAGGAGCGCAACACATCCGTGTCCAAGCGATCCGTCAAGGATCAACGCTGTTTGATTACGATCCATCAGCAGCCTCAATTCCCGCCGCGAGTACAGCCGCATGCAGGCTCTTTGCACGCTCCCCATCTCCAACGCGCAGCGTTGCGCTGCGTGCATCATCGTGAGCGCCGGGTGTGAGCTCAACTTCAAGGAGCGACGACGCTTCGTCCTGCAGCGGCCATCGCACCTGTTCTGGCCACTCAATAATCGTGATACCCGCCGCATGGCGTTCGTCAATCAGTCCTGCCGCAAGTGGATCACTTCCAGGCGGAAGGCGATAGGCATCAGCGTGCCAGATTGGGAGGGCTCCCTGATGCTCGGAGACCAGCAGAAAGGTCGGTGATGTGAGCGGAGGATCGGCATGGAGCGCAGAACCGATCGCACGTGCCAGCGTCGTCTTCCCAGAACCGATCGCTCCGATCAGGAGGAGTCGATCACCTGCGCGGAGATGGTGCGCGATGATGGTGCCGAGTCGCTTCGTCGCCGCGAGGTTGCCAAGTTCGATGCGTAACGAGATCACGCGGAGCGGCGCTGCAGATCACCGAGCGGAATCGCGCAGAGCTCTCCGTCAATCCGAACCGCACCGAGTGGATCGTCCGCGCGTAGATCGGCGAGTCCCTCCCATACTCCGGTGCGACCTTCATGGATCCCCCCAATGACGAGGACATCCCCCGCCTCGCGATCAGCGCCGCCACCGTGCACGACGAGACCAATCGGTTCGTCACTGAATCGCACGCGCGCGCCGTGGAGGCTTCGAAGCAGGTGCATCACTCGCTCGTCACTCCCAGACGTAGGACGACGCGGCGTCATGACGATCAGCCCAAAAGGAGCGGTGGCAACAGCAGCTGCAATTCGACGCTCAAGCGATGCCTTCAATGCGTCACGTTCGCCATCACTGAGTCCATGAACGATCACGCCACGCACCCCAACGGCCCGGGCACGCAGCACCGTTTCAGGCGATGCACTTCCAATCGCGAGGAGTCCCGCCGCAATGGCGCGCTCCCATCCACTCCCTTCAGGTTCCGTTTCACTGAAGTGAACCTCCCCTTCAACGAGATCCCCGAGCAACTGACGGCCACCGTGCACGCCGCGCGTCGCAATCCCTGCAGGGAGGAGGCTGATCGGAGCAGGGATCGGGGCGGCGTTGGTGGCAGCAGTGATCGCCGCAGAGAGGCTTCCACTTCGCACCTCTTGGGGCGCTGCGAGTGCATCACCAAAGACGATCGCTGCCCGTGCGATCCCGCCATGGAGCGTGAACTCAGCCTCCTGCGCACCGCGTGTGAGGAGCACCTGTTCCTCTTCGCCCGTCCGAAGTGGGAGTGGAAAGATTTCGCCGTGCGACAGTGTCACACTGCTGTTCGAGGTTCGCACAAGGAGTTCGTCCCCTTCCTCGCCCGCAATGCGGACCAGATCGCCACCTGGCAGTAGCAGGTCGCGTGCGAGCGATGAGAGTGCCGAATCAATCCATGTGTCGTCCAGCACCTCTCCTCCAAGCGCGGCGAAGATGCCGTACGGCTCGAGCAGGATTCGCGTTCGCCCTGCCGGGACCAACGGCGCAGCGACACTGAGCGGGAGCGTCCCAGTTGCGATCAGGCTCGCCGCAACGCCAACCAGCAGGAGCGGGGCGCCTTCAAGGTCAAGGTCACCGAGGTCCTCATCCGCCAGCAGCTCGGCGAGGCGGCGCATCGCGTCGGCGACAGCGGCCGCACGCACCTGGTCTCGCGCGTCATCTCGATCGCGGAGGGGTGCGTCTGCTAGATCGCCCAGCAGGTCAGCCACCGTGGAACGGTCAGTGCGACCGAGGAGCGCCAACACGCCATCGCAGCGACGACGGCGTTCCACGGGATCAGCGGGGACGGTTGCTGCACCTGCCACCTCACAGCTGACCGCGGCCCGTTCTGGCGACACAAGTGTGAGTCGGCCGCCGTCGGCGGTGATCTCTGCAATCCGCACTGGGCCACCAAGCCACGCCGCGAGGCGCCCCGCCGCGCGCTCCGCGTCCCCGCCGTTCGCCACGACCCGTCGCGGAGTCCCCGTCAAGCCTGCGCCGGTCATCAACGTTGCCTCAAGCGCTTCGACTGCTCCACCGCTCGGCTGTGAGAGCGCGCCGAGAAGGCGCGCGCGCTCTTCGCGGCGAATGAGCGCTCCCCATCGTTCGCCAGTCCCTTCGACGATGAGGAGAAGTGGTTCGTTCACGGGGCACTCTCGTTTAACGCGCAGAGCGCAACGGGGCGTCCGCCACGCGTGTAGACGCGGACCAGCCGACTCGTGAAACTCGTCGAGACTTCATTCGTGATTGTCGCGCGGCGCCGCGCCACATCCACGGGCTGAATCTCGTCGTCCCCTGATCGGCCAATGAAAACCACATCGTCAAGCGTACTCAGATCGGTGGCGGGGTGATCAGTGGCGTCGATCGTGATCGAATCCATCGCTATGCTCCCCACGACGGGGAGACGAACGCCGCGCACGAGAACCTCCGCCTTTCCCTTCTCGTGATAAGAGATCCCATCGGCATATCCAATGGGAAGGGTGATGATCCGCGAAGGTCGTTCCGCAACAAAATGCGGTCCGTACCCAACCCCGTGTCCGGTCGGAAGCGTTGCGATTCGCACAGGACGCGCGATCACCTGGTAGACCGACGCAATGCCAATCTCCTCTGCACTGCGGGAAGGGCGCAGCGCATTCGGGACCACCCCGAAGAGGGCGATCCCCACTCGAGCAACATGTTCACCAGCGCCAATCGTCAACAGACCACCTGAGCCAACGAGGTGCCGCTCAAGCCCACTTCGAAGTTCTGGCTCCGCGAGCGCGTCTGCAGCGCCGTTAAGGGTTGCTGCCTGCAACTTAGAGCGATCCAAATCCTCGGCCGCGGTGAGATGGCTCCAGATACCGCGCAGCAAAATGCGCGGACGCGCGGCGTGTAGCCGCTCCACGAGCGCTGTGAGTTCATGAGGGAGTATCCCGTCACGTCCGAGTCCCGTATCGACCTCAATGTCAACGGTGAGCGGGCGGCCACCAGCGAGGTCGGCGTCCAGGATCTCTGCGACGACTGCGGGTGACGTTGCAGGGACACCGATCTCAAGATCGGCGGCGCGGCGTAGATATTCACTTGGAACGCGCCAGAGGACGCGGAGTGGCGCCGGGATCCCCGCGTTGCGGAGCTGGATCGCTTCATCCATTGTGGCAACCAAGATCGCGCGAGCACCTGCAGCGAGTGCGGCGCGTGCCACCTCCACCGCACCCAGGCCGTACGCATTCGCCTTCAGGACCACATCAAGATGCCCACCGGCTGGGAGATGCGCTTTCAGACCGCGCACATTCTGTTCAATCGCATCGAGGTTAACCTCGACCCACGCCGCACGCCCGAGGGGTGGGAGGCCGGCGGCAACGATCGCTTCTGGGATCCCCACGCTACGCCCCGCGCACCGCCCGCTGCCCAAAGGCAACGGCAACGGCGTACTCGCGTTCGTGAGTGATCGAGACTGCGATCGCTGCGATTCCAATCGCTACCGCCCGTTCGGCGGCACTCCCGTGCAGGCGCACCGTCGGCTGACCTGTTGGTAGTCGCTCAATCTCAATCTCTCGCCACCCGATCCCGCGGATGCCGAGGCCCAGGACCTTAGAGACGGCCTCTTTTGCCGCCCAACGACCCGCAAAGTTTTCTGGGCGCGCTCGCACGTACGCCTGCTCTGCGGCAGTAAGCACTCGCGCGGGGAAGCGAGCGGGGTGTCGTTCCATAACCTTCGCGATGCGTTCGACACGCACGATGTCCACACCGAGTGCGGGGAGTTCAGCGCCTGAGGTTACGTGTGCCTGCATGCGAGTAGTCTACCGCCCGATCAGCGACGCTCTGCCAGCAGTGCGCTTCCCGCTGTAAGGATCGCGTCAACAACCGACGTTACGAGGCCCTCATCAGGACCTTCGCCCATCACCCGCAGGAGAGGCTCCGTACCAGATGCGCGCACCACGAGTCGTCCGCCGCCGGCTGCAAGCCGCACCTCTGCATCACGGAGTGCACGAGACATCCTTGGGTCGGAGAGGAGCCACTCCGCCTCACCTTCACGCACGCTGATCTCTCGCTGGATCTGCGGGTCGAGCGGCAGGGTTGCGGCAAGTGCGGAAAGGGGTCCGCCAGAGCGCACCAGCAGCGCGATCAGCTCGATTGCGCTGATCAGTCCGTCGCCGGTTGGCGCATGCTCTGGAAAGAGGAGGTGGCCACTCTTCTCCCCACCGAACCCGGGGCTGCCGAGGGTCAGCACTTCAGCAATGTGACGATCGCCCACCGGGGTGCGCTGCAGCGTGATACCAGCGTCGCGAAGCTGGCGCTCCACACCAGAGTTCGTCAGGATCGTCGCGACCACACGGTCAGATCCTGGAAGACGTCGGCGCTTCCGATCCAGCGCTATTAGGCCGATCACCACATCACCATCAATCAGGACCCCACGTTCATCAACAACTGCGCAACGGTCAGCGTCTCCGTCGAGCGCGATCCCAAGATCGGCACCGATCTCCACGACCCGTCGTCCGAGCGCCGTCGGCGACGTTGCCCCCACTCCGTCGTTGATCAACCCGTCACCCATCGCCATTCCAACAACCGTTGCGCCCGTTGCGGAGAGTGCCGCCTCAGCGAACGGGGCACCCGCACCGTTCGATGCGTCGAGCACCACTCGGATTCCAGCGGCGGCGCGGTTCGGTGTTGCCGCCGCTGCAACCAGTGCGAGCTGCGCTGCATAGCGCGCCGCATAGGCTGCCCCTCGCGCGTCGTTGCGCGCATCTGTAGCGCTCGCGGAAGCCGCACTCGCAACATCCGCGGTCGCGGCGGCGAGCCGTTCGTCAATCATCCGTTCCAGCACACGCTCAAGTGCGTCTGGGACCTTGCGACCATCACGACCAATGACCTTCAAGCCGTTGTACTCCGCCGGGTTGTGCGAAGCGGTCACCACGACCCCACAGGCAACCTCCGCGTCCGCCGCCACCACAGCCGCGAGCCCTGGTGTTGGGATCACGCCAAGGTTGATTGGGGTGGCTCCTCCTGACCGGATCCCGGCAGCGAGTGCTGCACTCAGCCCAGGACCACTCGGGCGCGTGTCACGTCCAATGAGGATGTTCCCCGCGGGATAGTGCTCCGCCAGCGCAGCGCCAAGGGCGTAGGCAGTCTCTGCCGTGAGCGACGCTCCCGCGATCCCGCGAATCCCGTCGGTACCGAATCGGACCGCGGCCATCAGCAGCGCAGCTGCGCTAGATCAGCGCTTCGTGAACTGCTTCGCCTTGCGAGCGCGTCGGAGACCGTACTTCTTTCGCTCCTTTGCGCGCGGATCGCGCGTGAGGAATCCAGCCTGTCGAAGCGGGAGTCGATAAGCCTCAGGGTCCGCCGAAAGGAGAGCACGGGAGATCCCGTGACGGATTGCGCCCGCCTGACCGGAGATCCCGCCGCCTTCAACTTTCACCATCGCATTGAAGCGACCTTCGGTGCCGGTGACGCGGTATGGCGCGAAGACTTCCGCTTGCGGAATTGCGCCACCGAAATGCTCCACATACGTGCGTCCGTTGATGACGATCTGACCCTCCCCTGGGACGAGACGCACGCGGGCGATCGATGTCTTGCGGCGACCAGTTCCCTGGTAGTACGGCAGGCTCACGCTCTTCTCCTTCGGGCTCATGCGAGTGGCTTCGGCTGCTGTGGCGCGTGTGGGTGATCTGCACCCGCATAGATCTTCAACTTGGTCATCTGCGCGTTCGCCAGCTTCGTCTTGGGGAGCATCCCCTTCACGGCGCGGCGGATCGCCTCCGTTGGCTTCCGTTGAATCAGGTCGCCGAGACCCTCTTCGCGGTGGCCGCCAGGGTGGCCGGAGTGTGAGTGGTAGCGCTTGCTCAGCAATCGATCGCCCGTGACCACGAGCTTGGCAGCATTGATGACGATCACGAAGTCGCCCGTATCCATATGGTCGGCATAGGTTGGCTTCGCCTTGCCGAGGAGGGCGGTGGCAATCTTCGTTGCGAGGCGACCGAGCGTCTGACCCTCAGCATCAACCACGTACCAGTTGCGCTCGATCTCAGCGGCGCGAGGCGTCCACGTCTTCATGTTCACATCAACCTCCTAGACAAGCTCTAGCTGCACGAGGGGGGCGGCATCGCCCTTGCGGATGCCGATCTTGGTGATTCGGCAGTAGCCAGAGGTTCGCGCTGCATACTTCGGGACAATCTCACCAAACAGCTTCTCCACGACGAGCGGTTCGTCTGGGAGCGCGGCAATCACCGCACGTCGTGCGCTGAGGCCGCCCTTCTTTGCAAGGGTGATGATCTGCTCAACCTGCGGACGAATCTCCTTGGCCTTCGCCTCCGTGGTCTGGATGCGTTCATAGCGAAGGACAGAGACGATCAAGTTCTTGTACAGCGCAAGTCGTGGTCCCTGCTTTCGAGAAAGCTTACGACCGCCAACAGCATGCGACGTCATCTTAGGCCTTCACTTCTTCATCGCTGTCGTCTTCGTCTTCATCGTCATCGAATGCAGCGTCGAGTGGGAGGGTGCTCTCAGGCACGTCGAACCCGCGCTCGACAAGCTTCTCGCGCACTTCGGTCAGGCTCTTCTGGCCGAAGTTGCGGAGTTTCAGCAACTCTGCCTCTCCTCCGTTCAGCGCGCTCAACAGCTGACCGACCTTGACGATGTTCGCGCGCTTAAGCGCGTTGTATGCGCGCATCGGCAGGTCAAGCTCTTCAATGGAGAGGTCGAGCAGGTTTCCTCCCGTCGCTGCTGCAGGTGCAGGTGCCGGCGCTTCGCCGAGACCCGAGAATGCAGCAAACTGGCCGACGAGAATAGCTGCCGCCTTTCGTACCGCCTCTTCCGGCGTGATCGTTCCGTCGGTCTCGATCTCGAGGATGAGCTTCTCGCGATCGACATCCTGGCCAACCCGAGTGTTCTCGACGGTGAAGTTCACCATGCGCACTGGCGTGAAGATCGCGTCAACGGCCATCACGCCGAGCGGGCGTGCCTCCCCGTCTGGTTCAACTTCAAGTCGATCCGCGGAGACGTACCCGACGCCGCGCTCCACGACGAGGAAGGCCTCGATCGCGGCCTTGTCGGAATCGAGCGTCATGAGCACCTGCTCTGGGTACACGATCTCTACCTGAGGGTTGGGAGTGATGTCACCTGCGGTGACGCTCCCAGCGCCCTTCTTGTTGAGGGTCAGCTCGACGCGGCCGGTGGCAAAGCTGCGCAGTCGGATCTTCTTGATGTTGAGGAGGATCTGGACGACATCTTCACGAACGCCGGGGAGCGATGAGAACTCCTGCTGGACGCCAGTGATCTGCACGGCCGTGATGGCCGCACCCTCAAGAGAGCCGAGGAGGACGCGTCGCAGAGCATTTCCCAGTGTCACACCGTAGCCAGGTGCGAATGGACCAGCCACGTACTTGCCCTTATTCTCCTTCACCTCCAGCTCCTTAATTATTGCAGTCACTGCGTCGGTCATCTCTCTCTCCTCTCTTATCGCGAGTAGAACTCAACGACGAGTTGCTCGTTGAAGTCGGCAGGCATCTGGTCGCGGCGCGGAGCCGCAATCACGTGACCCGCCATCTTCGAGGCGTCCACGCGCAGCCACTCTTGGGTTGCAGCACTCTTTAGGGTCTCTACGACCTCCTTGAATGGGGCGAGTTCTGCACGCCCTGGGCGAAGCGAAACGACATCGCCTGGCTTCAGGCCGTACGACGGGATGTCGACGGCGCCACCGTTCACCGCAAAGTGACCGTGGTTGATGTACTGGCGTGCCTGGTCACGAGAGCTCGCGAAGCCCAAGCGGAAAACCACGTTGTCGAGTCGGAGTTCGAGGAGTCGAAGAAGATTCTCACCCGTCACCTCGGTGCCGCGCTCTGCCTCAGCGAAGAGCCGGCGGAACTGTGCCTCGCCGAGTCGATACACGCGGCGCATCTTCTGCTTCTCACGCAGCTGCAGGCCGTAGTCGCCCACCTTGCGGCGTCGAACGGCGTGCATTCCTGGCGGAGTTGGGCGTCGTTCAAACGAGCACTTCTTGGTGTAGCAGCGCGCGCCTTTCAAGAAGAGCTTCGCCCCCTCTCGACGGCACTGTCGGCAGACTGGACCAATATCGCGACCCATGACGCTCCTCTCCTAGACTCGGCGCTTCTTCGGAGGACGGCAGCCGTTATGTGGCAGCGGCGTCACATCGGTAATTGCGGAGATGTTGAGTCCAGCGGTCTGCAGGCCACGAATCGCCTGCTCTCGACCGGCACCCGGACCCTTGACGAAAACTTCAACGGAGCGAAGGCCATGTTCCATCGCCTTGCGGGCAGCAGCTTCTGCGCCAAGCGAGGCCGCGTACGGCGTGCTCTTGCGCGAGCCCTTAAAGCCCGCAACCCCGCCAGACCCCCATGAGAGCACGGCGCCAGTTGGGTCGGTGATGGAGATCACGGTGTTGTTGAAGGACGCGGCGATGTGCACCTGGCCCACTGGCACGTTCTTCTTCTCGCGCCGTCGCGTCTTCGTCGGCTTCTTCTCCATCTCAGCCATTGCTACACCCCTGCCTTACTTCTTCTCGATCTTCTTGCCGGCGACGGTCTTTCGGGCACCACGGCGCTGACGCGCGTTCGTCTTGGTGCGCTGACCTCGCGACGGAAGGTTTTTGCGGTGGCGAGTGCCACGGTACGTGCCGACTTCAATCAGTCGCTTGATGTTCATGGCGATCTCACGGCGGAGATCGCCTTCGATCTTCTGGCCCTTGTCCACGACTTCTCGAAGGCGATTGATCTGCTCTTCGGAGAGGTCCTTCACTCGGATGTCTGGGCTGATGGATGTCTGCTTCAGAATCTTCTGGCTGGTGGTGAGGCCAATGCCAAAGATGTAGGTAAGGGCGATCTCAACACGCTTCTCACGCGGAATATCAACGCCTGCGATTCGTGCCATGGCCCTATCCCTGCCGCTGCTTGTGCTTCGGGTTTTCGCAAATGACCATGACGCGACCGTGCCGCTTGATCACGAGGCACTTGTCGCAACGGACCTTGACCGACGCAGAAACTTTCACTCGTTCTCCTGTGCTGCTACTTCAACCGGTAGGTGATCCGACCCTGGGTCAGATCGTATGGCGAGAGTTCAACTTTGACCCGATCACCTGGAAGGATTCGGATGAAATTCGTCCGAAGCTTCCCGCTGATGTAGGCACGAATTCGATGGCCATTTTCGAGTTCAACAACGAACAACGTGTTCGGCAGCGGCTCGACAACCGTCCCTTCGACTTGTATTGATTCCTTTTTCCCCAACACCCCCCCGTTTCAGACTGCGCTATTGATCCCTGGCGAGCCAGGGGACGACTGGGGAGAGACCCCAAACGCACGAAAGTGCAGCCTAGCAGAGCCCCGCCCCCCTCGCAACGAAGACCCCTCCCCCGCCACGCTCGGGCTGAGCGTGCGCCAACCCTTCACGGCCGTGTGAGGACCTGGGCCCCTTCCGCGGTGATGGCAATGCTGTCCTCGAAGTGTGCAGCAAGGCTCCCATCAATTGTTACAACGGTCCACTCATCATCCATCACCCCCACCTCCGGGGAGCCAAGAGTGAACATCGGCTCAATTGCTAGACAGTGCCCAGGGGCCAGGGTCAGGCTCTTCCGCCCAGTGCGGTAGTTCGGGACCTGGGGGGCCTCATGCATGGCGCGGCCGATGCCGTGCCCCACATAGGGGCGGACGATCCCAACCCCTGCCGCAAGCCCAACGTCTTCGATCGCCGCCGAAATCTCCTCAATGGTGCCCCCGGGTCGGGCCGCTGCGATACCTGCATCAAGCGCCTCCCGGGTCACGCGGATCAGGCGTGCCACCTCAGCGGGAGCCTCGCCGCCAACGTAGAAGCTGCGCGCCGCATCGCCGTGCCAGCCCTCAACGATTGCCCCTGCATCCACAGAGACGAGTGCGCCAGCCTTGATCTCTCGATCGCCTGGGATCCCGTGGACCACCTCGCGATCGATCGAGAGGCAGATCACCGAAGGAAAGCCGTGGTACCCCTTGAAGTTCGAACTCGCCCCTGCAGCCAGGATCTTCCGTTCGGCGGCGAGTGCGATCTCGGCGCTACTCGCCCCAGGCACCGCAAGCTCTTCTACCAGCGCAAGGACGTCGGCGACCACGGCGCCTGCGCGACGCATGAGCGCGATCTCCGCCGCTGACTTTCTGGTAACGCCGCTCATGGACGCGTTATGCCCCAAAGCCCACGGCTCGGGCGGCGGTCGCGAGGGCAGCCTGGATCTCCGTGATGTCGCCGACACCCTCAACCACCTGAAGTCGGCCCTTGCTCCGATAGATCTCAACGACTTCGTCGAGCGCGCTCAGCTGGTTTGCTAGTCGCGCGGCTACCGTCTCCGGTGCGTCGTCGCTGCGTGTGATGAGTTCGGAGCCACATGCATCGCAGACGCCCTCCACTGCGGGTGGTCGGCTCGCAACATGGAAGGATCGTCCACACGATGAGCAGACACGCCGACCAGTGAGGCGCGCCGTTAAGACGCTCACATCAACCTTGAGCAGGATCGCGTTGATTGCACGACCGCTCGGTGCGAACGCGGCATCGAGTGCCGCAACCTGCGCTGCATTGCGTGGGAAGCCATCAAGGATCACGCGTGTCGCCGCGTCAGGGCGTGCAAGCCGCGCACTGATCATCCCAACGGTGATTTCGTCCGGTACAAGCCTCCCCGCATCGATGTATGACGCAGCACTTCGACCGAGTTCGCTGCCTGCCGCAATCTCTGCGCGGAAGAGGTCGCCCGTGGCCACATGAGCGGCGCCAGTGGCGGCGGCCAGCGCCTCCGCCTGCGTCCCCTTCCCTGCGCCTGGGGCGCCGAGAAGGATCAAGATCACTTGATAAAGCCCTCGTAGTTGCGCATCAGCATCTGTGCTTCAAGTTGTTTCATGGTCTCAACCACGACGGTCACTGCGATGAGGAGGCCCGTGCCGCCAAGGCTCACACCGAGTCCGCCGAGATCGCCGAAGAAGGCTCCAAGCGCGTATGGTGACACCGCAATAATCCCAAGGAACATTGAGCCGAGCAGCGTGATGCGTGTAACCACTTTGCCCAAATACTCCTCGGTCGGCTTTCCCGGACGGATGCCGGGAACGAAGCCGCCGTTCTTTCGCAACTGATCAGCGGTCTCATCGGGTTTAAATGTGAACGCCGTATAGAAATACGTGAACGCGACCGTCAAAAGGAAGTAGAATGGAAGGTAGACGATCTCATTCTGTGGCCCGAGCGTGTTCACGATCCATGTTGCGCCAGCGGCCACCCAATCAACTTCGGAGGCGGTGAAGTAGCCAGCGATCTGCGCTGGGAAGAGCAGGATGCTCATTGAGAAGATGATCGGGATCACGCCCGCCTGATTCACCTTGAGTGGCAGGAAGGTGCGCCCACCCTGGTAAACGCGATTGCCGCGGACGCGGCTTGCGTACTCCACTGGGATGCGGCGCTGGCCCTCGGTGATCAGAATGATCGCCGCGACCGCAGCAGCTCCCAAGCCAAGGAACGCCACCATCACCGAAATATCTGGCGATGCAAGGAACTCTTGGATCGCGCCTGGGACGCGGCCGATGATGCCCGCGAAGATGATGAAGCTGATGCCGTTGCCGATGCCACGCTCGGTGACAAGCTCTCCCACCCACATGAGGAGGAGTGAACCCGTGGTGAGGATGACGATCTGCACCAGCGTCTCTGGGCTGGCAAGATCGAATGGCGTGGTCAGCACCTGCTGGCTGTTGAGAAGCGCGAGGAATGCGTAGCTCTGGAGCAGCGCCAGTGGGACCGTCAAGTAGCGGGTGTACTGATTGATCTTGTTCCGGCCGTACTCGCCCTCTCGGCTCAGCTCAATGAGGCGTGGCACCACGCCACTCATGAGCTGCATGATGATCGATGCGTTGATGTACGGGTTCAAACCGAGGCCCACCACGCTGAATCGCGCGAGCCCCCCGCCTGAGAAGAGGTCAAGGAGGCCGAAGAGTGCGTTGTCATCAAAGAAGTTGGCGAGCGCCGCAGGGTCCGCTCCAGGGACCGGCACATGGCTGAGCAGTCGGAAGACGATCAGCATGGCGCCCACGAAGAGCACCTTGCGTCGGATCTCTGGTGAGCGCACCGCGTTGAGCAGGGTCTCAATCACTGATCGGCTCCTCTCTCGCTCTCTCTACCGCGTCGTCAGCTGTGATCAGGCTTCGGGCGAGGTCTCACTCGCTTCACCCTTTGGCGCAGTTCGTGACGTAGACTTGGCAGACTTTGGAGTCACCCCAACTGGCGCCGCGCTCTCGGCGGTCGCTGACTGCAGCACCTGGGTACTGCCGCCGGCCGCCTTGATCTTGGTGAGCGCGCTCTCGGTGAATGAATCGGCTAGGACAAAGATCTTCGCGGTCAGGTTGCCGCCGCCGAGCACCTTCAGTGGCTTGCCGCGGCTCTTCATTAGTCCGGCTGCTTCAAGAATGTCGACGTTGATGGTGAGCGGCGACTCGCCCTTGAGGCGGCCAGCGTCAATCCAGTTCTGGATGCGGCCAACGTTGACGACCGCCGACTCCACACGAAGCACGTTGCGGAAGCCGCGAAGCTTAGGGATGCGGATATGAATCGGCGTCTGTCCACCTTCGAACCAGGCTGGTATGCTCCCGCCGCTGCGCGAGGTCTGACCCTTCGTACCGTATCCCGCGGTCTTTCCGCGACCCGCAGCAATACCGCGGCCCACGCGAATTCGCTTTCGCTTTGAACCCCCCGCTGGCTTCAGATCGTGGAGTTTCACTTCTTCACCTTCGCCTTTGCCTTCTTTGCGTGCTTCGCATGCTTCACCTTCTTGGCGGCACGGATCTTCGCCCCCGCTTCGGCCTCGGCGCCCGTAAGCTCCACGGCCTCTACGAGAAAGCGTACCTGACGGATCGCTCCGCGCACGGCGTCGTTATCCGGAAGGATGTTGCTGTGGCCGATTCGGTCGAGGCCGAGCGCGCGGATAGTGCCACGATTGCGCGCGACGTGACCGAGCTCACTGCGGACCTGGGTGACCTTCAGCAGCTTCTCAGCCATTGTGGACCTCCTTGGTCTCCTGCTGCCCACCGACTCGGATGCGCACGCGCTTGCCGCGGGCCGCTGAGATCTGCGCAGCGGTGCGGAGCTGACTCAGCGCTTCTATGGCCGCGCGAGTGGCATTGACTGGGTTCGAGGATCCATAGACCTTCGAAAGGATGTCGTGAATTCCTGCTGCAGTGATGACCGCGCGGATTGCGCCGCCGGCGATGACGCCTGTACCCTGCGATGCAGGCTTCAACATGACGCGGCTCGCGGTGTGCTCAGCGTGCACTTCGTGCGGGATGGTGGTGCCAAGGAACGGAACCTTGATCAGATGCTTCTTTGCATCTTCGGTCCCCTTCCGGATTGACTCGGGGACCTCGCCAGCCTTGCCCACGCCAACACCCACATGACCCTGTCCGTCGCCAACGACGACGAGCGCGGAGAACGTGAAGCGTCGGCCCCCCTTGACAACCTTTGCGACGCGGTTGATCTGGACGACCTTCTCGGTGAGGGTCAGCTTCGACGGATCGATTCGGCTCATCTCGGCGCCCTCCTAAAACTCAAGCCCGGCAGCCCGGGCAGCGTCTGCAAGCGCCTTCAGGCGCCCGTGATAGCGGAATCCGGCGCGGTCAAAGACCACCTGCGCAACCCCAGCAGCCTTGGCGCGCTCGCCAATCAGCGTGCCGACGGCGGCAGCCTCTTGCACCTTCGTCATCTTTGTGTCGCCCTTGGCGGCCGCATCAAGCGTAGAGGCGGCAGCAAGCGTCGCCCCGCGCTGGTCATCAATGACCTGCGCGTAGATGTGGTTCAAGCTGCGGAAGATTGCCAGGCGCGGACGCGTGGCGTCGCCAGACACCGCCATACGGATGGAGGCGTGACGGCGCTTGCGCGCAGCGACTCGCGTAGACGCGCGGCTCACTTGGCACCAACCTTTCCAGCCTTACCGGCCTTGCGGCGGATGACTTCATTGGCATACTTCACGCCCTTCCCCTTATACGGTTCAGGCTTTCGCAGCGAGCGGATCTCAGCCGCGATCTGTCCAACAAGCTCCTTGTCATGGCCCAAGACGACAACCTTGGTTTGCCCATCGACCTCAAAGCTGATGCCGGCTGGTGGATTGATCTCGATCGGATGACTGTAGCCGAGGGCAAGCGTCAACTTGTTGCCGCTCTTCGCTGCACGATACCCAACACCGTTGATCTCGAGCTCCTTGCGGTAGCCGGCTGAGACGCCCTCCACCATGTTGGCGACAAGGGTTCGGCAAAGGCCGTGCAACGAGCGATTGGTTTTCGAGTCGCTCGGTCGGCTGAGCTGCAGTACGTCACCCTCAGCCACAATGGCGATCTCTCCTGGGAGGTCACGCGAAAGGGTCCCCTTCGGGCCCGTGACCGTGACCGTGCGACCGTCAATGGTCACCTTGACCCCAGACGGGACGGTAATCGGCTTTCGTCCAATGCGTGACATCAGTTCGCTCCTCTCACCACACGTAGGCGAGGATCTCGCCACCGAGCTCGGCCTTATGGGCCTGCGCTCCGGTCATGATCCCCTTCGATGTGCTCAGGATCACGATCCCGAGTCCGCCGAGCACGCGTGGAATCTCGCTCTTCCCAGCATAGACGCGCAAGCCAGGCTTGCTGATGCGCTTCAGGCCAGAGACAACCGGAACCTTCCCGTCCACGTACTTCAGCGTGATCTTCAAGAAGTTCTCCGGGACGCTGCGAGTCTCTTCAACGCTCGCCACAAACCCTTCACGAACGAGGATCTGAGCCATCTCTGCCTTCAGCTTCGAGGCAGGGACGAGCACCTCGGCGTGATGCGCACGCGAGGCGTTGCGGATCCTCGTCAACATGTCGGCAATTGGATCGGTCACATTCATATGCTCACCAACTCGACTTCGTTACGCCTGGAATCTCTCCGACCAGGGCACGCTCACGGAAACAGATTCGGCAGAGACCGAACCGTCGGATAAAGGCACGCGGTCGACCGCAAAGCGAGCAGCGACTGTACGCGCGCGTAGAGAACTTCGCTGGAGCTTTCGACTTCAGAACCATGGACTTCTTTGCCATACCAGCCTCCCTCAGTTCGCGAACGGCATGCCGAGCAGGGCCAGGAGTCGCTTTGACTCCTCGTCACTCTTCGCCGTTGTGACAATCGTGACCTCGAGTCCTCGAAGTCGATCGATCTTGTCAAAGTCAATCTCTGGGAAGGAGAGCTGCTCCTTGAGGCCCAGGGTGTAGTTGCCACGACCGTCAAAGGCCCTCCCAGAGACGCCACGGAAATCTCGGATGCGCGGGAGAGCGACACGCGTGAGCCGCTCGAAGAAGTCCCACATGCGCTCACCGCGCAGCGTGACCTTGGCGCCAACTGGATTCCCTTCGCGAACCTTGAACGTTGCGATCGACTTCTTCGCCTTCGTCACGATGGCGCGTTGTCCAGTGATCAGGGCGAGGTCGCCGACAGCGGCGTCTACCGCCTTGGAGTTCGTGAGCGCCTCAGCGAGGCCGATGTTCACGTCGATCTTTTCGAGGCGCGGGAACTGCATGGCGTTCTTGTAGCCGAACTCGCTCTTGAGCGCTGGGATCGCCTCGGCCACGTAGCGCTGCTTCAAGGTGCCGCTCACTTGGTGACCTCCTTGTGGGCGATCGTGGCGGCACAGCGGCTGCACTGGCGAGACTTCTTTCCGTCCGGAGCTACTGCCATCTTGATGCGCACCGGTCGGTCGCACTTTGTGCAGACAAGGGCGACCTTCGCCAGGTCAAGCGGGCTCGCAACCTCCAGGATGCCACCCTTGTCGATCGTTGGAGTCTGTGAGCCGGAGCTCATCTTCTGGCGCGGTTTCTGGTGTTTCTTGGCGATGTTGACGCCAGTCACCACGACGCGTCCAGGGTTGACGAGGCGCTCAACGGTGCCGCGCTTGCCTGCATCCTTACCGCTCAGGATTGCCACGGTGTCCCCAACTCGGATCACGGTGCTGGTCTGGTATTCCGAACGCATCAGAGCACCTCCGGCGCGAGCGAGATGATCTTCATATAGTCGCGGTCGCGAAGCTCTCGTGCCACTGGCCCGAAGATGCGCGTGCCGCGCGGATTGCCGTCAGCGGCAATGAGGACGGCGGCGTTCTCGTCAAAGCGAATGAAGCTGCCGTCGGGGCGCGCGATCTCCTTTACCGTGCGCACGACCACCGCCTTCACCACATCGCCCTTTTTGACTCCGGCGTTCGTGGTCGCCTGCTTCACGGCTGCAACGATCACGTCACCCACCCCAGCCACGGTTGAACGCGATCGACCGAGGATGCGGAAGCACTCGATCTCCTTGGCCCCTGAGTTGTCGGCCACGCGCAGGCGGGTTCCTGTCTGAATCACAGCGCACCCCCTTCGGCTCGCTCAAGGACTTCAACCAAGCGCCATCGCTTACGTGCGGAGAGTGGTCGCGACTCTTCAATGGTCACGAGGTCGCCGACCTTTGCGCTGTTCTCTTCGTCATGCGCCATGAACTTGGCGGTGCGACGAATAACGCGCTTATAGACTGGGTGCTGCTGGAGGCGCTCAACACGAATCACGATCGTCTTGTCGCCCGCATCGCTGAGCACTCTGCCCGTCTGCGTCTTTCGCTGGCCCGTATGCTTCGCCGTCATATTGCCCCCTACGCCTTCTGGCTCGCCTGGCGTTCGGCCAGGACCATCAGCAGTCGCGCAATGCTCTTGCGTGACTTGGTCACAACGCTGGTGTCCTTCAGCTGGCGTGTGGAGAGCTCGAAGCGCGCCTGCCAGAGATCACGCTTCGCGTCGGTAATCGCCTGGACGAGTTCCGCATCGCTCATGGAGCGGGCCTTCACGATATCGATCACGCCTCATCCTCCTTCGCTGGCTTCACAGGCTTCACAAGTTCTGGCTCGTTTGGCGCAGCGTCTGCTGCAACTGGCGTCTCCTCCAGCGAAGCGCCAGAGGCAACCTTCGCGAGGAACTTCTTGCCGAAAACAACATCGCCTAGGCCCGCAGCGCGCTCAAGCGTCACCGTGTTGACTGGGAGCTTCATCGACGCGAGGCGGAAGGCCTCCACAGCATCCTTCTTCTCAATTCCAGCAACCTCAAAGAGGACGCGGCCGGGCTTCACTACGGCGACCCACTGGTCTGGTGCACCCTTACCTGAACCCATGCGGGTCTCAGCTGGCTTCTTGGTGATCGGCTTGTCCGGGAAGATTCGAATCCATACCTTGCCACCACGCTTGAGCGAGTGGGTCATGGCACGGCGTGCCGCTTCGATCTGACGTGCCGTCACCCAGGCGCACTCAGTGGTGGCGAGACCGAACTCACCAAAGGCCACGGTGCGACCCGACTTCGCAGGGCCGGACATGCGTCCGCGCTGCACCTTGCGCCACTTCACTCGCTTCGGCATCAACATGGTTACGCCCCCGTTCCCGAGTTCTCGCTGATCGGCTTCGGCTTCAAAACGTCCGCAGGCGCATCGCCGCGATAGATCCAGACCTTGACGCCGATCTGGCCGAACGTGGTCGGCGCGTGATAGACAGCAAAGTCGATGTCGGCGCGCAGCGTCTGCAGTGGGAGTCGCCCGTCGCGGTCCCACTCTTCGCGGCTCATCTCAGCTCCGCCGAGGCGTCCTGAAACCATGACTTTCACGCCCTTGGCTCCCGCCTTCATCGTGCGCTGGATCCCCTGCTTCAACGCCTTGCGGAAGGCGATCCGGCGAGTCAGCTGGCCACCGATTGCAGCGGCCACGAGGAACGCGTCAAGGTCGGGCTGGCGGATCTCCTTGATCTCGAGCTTCACCTTCCCGGCGCTGATCTCGCCGATCGCTGCGCGCAGCACTTCAACGTTCTGACCGCCCTTGCCGATGACCACGCCTGGCTTCGCCGAGTGCACGGTCACAGTGACGTAGTTGAGACCGCGCTCGATCTCCACCTTGGAGATGCTTGCAGCAGCGAGCTTCTCATCGATGAGCTTGCGGATGCGCAGGTCTTCCTGCAGCAACTTGGTGTAGTCCTTGTCCGCGTACCACTGCGCGCTCCACGTCTTCGTGACGCCGAGACGGAAGCCGATCGGATGAACCTTCTGTCCCATGTCAGGCCTCCTTCGGGCTCACGGTGACGGTGATGTGCGTCATCGGCTTGTTGATGGAGAAGGCGCGCCCCTGCGCGCGCGGTCGAAAGCGCTTCATCGTTGGTCCTTCGTCTGCACTCGCGTCGACCACCCAGAGGCGTTCGGCAGGTATGCCATGGTTCGCCTCGGCATTCGCCGTGGCGCTCTTGAGGACGGAGGCAACATCGCGGGCTGAAGAGTGCGGTAGGAAGCGAAGTATCGAGGCTGCGTCCGCCACCTGCTTTCCTTTGATCGCGCGCACCACGAGCTGCGCACGTCGAGTCGACCCACGCACGTACTTCGCCGTTGCCTTCACACGAATGCTCACGAGGCGCCTCCTGCCGAGCCGCCGGCGACTGCGGTGGTTCGATCAACACGTGAGTGACCCTTGAAGAGGCGCGTTGGAGAGAATTCGCCTAGGCGGTGCCCGACCATGTTCTCCGTGATGAACACAGGCACATGCTTCCTTCCGTTGTAGACCGCAATGGTGTGCCCGATGAAGTCTGGGTAGATGACGGATGCACGCGACCAGGTCTTCACGACGCGCTTCTCATTGGACGCGTTCATTGCCTGGATGCGACCAAGGAGCCGCTTCTCGACGAAGGGGGCCTTCTTGCTTGAACGAGACATGCCTCCTCCTTCCTACTTCGCGTGCCGCGAGCGGACAATCAGCCGCTGCGTCAACTTGTTGCGACGGGTTCGAAGCCCCATCGCGCTCTTCCCCCATGGGGTCTTCGGTGGCATCCCGGTTGGAGCCTTACCCTCACCGCCACCATGCGGGTGATCGACTGGGTTCATTGCAGAACCACGGACCTCTGGGCGCTTCCCCATGTGGCGCGCGCGCCCCGCCTTGCCGAGCTTGAGGTTCTCGTGGTCGATGTTGGATACCTGGCCAACGGTGGCCATGCAGGCAAGCGGGACAAGTCGCATTTCGGACGACGGCATTCGAACGGTGGCGAACTCGCCCTCCTTGGCTACAAGCTGCGCGGCGGCGCCTGCGGAACGAACCATCTGGCCGCCCTTCCCTGGCACGAGTTCAATATTGTGAATCGTGGTGCCGAGCGGCATGCGCGCGAGCGGCAGGCAGTTGCCGAGCTTCGCTTCGGCGTTCGGTCCAGACTCAATCATGTCGCCAACCGTGAGGCCGTTCGGGAGGAGCATGTAGCGCTTCTCTCCATCTGCGTAGTTGAGCAGTCCGATGCGTGCGGAGCGGTTTGGGTCGTACTCGACCGTTGCCACGCGCGCCGGAATGCCGAACTTGTTGCGGCGGAAGTCGATCTTGCGATAGAGACGCTTCTGCTCGCCACCGCGGTGACGCACCGTGATCTTCCCTTGATTGTTGCGGCCAGAACCGCGCACCATCTTCTCGGTGAGCGGCTTGTACGGGGAGTCAGTCGTGATCTCTTCGAACGTTGGCATGGTCATCCCGCGGACGCCGGCGCTGGTTGGCTTGAGTCGTCGCAGTGCCATGACTAGACCCCCTCGAAGAACTGAATCTTCTCGCCTGGAGCGAGGGTGACCACAGCCTTGCGCCACGGAGTCGTCTTCCCTGGGAAGGTGCTGCGTGCAAGGGTGCCACGTGTGGACTTCGCCTTGGTTGTCAGCACGTTGACCTCTGCAACTTTGACTGTGAAGAGGGTGGCGATCGCTGCGGCAATCTCAATCTTGGAGGCGTCCGCGTGCACCGCGAACGTGTACTTACCAACCTGCGACTGCAGGATGGACTTCTCGGAGATCACGGGGCGAAGCACGGTCTCGTGCGCGCTGCGGCTCATCCGTACACCTCCTGGATCGTCGCGAGTGCTGCCTTCTCCACGATGATCGTGTCGGCATTCATCAAGTCAACAAGGTTGAGCGAATCGGCACGAAGGACCGAAAGGAGTGGGATGTTCGCTGCCGACTTCACGAGCGCGCTGTCAACAGTTGGCGCGACCACGAGGACGCGCTTTCCTGCGCTGAGCGCGAGGCACATCTTTGAGATGACCTGCGTCTTTGGCGTCTGCATGCCGAACTCATCGACCACCTTGAGCGTGTCTACTTTCGCGGAGAGGGCGCCGAGGAGTGCGGCGCGGCGCATGCGCTTTGGCATGGGCGTTTCGTGGGAGCGAACCTGCGGCCCGAAGACCACACCGCCGCCCTTCCACTGCGGTGATCGCGTGGAGCCCTGTCGTGCACGACCGGTCCCCTTCTGCTTCCACGGCTTTCGGCCACCACCTGCAACGTCATCACGCTTCTTTGAGGCGTGCGTGCCCGTGCGTCGGCCAGCGAGCTGCGAGACGGCTGCCTGATGCATCAGCGCCTGGTTCACCGGGCTCGAGAAGACGGCGGGCAGCTCAACGCTCCCCACCTTCGCTCCAGCCTTTGAGAAGACGTCAACGCTCGGCATCAGATCTGCTCCGACTTGCTCATTGCGACGAGCGCATTCTTGGCGCCTGGGATGGAGCCCCGCACGAGTATGAGGTTGCGCGCACCATCGCAGCGCACGATCTTCAGCTTCTGCACGGTGACCCGATCAACGCCCATGTGCCCCGCCATGCGTGTCCCCTTGTAGACGCGACCTGGCGTCGTGCCTGCGCCAATCGAGCCAGGCTCGCGGTGATGGTCGGCGCCGTGCGTCTCAGGTCCGCGCGAAAAGCTGTGGCGCTTGATGGTGCCGGCGAAACCCTTCCCCTTGGAGATTCCCGTCACGTCCACCAGATCGCCTTCGGCGAAAAGGGTGACATCGAGGGTCTGACCGAGCGTCATGCCGCCGACTGAGTCGACGCGGAATTCGCGCGTCACGGAGCAGGCGGGAAGTTCGCCCTTGAACTGTCCGAGGTCTGGCTTGTTCAGGCGACGCTTCCCCGCCTCAATGCCCACCTGTACGGCGGTATAACCGTCGCGATCAGGGGTGCGCAGCTTCGTCACCGTGTTCGGCTCGATGGCGACGACGGTTACCGGCACTGAAGTGCCGTCCGCTGCGAATACCTGAGTCATCCCGACCTTGCGGCCGAGCAGTCCAAGCGTCACTTCACTCACCTACATCTTGATTTCAATGTCGACGCCTGCAGCCAGCGTCAGCCGCATGAGCGCGTCCACGGTTTTTGGAGTTGGATCGATGATGTCAACCAAGCGCTTGTGGGTTCGAATCTCGAACTGCTCTCGGCTGTCCTTGTCAATGAACGGCGAGCGAAGCACGGTGAACTTCTCAATGCGCGTTGGCAGTGGCACCGGACCGATCACATCGGCACCCGTGCGCTGAGCCGTCTCAACGATCGTCTGGGCAGACTGATCGATGAGGCGGTGGTCATACGCCTTGAGCCGAATGCGGATCCGCTGCTTGGCCATCGGTTACTCGGTGATCTTCGTGATGGAGCCGGCACCGACGGTGCGGCCGCCCTCGCGGATGGCGAAGC
>JAYQPX010000006.1:22647-46208 GCA_038145565.1 Chloroflexota bacterium | reverse complement strand
CGTCGCGCTGGCTTGATCCAGTCCCAACCGTCGACTCAGCACCAGCGCGCACGGTTGCGTCTGCGAAACGCTTCAGATCGCCGATCACGGTGCACCCAAGTGACTCAATGTTGCGGGCGATCTCCGAGTTCCGGGCAAGAACGGCTGGAAGCAGCTGCGCCGGAATGCGACTCTTCTCGATGCCACCCTGCCGGATGCTGTTCACATAGCCATCGAAGGTTCGGAGCACGCCCGATCGGTACTCTTGCAGCGTCCCTCCCCGAGAGAAGAACATCTGGTTGAGTTCCGCCAGCACATCGGCCTCGAAGGCGGAGAGTGACGGGTTCGTGCGTTTTGGGGCCGTTGATAGGACGTTTTCAGGCAGGTTGGCGATACGTGAGAAGTCCTGGAAGATGCTTTCTGGTCGCTGCTCGTCCACGATCTGGACCGTAATGCGATCTCTCCCAACAACGTCTGCCCATCGGGTTACGATCCGGTCGTATCCGTGCTTCTGCCAGACACGTTGCGCGCGAGGACTATCATGCTGTGTCAAGACCATCTCGAGCCATGCCGTCAGTCCTAACGTCCCACCAAGCTTCAACCCCTGTTGCCATGCGGATGGGAGGGTCGACGTAAGAGGACGAATCAACAGCACCACTCGAAGAGTATCACGGCCGAGATCTCTAACGATACGCTCAATGCTGGCCGAATCAGCACTCGCAAACCACTCGCTGCTGATGAGCGCGGTGCGTCCTTCTTGATGCGCGCGCGCGGTCCAGGTCAGCAGGGATTTCCATTCAGTGAGTGGCGGAACGGCCCCAGAAACCCTATCGGGAACCCCGACGATCGATTTAGCCGCGCTCGTCCAGTGGGCTTGCGATCCAATGTATTCGACGCCCACCCTTTTCAGTGCATCCCGATTTAGATAGAACGAAGACTGCAGGGCCGTGGAGCCACACTTCGGTGCGCCAATGTGGAGGATGGTTGCGTTCAAAGAGCCAGGGTGCGAGTTCATGCGTGAACGGTGGGCGATTCTGGCCAGGTTGTCAACGTCCTTCAGCCGAGCCTTGGTGTGAACGACGCATGCTGAGAACCACGTAGGCAATCGCGCTGGTCCAGGCGAGGAGGATGACAACGTAGATGGCAAAGAACAGCTCGTCGTTGAACTTAAGCGCAGCCATGATCACGCGCGCATTTGTGAAGCAGATGAAGCCCCCGACGATCACTCCGAGCAGTCGTGGGTTCAGATGTCGAACCATGTAGGCGGCGATCGGCGCTGCAATCAGGCCGCCAGCGAGCAGCGCGAGGACGAACTCGATCTTCACCCCTTCGCCACCGAGCGATGCGAAGAAGCCCACGCTTGCCGAAAAGGCGACCACGAACTCACTCGCGCCTACCGTTCCGATCACGCGGTTCGGAGCGAGTCTCCCATCAGCGAGGAGCGTTGGGGTCGTTACCGGCCCCCATCCGCCACCACCTGTCGCGTCGATAAATCCACCGAGCACCCCAAGGGGCACAAGAAACTTGACGCCTGGACGGCCATGTCGTTGCACGCGCGCCTTGCCGAGTAAGAATCGAAGGAGCACGTAGATGCCGAGGAGAAAGAGGAGTGAACTCGCGAGTGGACGCGCTGCCTCTGTTGAGAGTGATGAGAGGAAAGTTGCGCCAAGAAACGCACCGATGCCACCAGGAATCGCAATTCTTCGAACCACGTACCAGTCAACGTTGCCAAACTGGTGATGTGCGATGCCAGAGAGCGCAGTGGTCCCAACCTCGGCGAGATGAACCGAAGCTGATGCCATTGCCGGAGTGAGCCCCGCAAAGATCAGCAGGGTGGACGACGTGAGACCGTAGCCCATGCCGAGTGATCCGTCGACCAGTTGCGCGGCGAGCCCCGCAATCGCAACGAGGATCAGTGTCTGCACAATCTACCTCCCGCTCGACAAGGCACCGCTACCCTCTAAATGTCTCTAATACGTGTTGAGAATAGTAGGTTAGCTGAGACCTTACAGGCTGGGGTGCGCTGGAGAAGTTTCAATCAGCGCCAGGCGCTCGGGTCGTCGAGGAGGCGCTTGACGCGGGCGCTGAATCGCTCGCTCACTGCGTCCGCGAGTGAGATGCTCTCTAGGATCTCTCGTTCGGCGGCCCGAACGGCCACGAGTGCCGAGCGCAGCCCACGTGCGGCCCCCCTGTAGGAGAGCTTCTCTGGGCGTGTCCCCGCGACATTCGCCAGAGTGCCGTCGACGGCACGGATGACGTCCGCAAGGCTGATCTCTTTCGGGTGCTTGGCGAGCGTCCAGCCCCCCTCGGGTCCACGGCGTGCTCTCACGATCCCACCCCGTCGAAGTTCCGCAAGTACCGCTCCGAGATACGAGGCTGGAATTCCCTGGCCGGTGCCCAGTTCTGAAGTTGTTAAGGATCGGTCGCCCGCAGCGGCCAGCTCCATCGCCGCTCGCAGGGCGTAGTCGGTTCGGTTGGTGAGCCGCATGGATGGAGCATAGCGCCCTCCGCCAGCGCCTCGTTCCCCTCTACACTCTCGCAATGAGTAGCGAGACTGGGACTGAACACCGCGACCATGCCGGCCGGTCGTCAAGCGACCCGCTGACCCTCCCAGTTGGGTCTCGACTCCTCCATATAGGCCCACACAAGACAGGGACGACCGCACTTCAGAACACCCTCATCTGGGATCGGGAAAAGCTCCCACCGCAAGGGCTCGAGTATCTCGTAGCAGGCGATCGGCGCAATGCGAACTTCGCCGCACGTGCAATCCGGCAGCGACCGACGCAGAAACTCGAGTCTCCCGATTCGGTCCCGATGCACCTCTGGACGAACCTTGTGCAGCAGGCGAAGGCAACGACAGCCGATCGTGTCTTGATCAGCGGAGAGGGATTTGCCGACTGCAACCAAGAAGAGATCAATAAGATTGCCCACGACCTCGACCCGAGCCGTCTCCATGTTGCCGTGACGTTGCGACCGTTGGCAAAGATCCTCACCTCGCAGTGGCAGCAGTACATCCAGAACAACATGAAGCGTGCATCACTCGACCGCTTCCTTCATGAGACGCTCGATCCGGAACCGCAGAGCACCGAAAGCGGCTTTTGGCGGAGGCACCGTCATGACCAGCTTGTCGCCCGCTGGTCTGCGCCAATCGGTGCACAGAACCTGACTGTTGTCGTGGTAGACGATCGAGAGCCAGCGCTCATCATGCGCGCGTTCGAACGCCTGACCGGACTCCGAGAGGGAACACTCACCCCGAACCGAAATCCGATCAATCGTTCGTTGACGCTGCCAGAAACGGAGATTGTGCGGGCGTACTACCTGCTCATGGAAGAGCAGGGATTCAATCCGCGTGTCTACCGCAAAGGTGTGAGCATCCGCCCTGCTCTCTACTTGAAGGAACGGCGCAATCCGGGACCGGATGAGGCGAAGATCCAACTTCCTGAGTGGGCCGCCGAGCGGACCCGTGAAATCTCCACCTCGATCGTGGAGGGAATCCAAAAGTCTGGCGTGCGCGTTATCGGGGAACTTGACAGCCTGAAGCGTGCCTCTGGAGTGGGGAGCGCCATGCAAGTTCACATACCTGCAGAACTTGCCGCGCATCTCGCCGTGGGAATGCTCGCAAAGAGCGGACTCGCCCGAAAGAAGAGTGAACCGAAACCCATCCCGGCACGGAGTACCTTGAAGCGATTGGCGGAGCACATCTCTGCCTCATCGAGGATTGGCAACATTGCGATCTCAATTGCCCGGCGCCTCGTGCGCCGCTTCGTCTAGGAGCACCAATGACCGAGATGCCGCTGCCGCCACGTACGAGACTCCTTCATATTGGCCCGCACAAGACTGGCACGACCGCGCTCCAAGTTGCCCTGGCGAAGGCCCGAACCGATCTGGAGGGCCAGGGCGTACGGTACCTGTGGGGCGGCGTGCGCCAAACAAACGCGAACCTTGCTGCCCAGGCGGTTGCTCGAAGGTCAACAAGAAAAATGCACGGTGAATTTGCAGTCCCCTACTGGCATTGGGAGAACCTCATTAACAAAGTTAGATCTAGTGAGGATTATCGTGTCGTGATAAGCGGAGAAGAATTTGCAGATACAACGGCAGAAGTGATTCAAGACCTCGGAGCCCAGCTCGGTGTCAATCAGACAAAAATCTTAATCACGTTACGACCTCTAGAAAGAATTCTTTCCTCGCAATGGCAACAATACATACAATTCGGGGCAGTAATCAGTCCGTTTGAAGACTGGTTGCGACAAACGCTTGATGTTTATGCGAGGACCGAAGAAGTAAAAGGATTCTGGCGACGGCATCGTCACGACGAGCTGGTGCGGCGATGGGGATCAGTCTTTGGCACAAGCAACATCTTGGTTATTGCCCTTAATCCTCGTGATCACGGACTACTCTTTCGCAGTGTCGAGGGACTCTTAGGTTTGCGGGAATCCACACTCGTTGACGACGGGCGACTGATCAATCGTTCCATTACCGCGCCAGAGGCAGAGGCAATCAGATCAATGTACGTGAGACTCCAGGATCTTGAACTTGGCGATCTATCTCGCCATATCCGCTACATGGTTTCGCCTTCGGAACTCATCAAACGAAATCGTCTGCCGATCGGAGAGCCAAAGATCGAGCTTCCGAGGTGGGCCCTTGAGCGTGCGCGCGAGATCTCGGCAGAGATGGCTCAGAACATCGCGCGCTCTGGCGCTCGGATAATCGGAAACATCAACGACCTAACTCCAACTGACCCAATTGCTGCTCCAGAGCACCTACCCGTTCTAGAAGTGGTGCCGGCCGATCTACCGGGCTGGACAGCTGCTGGAGTCATCATCAGTTCTGGAATTTCACGGGGAGATCTTCCACCAACGCCGACAACTTCCCTCCCAACCGCCTGGTTGCGGCGTGCTACTGGCTCTCAGCTCATGCGTGAGGTGATGCGGCGCGTCAGGATTCGGCTCTCTCGGCCGTTCTCGCGACTGACCAGACGAAACGATGAGAAGGCGGAGCGATGAGCGAAGCTCGGTCGGCGCTGCCCGAAGGGACGCGACTTCTCCATATCGGTCCGCCGAAGACAGGGACGAGCGCGCTGCAGAGCGCCTGCCATGCATGCCGTGCCTCAATGCGCCAGCAGGGGGTGCTGTACGCGGGGGCGGCCCGACAGGCATCGACCGCTGCGTATGCCGTGACACGGCGAGTGCACCCGAGCACGGGGAAGCCGCCGTCCATGCGCCACTGGAATTCCCTCGTCCGTGAGGTCCGTGGGGCGAGAGAGCGTCGGGTGCTCATCAGCAGCGAATTCTTTGCAGGAGCAACGGATGAGCAGGCGAAAGACATCATCCGCGATCTTGACCCCGCCAAGACACAGGTCGCAGTCACCCTCCGACCTCTGGCGAAGATCCTTGCCTCGCGCTGGCAACAGAATGTGCAAGAGGGTGCGCGGATCCCTTATGTCGAGTGGCTGAGAGAAGTTCTCGAAAACCCTGTGGGCGAACATGGGAAACGATTCTGGTCGAGACAGCGGCACGACGCACTAGTTCGACGCTGGGTTGAAGCAGCTGGTCCTGACCGCGTGACGGTGATCGTGGTTGACGAACATGATCACGACTCGTTGCTAACTAGATTCGAAGAGATGCTTGGGCTGGAAAATGGGACGTTGGTCCCACAGAAAGATTCTTCCAATCGTTCACTGACGCTTGAAGAAATTGAGGCGGTGCGCGCATTTAATCAGCAGTATTTTGATGAACTCTTTAGTAAGGCGCTGCACTACAAGATGATGGCTCGCGGTGCGGCTCTGCACCTGAAAGCGAGAGGTGTGAATTCAGGTGAGCGTCTACTCATGACACCAGCGTGGGCGATTGACAAGGCGAACAGCGTCGGCGCCGAAATCATCAGTGTCGTGCGGCTGCTAGGAGTGCGCGTTCTCGGCGATCTGGATTCACTCGTCGTACCAGCGGCCGATGCTTCGGAGGAGACGCCCGTCAGTGATGTGGCCGGCATCTCTCCGGAGGTGGCTGGCCGCATGGCGATGGGAGTGCTGCTCGCGAGCGGGAGAGCTCGTGGCGAGCGAGGGGCGGGGAAAGGGCGAGTCGGACCGACATGGAGTGAACCTCAGGAGCTGCTCCGCTTCGGATCGATTGAGTTGCTTGGCACGCTCATTCGACGGATGTGGTCGGGAGGCATTGAGAAGATTGCGGGACTTTTTGAGAGGCATGAGCCACCTCGACGCTAAGCCCTACTACTGACGCTCCATGAGCCGCTTCAACTCTTCAAGGATTTGATCCACCGCACGTTCGACTGGGACAACCGACGCGTCAATCTTAAGGTTGGCGTCGGTCGGGATCTCGTACGGCGAGCTGATTCCAGTGAAATCCTTAACCTCTCCTGTCCGTGCCTTGGCGTAGAGCCCCTTCCGATCGCGCGCCTCGCAGACTTCGAGCGGAGTGCTGATGTGCACGAGCAAGAACGGTCCAGCCGCTGACGCGATTTCGCGTGCACGCGCGCGACCCTCAGCAAACGGCGCGATTGGCGCGGCAATTGCAATGCCGCCGCTTTTGACAACTTGTGCAGCGGCCTCTGCGATCCTCGCAACGTTCGTATTCCGAGAAGCTCGATCAAATCCGAGATCTTGCGAGACTCTGCGCCGAATCTCATCGCCGTCAAGGAGGACGATCTCTGTGGCGGATGCGTCAAGCAGTCGCTCGGCAACGGCGCGCGCGATCGTAGACTTGCCCGATCCTGACAGACCAGTGAAGAAGATCGTCGCGGGCGAATGTCGAGGAGCTGCTCTTACTCGCTCATGTTCGATTTGCGATGCGGCGGGGAGCTGTTGGTTTGCGGCTGCTTCGTCGAACTCTTGCTGGTTGCCTCCAATCAGCACCTTCGTTGCTCCGTACGATACGAGAAGCGTTCGAACCTCATCTTCTCGCTCGAGTAGTGGATTCGAGGAGCGAAGTGGCCAGGGGATTGCGAGCGGAACGATGCGTGTCGCTTGACCGTGCAACGAGAACTCTTCAGCGACGCCTTGCGTTGCGCGCACTAAGCCGTTTGGACCGACACGGGGCGACGCAACGGCTGCATGGCGGTCCCGATTTCTCGAAACGAGCGCAGCGAGGATCAAGGTGTTTGCTCCACGCGTTGCAACGGTGGCGAGCGCCTCGTCCATTTCGGCGAGGGTTGGAGGTGTGTGAAGAGCCAGTGCGACCGTCTGACCCTCTCCGATTGCATCCCGCACCTCGTCGGGCCTACGCCGCAAGGCCGGATCCCACTGCGGTCCAATTCCCTGGGGGAGTGGGCGGAGCGGCGCGATCACACCTTCGCGAATGCGAGCAACCGGAGTGTTTTCGCTGTCATGCAGCGAGACGTCTCCTGGTAGTGCGTCGTCAATTCCGAGTGCTTCCTCCAGATTCCGGAGCGGCCTCGCGCCTAGGAGCACCTGCTCCAAGAGATCGAGTCCGTCAGCGTCAAGGGAGATGACGCGTTCGGGCCTTTGGCTGTCCGATGCAGATCCCATGGCGGGAGATTACCCCTTAACCTGTTTGACGATGAGTGAAGTACGGAACGACGTAGTAACCGCGCGCGAGATTGCGGCCGAAGCGGGGCGCATCCTGCTCCAACTGCGATTGGCTGCCGAGGAGTCAATCCAAAAGGGAGAGACGTTCGATGAGTCAGCGCTACGGAGCTCCGGTGATTCTGCCGCTCAGTCAGCCATCTCCGAAGCGCTGACGCGATCCTTCCCAAGAGATTGCGTCCTCTCCGAAGAGGCAGCAGACAACCTTGAACGCTTGGAT
Source organism: Chloroflexota bacterium (assembly GCA_038145565.1). Lineage (GTDB taxonomy): Bacteria > Chloroflexota > Limnocylindria > Limnocylindrales > Limnocylindraceae > Limnocylindrus. Next base: position 38,451 of record JAYQPX010000006.1, on the reverse strand, counting down.
GCTGATCGGGTGTGGATCGTCGATCCGCTCGACGGCACAAGAGAATTCGGAGAGCGAACTCCAAACGGGGGATGGCGTGATGACTTCGCGGTGCATGTAGCGCTTTGGGAGCGGGAGTTCGGATTGACGCTCGGAGTGGTTGCACTGCCAGGTCGCGGGCAGATCTTCGGCAGTGATGCACCGCCTGTTGTTCCGACAAGCCCGCGGGGGGAGCTGAGGCTTGCCGTAAGCCGAACCCGCCCACCTCAAGTCGTTGCAATGGCGGAAACTTCGGGCATGGCTACGCTGGTACCGATGGGCTCAGCAGGGGTCAAGGTGATGGCCGTTGTGACCGGTGAGGTCGACGCTTACATCCACGCTGGAGGACAGTATCAGTGGGATTCAGCGGCGCCAGTCGCGATAGCCCTGGCGGCGGGACTTGTTGCTACGCGGCTTGATGGGTCACCGCTCAGGTACAACGTCCGAGACTTGCTGCTCCCAGATCTCGTGGTTTGCCATCCATCGCGAATTGACGAGGTCCGAACGCTCGTGGATGCTGCGGGTTACGGACGGAGCGGTGCGGCGCGTGAAGGTGCGCCAGAATCATCGTCATGAGGAGCATCAGATGAAAGGTCAGGTCATGAGTCAGCTCGCCGCCCTAGAGGCAGAGAGCATCCACATCTTCCGCGAGGTTGCGGCGGAGATGGAGCGCCCCTGCCTCCTCTTCTCTGGTGGGAAAGACTCCATCGTTATGTTGCATGTGGCGCGAAAAGCGTTCGCCCCAGCACCGATCCCGTTCCCCGTCATGCACGTTGATACAGGGCTGAATTTTGCTGAGGTGATTGAGTATCGCGATCGATGGGCGGCGCAACTCGGGCTGCGACTCGTTGTTGCCTCGGTTCAAGACGCAATTGAACGCGGCGTGGTGAAAGAGGAGCCGAACGGCTCACGGAACCGCATCCAGACGCCGGTCCTGTTGGAGGCGGCGGCGCGCGAGAAGTTTGATGCCCTCTTTGGTGGTGGCCGCCGCGATGAAGAGAAAGCTCGTGCAAAAGAGCGCGTCTTCTCTTTCCGTGACGAGTTCGGCCAGTGGGACCCGAAGAACCAGCGCCCTGAGATTTGGAGTCTTTACAACGGACGGGTGTTTCCAGGCGAAAGCATTCGTGTCTTTCCGCTCTCAAACTGGACGGAGCTCGACATCTGGTCGTATATCGAAGCTGAGCACATTGAGATCCCTTCGCTCTATCTCGCCGCCGAGCGCGAGGTCGTGGAGCGCGACGGCATGCTCTACGCCGTCAACGAGTTCGTTGCCCTGAGGTCTGGTGAGACGTCGCAAAAGATGAGCGTGCGATATCGCACCATGGGCGACGCCAACCTCACCGCCGCCGTTGAATCCGTTGCCGACACGGTGGCGAAAGTTGTGGAAGAGATCGCCTCAGCGCGCATCACAGAGCGTGGCGCAACGCGGGGCGATGACAAGGTCTCCGAGGCGGCCATGGAAGATCGGAAGAAGGAGGGCTACTTCTGATGGAGGCCGACCTGCTCCGATTCGCAACGGCTGGTTCTGTTGATGACGGAAAGAGCACGTTGATTGGGCGACTCCTCTTTGATTCAAAGTCGCTCTTCTCCGATCAGCTCGAATCTGTGGAGCGCGTCAGCCGAGAGCGCGGTCACGAGTACACCGATCTCTCCCTCTTGACAGACGGGCTCCGCGCCGAGCGCGAGCAGGGGATCACCATCGATGTGGCGTATCGATACTTCGCCACACCACGCCGCAAGTTCATCATCGCCGACACCCCCGGCCACATTCAGTACACCCGCAACATGGTCACTGGAGCCTCCACCGCAGACGTTGCACTCGTCCTGGTCGATGCCCGCAAGGGGATGACGGAGCAGAGCCGACGCCACGCCTTCATCGCCACACTCCTCGGCGTCCCGCATATGGTGGTCTGCGTCAACAAGATGGACCTTGTCGACTGGTCGGAAGAGATCTTTGAAGGGATTCGCCGTGAGTTCACCGAGTTCGCTTCACGACTGCGCCTGCGCGACCTCACCTTCATTCCGCTCTCAGCGCTAAGCGGAGACAACGTGGTGGCACGCTCCACCAACATGCCCTGGTTTGACGGTGCACCGCTCCTCAGCCACCTCGAGCGTCTGCACGTGGCGAGCGACCGCAACCTCGTCGACGTCCGCTTCCCAGTGCAGTACGTGGTGCGACCGCAGTCACACGAGAACCGCGACTTCCGAGGATATGCGGGCACGGTTGCCTCAGGAATCCTGAAGCCTGGTGATCAAATTCGCGCATTGCCTGCCGGCCTTGAGACTGAGATCGCGTCTATTGAGACTGCGGATGGACCGGTATCCGAAGCGTATCCTCCGATGGCGGTGACGATCACGCTCAAGGATGAGATCGATATCAGCCGCGGCGACATGCTCTGCAGGCCCAACAACGTCCCGCTTGTGATGCAGGATATTGATGCGCAGGTCTGCTGGATGGACGAGAGCGCGCCGCTGACAACGGGGAAGACGTATGCGATCAAGCACACCACGCGTTGGGCGCGTGCGGTGGTAAAGCAGATCGACTATCGCATTGACATCAACACGCTCCACCGCGTGGAGGGGGTTGATGGCCTCGCGCTGAATGAGATCGGCCGCATCCGACTTCGGTCTACGAAGCCGCTGTTTGTAGACCCGTACCTAGCCAACCGCCAGACGGGCGCATTTATCCTTGTGGATGAGTCGACCAACCGCACCGTGGCGGCGGGGATGATCGTAAGAGAGTCCGCGAGCTGAAGTCCGCCAGCAACCTGAGAGCTTCCTGGACGCGGCGGCTAGATCTACGCGGATCTCACGAATCGGGCACCAGGTAGCCATAGCGGTCTAGACTGCCCCGAATGGGGAAGGCAAGCCGCAAGAGACAGGATCTGTACCGAGGGGTAGACCGCGAGGGTCGACCGCTCTTCCCAGCGGACGAGCCGGCACACTCGTCGCTCGTTGGCGTGCCCCTCAGTTGGCTCGTAGCAGTGGTGGCGGGCGGCCTCTGGGTAGGCGCCCATGTGCTTGGAGCTGGCGGGTCAGTGGTAACAGCGGTCTATCTCGTGACCGGTACGGTGCTAGGTATCGCCAGCCCAACCCTCGCCGCCGCACTCACCGTTGCATTCGTACCGTTCGAGGGTGGTGCTGGCGGACAAGGACTCGGCGAGTTGAGTCGGAGCGTTCCAATAATTGGCGCCGCCGTTAGGTTGCTTTGGGATCGATTCGTGCAGCGAGATCCTAGCGCGCGCTCGTGGCAACCGAGCCTCCTTCTCGTCGGTGCTGCGGTAATCGCGCTGGTGCTGTATCCGGTGACACGCATCACCGCCAACGGTGCCGACTGGGCTCCTGCAAGCCGCCTGGTGGACGACCTGCTCTTCATGTTCGGCGCACCCGCGGCGGCCTACGCATCCTGGATCGTGTTCAGTCACCTGCCGAAGGATTCGGTCGACCGCATTCTTCGCGTGTTGCCATTCGCACTGGCGGTCGCGCTACTCGTGGGCATCGCCGCCTGGGCTGGCCTCGAGGTTGTTGCCCCGTTTGCCTTCGACGGGGTCGTCTATGGCCGCCTAGGAGCACTCGGATACCCCACCCCAACCGCCATGGGTGTTGCGATCTCACTTCCTCTCGCGATCGGCGCGCTCTGGTTCAGATCCACTCGGGGTTCATTGGCGCTGATAGCGATCGGAATCGTCGTGATCTTTCTTACGCAATCGCGAGGACCACTCATTGCGCTCTTGGTTGCTGGTGGAGCGATTGCGATCTTGAAGCGACAAATTCCGCGACGGTATTTGGTGGCGGGTTTTGCCCTCGCTGTTTCGGCACTGGTGCTCCTGCTTCTGGTGCGATATCCCGATCTCTTGCGAAAGCTGTCAAACGGTAGGCTCCCGAGTGTTCGTGGGGACGAGCTGCGAGTCATCTCGTGGATTGCGGCGATTCAGATTGCACTCGCCAACCCGCTTACTGGCGGAGGGTGGATGAGCGTTCGAGGATGGAATGACGGTGAGCTTGGGAGCAGAAACGTGAACTTGAGCCACAACATGGTCTTGCAAGGGCTTGCAGACGGAGGCATTCCACTTGGGGTCGCGATCGCGACAGTTGTGATTGGATCTCTTCGTAGCGCGTGGCAACTTCGTCATCGAATTCCAGCGTCGTGGATCTGTGCTGCGATCGTTGTACTGGTCTGTGGCTTCTGGGACATGCCGCAGCTTCGAGCGTACGCCGCAGTGATGGCTGGGACTGCACTGGGTCTTGTCTCACGCCGTGTGTTTGAGGGAGATGAATCTGAAACATAAACAGCCGATTCCATTGATCGGCCGCGGTGGCGTCCAGCTCGTTGCGGGGGATGCAACGATTGGGTTTCTCGCGCTCCCTTTCGCCGCACTCCTTCGCGAACTTCTCAGTGCGATGGGCTCACCTCTTGGTGTCCCTGCCGGCGGACCACAAGAGATTGATCGTTTTGCCCTGTGGACGGTAGCCGTACTTTCAATCGTTTTATGGCCGCTTGCTCTGCGCGCAGTCGATCCTGGGTACCCCTCGTCATTTGTTCCGATCCGCCGTATTGGAATTTCCGTCGCGCTCTGGCTTCTCGCAGGCTCTGGCGCAATCTATCTCGTTGATAAGGAGCTAGCGAGCCGCGCACTCGTGCTCTTTGGTGCGGGAATCGTAGGCGGTCTATCGCTCACCCTGCGTGCCCTCCGCGCTCGTGTTGACATCGCACAACCTGCACCGCGTGTCGAACTTCCGAGGTTGAGTGACGCAGCCGAGCGTTCACTTGCGCGAGGGGAGCCGATCGCTATCTCTATTGCCCGTTTGGAACGCGCCCTCCCTCGCCCGACGATCATCATGGAGGGGGGAACAATATGGATTTACCCAAGTGCCCTGAGCCCGTCAGAGCGTTTGCTGAAGCGTATTCTCGATGTCACGTTCTCCGCGCTGCTCCTCCTTGCGCTCTCGCCAGTGATCCTCCTCGTTGCTATCCTGGTGCTTCTACGCGATGGTCGTCCGATCTTCTATAGGGATCGGCGCGCGGGGCTGTTCGGGCGCCCAATCTGGATTCGGAAATTCCGGACGATGCGCATTGGTGCGGATCATGAACGCGCTGAGATGTGGGCACAGAGTGAGACGAGGGGGCCTGCGTTCAAGATTGCCGCGGATCCTCGCGTCACTCCGCTCGGACGAACCTTACGAAGATTCAGCCTGGATGAACTCCCTCAGCTGTGGGACGTTCTGCGTGGGCGACTGAGTCTGGTCGGCCCGCGCCCCGCGGGCCTGGACGAGCTCGAACGGTATGAGGACCGCCATAGATTGCGATTGACGGTGCGCCCAGGAGTCACCGGCTTATGGCAGGTGCGCCGTAGGATGGATGACGATTTCGAGCAGCGCATCAGCGACGACCTCGAGTACATCCAGCGTTGGTCAATCGCGTTTGATCTTGAGGTCATCCTCAGAACTATCCGCGTCGTCTTGTCAGGACGCGGCGTGTAGTGCCAAAACTGTACGTTGCAATCAACGATCTTCTCGTCTACGGAAGTGCAATCACGCGCCCAACAGGAATCCAGCGTGTAACCTCGGGCTTGAGCGCTGCACTTGTTGCGCAACACGGCGCAACGCACGTTGTCGTTTCTGACTCAGGGATCAGGGAGGTCACCCCTCCGACCGCTGGGAGGCGCTCGATCGCCGCACGGATCGCAGAGCCAGCGCTCTGGCTGCTCGCGCGCACTCCGCGGCGGGTACAAGAGTCAATTCGCACTCTGGCGCGCGCAGTTCTCGGTCGCCTTGCTCGGCAGCGTGGCGGCAACATGATTCAGGCACGTGGAGGAGACTGGGTTGCAGTGCTTGGCGCCCCGTGGATTGCCCCGGGCATGGCCCACGCAATCGAGCTCGCCAAGGAGACTCACAAGGTCAACGTGGCCCTGCTCGTCCACGATCTACTCCCAGCGACGTCGCCGCAATGGTTTGCTGATGCTCAGGGCGAATCGGCAAAACGAGACATTGAAGCGCTGATCCGATGTGCCGATGTCGTGTTTGCTGTGTCGGGAGAAGTCGTTGGCGAGCTAATGCAGCGCTATCAGAAACCGACCACTCTGCTGATGCCGGCAGATCCTGAACTGCAACCTGCAGATCAGCTGCAAGAGCTTGATCCTCGCGATGAGAAAGAGAGAATCATTCTCTGTGTGGGCACGCTGCACCCGAGAAAAAACCTTGTCGCATTAATCAGGATTTGGGAGCGGTGGTGCGCTCAAGTTCTCGCACGCGGGGAGCGTATTGACACTGTGCCACGCCTTGTCCTGGCTGGGCGACGCCACCCTCAGGATGGTGATCTCTTCCGAGTCCTACGAGAGAGCCAGCATGCATTCGCGCGAATTCAACTTGTCCACGATGCAGATGATCGTGCGCTCGCATTGCTGTACCGACAGAGTCGTTTCGTCGTGATGCCCTCGCTCGCCGAGGGGTGGGGCCTGCCGATCAGAGAGGCACTTCTCGCGGGGCGCCCATCAATTGCAACGGACGCCGTTCCGGCTGCAGCGGGCTCTCCCTATGTGAGCGCTGTGCCCGCAGGAGATGAGGCAGCGCTCGAGGCTGCTATCAAGTCCTGGTGGACCGGAAGCGAACCTGAACGTCTCAGCAAAGCGATCACTGAGAACTTCAAACCACGCACCTGGAGTGAGGTTGCCGATGAGTTCTATCAAGCCCTCAGCGCTTCTCAAGTAAGGCAGTGATCTCTCGCGCGATCTCGACCCACGGTCGTCGATCAAGGCGTTGAAAGAGCTGTCCCGTTCGAAGCGCGTACCACGGCGTGTTGTGTTGACCCCAGTATCCACGGTGTTTCACCAGCCTCATGGGCAACCCAACGAGCTGGATACCGCTGGTTCTCCACGCAAGCTCTCGAATTCGATCTTGACTCGTTCCTTCTGGTGGACGCACGTTTGCACGAAGCGCAATCGCGCGGCTCCACCGGTTGATCGCGTCATGATCACGTGCCCCATACGCTCCCTCACGTTGCGCGCCATCCAGCGAGAACTCCTGGATGTAGGTTTTCAGGAGGTCACTACTCGCCTTGTGCGCCACGCGATCTAGGCAGAGTGCCTGATGTTCAAGGCTGCCATCACGGTGTGCCGGCGCTGCTCCAATGACGTAACCCTCGCGCTCTAGCCGCCTTGAGGCGTGGAGCATGGCTGCGATCAACGTTGGAGCGATTTCAACATCATCCTCAATACAGATCAACAATCGAGTGCCTGGAGTGGAGAAGATGTCATCGAGGGTGCTTGTCAAATGGGTGGGGAGAGATCGATTGGTCAGACCGCGCCGAATCTCCGCGTGCGGCATCTCAGCTTGAATCACTCGGGTAACCTCATCAACGAGCGCCAGGTCTTTTGGGTTGGACTTTGGTCCATCAATTGCAGCGATGACATACGGGGGCCGAGCAGAGGGATCAAGGCTTTGTTGAAGCGCAACAGCCCTCTGAAGTGATTGCAGCGTGCGACGCGTGTTCTCTGGTCGGTTGTATGCGAAGACGATGACTGCGTAGTCCGAGGCAGCGATCAAGCGTCGCCTCGCCCGACACCGCAGTACGTCAGACCTACTTCCCGCATCGCCGAAGGCTCAAAAAGGTTTCTGCCGTCAACGACAAGTGGCGTTTTTAGGGAGGTGACAATGTCAATTGGCTTGACGCTGCGGAACTCTGGCCAGTCTGCAGCAATGGCCAGGGCATCAGCGCCATGGAGTGCGTCCATTGCTCCTTCCAGAATCTCCACTGCGGGGGATTGTTTGTAGAGGGTGCGGGCGACTTTCGTTGCGCCGGGGTCGAACGCGCGCACTCGTGCACCCGCAACAAGGAGATCGTCAATGAGAATCTTGCTCGGAGCATCGCGTAGATCGTCTGTCCCACCCTTGAAGGCGATTCCCCATACCGCAATCGTTCGACCTGAAAGATCGCCAAGGTGACGCTCAAGCTTTTCGGCCAATCGGTGCGGCTGGAGGCTGTTCGCTTCTGCCACTGCACGAGCGACCCCCATGGTTACGCCGGCGGCTTCACCCGCAGAGATAAGCGATGACACATCTTTGGGGAGACACGAGCCTCCGTACCCCATACCTGGGCTCAAGTAGTGGCTTCCGATGCGCGGGTCGGCGCCGAGCCCGCGACGCACGCCGTCAATGTCTGCACCGAGCGCTTCGGCAAGATTCGCGAGTTCGTTCATGAAGCTGATCCTTGTTGCCAGCATTGCATTGGCCGCGTATTTGACGAGTGATGCAGACGCTGCATCCATCGTGAGGATTTGGCCCGGTGTTGCAAATGGGCTGTATAGCTGAGCGATTCGGTCCAGGGCCGCTGGGTTGTCGCCACCGATGACCACACGGTCAGGATTGAGAAAATCTACGACTGCTGAACCTGCACGAAGGAACTCCGGGTTGACGACAATGTCTACAGTGTGTGCCAGATTACGCGACTTGAGCTCTCCCCTGACAACTTCTGCGACTCGTTCGGCCGCACCGACAGGTGCGGTGCTCTTCACCACGACGATCACATCTGAGACTGCTCCACGACCAATTGCATGTGCGGCCGCATGAAGTTGCGACTCGTCTGTACTTCCGTCCGGTGCGGAAGGTGTCCCAACGGCGAGAAAGTGAATGTCAGCATGCGCAGCCGCATCTTCTGGATTTCCTGAGAATCGGAGGGTGCCGGCGGTGATGCCGCTGGCGACCAGCTCATCCAGTCCAGCTTCGAGGAATGGCACCTGACCGCGCGATAGCGAAGCGAGCCGATCTGGATCAGGGTCCACCGCGAGCACGTGATTGCCAGACCTTGCAAAGCATGCGGCTGCAACAAGGCCGACATAGCCGGCACCGTAGACGACAATCTTCATGTTCGGCTACCAAGAAGCTTCATCGCAGCGCCGCGAGTATTGCGCCAGCCAGACCAAGGTTCACGATGTCATTGCCTGATTCAATCAACCAAACAAACACGCCGTGTCCCGAGAACATGCGATGTCCAAGTGCAGTAGCCCCTGCAATGCCAGTGCCGACAAGGAGACCGAAAAGTGCGCCATCAATCGGGCTGTTGATCCGACCCAGCTCAATTGCAGGTCCCATGATGGCCGCCAGCGTCGCGACCGCAATCAACTGTCCGGTCAACACCGATCCGAATGTGGTGACCATGCTCCCTCCGCCCCCAGGAACGTCGTTCTTGGTGCGGCCCATGAGCCTCCACCAAGTTGGGAAGAAAGTTCTTGGTCCGAACCAGACAAACCCGCTGATGAAAGTTGTCATCCAGGCGACGACAATTCCTGCAACGGTCACTCCGCTCTCCATAGCGCCTCCATACTTCGCCCCTTGAGTAGGGGCGCTCGCGTTAGGGTAGCCGCCCCCTGCGCGCCTGTCCCCACTCCCTCATGATTAGAGCATGCGTCGCATGCTTGGATTAGCCCTCTCACTCCTAGCCGCCGTCTGGACGCTGGCCGCGGTCCCCGATGTTGTGCCGAGCGCTCGCGCTGCACACGGTTCCGTGTGGGAGTGCGCCGCTCGACCCGTCCCACTTCCGGCCTCTCGGCCGCTCGACCCAGCCACCTCAACCCGAATCCAGGAGCGCGTATCCACGTGGCACGAAAACCGACGTACGCGATATCCGGGTATCTCTGTCGCAGTTCGGTGGGACGACGGGAGAAGTGCGACCGCAGTAAGCGGTGCTGCCGACAACAACAGTGGTAGGAAGGTGACGCCCGCTACTCCTTTTGCACTTGCCAGTGTGAGCAAGCCGTTCACTGCCGTGCTTGCGCTGCTGCTGGATGCATGCGGAGTGATGCCGCTTGAGACACGAGCTGCGTCGCTCGTGCCAGATGCCGATGTGAACCCCGCAGCAACGATTGAGGATCTGCTTCGACACGAAAGTGGAATGAGCGACTGGCTAACCGATAAATACACACGCATGGACTGGCTGATCCGCAATGCAAATGGCAAGGTTGGGGCGAAGACCGCCGTGCAGAACCTACTTCCACGCGGTGAGATTGGCGACTTTGAATATTCAAACTCTAGCTTCACATTGGTGACGCTCGCAGCGGAGAAGGCCACTGGCGTTGGGTGGCGCGAGTTGGTGGAGAAGTTGATCATCAGGCCACTCGGACTCAAAGAGACCTCGTTTGGTCCGGTCGCGGGTGCCGCGCGGACCCACATCTGGGCGAGAGGGAAGATGCGGCCATTTGGACAATCGGGATGGGGTCCGACGAAATCTGTTGCTGCTGTCTTGCGCGGTGCGGGCGATCTGTTTGCCACACCCCGTGACCTCGCGCGATTCGGCGAACTGCTCTGGGGCGACCGACTCCTTGAAGGGAGTCAGACACAGTTAATCAACGGTATTGCAAACCTTACTGGCCTCCCGTGGTCGTACACGATCGGGAGCATGATGGATCGCAGCTGGCTCGGGACGCTGCGCACCTATGGGCATACGGGCGGGTACAGCGGCGTGAGTACCAGCCTGCGTCGAATTCCAGAGCTTGGCGTGACCATTGCCGTCACTGCAAACGGGATGGGGACGCCCGGCAACTATGCAGATGACCTCGCGATCAATCTGATTAGTCTTTTGGATGCACCTGCCCCTGGCCCCGCCCAAGCAATCGCTGGGACCACTGGCGCAGGGCTGACTGCCGCCGAACGCGCGAACCCTGAGCCGTTTCCAGTCGAGTCGCCTTCCACGTTTACCGCATGCGGTGATCCAGCAGCGGGTGGTGCTTCCGAGCGCTGGATCGATCTCAACTCTGGCGATAGTGCGGACTGGCGAGGTGCGGTCACCTCAATGGTTGAACTCCCAGACGGCAGTCTCGTAGTGGCTGGACGCGGACTCACACGAGCCGGAGGGGTAGCCGTTCAGGGTCTCGCACAACGAAGCCCGGTTACGGGCAGCTGGTCTGCGCTTGCATCACTCACACAGGAAAACGGTGCGGTTGGCGACGTGTATGCCATGCGCGTGGATTCCGCTCGCGGAGTCTTGTATGTCGGTGGCGGTTTCTCCTCTGTTCGTGCAGGTGCAACCCGCGTTCGAGTGAACGGGCTTGCGCAGTTCGATCTGAAGCGTCGCACGTGGTCTTCAGTTGGCAGGGGGGTGAGCGGTGGGCGACCACTGGTTAGGGCGATGGCGCTAGATGACGCGAGTGGGCAGCTCGTGGTTGCTGGGCGCTTCTCTTCCGCGGGAGGAAAGAGCTCTCCGTCAGTTGCCCTTTGGGCTCCAGAGGGTGGGTGGCGGGCAATCAACGCACAGGGGCCATCACAGCTCCAGGGTGAAGGAGAGGCGGTTGCAATCTCGCCAGCCGGCGCAGTCAGCATCTCCGGATACCTCAAAGTGGGGAGCCTCTCTGCACTCGTAGCTCGTTGGAGCCCTCAGTCAAACTCGTGGCGACCGATCGCTACTACGACGACGCTTGATGGCGCGCCGCGCGTGCTGTCTATCGGTTCAAGCGGGGAGTTGATCGCTGGCGCAGGAGTTGGCTGGTATGGCGCCCCCCTGATCAAGGAGAGTGCGCTCAGTGGATATGGCTGGGAACGGCTGGGTTCGGGCGTTTCGATTCCAAGAAAGGCAACGTGGATTTCCGCTGCGGTTTCGACCGCTGACGGAGAGATGCTCGTTGGCGGGTCGTTCACCCAGGCAGGCAGCACCCCAGCGCTGCGCATTGCACGATGGGACCCAGGCGCAGTGGCTTTCTCTGCTATCGGTGGTGGACTTGCGTCAGAACCAGATGCGCTCGTTTCGTCGGCTCATGCGCTCGCCTACGCGGCAACACGGCTCCGTGGCCAGCCGGGGGAGTCTGGTCGAATTTGCATCTCTGCGTGGAGTACTCCAGCTCCGCTCTCCAGTCCAGCTCCGAACGCTACACCCAGTCGACGCTCAATCGTGGTGGAGCTCGCGAGCCCTCTGCCACCTGGAAGCAGCGGATTCCGCGCAACTGCCAAACGAGCAAATGGACCGAGCAGATCGTGCACCGTGATAGGAGCAGCGACAAGCTGTGCAATCGTCGCGCTTGAGCCAGGGACGAAATATCGTGTGACGATCCAGGCATTTGCGATCCCCGCAGGGTCGGCACCCCGATCAGAACCAATCATGGTGACGACTCGACGCTGATCTCAGAGCCCGTGAGCAGCCAACAGCTCAGAGCCGATTCTCTCCGCCTGGACACTTCCTTGAATGAGCGGGTTCAGTGCGAGCGCCCTGACCGCCGCATCGCGATCGCGCGCATTTGCTGCGGCAGCCGTTGCCATTGTGAACACTCCAAGTTGCTGAATCAGGTCGCGCCGTTCCCCGCCAAGGGAGGCAGTTGGGATCGGTCGTCCCCCGCCTGCATCGACGTCACACAGCACCTCTACGACAAGTTGAGCCGGTAAATCAGGGATTGCACCGCGATTCTGCACATCCACAACTAACCGCGCCGGCCGCGCGCCGGTGAGCGCGGCAATCAGATCAAGCGCGGCAGTTGAGTAGTTGGCACCACCACGTTCTGCAAGCAGCGCAGGCTTCTGTGCAAGTGAAGGATCATCAAACATCTGCAGGAGCTCGGCTTCGATGCGTGCCACCTTCGGCGCGCGCGTCCCTTCGCGTCGCTGTTCCTCCAATACTGTGGCGTGCTCGTGGTAGTAGCGCAGGTAGTAGCTTGGGATGCAGCCTTCGCGGGCAATGTCCGCTTCACTGCAGGCACCCCACTCCGCGAGAAGTTCAGGGTTGCTCCGTGCCAATTGCTTCATCTGAGGCGTGCCGGAGACCGAGATCTCCCGAAACCACGAGGCGTGATTCAGGCCAACAGACTCCACCTCCACTGCGTCAAGCGGCGCGCTGAAGTGGGCCGCGGCGCGCTGCTGGATGTTCACCGCCACGTTGCAGAGGCCAACGGCGCGGTGCCCCTCATCAAGGAGCGCCTGCGTCACGATCGACACAGGATTCGCAAAGTCGATCAGCCATGCGTGCGGACTTCGCCGCGCAAGCTCCTCGGCGATCTCAAGGGTGGGTGGGATGGTGCGCAGCGCCTTCGCCCAACCGCCTGGTCCAACCGTCTCTTGGCCGATCACGCCGTGCGCGAGTGGGATTGATTCGTCGAGCGCGCGTGCCGCTGTGCCGCCGATGCGGTACTGGACGATGCACGCGTCCGCGCCGTCAAGTGCATCGTCCCGGCGGGTGGTGAGCTGGAGGCGTCCGCCCCAGCCCGCGCGTTCAAGCATCCTGCGGGTCAGACCGCCAACGGTGTTCAGCCTGGCTACGTCGGTGTCCATCAGAACCAGTTCGTCCAGCGGGGCACCGAGTCGTCCTTGACCGATCCCCTCGATCAACTCTGGGGTGTAGGTACTCCCTGCGCCGATGATGCTGATTTTCATTGAGTGGGCTCATCTTATGGCGCATCCGAGCCTGCGGGTATTGTGTGCACATGAGCATGCAGCCCAGCGGCAGCAACGAACGCATCGAGAGCGTGAGCAACCCCTTGGTGAAGGAGTTGCGAGAACTTCGCACGCCGAAGGGCCGGAAGGAGCAGCGTCGCTTCATCGCGGAAGGGGAGCGGACACTCGCAGAGGCGGTTGGCGCGGGGTGGCGCGCCAGCATCCTGCTCATTGGGCCAGAGGGTGAAGGCACCAGGCTCACGGCGGATCGTGTAATCCGCGTTTCCAATGAGGTGCTCTCAAAGGTGACTGGTCGCGAGAACCCACAGCCGCTCCTCGGCGTATTCGCAGAGCCCGCGGCTGAGACGCAGGGGTTACAGCAGATTGATCCTTCCGCCGCGACACGATGGTTGATGCTCGAAGGCCCGCGGGATCCAGGAAACCTTGGCAGCTGCATCCGAAGCGCGGATGCGGTGGCAGCGGGCGGTGTCATCTTGGTTGGTGAAACGTGCGATCCGTACAGTGTGGAGTGCGTTCGCGCCACGATGGGTTCAGTCTTTGCGGTTCCAATCTTTCGTCTGAACGACGCGGAGGCGCGGGAGCTTCTCGCGCGCTGGCCGGGAGAGAGCGTAGCGACGGCGGGCGATGCTCCGTCTGACTACGCCGCGGTGGCGTACCGCGCTCCTGCAATGATTGTCGTTGGCACAGAGTCGGATGGGCTGTCACCGGCACTTCGCGCGGCATGTCGTGTGGCGGTGAGCATTCCAATGCTCGGTCGCGCCGAGAGCCTTAACCTTGGCGTTGCTGCGGCGATCACCCTGTACGCCGCCGAACGAGCGCAGCGATAAGGAGATCACCATGTCTCGAAGGGAACGAGCCGCAGACCTTGGGATCACGATCGGTCGCTTTCCGCACGGCCCCCGCAACGCGATCAGCGATGTTAAGGGCGTGCGCGTTGCTACAGAGACGCTGATTGCGGGGGATGGCGCTCTGCTGCGCGGAAGCGGACCGATTCGAACGGGCGTTACCGCAATCCTGCCGCAGGCGCTTGAATCTATGGGGCATCCGCTCTTCGCTGGCACGCATCGGCTGAATGGGAACGGGGAGATGACAGGCCTTGAATGGATTCGCGAATCTGGGTTCCTGACCACGCCGATCTGCATCACCAATACGCATTCCGTTGGCGTGGTGCACGACGAGATGATTCGTTGGTCGATCGACAACGTACGTGGAGCGCCTGCATGGAGTCTCCCAGTGGTTGGTGAGACATTCGACGGCGTCTTGAACGACATCAATGGATTTCACATCACTGCGGCGCATGCACGCGCCGCACTTGATGCCGCCGCCGCACTCCCTGTGGGCGCCCCGGTGCCGCGCGGAAACCAGGGCGGTGGCACGGGGATGATCTGTCACGGATTCAAGGGTGGCAACGGCACCTCGAGTCGCACCCTTCCTGCAGCACTCGGCGGCTACACGATCGGCGTGTTCGTGCAGGCGAACCATGGTCGCCGCCATCGACTCACCATTGCTGGACATGCTCTCAGCGCCGAGGGGGGCGTGCTCGACACCGCCAGGTACCCGCTTCCGTGGAAGGCCGCGCCACAAGTCACGCCAACAGAGACGCCTTCAGCGTTTGCACCCGACGACCCGCGCGGCGGCGCAGGCTCCATCATCGTGATCGTTGCCACGGATGCACCGCTACTTCCAATGCAGCTTGACCGCCTTGCTCAGCGCGCCGTGATGGGGATCGCGCGTGTTGGTGGTGTCGGCGAACACTCATCGGGCGATCTCGTTCTGAGCTTCTCGACGGCGAACGCGAACCTTCCGCCAGAAGATCTGGAGCCGGTCGCGCCGTTTAGCCAGAGTGTGGAGATGCTGATCAACGCGCACATCTCACCGATCTTTGAGGCAACAGCGGATGCTACCGAGGAGGCGATTCTGGATGCGATGATCGCAGCAGAGAGCATGGTCGGGGTGAACAACGCCGAAGCGATCGCGCTCCCTCTCGACGTGGTCCAGCGTGCGCTAGCCTGATCACATGAACCTACCGCCACTCGGCAGTCCGCGCACCTGGCCACCGATCGTCCAGGCGCTCGCATGGGCGGCGCTCGCGAGTGCCGCGGTGCTCCTCATTGGTGCGGGACTTGCGCAGATCGCCGCGCTCGTGAGCGCGCAAAGCGCCCTGATCGCCGCCCTGATCGCGGGCTGGCTCCTTGCAACGCTTGCGGACGCACCGATCGACGCGCTCGCGCGTCGCGGCATGGCTCGACGTCGGGCGGTGATCGTGGTCTGGGTGCTCGGAGCGATTCCCGTGCTCGTGATCATCGCGGAGCTCGTCTTCGCGCTCGCCTCTTCACTCGGTGTCGTCGTGGGGGGGGGGGGCCCCCCGGCGGGGGGCGAAGGCAGGGGGGGGGGGGGGGGGGGCGGGCGGGCGGTGGGGGG
>JAYQPX010000006.1:0-22637 GCA_038145565.1 Chloroflexota bacterium | reverse complement strand
ACGGGGCGCGGGCCTTCGCGCTCGCCTCTTCACTGGGTGCCGTCGGGGGGGCGGCGCCGCCGACCAGTGCAGAGTTCGGAGCGCTGGTTGCACGTCCGAGCGACCTGCTTCGGTCGATCGGTATCGAGATCGACCTTGTCCCGATCGCGACAGAAGCACTCACCGTCATCCGCAGCGCGGCAACCGCGGTGGAGGCGAACATCGCGAACATCGCTGCAGGCGCTGTGGCGGCACTCGGGCCGGTCATTTTGGCGATCGGACTCGGCGTGATCCTCTCGGCGAATCCTGACTACGTGGGTGTGCTGAACATCTTCCTTCCGCGCGCCAGCGAAGCGTCCGTGCATCGATCTCGAGAGGTCCTTGAATCGATCCTTGCGCGATTCATCGGACGCCACCTTCTCCTCGGACTCACCTTCGGCCTCACCGCTGGACTTGGGGCTTCGCTTGCCGGCGCGGATGCGGTGTTGGCCGGCACGCTCGGCGGACTTGTCATGGCGATTCCAACCATCGGACAGGGCGCCGCGGTGATTCCGCCGCTCCTTCTTGCGCTGCTGAGCGCGGGAGATCAGGCGGCGATCGGCGTGGCAATCATCGTGGCCAGCTGGCTTCTCGTTGCAACGCAACTTGCGCCGAAGCTTCTCAACGGAGTGCTTCGGCTCTCCGGCGCAACGGTGTTCATCGCTGGAACCGCAGGTGGCCTGGTGGCAGGCATTCCCGGCGCTATCTTCGCCCTCCCCGTAGTTGCTGCTGCGGCGGCGCTGCGCCGTACGGAGAAAACGCGCACCACGAAGGGGCGAGCGCGTCGACGAACGTGATCGGCGCCACACGCTGGCGTGGGCCATTCCGCCATCGAAACTACCGACTCTTCTGGGGTGGTCAACTCATCTCGCTCGCTGGCACATGGATGCAATCGATCGCCCAGGCATGGCTGATCACTGAACTCACGCCGAATCCCGTCTGGCTCGGTGTTGTTGCCGCAGCGCAGTTCACGCCCGTCCTCGTGTTCGGACTCTTCGGAGGTGTCCTCGCGGATGTGCTGCCGAAGCGGCAGGCGTTGATCGGCACGCAGGCGGCGCTCATGTCCCTCGCGCTGCTCCAAGCGCTCTTTGTTGCGTTCGGCGTGATGTCGATCCCCCTCTTGACCGTCCTCGCGATTGCGCTGGGAACGGTCAATGCGGTGGACATGCCGATTCGACAGTCGTTCTTCTCTGAGATGGTGCCGCGGGAGGAGGTGGGTCGCGCCGTCGCCTTCAACTCGGCGATGTTCAACGGCGCGCGCGTCGTTGGGCCTGCGGTCGGCGGCGTCTTGATCGGCACGATCGGCGTGGCTGGTTGTTTTGCAGTGAACGGTGCCAGCTTCCTTGCGACGCTCCTTGCACTCCTCTTGATGCGAGACGTTGAACTGCATCCCGCGCCCCGCAGCGCACGCCCACGAAGCGTTGCGGCAGTGACTACGAGCCTGATGGAGGGTCTGCGCTACGTGCGGCGGACGCCGATCGTCGCACTATGCGTGTTCGTGATCGGCGTGATCTCCGGTGTTGCGATGAACTTCAATGTCATCATTCCACCGCTCTCTCGCGCGGTGCTGCGGATCGGAGCCGCTGGACTCGGAGGCTTGATGGCAGCGGTTGGGCTCGGATCTCTCCTTGGCGCACTGACTGTTGCGGCACTTCGAGAGCCGCGGAGACCGTTGATCGTGATCGGCGGCGCACTGCTCGGAGTGTTCAGCATCGCGGCGGGAGCCGCCGCCCAGAGCGGCCTCGCCGTTGCCCTGCCACTGACGGGATTCGCGCTCTTCGGTGCGGGCTTCGGTGCGATCTCGATGGCGGCGACCGCGAACGCCTCGATCCAGACCACCACGCCAGCGCCACTTCGAGGCAGGGTGATGAGTGTCTACACCACAGTCTTCGCCGGGTCTACGCCGATCGGCGGGTTGGCGACCGGTGCTGCCGTCTCACTCTTTGGCGCGAGCGGTGCGCTCGCACTTGCTGGAACGCTCGCGGTGCTCGCCGCAGGGTTCGCAGCGCTCTATTGGCGCTCGCTGCTTCGCTGAGCGGGGATCACCTCGCTCAAGATGAGCGCCGCCGCTCGCGCCGGTGCGCCGTCGAGTTCAGCGCGCGGTCCGAGGTACTTCTCGGCAAACGCGTGATATCGCTCGCGCGCCACCCGATCACCATGCACCTGGCTCGCGGTGAGAAGCGCGGCAACATCGGCGGCAGTGCTCACGCGTTGACCGATCCCGTCGCTCGCTGAGAGATCCGCGAAGAGCCCAGGATCCTTCGAGTACTCCTCTAGGTCATCGATTGCGAGAAGAAGTGGCCGAGCCATCAGCGACCAGAGGAATACCGATGATGAGTAGTCGGTGAAGAGGGCGTCTGCAACAGGAAAAAGATCCTCCACTGGCGTCCTGCGATCGACGATGAGGCATGACGGGTGAGTTGCCGTGTCCGTGATCGGCACCAGCGGGTGCGCTTTGATCAGAACGATCCAATCGGGTGGAAGTGCCGCGGCGATCGCGTCCGGAGATATCGCAAGTGCGGATCGTCGACTGACGCCACGACCTCGAAAGGTGGGTGCGTACAGAAGCACGTGTCGTCCTTCTAGAGCCGGATACTGCTCCCGAAGCGCGCTGACCCTCTCGGCAACGCGCGATTCGCTTGCAAGCCAGGCGCCATGGAGCGGACCTACGGCATAGACGCGCTCCACCGGTAGCCGGAACGCCTCGGCATACGCTGCTCGGACCGCGTCTGATGAGACGAGCGCAGCGTCATACCCGCGATGGATGAGCCCGCGCAGCGCGCCATCGGCGAGGGTGCTTGCACCGTGCGCCGCGTATCCGAATCGCTTGTACGCACCCTCCGCGTGCCAGACCTGGATCACGCGGCTGGCGCGCCTTCGCGCAGTGATGTGCACGGGGAGCCACGCGTTGTCAATGATCGTGATCTTCGCGCGATTGAGCGCCCAGGTTGCTCCAATGAGGTGAAGGAGGTACCGAACCTTGGAGGTGATTCTGTAGCCGTATGGCGCAAGGGCTACGCGCTGTCCGAGTTCGGGTGCGGCCTCTCGGATCGCGGTCGAGAGTGCTGCGAGTTGTTGACCGAGCACGTGATCGCGTGAGGATGCGAACAGCACCTCGCTCCGGAGCGCGAAGCGCTGCGCCACGAAGGCGACCAGGCCGAGCACGAGTCGCGTGAGCGCGAGTTCAAGTCGATTCATGCTTGCATCCTATACTCCCGCCATGCCGATCTCCTTGAGCTCCCGCCTGCGTCGCATCCTGCCACTGCGCACGATCGTCCGAGTGCTCGCCGCGCGAGCGGGCGCCGCTGCTGCGCGACTCCGGCCAATCCAGGAACGTGTCTACATCGCCGCAAATCGCGATGGTCAGTTGCGAGGGAACCTCGCGGAGATTCACCGCGCGCTGACGGACCTGAACCCGGCACCCAACATCTTTTGCGAAACTGAAAGTGAAGGCGAACGACGTGGCGAGCTTCCGATCCTTGGGTTGGTGCAAGCGGTGGCGCGTATCTTCATGCGTTCGTATCGCGTTTCCTCTTCGCGACTGGTGATCGTCGACGACTACTTCTTCCCGATTTATCCTGTGAAGAAGCGTCTCGGCGTAACAATCGTGCAGGTCTGGCACGCCTGCGGTGCATTCAAACGCTTCGGTCGTGCCACACTTGAGGCTGAGTGGGGTGCTGATCAGATCTTCCTGAAGTGGGTGCCGATCCACTCCAACTACGATCTCACGCTGGTTTCTTCCGCCTCGATCGCGCCAATCTATGCGGAGGCGTTCGGGCAGTCTCTGGAAACGATTAGCGCGGCGTTTGGGATACCGAGGACTGATGTACTCCTCCACTCGCCGCGACGAGACGCGCAAGAGCGCGCGGTGCGCGAGCGACTCGGGCTTCGCGACGGGAGAACGACAATTCTCTACGCGCCGACCTTCCGTGGGGCGGACCTCAAGCGGGCGGCCCCACCGGAGCTGCTCGACATCACTGCGCTGCATCGGGCGCTCGGCAGTGAGTACCGTCTGATCGTTCGCCTCCACCCATTTGTGAAGTCAGCAATGAAGATTCCCCCCGAGATTGGAGACTTCGTCGTGGACGCGTCAGGCGAGCCAGACGTGAATGAGGTGATGCTTGCTGGCGACATCTTGGTGAGTGATTACTCCAGCATCATCTTTGAGTACGCGCTGCTCAATCGACCGATGGCCTTCCTCGCCCCAGACCTTGCGGCGTATGAGCGCGAACGGGGATTCTTCTTCGATTATCGAACTGGTGTCCCAGGGCCGGTGTTCGAGGAGACTGAGCAGCTCGCGCGCTGGATTCAGGCGAAACAGTTCGACCTCCAGCGGGTGCACGCCTTCGCCGCTGCGTCCTTCGACGTGATGGATGGACGCGCAACCGAGCGGTTCGTGTCTGGCGTTGCCCTCCCCGCTCTTCGCGGCGAGCCGATCCGCATCCCAGCAGCCGTGACTCGGCAGTAAGAGCGGGTCCCCTGTACGCGGGGGTATGCTGCTCGGCGTGAAGCAGTTTGGGATCATCCTCGCAGGCGGCTCTGGTCAGCGGTTCGGCGACCAGATTCCAAAGCAGTTCATCCGTCTTGCAGGGGAGAGCGTCCTGCGGCGAAGCGTAGTTGCGCTCGCCTCTGGTGGGCGGTTCGATCAGATCGTTGTTGCCGCCAACCCCGACTGGTTGCAGGAGACGAGAGACGGTCTGCAGGGCCTTGAGGGGATCAACGTCTCCGTAGTCCCTGGCGGGAGCAGTCGCAACGAATCCACCCGCGCGGCACTCGATGCTCTCAGCGCGGCTGACGGCGACATCGTTCTGATCCACGATGCGGTGCGCCCACTCCTGTCGCGCGAGGTTGTGGAGCGCGTGATCGCGCCACTTGCTGCTGGCCGCGCGGACGCGGTGGATACCACCATCCCCACGCCAGACACACTCGTCATTGTTGACGGCGAAAAGATCACCGATATTCCGAACCGAAACCTCTACCGGCGAGGTCAGACACCACAAGGGTTCATTGTTGGGATTCTCCGAACGGCATACGCGAAAGCGCCGGAGGGTTCGCAGGCGACCGACGATTGCACGCTCGTCCTGCGCAATGTTCCGGGCGCGCGACTCCTGCATGTTGATGGCGCCGAGGAGAATATCAAGATCACCACGCGGATCGACCACGTGCTCGCCGATCGCCTGATCCAACTGCAGTCCATCCCGCCAGAGAAGGCAACAAGTCCCGAAGGGAACGGGAAGTACTGGAGCGGTCGACGTGTGGTGATCATTGGAGGAACGTCTGGCATCGGCGCGGCGATCGCCGCGGAACTCACAGGTGGTGGCGCGCGCGTGCACGCGGTGGGGAGGAGCACCGTTGCCGATGTCACCACCGCGAGCGGAGCGGAAGCGGCTCTCATCAAAGCTGCGGAGAGCCTTGGCGGCATTGACGATCTGATCGTGACCGCGGGCGTGCTCCATAAGGGCGACCTTGCCGGCCAAGACGCACGTGTCATTGAAGAGACGTTGGCGGTGAATCTTGCGGCGAGCGTCTACCTGGCTCGCGCCGCGCATGCGCACCTGACGGTGAGCCGCGGGTCACTCACGCTCTTCACTTCAAGCTCGTTCACGAAGGGAAGAGCGGAGTACGCCGTCTACAGTGCGACGAAGGCGGCCATCGTCAACCTGACGCAAGCGCTCGCGGACGAGTGGATCGGCGCGTCAATTCGCGTCAATGCGGTTGCGCCAGAGCGGGCGAATACGCCGATGCGACAGGCCGCATTTCCAAACGAAGATCACGCCGCACTCTTGACACCTCAGGAGGTGGCCGCTGCCACACTCCGACTCGTCGCCTCTGGTCTTACCGGCCAGGTGCTCGACGTCCGCCGCTGACTGACCGCACTCGACGCAAGAACTCTTTCGTGCGCGGGTCGCGTGGCGAACCGAAGATGCGCTTCGGTGAACCCTCTTCAACGAGGCGGCCACCCTCCAGATAGCAGATGCGATCTGCAACATCGGCGGCGAACGCCATCTCATGCGTTGCGATCAACATCGTCATGCCACTCTGCGCGAGTGAGCGAAGTGTTTCGAGCACCTCGGCAACGAGAACCGGGTCAAGTGCGCTCGTGATCTCGTCAAGGAGGAGCACCTTCGGTTCTGTCGCAAGCGCACGAGCAATGGCCACGCGTTGCTGCTGACCGCCGGAGAGCTTGTCTGGAAACTCACGTGCCTTCTCTGCAAGGCCGAGTGACTTGAGGAGATCTTTTGCACGGCGATCGGCGGCGCGCGAGGTCAGACCCAAGGCAACTCGCGGTGCAAGCGCAACATTCTCGAGAACCGTCAGGTGCGGGAATAGGTTGAAGCCTTGGAAGACAATGCCAAGCTTCCGTCGCGTTTCATCTGCGTTGCGGTCCTCAAAGGCAACGCGTACACCATCAAGGTGGATGCTGCCACCATCGATCGGCTCTAGGAGATCTGCGCAACGCAGTAGCGTTGACTTCCCTGATCCGGACGCGCCGATCAGGCAGACCACTTCGTGCTCGGCAAGGCTGAGGCTGATCCCGTCCAGCACAAGTCGGCCGTCGTAGCGCTTCTTCAGCCCCTTGAGCTCAATCACCGGCGCTGGCTTCCGAGTGGCCATCAACGGGTTCCTCCCAACTGCGCGTTGCGGTCCTTTGCGGCGAGTCGGTCGACGAGGCGTGTCATTGGGATGGTGATGATCAAGAAGATGAGCGCCGTGGTCATCAGCGGCGTGAAGTTGAAGCTTGCCGCCTTCAAGATCTGCGCCTGCTTGAAGGTCTCCACCACACCAAGGATGGAGACGAGCGCCGTGTCCTTTTGAAGGCCGATGAAGTCATTGAGGAGTGGCGGGATCACGCGGCGGAAGGCCTGCGGGATCACCACATACCGAAGCGCCTGGATGCGCGTGAGGCCGAGGGCGCGAGCGGCGCGCTCCTGTGACGGGTGAATTGACTCAATGCCGGCACGGTACACCTCGCTGACGTACGCCGAGTAGATCAGCACGAGCGTGACGAGCGCCCAGAAGAAGGGCTCTTTCGGGATGCCATCGAGCTGCAGCGCGGGAACGCCGAAGCCGAGCACGTAGATGATCAGGATGCTCGGCACGCCACGGAAGAAGTCCACGTAGATCGTGGCGAAGATGCGCAGTGGTGCGAGCGCTGGGGCGGTGATGGAGCGCGCGAGTGCGATCAGCAGACCGATCGGGAGGATGAGGAGCTCGGCGATGATGAAGAGGCGAATGTTGATGGTGAACGCCTCTGCAACTGCCGGGAGCGAGGTGGAGAAGTAGCGACCGTCGAAGAAGGCCTTCTGGACTTCGGGCCAGGCGGGGGACGATCCAACGGTGTACGCGACCAGTGCCGCGACAACGAGGGTGCTAAAGGTGGCGACGAGGAGACCCTTGCGGGCGGGCCCCGTCGCCACCTTCGAGCGACTGATGCTTACTCGATGACTGGCGCGCTGCCGGAGCCGCCGATCCACTCGAGCAGGAGTGCGTCGAGTGTGCCGTCAGTCTTCAGCGCGTCAATCGCAGTGTTCACGCAGGTGGTGAGCGGCGAGTCCTTCTGAAGAACAACGCCGAACTGTTCAGCTCCTGCATCTGTTCCGGCGAGCTGACCGATGATCACCCCACCTGAAAGCTGCGCATCACGCATGTAGAACGTGGTAGGTACATCCGCCACAATCCCGTCGATCTGGCCGGCGTCGAGTGCGGCGACCGCTTCATCCATCGTGTTGAAGACGGCCGGCTCCTGATCTGGCTTGATGATGTTGATGATTGCGTCGTAACTCGTGGTTCCGATCTGGGTGCCGAGCTTTGCCCCCTTCAATTCGGCGATGCTGGTCGCACCCGCGATCGGACTTCCCTCGACGGTGACAACACCTTGTGCCACGTCGTAGTAGCCATGGCTGAAATCGACCGCTTCAGCGCGGTCTGGTTTGATCGACACCTGATTCAGGAGGAGGTCGAATGACTTCTCTCCGGGCGCGAATGCCTGGTCGAACGCCGTGACGATCCACGTGACCTTGTCCGATGAGAACCCGAGCTGCTCTGCGATCGCATAGGCGACCGCTCCCTCATACCCCTCACCCTTTGCAGGATCGTTGTTGTAGTCACCAATCCAGACGTTCGAGCCCTCGTTGCCGCCCTGGAACCACGGGCTGTACGCCGGATTGTCCGTGGAGAGCGTCAACACACCAGCCGTCTTGAGCGCAAGATTCTCCGGCGCGCACGATGTGTCGGCGGATGCTGAGGCCGAGGGAGACGCGGATGATGTGCTGCCACCGCAGGCGGCGGCGAACATTGCAACCGCCATCAAGACAACAGCCATACGTGCAGGTTGTCCGAATGCGGTTCGAGCGTTTCGGGTGCTCATTCTTCACTACCTCCTGTGTGCAGCCGCAGACAACGTCTTCGCGACAGATCGTCACGTTGGACGGCGGGGCAGTGGCTGGCGCGCGGCGCACCGAGCATGAAGTTCCCGCACGCGCAGGATAGCAGGGGGGTTGCTGGGTTCACACCGCGCGTCCGCGGAGTGCGCCTCGCGCGGCTCCTTCTCGTGACCGCCGCGGTCAGGTGCGCTTGATGGTGATCGGGGTGCGACGGCTAGCGCCGTAGGTGGCGGCGGCACTGCCGCGATTGACGGCCAGTGCAAGGCGACCCGCCGAGTCGATGTAGCAGAGCGGCGCACCCTCAGGGACATCACCGAAGCGACTCGCCCAGACCGTGCCGATCGTCTCTTCGCCGATAGTGATTGTGAGCGGGAGACCTGGGTCGAGCGTTCCTAGGGCGGCGCTGATGTCGCTGCGGTCTCCGGCCAAGACCAGCGTCCCAAAACCATCCACGATGCGAACCACCGTGTGTAGCTCACCGACTTTCACTTCGAGTGGAAGGTTGGCAGCAGGGACGAGGAGCGACGCGTCGAGGGGAGAACCGAGATCGCCGAAGCGAACTCCCGCGGCGAGGTGTGCCGCAACCGGCGCGAAGAGGTCGCGGCCGTGGAAGGTGTGGCTGCGGTTCGGTCCCCACCAGCGCTCGTCATCAAGGACCACCACGGCGGCAACTCCGCCGAGCGCCTTTGCGGCGGGGAGGAGGAGCCCGTTGTCTGGACCAATCAGCACGTCACCGCGGACACAACGAATGGCGATCGGGCGGCGTTGCGTCCCAACGCCAGGATCAACCACGGCGACATGCGCGCCAACTGGAAGGTGAACGAGTGACTCAACGAGCGCCTCAGCGCCCGCCTCAACGTCATACGGTGGGATCGCGTGTGTGAGAGCGAGCGGTCGCGCGTTGGGCGTCATCGCCAGCACCACACCGGAGAGCACGCCAGCCGAAGGGTCACGCAGACCGAAGTCGGTTATGAAGGTGACGAGACGCAGGTCTCCAACCATTGGGCCGAGTGGATCGCTCATGCCATGAAGTCTAGCCCCAGCGCGCGAGTTCGGCCTCCAGATTGAGCGGCAGGATTGCGGCGTGCTCTGCAAACTCGCCCCATGCAGATGCGGGGACACTCCACATGATCTCAAACTCATTCCCGTCGGGGTCCGCACCATAAAGGCTCTTGCTGACCCCGTGATCGCTCGCCCCTGTCAGAGCGCCGAGTTCACCGAGGGTTTGGGCGGCCGCCGCGAGATCACGAATTGACGGAACCTCCCACGCCAAGTGGTAGAGGCCGGTGCTCCCCCGCGGCGCACGCGGCGCTTCCGGACCAACCTCAAAGAGACCGAGATCGTGGTGATTCTCCGTGGTCGCCGCCCGCATAAAGATGGCCCGACCGCCGAACTCCTTGCCCGCAATGACGAAACCGAACGCCTTTGCATAAAAGTCGGCGGCCGACTTCGCGCTGCGGACATAGAGGACTGCATGATTGAGGCGGGAAACAGAGAATCCGCTCACTCGGGGATTGCTTTCGCGATGAATCGCTGGACTGCAAGATACGTGGTCACGTGGAGGATTGAGTATGCGATCCCAAATCCGCCACGGAACTCGTTGTACGTGGTGTCAGCTGGATTGAAGGGAGAGATCGGAAGATTTCCCGCGCCAAGCGCGAGGGGCGAGACAAATGAGAGCAGCAAGATCGCCAGTGATATCCCAGCCCAGCGCTTGCGCGCGCCAGCCGCAGTGAATCGACTCGCCACAATCGCAGCGGCTGCACTTGCACCGAGAGACGCAAAGAGCACGCCACCAAAGAAGGTGGATTCGCCGAGTGCAGGGACGAGTCCGATCACGGCCGCCACAATCCAGAGCGCCGCATTCACGGCAACTGCCGTTGCGGCGCTCTGGATGAATGCGCGACGCATTAGAAGCCAAGCTCCTCTGCGACGATGATCACATCGATGCGGCCCGGCTGTTCGCCGTGCATCACGAGGGACTTGTTGATTGCGCTGTTGACGCCATACGCCGCCTGTGCGCGGACGTCCTCAAGCGGAAGCGTGTAAGTCTCAATGCGCTCGTTTGCCTCCGCCAGGTCCTTGACAATCTTCTGAGCACCCACAACGAAGACCACGTGACCTGCTCCGTAGGCATAGGCGGGGAGCTGCGAGCCGGTGGCTGAGGCGATCACAAGCTTGCCGTCCTCGGTGATCGCGTGGACGCTGCCTGCGGCGTACGCAGGTGCTGAACCGATCGCGCGCATCTGCGCGCTCTGCGTGTTGCGATCAAGCGCGTACATCTTGTCGCGCAGGCTCACGTACGGAGCAGCGTTCAGAGCTTCCGTGATCCCAGCGGCGTCAAGCGTTGCCGAGGTGAACGTGAAAACTTCAGACCCCGCCGGAATCAGTTTCAGCACTGCCTCCTTTGCGGCGGCGGCGTTCGACACGCTCCTGGCGGCAAAGCCCTTTGCGCTGAGGGCGGCGACCGCCTTCTCGATGCGGGCCGCGTCGGCCACCTGCTTGAATCGTGCTGCGGACATTTACTCCTCCTCTTGGTTCTTCAACCATACGCTGCCGCCTGCCGCAGTCCGGCAGATCGTTGCAAGTGCAACTATACCCCTTGACGCAGATGGTTGCAAGTGCAACTATTGCAACGTATGGCAACAGTGGACCACTCCCAGAGCGCGCCCCTCGACGATCTTTCCAAGATCCTTGGAAGCGACGCGCGTACACTCCTCGATCCCGCCGTAGCACGCGCGTGGATTGCCTTCCTCACCGCCTACGGTCGAGTAACTCGCGCGCTCTCTTCGGAGTTGATGGATTCGTCGGGGATGAGCCTCGCCGACTTTGATGTCATGGCGCAGCTCGCGCGCGCCGAAGGGTATGCCCTTCGAATGACCGAACTCGCCGATGCTGCACTGATCTCCAAGAGCGGTCTGACGCGTCGCATCGACCGGCTCGCCGTAAACGGTTGGGTGACACGCCGCCGCTGTACCGAAGATGGACGCGTCCACTGGGCAACACTTACGCCACTCGGAGTCAAGGCATTCCGCGCCGCGGCTCCAGGCCATCTGCGCGCTGTCGCCGAACGTTTCGGTGCGTCGCTACCTGCGAGCGAGATGGATCGCCTGACACGTGACTTGATCAAGATTTCGGCAAAGAATAAAGAGCGGACTCGCGAAGCGGTCTAGCGCAAACTCCTCATCGGGAATCGGCGACGATCAGGAGCTGATTGCGGCTCGTACCTGTCGCTGGATCCGTGCAAGCAGTCCTGTTGCTCCGCGCATGCGAAGTGGTGAGACCAACTCCGTCAGGCCCAACTGCAATGGAGCAGCGGCCGGCACAGCGAGGATCTCTTCTGGCGTAAGGCCGTTGAGGCCAAGCTGCATGATGCTTGCAAACGCTCGGGTGGTTGGCGACTCTTGCGGCGCCGTTGCATGGATCTGCACACTGTCACCGTTTACCTCCGCGATCGCGAAGAGTGGTGATTGACACTCTTCAACACGTTCCATCAGATCAGTGTGCGACGCGTACGGTTCGGGGAGCGGCTTCAATCGGTCTGCGTATTCGAGCAGTAGTTCGAGGCGCATCTCGCGCGGAGTGTCGGCGAAGTCGGCGGCGACCGCAGCGAGTCCGGGTGGAAGCTGCGCTGCGGTCGGGTCCGCCATGTGTGTGGCCGACGCCTATTCGGCGCCGACGGAGATCGGAAGTCGAACGGCGTTGCCCCACTCCGACCACGAGCCGTCGTAATTACGGACGTTCTTGAAGCCGAGCAGATAGGTGAGCACAAACCAGGTGTGGCTCGACCGCTCGCCGATCCGGCAGTAGGCGATGACGTCATCGGCCGCCGCAAGGCCCTTCTCACCTTCGTAGATGGCGCGAAGTTCCGCGACCCCCTTGAACGTGCCGTCATCGTTGGCGGCTCGCTTCCATGGGACTGACTTCGCGCCCGGGATGTGGCCACCACGGAGCGTCCCCTCCTGCGGGTAGTCAGGCATGTGGGTCAGCTCGCCGCTGAACTCCTGCGGTGATCGAACGTCCACCATGCAGCCCTTGGCGCTGACGTGCTCAATGACCTGTTCGCGGTAGGCGCGCAGTTCGCTGTCGTTGCGTGGTGAGACGGGATACTGGGTTGCGGGACGAGTCGGCACCTCTTTGGTCACCTCGCGACCCTCCGCCTCCCACTTCTGGCGACCACCATCAAGCAGGCGCACATCGGTGTGCCCGAAGAGGCGGAAGACCCAGAGTGCGTAGGCGGCCCACCAGTTCGACTTGTCGCCGTAGAAGATCACCGTGGTATCGCGGTCGATCCCCTTGCGTGACATCAGCGCCGCGAAGCCTTCTGGTCCCACATAGTCCCGAGATACTGGGTCATTTAAATCGGTGTGCCAGTCCACCTTGACGCTCCCTGGAATGTGGCCAGTCTCATAGAGGAGCGTGTCTTCATCTGACTCCACCACAACCAGCCCTGGTGTGTTCAGGTTGGCGGCGAGCCACTCAGTGGAGACGAGAGCGCTCGGCGTGGCGTACTCCTGGAACTTTGGTGTTGGATCGAAAGGTACCTTGCTCATTTTGCTCTCCTTACTCATTGATGGGTTTCGTCGTTCTTGAGCGTTGGCGCGATGCGAGCGTCAACAGATCGACGGTTCACCCTCAAGTGCGCGGAGCTGCGTGCTGGTCATGGGAACACGATACCAGAGCCAGCCTCTGGCTCGGTAGCCGAAGAGGGGTAGTTGGCGGAGGAGTGGGAGTTAGCTGAGCAGCGGGAGGAGGAGACGCCGTGCGCCGTCCACAAAGATCCCGACCGCGAACGCGGCGAACATGAGTGCCGAAATCAGCGAGACGGCGCGAATCGTCCGTGGGCCCGTGAAACGCCGCGTTGCCCCCACCACTCCGGAGAGGACTGCCGCATGCGCAACCGCTGCGGCACCGAATCCTGAGATGAACGGAACGAATCCGCCAAGGTCCGCAGCCTGCGCAGCAACGATGCTGCCCCCTACCGTTGCGGTCCAGAGGATGAGCGTGGGCGATCCCATCGCAATGCCAAGACCGAGCGCAACTGCGCGGATTCCGTTGGCACGACGAAGTGGTGAAGACTCATCAATGCTGCCGCCACGCACCGCGTCGAGAAGTGCAGCGGCGGCGAACCAGCAGAGGATTCCGCTCCCACCGAGCCAGAGGATCCACGCAGCTGGCGCCCACGAGAGCAACACGCTGACACCAAGTGCACCGGCGCACGCCCAGATCAGATCACCAATGCATGAGCCGAGCCCGATCAAGAAGGCCGGCCACGCGCCGCGGTCAATTGCCGTACGAACGATCATGACGTTGACGACGCCGAGTTCGATGTTGATGGAGAAGGCGAGCGCTGCGCCGAGGAGGAACAGCTCCACGGGGATCTACCTCGGCGTGACTATTCGGACTCGACGACGCTCGTTGGAGTGTTGTGTGGGCTGGTATGCGCGGCAGGGATCACCCCGAGCTTTCCTGCCTTGTAGTCCTCAAACGCCTGAACCACTTCATCGCGTGTGTTCATCACGAATGGCCCGAGCCAGGCGATCGGTTCGCGAATCGGCTCGCCACCCAAGATCAGCACGTCCAGCGCTGGGGTGCGCGCATCTTGTCGTTGCGCCGCCTTAATGATGATGCGATCGCCTGCGCCGTAGACCGCGAGCTGTCCGGACTCAATCGCAACAGCCTCTGCACCAACAGCTCCGCGCCCAGAGAGGGCGTACACAAGTGCGTTGAAGTCGGGTCGCCACGGAAGGTCGAGCTCTGCGCCAGGTTGAATCGTGGCGTGCACGAGCGCGATCGGTGTCTGCGTGGAGCCGGGCCCCGTTGCGCCAGCCACGTCGCCCGCAATGATGCGCAACAGTGCGCCACCATCGGTGGAGGCGAGCAGCTTCACCTCTTTGGATCGAATGTCTTGATACGCGGGGGGTGACCACTTCTTCGCGCGCGGGAGGTTCACCCAGAGCTGAAATCCGTGGAAGAGCCCGCCGCTCATCACTAGGGACTCTGGGGGCGTTTCGATGTGCAGGATGCCGCCGCCAGCCGTCATCCACTGCGTATCGCCATTGGTGATGCGACCACCGCCTCCGTTGCTGTCACGGTGATCGAAGATGCCATCGATGATGTACGTCACGGTCTCAAAGCCGCGGTGCGGATGCCATGGCGTCCCCTTCGGCTCGCCGGGCGCGTACTCCACTTCGCCGAGCTGGTCGAGCATGATGAACGGATCGATCATGTTCAGTGGCGCCCCCATGAACGCGCGGCGAACCGGGAATCCTTCGCCTTCGAATCCGCTCGGCGCAGTCGTCAGGGAGATCACCGGCCGCGGATGCGTGGTGAGCAGGTCGGCGACGCTCGCTCGCGGAAGGAGCGTGATGTCTGGCACTGTGATGGCTGGCATGACGGCATCTTAACGGATTGGTTGCACTGCGTACTATGATCCTATTGCGGCGCGCAGGGTGCGCGCCACTCGATGGGGGTGCCTCTGTGGACATCTTTGCTGCGGTCAAGACAGTCTATTCCAATTACGCCACATTCAGTGGCCGTGCGAGTCGTGCCGAGTACTGGTACTTCTTTCTCTTCACGATCATCGCAGGTGCGGCGCTTAGTGCAATTGATGCCACACTTGCGTCGGCGTTCAGCATTGCCAATTTCGTGCCCAACATTGCGGTCGCAGTGCGCCGACTCCATGACACAAATCGAAGCGGAAAGTTGATCATCGCCCTGATCGCCGTTGAGGTGATCCTGTTCCTCGTGGTCGTAGTCTCATTCGCTGTCGGTCTCTCTGGTGCAATCAGTGGCGTCTCTGATGCTGCAACTGGAGGGAGCATTGGTGTGCTCATCGGTGTCGTGCTATTTGTTGCACTTGCGATTTACTGGATTTACCTGATGGCGAAACGAGGGGATGAAGGGCCGAATCGATTCGGCAACCCGAGCTAGCAGCCACGTACGAGGGGTTCAAGTGAGCAGACTTCTCTCACGGCTTCGACCTGCGGCGGACGATCCATTTCGCGACGCAGATGTGCGCCTGCTCTTCGGGGCACAGGCGGTAAGCATCCTTGGGTCGCAGGTTTCACACATTGCTTTTCCGTTGATCGCAGTCGACGTGATTCAGGCGAGCAATGGTTCGATTGTGTTGCTCGAGGCGGCATTCCTGATGCCGTTCGTTCTGCTGAGCCTTCCAGTTGGCGCACTCCTTGATCGCCGCGCCCGCCGTCCCGTGATGGTGCTCATGGATCTGCTGCGCACGGCTGCGCTGCTGATCGTGCCGCTGAGCTTCGTGATGGACGCGCTCACCATGCTGGTGCTCTATGCAGTGCTGTTCATCATTGGTGCCGGGACACTCATCTATGACGTGGCGAACCAGTCGTATCTTCCAGCGCTGTTGCGTGGGCCACGGCTTGCCGAGGCGAACAGTCGCATCATGGTGATCGACTCAGGGGCGAGCGTTGCGGGGCCACCGATCGCGGGCGTGATCATTGGTAGGCTCGGTGGCCCGCTCGCGATCTTCCTTGACTCGCTCAGCTACTTGATCAGCGCGCTCATGCTGCGAAAGATCAAGCATGTTGAAGTGCCGCCTGTTGTGAGCGAAGGGGCAGCCCCATCGCGACTGCGAGACGAAATCCGCCAAGGTCTGCACTGGGTGTTGACGCATCCGCATCTACGCGGCAATGCGCTCGCCGCACTGCTCTTCAACTTCTTTGGGGCGATCGCAAATGGGGCGGTTCTGATTGCCTATGGACGTCGTGAGTTGCTCCTGCCGGCAGAGCTGCTGGGGCTCATCCTTGGTGCCGGTGTGCTCGGTTTGTTGATTGGCTCTCTCACAGCGCGTCGCATCGCTGAGCGAATTGGAGTGGGGCGCTCCATCATTCTTGGTGGTTTTCTCCTGCCCTCGATGCCACTCGGTTTTGCGCTCCTCGATGTCTCAATGGGCGTTATCGTACTAGCGCTCTTCTCCGTGCTCTTCCAAGTTGTCGCCTTCTTCGGTGCCGCACTCTTCCATACAAACCAGGTCACATATCGGCAGCTGGTCACGCCCAAGGCGCTGCTCGGGCGGATGAACGCCTCCATGAAGTGGCTGATGCTGATCGGCATGCCGCTCGGTGCCGTGGTGGGATCGATCATTGCCGAGCAGTACGGACTGCACGCGGCGCTGTACGCCAGCGCGATTGGGATCATCGTTGGGCCCATCCCGCTCCTCTTCTCTGGGATCGCCTCGGTCGTGCGCCAGCCCGAACACTCAGAGGTGTGAGGTACGGGATATCCGTGCGTGCCCGCTGGGCGTCTGCCGACTTTGAGGGGCGGGCGTACAATCTTTAGGTGCGTAAACCTGCAGCGCTGATCGCCCTTCTCGCCATGGCCCTCGTGGTCGGCGGTTGTCAAGCCGCCTTCCCACCCTCCGCGGTGACGGAAGAGGGCCTCCTGATCGAGAACCTCTACCTGCTTGTCTTTGTGATGGCGGCGATCGTATTCGTCTTGGTTGAGAGCCTGATCATCTGGTCGGTCATTCGATATCGCCGCAGGCCATCGGACACCAGCCTTCCGGCGCAGACACACGGCAACCTCGTCCTTGAAGTGATTTGGACGGTGATCCCGCTCGTTGCGGTTGTTGGCCTCTTCTTCGCGTCATCACAGGTGCTCGGCGTTGTTGATGCCCGCAAGCCAGAAGAAGTTGCGGTAAAGGTGGAAGTGGTCGGCTACCAGTGGCAGTGGAAATTCGGTTACCCGGCTGAAGGGATTGAGATCTACGGCACCGCGCAGAACTATCCAGAACTCGTTGTTCCCATTGATGAGCGCATCGAGGTGACGCTCGTGGCGCAAGATGTCAACCACGGTTTCTACATCCCTGAGTTTCTCTTTCAACGCGATTTGGTCCCTGGTAAGGTGAACCACTTTGAGTTCACCCCGAACAAGCTCGGCACATTCACTGGGCAGTGCTCCGCCTTCTGTGGCCTTCTGCATCACGCGATGGGCTTTACGGTGCGCGTGGTGACGCGTGAGGAGTACGACGCGTGGCTGGTTGAGATGGCCCCAGCGCCTGCACCGAGCGAATCGCCGGTTGCGGTGGATGCTGATATCACTGCCGAAGTCAAGGAGTGGTCGGTCAGCTTGAGCGGTGCATCTATTGCTGCTGGCGATGTGACCTTCGGCCTGACAAACGCGGGCAACATCCCCCACGAGTTCATCGTGGTTCGCACAGAACTCAGCGGCGAGGAGCTACTCGACCAGGTTGACGCCGCCACGAGTCGCCTCGATGAGGCCGCGCTCGATGCGATCGGCGAGCAGCCCGAGTTTTCACCTGGCGAAACCAAGACCTTGACGCTCAGTCTTGAACCAGGGCGTTACGTGGTGCTCTGCAACATTGCGGGCCACTTCAGTTCTGGGATGTACGCCGATCTTGAAATCACGGCAAACTAGAAGTTAGGAGAAGGAGGTCGTCATGGCTACCACGACAGTGCGAGCAGCGGGTCTGCAGGGGTCGCGACTCTATGACTACCTGACCACAACCGATCACAAGAAGATCGGAATCCTCTACACGATCAGCTCATTCATCTTCCTGGCCATCGGTGGCCTGCTCGCACTCGGCGTGCGCACGGAGCTTGCACAGCCAGGCCTTCAGTACATGGACGAGTCGGTCTACAACCAGCTTTTCACCATGCACGCGTCGGTGATGATCTTCTGGGTGATCATTCCGTTCCTTGCGGGAATCGGTAACTACATCGTTCCGCTGCAGATTGGCGCGGCGGATATGGCGTTTCCGCGCATCAACGCGCTCAGCTTCTGGATGATCCCGTTCTCCGGGTTGATCGCCGCGTCTGGTTTCTTCCTTGGAGGCGCTGCGGATGCAGGGTGGACTGCGTATCCGCCGCTGAGCAACATCACGTACAGCCCTGGGCCCGGCATGAACCTCTGGATCATGGCGGTCATCCTGGTTGGAACAAGCTCGATCCTTGGGGCGGTGAACTTCTTGGTCACCGTTTTCCGGATGCGCGCGCCGGGAATGACGCTCTTCCGCATGCCGATCATGGTCTGGACGATCATCGTCACGAGCGTACTCGTCCTCATGGGAACTCCGGTGCTCACGAGCGCGCTGATCATGCTCTTTGTGGATCGCAACTTCGGCGGGAGCTTCTTCGATCCCACGACGGGCGGCTCGGCGATCCTGTGGCAGAACATCTTCTGGTTCTACAGCCATCCAGCGGTGTACATCATGGTGCTCCCCGGCATGGGTGTGATCTCAGAGATCATCCCAGTCTTCAGCCGCAAGCCGCTCTTTGGATACAAAGCGTTCGTCTTCGCCACTGCGGGGATCGGCGCACTCGGTTTCTCGGTATGGGCGCATCACATGTTCACCACGGGGAGCGTCTTCCTTCCGTTCTTCTCCGTGATGACATTCCTCATTGCCGTGCCAACCGGGGTGAAGATGTTCAACTGGATCGCAACGATGTGGCGTGGGCAGATCTCGCTCAAGACCCCGATGCTCTTCGCACTCGGCTTCCTCTCAATGTTCCTGATCGGCGGAATCAACGGTGTCTTCAGCGCCTCAGTTCCAGTCGACTATGCGGTGCACGCCACCTACTGGATCGTTGCGCACATTCACTATGTCCTCTTCGGCGGCTCCTTCCTGGCGATCATGGCGGGCCTCTACTACTGGTTCCCCAAGATGACCGGGAAGATGTTGGACGAAGGCCTGGGCAAGCTGCACTTTGCGATCGCGATGATCGGACTCAACCTGACCTTCCTCCCCATGCACACCCTCGGCCTGATGGGGATGCCACGCCGCATTGCGGACTACTCGCCAACCGCTGGTTGGAATGACCTGAATCTCGCCGCATCCGTCGGCGGGTTCCTTGTTGGCATCAGCACCCTTCCGCTCCTCTGGAACATCTACATCTCGCTCCGCAACGGAAAGGATGCAGGTCCAGATCCTTGGGATGGGAACACGCTGGAGTGGGCGACCTCGTCGCCGCCGCCGGCATGGAACTTTGATCGCCTCCCAGCGATCACCTCTGAGCGCCCACTCTTCGATGCGCGACACGGTCGATCGGGCAGCGATCACGCATGAGTCTCGCCACAACGGAGCACGGTATCCCTGAGGCGGTGGGCGGACACGGTTCGTCCGCACACGGCGCAGCTGGACACGGCAAGAAGGGTCTCGGCAATCCGGTCCTTGGCATGCTCCTCTTCATCGTGTCGGAGATCATGTTCTTCGGTGGTCTCTTCGCCGCCTACTTCAGCCTCCGCGTGTCTGCCGGACCGTGGCCGCCCGAGGGGAACGAGGCGTTTCTCATCAAAGAGCACATCCTCTTTCCGTCGATCCTCACGCTCCTCTTGGTCATCAGCTCGCTCACCTGCCAGATCGCGGTCTGGCGCATCCGTCGTGGAGATCGGATTGGGATGAATCGCGCGCTGATGTTGACGGTGATCCTCGGAGTGGTCTTCTTGATCGGCCAGCTGTATGAGTACACGCAGCTTGGATTCGGGGTTGCGGACGGCACGTTCGGCGGAACCTTCTACATCCTCACCGGATTCCACGGCGCGCACGTCCTCGGCGGTGTGCTGATGCTGGGTGTCTGCCTCTATCGCGGAAGTCTTGGCCAGTTTTCTGCAAAGCACCACGACATGGTGGAGGCAAGCTCCATTTACTGGCACTTCGTCGACGTCGTCTGGATCTTCCTCTTCGCGCTCCTCTACCTCGTCTAAGAAGAGTACGTTTGAGCTTTAGTAGCGAACGGATCGCCTGGCTCAACGAGCAGTACTCTCCTAGTCGCACCGCCCACGATTTCAACGGCAGCATCCAGTTGTACAAGGCGGGGACCGACGCCGCCCGAGCTGCAATCACTGGCAGCCGACATCGAGTGCTGGCCTATGGTGCACCGTCATCCAATCGCATTGAGTGCTTCTTGCCGCGTACTGAGGGTGTTGCTGGTGGTGCGCGGAGCGGCGCACCGATCTTTGCCTTCCTCCATGGCGGATGGTGGCAAGATCTTTCCATTGATTACGCCGCCGCGCCAGCGGTAGTGCTCACAGACGCTGGCGCAATCTACGCATCGATTGGCTACACGCTCGCGCCAGCCGTTGGGCTTCGCGAGATCGTTGCCGAAGTCTCCGCCGCACTCACCACGATCGCTGCGCACGCGACGGGGATGGGAGGCAACCCGAGGCGCATCGTGTTGGCGGGCCATTCGGCAGGGGCACACCTCGCCGCGGCGCAAATTACCGCACTCACCCCAGAGGCCCCCCGACGTACCGCTGCAGGGCTCCTCCTGATTGGTGGTGCGTATGACCTGGGACCGATCGCGGAGAGCTACGTGAACGAGAAGGTGCGGATGAGCGATGCGGATGCGGCCGAACTCTCGCCGGCGCAACTAACGCCACTCCACGACGTTCCGGTAAAGATTCGGGTGGGCGAAGAGGAGCCGGAAGAGTTTCATCGCAACGCGGCGCTCCTCCTGGAGCGCTGGTCGCCGAGCCTGAGCGCGATCAACAGCGGAGTCCTGAGCGGGCGAGATCATTTCGATGCGCTCGATGAACTCACTGATCCTCACGGGCGTCTCTACGCGGATGCGCTAGAACTGCTTGGGCTCCCACTGCAGCGCGCTGGCGTGGGACGATAGAGGCATGAGCAACGTGGGGAATGAGCTGGCGCTACGGAGCGCGACGGGGCTCGATGCCGAGGATCCACTCGCGTCGCTGCGCGACACCTTCTCCATTCCGAACGGTGTGATCTACCTCGACGGCAATTCACTTGGTGCCCTCCAGAAAGGTATCGCCGAGCGGATCGATCGCGTGGTGAAGCAGCAGTGGGGCGAGGGGTTGATCCGCAGCTGGAATGACACCGACTGGTACGAGATGCCGATGCGCGTCGGCGATCGCATCGCGCCTCTGATTGGTGCAGGTGCTGGCGAAGTGGTGGTGGGTGACTCAACTTCCGTCTCACTCTTCCGCGTCGTGGCGGCGGGGCTCGGGCTGCAGTCGGGCCGCAACGTGATCGTGACTGAGCGTGGCAATTTCCCGTCAGACCTGTACATCCTTGAAGGCCTGCAACGACTTCGCCCAGATCTTCAGATTCGCCAGGCGGTGGCGGGCCAGGATCCAACGGAGCTGATCGATGAGCGGACGGCGTTGCTCGTCCTTACGCAGGTGGATTACAAGAGCGGCCTGATCCGAGACATGAAGCAACTCACCGAGGCGGCGCATTCTGCGGGCGCACTCACGGTGTGGGATCTCTCGCACTCAACAGGGATCATTCCTGTTGCGTTGAACGCGAGTGGCGCAGACTTTGCGATTGGCTGTGGCTACAAGTATTTGAATGGCGGTCCGGGTGCGCCGTCATTCACGTGGGTTGCGCCGCGACATGTGGATCGGGTTGCGCAGCCACTCGCTGGCTGGCTGGGGCACCAAGATCCATTCGCCTTCACGCCCGAGTACGTGCCGGCCCCAGGGATTCGTCGCTTCATCACGGGGACACAGCAGGTGCTGAGCCTCGCCGCACTTGATGAGGCGATGAAGATCTGGGAGAAGATCTCCATTGCGCAGGTCCGCGAGAAGTCCGTCCTCCAGACGAGTCGGTTCATTGCGCAGGTTGAGGCTCGCTGTGAGGGGTTGGGTTTGACGCTCGCCTCACCACGGGACGCGGCGGTACGTGGCGGTCAGGTCTCGTTTATGCATGAGCAGGGCTACGCCGTGATGCAGGCGCTGATCGCGCGAGGGGTGATTGGCGACTTCCGCGCGCCGAACCTGTTGCGCTTCGGTTTCTCGCCGCTCTACCTGAGCTTCGTCGAGATTGATCGCGCGGTGGATGCGCTGACCGATATCTTGACGACACGCAGCTGGGATGATCCGCGCTTTACGACGAAGCGTCGCGTCACCTGACCGCCACTCGCAGAGAGCCTCCAGACGACCCCTAAACGACGAGGGCGCCCCCTTCAAAAAGTGCGGCGACCGCCGCATCAAGTGCCTCACTGTGCTGATCTGCAGCGCTGCTCGGTGTTGCCGGTGAGAAGAGCGCCATGTTGTGGAAGGGGGTCATGATGATGCCGCGATTGAGCGCGTGCAGGTGCAGGTAGCGCTCCATCTCATGGTGCACCGCCGCAGCCGCCTCACCACCGCTGCGCGGGGCCTCTGGAGTGAAGTGGTACTCGGCGCGTGCGCCGAGTCGGGTGACGCTCCATCCAACGCTTCGTCGCGCGAACACTTCTTCGGCGCCATCCGCCCAGCGATTGGCGGTGGCGATCATTC
>JAYQPX010000005.1:0-46464 GCA_038145565.1 Chloroflexota bacterium | reverse complement strand
ATCCGGTCACCCGCCCGAAACCGCGGCGGCGGTGATCAACCTCGCCCCCCCCCAGGCTTCGTACGTCACCGGCCAGGTGCTAGGGGTGGACGGCGGACTGGTGATGATGTGACGCCCGCGGGAAACCGCGGCGCGCCACTCAGCGCAGCCGCTCGCACTCCTCGCCGCAATCACCCTCTCCACCGCCGTATGGGCGGGAGTGCGGTTCCGCGAACCGCCGCCGCTGTCCAGGAGTCCGTGACACAGGGAGCAGCCACCACAGCAACGGCAGGCGAACTCCTCGGCAGCGATGGTCGCTACACGATCCTCTTCTTGGGCAGCGACAAGCGCTGTCGCAAACTTGGATCACCGCTTGGGGCGGAGCGGTGCAGCAGCCTCGAGTCAAAGGTGAGTGCGGCGAGTGTGGAGGGTGCGGCAGCACGCGATCTCTACCCGTACATCTGGTCAAACGTGGCCGATGTCGAACTCGGTCAGGCGCGCAACCGTGCAGGGACGGAGCGAACGGATGTGATGACCCTCCTGACGGTAGATCCAGCAACGGGAGAGTCCGCGGCGCTGAGCATCCCGCGCGACATGGAGCGGTTCCCGCTCAAGCCGTCGCTCGCCCGCGACTTCTGCCGGCCGGGGAGCACGCGCTTCAACACCAAGGTGAATGCGCTCTACGTGTACGCCCAGCTCTGCATGAAGGAAACACCAGCGCTGCGTGCATGGGAGCGCTCCTCGCGCGCCGCAGAGAAGGTGCGAGAGAATCTCGCCTACGCGTTCAACATCGAGATTGACGACTGGGTGCTCGCCACGTTCGGCGCGGCAGACATTCTTGGCGCGGCACTTGATCGGCTCGCCCCCGCACCCACGCTCGTTCACTTGGACGACAAGAGCCGCTTCGCGGCGTGTCGGACAAATCGACTCAGGACCGGAAACGAAATGGGGTACCTCGATCGCAACCTCCGTTCCAATGCGAAGTACGGTGATCTCCTCTTCTTGCGTCCAGGGAGCGCGGATCGCTTCGGCGTGCGCAACGCCTGGGCATATGCAAACTGTCGTGAACCAGAGACGAGCACGGTTCGTACGACCAGTCCGTACTTCGTCCTTGACTCGTGCCCTGTCACCGGGCGAAGCGCCGAAGGGTGCATCTTCGATGTTCCAAGCAACCTCTGGACCGGCTTCGCGCGCGCACGAAAGTACGACGGTGATGCCAATCGAATCCGCCGCGCACAGCGCATCCTCTCCGCGATCACCGTGCGCGTCATTGACGCGGGGGCGGAGGTGGCGGCGCAACTTGCGACACTCGCCGCCATGCGCTGGTACGCCTGGGCCGATCGCAACGCCGCGGGGGTGGTCCGCGACTGGAACCTTGGCCCAGCACTCGTGCGCGGCAGCATCAGCCCGGACGACGTCAGCGAGATCTTCGGCTATGTGGCTACCGCACGTGCGCAACTCGTTGCCGGTCCAGACGACCCAGCCGGCTGGCGACCAATGCTGCTGCTCGGTCAGCGCGTCACGCTCCCGA
This sequence comes from Chloroflexota bacterium, assembly GCA_038145565.1. Taxonomy (GTDB): domain Bacteria; phylum Chloroflexota; class Limnocylindria; order Limnocylindrales; family Limnocylindraceae; genus Limnocylindrus. The sequence continues at coordinate 44,954 of JAYQPX010000005.1, read as the reverse complement.
GCGGCTCGAGCTGCCGCATTGCTGGCACGTCACTCTTTGGCGGAGATAACTTCAATGGGCGTCTCTCCTGCACGCGCGCCTGGGTTGGCGCCGCGTTCGGTCCGGTGACCGCAGCGCCATAGGCGCTGACGCTGATCTGCCTCGCGCTGACGTTGATCAGCTACGCGCCGACGCCAATCAGATTGGCAACCAGGACCGCTGCATTCAGCACGAAGAGGAGCACGACCGCAGCCCAGCCTGTGACCTGCAACCAGCGCGGGCTGGCGTGCTCCCCCAAGAGCACTCGGCTGCTGGCGAGCTTGACGATGAAGGCGAGGACGATCGGCAGGAAGAGTCCCTGGAGGTACTGGCTTCCGACGATCGCACCGATCGGATCGAGACCCGGGATCATCACGACCCCTGCGCCGATCACGAGGATCACCGTGAAGATTCCGTAAAAGATTGGCGCCTCGCCGAGTTTCTTATCCACACCTGATTCAAAGCCGAACGCTTCGCTGAGGGCGAACGCCGTCGTGAGCGGCATGATCGCCATCGCGAGGAGGCTCGCACCAAAGAGTCCCGCGCCGAAGAGGATGGTGGAGAACCTTCCAGCGAGTGGCTCGAGGGCCGTGGCGGCCTCAGCGGCGGAGCTGATCGCTTGACCGCTCCCTGCAAGTGCCACCGCCGTTGCGATCACGATGCAGACGGCGATGAAGTTCGTCCATGCCGAACCGAGGATGGCGTCGGCGCGTGCCGCGCCGAGCTCTTCCACGCCGATCTCCTTCTCAGCGACCGCTGACTGCAAGTAAAACTGCATGTACGGGGTCACGGTGGTTCCGACCACCGCGATGAGGAGAAGCGCATCTGCAGCGGAGATACCACCAAGATCTGGCGTCGTGAGCGAAGAGGCAACCTCCGCCCAATTTGGATTGGCGAGGAGTGCGGCGGCAATGTACGCCAAGAAGACGGCGGTGAGTGAGAGGAAGACGCGCTCCACGGAGTGATAGTTGCCGTAGACAACGATCAGCCAGACGGCGAGCGCCGCGAGAGGCGCCGTCAGGAGCGTTGGCGCACCGAAGATGGCGAGTGCGGATGATGCGCCGGCAACGTTCGCCACGGTGTTTGCAAGGTTGGCAGCGAGCAGGATGATCATGGCGAAGAGCGTCCAGCGCACCCCGAAGTGTTCGCGGATTAGATCCGTGAGACCCTGCCCAGTGACCACGCCGAGACGCGCGACCGACTCCTGCACGAGGGCGAGAAGGAGGGCGGTGAAGGGAAGGATCCATAGAAACCGGAGGCCCGTGGACGAGCCGAGGGTCGCGTAGGTGGTGATGCCGCCCGCATCGTTCCCCGCGACGCCCGCGATCAGTCCAGGTCCAACCACGGCAAGGAAGGCGAGCGGACCGCGGCGACCACGGAACGTTTCGCGCAATCGAAGGAAGGGGAGTGCGCTGAGTGCGGCGAAGCGGCGCGGTGCACGGCGCGCGAGTTCAAGCGGAGCAACGCTGCGTCGATCGGCCATATCAGTCCACCACCGCTATTCGGCGCCCTTGCGAGAAGCGCTCTTTGCGCGGCGCTTCGCCTCCGCTGCGGCGATGCTCCCCTCACGAAGGCGGCGTGGCGCCTCGCGCCGCCACTCTTCCGGCAGGACATCCCAGAGCGCGTCAGAGGCTGTGATGACGCCCATCAGTCGACGCTTCTCATCGACAACTGGGACGGTGATCAGACCGTAGCGAGTGACCACGCGCGCCACCTCCTCCGCATGCGCGAGGAGCTCCACCGCCACTGGCTCGTCTTCCATGAGTTCGACAACCTTTGTTGATGGTGAGGCGAGGACCAGGTCGCGCAGCGTCACCTCACCGAGGAGATGTCGCTTCGCATCAACAACGAACACGGCGTACGCAACGTCTGCATCCGGCTCAAGCCGGCGAATGGAGGCGAGTGCCTGCGCAACGGTGGCGCTCGGCTTGAGTGCAACGTGCTCGGTGGTCATGATGCCGCCCGCACTCATCTCTGGATGCGCGAGCAGCTCTTTCACATCTTCACGCTCCTCTTTCGCCATCAGCCGCAAGATGGCACTGCGGCTCATTGGCGAAAGGTCCGCAACCGCATCGGCCGCTTCGTCAGGACTCATCTCCGCAAGGAGGTCGGCGGCGCGCTCTGGTTCGAGGTCTTCGAGCAGGTCGGTGCGGGTCTCAGGCTCCAACTCTTCGAGTGCCTCCGCCGCAACCTCTTCATCAATGGAGCTGAAGATGTCCGCGCGGTCTCGCGGCGTGAGCTGGTCGACAATCGTTGCGAGGTCGGCAGGGTGCAGTTCGGAGAGTCCGGCGTGCGGCACCTTGAGGCGCATGCTCGCAATCGTCGAGCCGAGCGGATCCACATCCTCCCAATCGATGTACGAGGCGACGCGTGACCGTCCGCCAGAGAGTCGCTGAATCCAGTTCTCTGGGAGTCCAAGGCGGCGCAACAGTCCAGCGGCGCCAACGTCCACGGCGACGAGTCGCATCGCCCCTTCAACGAAGTCAAGGAGCACATCGTTCGCGCGCACAACCTTGCGACCATCAATGTCCACAATCTGCTTATCGAGGAGATCGGCCTTCAGCAGGATCTCATCCTTGCGCTTGGTGAATCGCGCGATGTCAATGCGCTCCGTGCTGAGCCGCACTCCAGACGCATCAAGTTTCTGCACGGAGCTCCACGGCAGGTAGATGCGACGGCGACCGGTGCGCACCACAAGGCCCGTGACCGGTGGGTGGCTTGTGCCAACAGCGACGATCAGATCGTCGATCGCGCCGATCGCGTCGGCACAACTGTCACGTACGGGACTTCCAATGAGTCGCGAAAGATGGAGCATCGTGCCCTCCGATGCTGGGCCCCGCCGGAGTCGGCAGGTTCGTCTGCAGTCTACGCGGGGCAGCCCTCGGCACGCTACCCTTGCGCTGAACGGAGGGACGATGAGTAGACAACGCACTGCACAACGCCTCAACATCAAGCAGCTCGCCGCCTTCGCTGACACCACCGCAGAGTTTGGCGAGACCGAGTTGACCCGTCCGTGGGCGGAGACACTGGTCGCCGTCGCAGTCGCCGCCGTGATCGCTCACTTCAGTGAGGGGAGCGCCACCGTCCTCGCCGGTGGTGCGGCCGCCATCCTCGCTGCGGTCGGGGTGGACGCGGTGCGGCGTACGGACGCCCCAGACCTCCCTCGAGGCTCCGAACTTCCGCTCGCCGGACTGATGGGCCTTGCAACCGCGGGCGCGGCGCGCCTTGTGCCGACTGGGGTGGGCCTGATCGCAGCGATCGTGATTGGATCGCTGCTCTTGCGAGCGGTGGTGATTTGGGAGTTGCGCGTGCGTCGCATTCCCGGCGGCGCCACGCATCGTGATCGCGTTGGTGCACTCGCCGTCTCCACCTTCATCCTCTTCGCCGCTTCAATTGGCGTTGCGGCGCTCGTCCCTGGCGTGATCAGCGTCCCTGGGACGCCATCGGCGCGGCCCGACCCTGTGGGGCCACTCGCCATCCTTGCCGTGGGGATCGGCTCTGCAATCGCCGCGGGACTCCTTGCCGGTCGCATGGCGAGCCTGCGACGTGAACGAACGAGTGGCATCGTGCGCGACGCGCTCGGTGCGGCACTCATCAACGGGCTCGCCTCGATCGTGTTTGCGGCGCTTGGCGCCGCGCGTCTCGCTGGTCCAGCGGGGCTCGCCGTCCTCTTCTATGCACGTGAGCTCTGGGCCGCCACCCCTGAAGGAGAGCGTGGCGATCCCCGCCTGATCCTTGAGATCATTCTCCTTGTGCTGGCCACCGCGCTCGCCGTGCTCTGGATCGGGGTCTCTCTCTAACGATCGGCTATCCTTCCCCAGCGGCGCAGCGCCAGATCTGCAGCGCGCCATGAGTGAAGGAGTTGAACATGACCCTCGCCAACGAGAGCCCAACCCAGAAGCCAGCCCGTGCAGCACGCGACCACGCAGATGCTGCGCTGAAGGCTGCCGCCGAGGGTCGTTGGCAGGATGCTGCAGATGAGAATCGCGCTGTACTCGCCCTTGCAGCAGAGATCAAGGTAGAGGATCGCATTGAGGCGCAGAACCGTTTGGCAAAGTGTCTCTGGGAACTCGGTGATCTCGCCGGCTCAAAAAAGGAGTACCAGGCAACGCTCACGCTCGACCCTGTCAACCGGATCGCTGAGCGAAACCTCGAGCGACTCAAGGGGTTGATGAAGCAGGTGGGGAAGAAGATCACGCCGAACTCCGAAGGCGCCCCAACTCCAGCTGGCATCTTCATTCAAGAGGCGGGGACCACCGGATTCGCGCACCTCACGAACGTGACCGATGTTGCGACGCTCGCACAGGTGAATCCAGGCGACGCGGTCGAGCTGCTCACGCTTGGCAATCGGCTCATCGCCAAGGCGAACGGCATTGAGATTGGACGTGTAGAGCCACGGATTGCGGCGCGCCTCCTGAAGCTGATCGCCGACGGCAATGTGTACAGCGCAGGCATCACGTCAATCAGCGGTGGTGACATTCGCATCATCATTCGCGAAGAGCGCGTGAGCAGCAAGAATACTGGGAAGGTCTCCTTCCCAACGGCGACCCGCACCAGCGATGAGCGACCATATACAAAAGGTTCCTTCTTCCGTGAGGACGAAGGCTACAGCGATGACGACGACGATGACGATCTCTACGAGGAGGAGAAGCCTGAGGTGGAGCGCGTGACGGCGGAGCCGCCGGAGAAGACCGCTGATGACGCCTTCCTCCCTGAGAGCGAAGAGGCAAGCACCGAAGAGTAGGACGCGGCGCGCGAAGAGGGAGGGAGAGTGTCTACCTACCTTCGTGATGCCCGATCGGCTCGCACCGTATCCGCCATTCGAACGGATGGGGCCGTCCTCCTTGACCTGAGCGCGGAGACCGCGTCACTCGCAGCCGCCGGTGCGCGTCACGGCGCGCGCAGCATTGTGCATGCAGCAGATCAACTCGCCGAGTGGGAGATCGCCCTCACGCTATGTCCGCCGAGTGTGCGCGGTCTTGAACTCGCTGTTGCACAACTTCTCGAAGAGATCGGCACCGAACTAGATGCTGGTTGGCGTGGGAGTTGTGGGGCCTGTGGCCAACCGCTCCGAATTGCGGCCTGGCGCTGGGAGAGTGCCGCAGCGGATGCCGATTCAATCCGCCGCCCCACAGCGCGACGCGCAACGTGTGCCGCCTGCAAGAACCTCGGCAAGCGCGGGGACGCCTTCGAGATGCGTCCTGGCGAGGCCGCGGTACGTGTCGAACTCTCCGAGGATCAGCGCCGCGAGGCTCAGGCTGCGGCGGGTGGCGCAGCCGAACTGCGCTGGACACCTCGTCAGCTCAGCGTCTTCCTTGCCGCACGACGAGCTCTCGCACGATCAAACGAGTCGGCGAGCACACTCGCCGCACTCCGGGTTGCGGTGGCGCGAGCGGCACTCATCTGCGCGCGACCCGCATACGCGCGCGAGGCAGAGAAGGCGTGGTGGGAGATCGCACCGTGGCAGGCGCTCGCCGACGTCGTAGATGAGCAGCGCCGAGCGCTCCTTCTCGCGCCAGCGCTCCCTCGCGATCTTTCGCTCAGCGAAGATCTCGTGAACTTGGGTTATCCCGGACACCCCGTGATCCTTGTGCGCGCGTCGGCGGCCGCACGAGCAGCCGCTGCGGGCCTCAGCACCAGCAAGGGGACGAACGTTGCGCTGATCCATCTGCATCTTGGGACTGAGGAGCGCATTCGGCTCGACCGCGCACTTGCCGCAGCACTCGCTGGAGCCACGGAGAGTGACGCGGATCCTGCGCTTCGTGTGGATCCGAGTGACGCGAGTAGCGTCACCGCAGCGATCGCACGCGCGATCGTTGCGATTGATCCACTCATCAAGGGTGGAAGTGGGGCGATCGTCGAGGTCCCTGCAACGTTGGCCGCACTCGCGGGGACGCTCACGGCGGTGAGCATGGCGGGTGGACTTGTCACTGGGCTCGAGCGCACCGTTGACGAGAGCGATCAACCCTGGTGGTGGATTGCCGTGAGTATTCCGCCCGTGGTGGCGCGTGGCGCGCGTTCGGCGCGTGGCGGAGTGGAGCGAATCAGTGGCGACGCGTTGGAACGAGCGGTTGCGGAGATCTTGGTTGAGCGCGGTGAGCCGACCACGCCAGAACTGCTTCTCACTCTATACGCACAGCGCCGCTCAGCGAGTGGTGACCTCTTGGAGAGTGGCGCTCTTATCGACGAGTTCAATGAACTACTCGCGCTTCGAGAAGGACTTCGGCCGATCGGTTCGCTCGATCGATTGGTCGCCGCCTCTGGGCGCCGCATCTTTGTCGATGGACGGAACGAGCGCGCCCGCCTCGCTGCGGTGGGTGGTGATCGTGACGACGCGGGGCACTGGGCTGCGGCAGCGGCCGGGGCCGCCGCGGGGTTTGCCGATTGTGAGGACCCCGATCTCGCGAAGGTCCTTCGCGAGGCGTACTACGTCGAGGATGAGCTTGGAGTTCGTCCGCGCTGGCCGGGTGGGAATCGGTCGGAGGAGCGCCTTCAGATCCTTGCAACACTCCTCCGCGTTGGGGCCGCCATGGGCCTGCACAGCGCGGTGTCGCCCGCCCTTGCGCCACTGCTCGTGAACGGACTTCCGCTGAGTCGGCTGGTCGCCCGCGACCCCATTGACTCATCACCGCCGCTGCGTCACCGCTCAGATCGCGCCGCGTTCGATCAGATCGATGTCTTGCTCTTCCGTCGCGGCAAGAGCTTGTTGATGTGCGAGGTGCTCCTTGGGCCACTCCCGCTCGGCGCACTCCTTCTCAGTCGTCATGCAAAGGTGGCTACCGATCAAGAGGTGGTTCGACTTCTGGTGACAGATCGCGCGCTCGTGCGACTCGCGGAGGTTCGCATCCAGCGCGATGATCGGCTCGCAGCGGCATGGGAGGAGGGCAACTGGCACCTCCTTGCAACCGATCAGTTGGCCCGGCTCGCGCAGCGTGAGAGACCGCGCCTCGCCGACCTCGAGGGTTACCTTGGCGCGAGACCGTTGGAGCAGAAGCCTGGCGCACAGCTGGACCTCAGCTCGTTTGGATGGGGTGAGCAAGGTGGTGCGGATCAAGGAGACGCGTCATGATATCTGGCATGGACCTGATGAGCGCGATCTTCGTCGCCGCCACGATCGGTGTTGGCCCCTTCTGGTTCCTGATGGCGCTGCGACCGCGCGCAGCGATCACTCATCGTCTGATGCGCACGCAATGGCCCGTGGTTGGTATTGGTCTCGTGTATGCAAGTCTTGTTCTTCCGAACGTTGGTGCAATCCTTGAGACGCTGCTCAGCCCGACGCTGGCCGCTATCTCTGCATCACTTGCAACACCGGAGGGTAGCCTCGCCGTCTGGCTGCACGTCCTTGCCTTTGATCTGTTGGCGGGGCGCTTCATCTGGCTCGATGGACTTTCGCGCGGCGTCGGTGCGCCACTCCGCATTGCCTCACTCACCCTTGCGCTGATGTTTGGACCGATCGGGCTGCTCCTGCATCTCGCCCTCCGCCCTCGCGGCGTACAGGATCCCTCTCAGCCCGTATCCTGACCACGAGGCACCCAGTGAGGGGTGCAGGAGCCCGGGCCACCCGGAAGGAGTCCACGTGACCAAGCCACTCTCAGTCAACGACCAGGCCGTCAAGACGCTCGCCGACGATCTCTGGAAGGAGATGCTCGCCGCCTCGCCTCTCTGGGGGACCTTCCTCGGCATTGAGGTGAACGACGGCGCTCTCGACGACAACTCAGACGCGGCGCGACTTCGAGATCGCGCGATGTGGGAGAAGTACGGCAAGGCGGCCGCGGCGATCGGTGACGATGGCCTCGACATTGAGTGGAAGATCACGCGCGATCTGATGAGAGTTGGCGCGGAGATTGCGATTGAGAAGGACAATCACCGCATGGATCTCCTCTCAGCGGTAGACCACATGGACGGCGTCCAGACCCTGCTGCCACAGATCGCAACCTTCCAGGATGCGAAAACGCCAGAGAAGTTTGCAAAGCTTGTCAGCCGTCTCAAGGCCTTCCCGAAGTTCATGGATGGCTACATTGAGCGCGTGGCCGAAGCGGAGAGGCGCGGCCTCGTTGCCTCGAAGATCTCCACCGAGCGGTTGATTGCGCAACTCGATGGGCTCATGAAGATCCCTGCGAGCGAGTCGCCGATCGTCACCGCGGCCAACGTTGCGGGCGACGCCGAGCGCGCCGAACTCGCCAAGGTGGTCGCTGAATATGTTGATCCGCAGATCAAGCGCTATTACGACGCGGTTTCAGGCAACTATCGCACGAAGGCGCGTGAAGTGCCGGGGCTCTGCTCGGCACCGAACGGTGCGGAGCTCTACAAGGTGGCGATCCGCAGCTGGACGGGGCTCACCCTTGACCCTAAGGAGCTGCACGAGATCGGTTTGCAGGAGTGGGCAGAGATCCAGGAGGAGATGAAGGTCATCTCCACCAAGCTCGGCCACGGTGGCTCCATCGAGAAGCTGCGCGATGCCGCGGAGTCAGATCCGAAGAATGTTGCGATCAGCAAAGAGGCGCTGATCTTGCGCATCAAGGAAGACATTGATCGTGGCTACGCAGCGGCGGGAAAGGTCTTTGGCCGATTCCCGAAAGCCGGTTGTGACGTCAAGGCGGTCGAGGAGTTCAAGGAGAAGGATGCACCCGCGGCGTACTACTTCAGCCCTGCGGCTGATGGATCACGCCCTGGGACGTACTACGTGAACGGCTACGATCTGCCGTCGCGCTTCTTGCACGCCCTTGCACCAACGACGTATCACGAAGCGATTCCAGGTCATCACTTCCAGATCGCGCTGGAGATGGAACTGGAGTTCCTCCCTGATCTTCGAAAGCACGCCTCGCACCTTGCAGGAAACGCCTATGTAGAAGGGTGGGGCCTCTACTCCGAGCGACTCGCCGACGAGCTCGGCCTCTATCGAGATGAGACGGAGCGCTTCGGCATGTTGCAGGGTCAGGCGCACCGCGCTGCGCGACTTGTCGTTGACACGGGCATCCACGCGTTCGGTTGGACGCGCGACAAGGGCGTGGAGTTCATGGAGTCGGTCGGCCTTCCGCGCACAGATGCCGAAATCGAAACCGATCGCTACATCGCTTGGCCAGCACAGGCCCTCTGCTACAAGGTGGGTCAGCGTGCCATTCAGCGCACGCGCAAGGCGATTGAGAAGCGCGACGGTGACAAGTTCGACATAAAGTCTTTCCACGATCACGCCATTGGTCACGGCCAGATCCCACTCCCGGTCTTCGAGGCTGAGATGCCGAACTGGGTCAAGCCAAGAGCGTGAGCACTCGGGGCGGCGCTGCGAGCGCAGAGCGCGGCGTCTCCCGACGAACGGTCGGCATCCTTGCCGCGCTCGGCTCTGCTGCCGCGTGGGGTTTTGGGGCAACCACATCCGACTACGTGCTCACCTCAGGCATGGGGAACGACACCTTCTTGGTTTTAGAACTTGGGATCGGCTTCCTGGTACTGATCGGCATCGGTGCGGTGCGCGGTGAGCTTGGTGGCTTCCGTCACCCTGGGCTCGTGCGTGCGGCGACGACTGGACTCATTGAGCCATGGGGGGCGTACACACTCGGTAACATCGGCATCATCTTCAGTAGCGGAGCATTCGTTTCGCTCGTCTCTTCGCTGAATCCGGTTCTTATTGCACTGCTGGCGCTCCCATTTCTTGGCGAACGTGTCAGTGGAACCGCCGCGGCGCTGATGATCGTCTCGATCGGTGGCGTCGTGTTCGTGATCGGAGGCGATGCGTTCGGCGGAACGCTCAACCCACTCGGAATCGTGTTTGCAGTCCTTGGGCTCTTCTGTGCCGCCACGTACGGACTCGTATCGTCAAAACTTGTGCGAACCGTTCCCGTACTCCCACTGGTGGCGCTGCAACTCCTTGTGGCCTGCCTCGCCTCTGCCGTCGTCTTCTTCGTTCGTGTCGTGGTCTTGGGCGGTGATCCTGGGATCCCGACCGAGTTCTCGGTCTGGGCGGTTGCAGCGGCTACGGGAATCTTCGGTGGCGCGGCTCCTTTCATCCTCTTTCTGGAAGCGACGAAGCGCATCCCCACCACCACCACTGCGCAGTTCGGCACACTCGTTCCGGTGATTGCGCTCGTGGGCGGTGTGCTCTTCCTTGGCGACCAGCCATCCGGCTTTCAGTTGCTCGGCACCGCAGTCGTCGTATCAGCCCTCTCCGCGCTTGCACGGTATACTCGTGCACACTGATGAAAGCAATTCCCTCAGCTAATTCAAAATCCGTAAAGGCAAAGTCTTCGAGCGCGAACGTCGAGCGGCGCCGAATTGCCGACTTCCTCAAGAACGAGACGTTTAGTGGGGGACTGATCCTCATCGCCGCGACCGCGGGGATGCTCCTCGCAAACTCGCCGCTCTCCGGTGCATATGACAGCGTGCGCGACCTTCGCTTTGGACCCGCGGATCTGCACCTTGATCTGACCGTGCGCGCATGGATTGCCGACGGCCTGCTCGCCCTCTTCTTCTTTGTGGTCGGTCTTGAGCTGAAGCACGAGTTCCTTCACGGTTCGCTCGCCAAGCCATCCCGTGCCATTGTGCCGATCGCCGCTGCATTTGGCGGGATGATCGCCCCTGCGCTGCTCTACGTCGCCTTCAACACCGCGGGCGAAGGAGGGTCGCTCCGCGGCTGGGGCGTGCCGATGGCGACCGACATCGCCTTCGCACTCGCCGTCCTCTCCCTCTTCGGACGCAAGCTGCCGCTGACGCTGCGCGCCTTCCTCTTGACGCTCGCGATCGTCGACGACCTTGGGGCGATCGCGATCATCGCGATCTTCTATTCGGATGGCGTTGAGCTCCCTGCGCTGCTGATCTCTCTCGCCGCCGCCGCCGCCTTCTGGGCGGCGCAACGGGCACGCGTGCGCACCCTTGCGATCTACGTGCCACTCGCGCTCGTCACCTGGTTTGCACTTCACGAGAGCGGCGTGCACGCCACGATCGCGGGCGTTGTGCTCGGCTTCGCGGTCCGCGCTGATCGCGACAAGGGGGAGACGCGCTCACCCGCAGAGCGCGCAGAACGTGCGGTGCATCCGTGGAGTGCTGGCCTCGCCGTGCCGCTCTTTGCGCTCACGGCGGCGGGGATCAATCTGAGTGCAATCAACCTTGACCTGGCGCTCAACTCGCCGATCTTCGCGGGCATCGTCGCCGGCCTTGTCTTCGGGAAACCTGTGGGCATCTACGTTGCTGCACGCATCGCGGCGTACCTTGTGCGCTCTGGACCTCCGGAGGGGACCGCGTGGCGAGACGTTGCGCTGATGGGGATCGTCGCCGGTATCGGCTTTACGGTGTCGCTGCTGATTGCGAGCCTCGCGTTTGAGGGAGCGCCAGATGAGACCGCCGCGGCGAAGCTTGGGGTCCTCGTTGCGTCGCTCCTCGCCGCCGTCGCGGCGGGGATCACGCTCTCGCTTCGCTCCCGTCGCTACTGATCAACGCCTGGAGGAGGAGCAGCGCCTTCCGCGCTCGCCCCACCACCGAGCGGTGCGGCCGGCGCGCGCCAAGCCCATCCCGCTCGATCTGACGCAGGATCTCTCGGTAAAGGAGGGCGGCGGCGCGAATCGAGCGCCCACCGTGTTGCAAGTAGCGAATGCCACTGATCCCCTCAACGTACTCGGACTCTGCGCGTGCGATCGCTTCGCGCAGCAGCGCTCGCCGGTCTCCGTCACGCAGAGAGGCTGGGCCTTCTGAAGCGTCTGGGTCAAGTCCGCAACGCTGCAGCGCGGCGCGTGCAATATAGACTCGCCCGCTAGCAAGATCTTCGTCGATGTCGCGCAGGATGTTGGTGCGCTGCATGGCGGAACCGAGCGCGCGCGCGGCGCGATCAGCGGCAACACGATGCGGTTCGGCCACGCCCAAGAGTGCTGCCATCATGCGACCAACGGTGCCAGCAACCTGGTAGCAGTAGCGTGATGCATCGTCATCCGTTGCAATGCTTGGTGCATCAAGGTCTGTCGTCATCCCATCAAGGAAGTCGCTGACGGCATCACGGGGGAAAGAGGGGTGGCGCGCCAGTAGTTCCTCGAGGATGATCAGCTCGCGATCCGGTAAGGGCACGCGTGGTACTTCGCCAGAACGCGCGCGCGACCATTCACGGATACGCGCGATCCGTTCAAGAGCGGCGGTACGAGTGCTTCCGCCAGCGCGCACGTCTACGTCGACAAGGTCGTCAAGGGTACGCATCACGAGGTAGAGGAGCTCCACATCTCTGCGTCGGTCCGTCGGTAAGAGGCGTGCGGCCAGGGAGAAGCTCCGCGCGACGCGGTTGATCGTGCGTCGCGCCTCTGGGAGAAACTCCTCCGCTGCGAGGTTGGTGTTCGTCGACGGAGAGGACTCGCTACGGCTGGACAAGATTCCCCGTTGGTCCAATGGCGCGTGAGGTGAATGGAGCGCGGAAGTCCTCTCGGATCAGGTCTTGGGTGACCTGTGAGGTGAGGAGCGCTCCTGGCATCCCTGCACCTGGGTGCGTGCCGCCACCAACGTAATAGAGTCCGGCGAGCGCTCGGTCGCGGTTCGGATGACGGAAGTAGGCTGACTGCTGGAGCGATGGCTCCACCGCAAAGGCGTTTCCGTCGGGAGCCAGGAACTCATCGCGGAAGGTGAGGGGCGTCCAGCTCCTCTCCACGACAATGCTCTCTCGGAGGCCCGGGAGCCCCCAGTCCTCCAGCCAGGCAAGCGTGCGGTCGCGCATGCGTGACTCCGCCTCGCGCCAATCGTCACCTGAACGAAGGTTTGGCACTGGGAGGAGGATGGCGATGGAGTCACCGCCCTCTGGGGCCATGCTTGGCTCCGTGCGCGACGGCGCGTGGATATAGACCGCGTTGCTGCGCGGCATGCGGCGATCCCGCGTCACATCTTTGATGAAGCCGTGATAGTCATCGCCAACCACAAGCGTGTGGTGCAGCAGCTTCTCGAACTTCCTGTTTGTGCCGAGGTACATCATGTGCGCGGACATCGTGGTGCGGAGTGGGCGCAATCGCCACGGGAAAGTATCAGGAAGGTCAGGGAGGAGGGCATCACGCGCGGTGACATCGCCGTTGTAGATCACGAGGTCTGCGTCATGCACGGTTCCATCGGCGGTACGAACACCGGTCGCTCGCCCGTTGCGATGAATGATCTGATCAACCTTGCTGTTGATCAGGATGCTTCCGCCCCCCTTCTTGATGATTTTCGAGAATGCCTCAATTACGCTGTAGACGCCGCCCTCCGTGTACCAGATCCCGTCCGCAATCTGCAGATAGGCGAGGGCAGAGTAGATGGCGGGGACGCGACTCGGGTCTCCACCAATAAAGAGCGAGTGGAATCCGAATGCCTGCTGCACATGCGGCTCCTTGAAGAACTTGCCGACCCATCCCTCGAGGAAGCGAATGGCATCGAGCTTCGCCATCGTTGGGAGGAGCTTGATGAAGTCGGCAAGCTTCAAGAAGTTCTGTCGCCCAGAGACCAAGATCCCCTTGCGGTGGATGTCGCCGGAGGCTTGCAAGAAGTTGTCAAGCTGCGCCGCGTCCTCGGGTGAGAACTTCTCCATCTCAGCGCGGAGTGCCTCCTGGTCGCTCCCAAAGTCAAAGTGTCGGTCTTCGCCCGTCCAGAAGATGCGGTAGCCAGGCTGCAGTTGGCGGAGCGTGACGTGATCCGCCATCTTCTCGCCTGCAGCGGCAAAGACCTCTTCAAAGAGCCAGGGCATGGTGATGAGTGATGGGCCGGTGTCGAAGGTGTAGCCACCCTCCCGGATGCGCGACGCGCGCCCGCCAACCTCACCACGTGCCTCGAGGATGATGACCTGCCAGCCGTCTGAGAGGAGGCGAATTGCGGTGGAGAGGCCACCGAAGCCGCTCCCCACAATGACCGCTCGTCGCCCCTGTGCCATGCCGCCCCCTTCCCGCCGCTCTTTGTCGCTCCATCGTACGCGCCGCAAGGGGAGGGGGTCGGATTGACGAACCCCCCCTTGCGGGCTGATGATCCCCTTCCGTGGAGTCGGCCCGCCTGGGCCCTACCGAGCCCTGACCTGGAGGTGGACGTGAAGGCTGAAGAGATCCTTACTGGGGAGCTCGTGACCGAGTTCGACCCAGGGACCGCCTCAGACCGCGCCTTCCGCGAGAGCGCCGCCCTCCCACCCGGCGGCGATGATGCCGCCGTTCGATCCGTTGACCGCGCCGCCGCCCTCCTCGTTGCGCTCGGCGACGCCGTCAGCGCCGCGTCCGTCACCGACCTCTCCCACGCCCTTGACCTTCACAAGTCAACGGTGAGTCGCCTCCTCTCCACACTTGAGCGACGCGGCCTCGTTGAGCAGGATCGAGAGAGCGGACACTTCCGACTCGGAGTCGGCATCATTCGACTTGCGCAGAGCGCAGAGCGCACGCTGGACATTCGCACCATTGCGCAGTCGGAACTCGAAGCGCTTGCGAAGGCAACGCATGAGACGGTGAGCCTCGAGGTCTTCGACGGAGTCGGGGCTGCGGTGGCGATCTGTCAGATCGACGGGCCAAATCTCACGCCGATGCCAGACATCACCGGTCGCCCAGTGGCAATGCATGCGATCGCAGCAGGGAAGGTGCTCCTTGCATCACTCCCAGAGCGCACGGTGCTCTCCATAGCACGTCGTGGCCTCGTCCAGTACACGCCACGGACGATCACCGACCCACGTGCGCTCTTGGAAGAGTTGGCGCTCGTGCGACGACGCGGCTACGCCGTGGCCACGGGTGAGTGGGACGAACGACTCTCAGCTGCCGCCGTCCCTGTCTGTGATGCGCGAGGCACCGTGATTGCCACTGTCGTGGTGTGGGGCGCTTCCTCCCGAGTCACCGCGGTGAACCTCCCCATACTGGTTAACGCAGCGCGAGATGCAGCGCGTGGGATCAGTCGCAAGCTTGGTTGGAGCGGTGCCGCCCAGCGACGTACAGGGATCGTCCCCGTACTGAAGGACGATGACGATAATGAGCGAGAGCGCGAGGTCAGCGACGACGAGCTCGCAAGCTAAGCGGTGACGACGCATGGCTGAAGGGTCACACGACGCGATCGAGACCTTCCAGGCTGCGGGCCTCTCCTTCCCACCTGATGCCTCCACAGCGGCCGCAGCCAACGCCAGCGCCGCGATCTATGCCGAAGCCGCCGCAGACCCCGTTGCCTTCTGGGCGAAGCAGGCGCGCGAACGGCTCACCTGGCGCACCCCCTTCACCGAGACGCTGGAGTGGAACCTCCCCTTCGCGGAGTGGTTCGCTGATGGGACCCTGAATGTTGCGGAGAACTGCATCGACCGCCACGTCGCTGCGGGCCTTGGTGAAAAGGTTGCCTTCCACTGGGTCGGTGAGCCGGGCGATCGCCGCACCGTCACGTACAACGACCTCCTCCGCGATGTGCAACAGACGGCGAACGCGCTGAAATCGCTCGGCGTTGGCCAAGGGGATCGCGTGGCGATCTACATGCCGATGGTCCCCGAAGTAGCGATCGCCATGCTCGCATGCGCCAGGCTCGGTGCTGCACATAGCGTGGTCTTCTCCGGGTTCCCTGCAACTGCGCTTGCCGATCGCATCAACGACGCCGAAGCGAAGGTGCTGATTACCGCCGATGGGGGCTACCGGAAGGGGAGCTTCTTCGAACTGAAGACGATCGCGGATGAGGCGATGGAGAAGTCACCCACAATCACTGCGTCTCTTGTCTATCGCCGTCGCCAGCCCGGAACGCCGGGCGAGACCGCAATGCAGGTGGGCCGAGACCACTGGTGGCAGGATCTGGTCCCCGCGCAGTCAGCCGACTGTCCTGCCGAGCCGATGCCCGCCGAACAGCTCCTCTTCTTGCTTTACACGAGTGGCACCACCGCAAAGCCGAAGGGGATCATGCACACGAGCGCCGGCTATCTGCTCGGCGCATCGTTCACGCATCGCGCCGTCTTTGACATCAAACCCAGCGATGTCTACTGGTGCGCCGCCGATGTTGGCTGGATCACGGGACACACCTACATCGTCTACGGACCACTGGCGAACGGTGCCACACAGGTGATGTACGAAGGGACGCCAGACACGCCGGCATGGGACCGCTGGTGGGAGATTATTGAAGAACTGAAAGTGAACATCCTCTACTGCGCGCCAACCGCGATCCGCGCCTTCATGCGCCAAGGCGAGGAGCATCCGAAGAAGCATGATCTCAGCTCCCTTCGCTTGCTCGGCTCCGTCGGCGAGCCGATCAATCCAGAGGCGTGGCTCTGGTATCGAAATGTCATCGGTGGCGGCCGAACTCCTGTGGTGGACACCTGGTGGCAGACGGAGACCGGCTCAATCATGATCAGCCCGCTCCCTGGAGTCACCACCACCAAGCCAGGATCAGCGACCTTCGTCATGCCCGGGATCAGCGCCGATGTGGTGGATGGGAACGGAGCGAGTGTCCCGCTCGGCTCGGGCGGCTTCCTCACGCTGACGCAGCCGTGGCCCTCGATGCTGCGCGGCATCTGGGGTGATCCCTCCCGTTTCAAGGAGACGTACTGGAGCCGTTTCCCAGGCTCGTATTTTGCGGGCGACGGCGCTCGCCGCGACGAAGAGGGCTACTACTGGTTACTCGGTCGCGTGGACGATGTGATGAACGTCTCCGCACATCGCATCAGCACCATCGAGGTGGAGTCGGCGCTCGTTGACCATCACGATGTCGCCGAAGCGGCGGTTGTTGGAAAGAACGATCCGCTCACCGGCCAGGCCATCTTCGCCTTCGTCATCCTGAAGAAGGGGGTCGAGGCCTCAGAGGCGTTCGCTTCGGAGCTCCGAGCCCATGTCGCGAAACAGATCGGCGCAATCGCGCGGCCGAAGTTCCTCCTCTTCGTTCCAGACCTCCCTAAAACGCGCTCAGGGAAGATCATGCGCCGACTCCTCCGCGACATCGCCGAAGGGCGAGCGCTTGGCGACGTCACCACGCTTGCCGACGGCAACGTGGTGGATACGATCCGCAACAACACAGGCGCCGCTGAGGAGTAGAGAGTCTCAACGTCCAGCTCCTGCTGATGTTTGTCTGGCACGTACACTAGGACGATGCTACGGACTGCTCGCGCACTTCCCGTCTATCGCGGTGCCCCAGTGGACACGCTCAGTCGGCCGCTCCGCGACGTTCGTCTCTCAGTGACCGACCGCTGCAACTTCCGCTGCAGTTACTGCATGCCGGCCGAGGTGTTCGGTCCAGATTTCGCCTTCCTCCCGCGCGCAGAGCTGCTTACCTTCGAGGAGATCGCCGTGGTCGCTCGGGAGTTGGTTGCGCTCGGTGCGCGCACGCTCCGCATCACGGGGGGCGAACCGCTGGTCCGCCGTGACCTTGAGCGGCTTGTTGCACTGCTGCGCGCGCTTGATGCGAGCGAAGCGCTCGGCGGTGAGCCGCTCGACCTTGCCCTCACCACAAACGGCTCACTGCTCTCCAAGCTCGCCGAGCCGCTTCGTGCTGCAGGGCTGAACCGGATCACGGTCTCGTTGGACTCGCTGACCCCCGAAACGTTTGCGAACATGTCTGGGAGTGCACTCCCACTTGAGAGCGTTCTGGAAGGGATTGCCGCCGCAACGCACGCGGGCTTTACGCAGATCAAGCTGAATGCGGTGATCAGGCGCGGAGTGAACGACGCGGAGATCCCTTCGCTCGTAGAGTTTGCGCGCGCCAACGGGCACACGCTGCGCCTGATCGAATACATGGACGTGGGCACCACAAACGGGTGGCGCCTCGATGAGGTGCTCCCTGCGAGCGAGATCGTGACGCGCATCCATGCGCTGCACCCCATTGAGCCAATCGGGCCGTCGCGTCCGGGTGAGGTGGCCAATCGCTATCGCTATCTGGATGGCAGAGGAGAGATCGGCCTGATCGCTTCGGTCAGCGCGCCGTTCTGCGGGGACTGCACGCGCGCGCGCGTGAGCGCCGAAGGCCACCTCTATACCTGCCTCTTTGCAACGGTAGGGAGCGACCTAAAGCAGTACCTACGTCCAACGGTCGATGCGGAAGGGCTTCGCGAAGGTCTTCGGGCACGTTGGGCGGCGCGCGATGATCGCTATTCGGAGCTGCGTGACGCGGAGACGGCGAGTCGTCTTCCAAAGGTGGAGATGTTCCGCGTCGGCGGCTGACATCGGCTTGCAGTAGGTTTTCCACAAACGCGATCTGGGACTGCAAACCTCGTGGAGAAGTCCTCGTAACAGTCCCGTAAGTTGGTGGATAACTCCCTTCACCCGCACGTGCGTCACTGGGATGCTCTTCGTAGCCCGAAGAGGCCAGCGGTGAGACTGCCGACCGAGCAATCGGCCAGGCGGAACGGACTGCGGTGATGACGGGATCGAACTGATCGGCAACGATCAGAGCTGGTGAAGGACCACCAACGCACAAGGCTACTTGTGCAGTTGGAGCGGAGGGTCGCCAGGGAACTCGGCCATTCGGCTTGAGTGACTCGATCCGATCCCACAGCGGAGGGGAATCGGCGTGCAAGCGTCGCCCCCGACATCGGATCGGTCACTTCGGGTGCAACTTTTTCGTGAGGCCTCTGGCTCTTGGACCCTCTGCGGTTACTCCGCGATTGGCAGCACGCGCCCGTTCGCCTTCGCCGCAGCGGCACGTTCAGCCCATGCGCCGAGCACTTGGTCCTTGTGCGGCCGGATTGGGCAGTGGCCATCCTTGTTGCCAGACTCGTCGCAGTAGCCGAGCGGGACGCACTTCGGCGCGAGGAAGCTGCCGAGGAAGGGGCTCACCGCAAAGACCTCGTGGCGGATCAGCTGGAAGAGGCGACGGATCTCCCACTGCGCCATGGTGCAGAGGCGAAGGCCCGACATGTGAATGAGGGCACGTAGATTCACGGTCATGATCAGATTGGTGCGCGTCGCGTTCGGGAAGACGAAGCGCGCATCTTCCGCAGGAATGCCCGCCTCTACGAGATCCCCGTAGAGACCGAGCGCACCCTGCGTTGCCTCCTCGAATCGAGCGCGCACTGTCTCGTCCGCTTCCGCAACGGATCCGGGCAGCATTGTGGCCGCCTTCTTGAAGGTGACGTAGCGCTGCGACTGCTGGTCGAAGGCGACGCCCGCACGATGTCGGACCAGTTGATGGCTAAGCGTGCGTGTGACGCCGGTAATCGCAAAGGTGAAGACAATGTGCTCGATGGTACTGCCGTGTCCAGACTCAATGACGCGGTTGACCAGCTCACGCTGTTTCGCTGGTTCGATCTCTCCAGCAACGGCACGGCGGTAGATCTCTTCAGGGGGCAGCTCCGAGTAGCAGGTTCGGCAGGCGGTATAGATGATCGGCACATACGAGCGTTCAACAATCTCGCGATCAGGGAAGAGGAGTGTGGCGCGCATGCCAAGATCATGGCGCCCTGGATTCTTTGGGATGTCGCTCTTCTCTTTCATCTCACCCTCTCTGCTGTGCCGTGCTCTAGTAGTAATCCGAACAGGAGAGGAAGTAGCCGCAGCTGCAGATCAGCTTGCACTTGCGGTCGAGCATCTGCGCGCCGCAGTTGGCGCAGCTGGTCATTACAAAGCCAGGGTCTTCGCTGAAATCAACGGATGTACCTTCGCTCGTGGACGTTTGGGCGCTTGACGGCAACGCAGCGACTGCCTCTTCGTGTGTTGGGTGAAGTTCGGTCGCCATGGAGCGATCCTATCGCGTCGCAGCGCTACTGGAGTTGCCTGTTGGGCGCGGCAGCGACTCCCACGGACCGCCGAGTCCGAGGCGTTGGCCGACCAGTTCGCACGCAGTTGCGGCAACGAGCGTCGCGCTGCTCCCCTCAGGGAGGATTCGGACGACATCAAGATCTGCCTCCCCAACGATCAGCATCTTGCGCACGTAGTCGTGAAGCGCCTGCCACTGTTCGCCAACCATGAGGAGTGGCCGCGCGTCGCTCCCTACTTGGAGGAGGTTCCACGAGACCACAACCTCAGCGAGGGTGCCGAGCCCGCCATCCAGCGCAATGAGAAGATCGACCTCGGAGAATTTGCGTAGGCGCTCAAAGAGATCCTTGCTGTCCAGCTCTTCGGTAACGTAGCGGTTGGCGGGGAGGCCATCCCATGAGGTCACGGTATAGCCGATCACTTCGCCGCCCACTTCGCGCGCGCCTTTGGAGACCGCCTCCATGACGCCGGCGTACCCGCCCGTAGCCACGATGAATCCCTCGCCGGCGAGCGCGCGCCCAACAGCGACGGCGTACTGATAGTGCTCGTCGGTCTCGGGGAGTCGAGCGGATCCGTATACCCCGACGATCGGGACACCAGCCCTCGCGCTGGCGTTCACTCGCAGCGCGTGCCGACAGGTGGGAGCGTTCCGTCGATCAGGAAGGCGATCGCTGCATCGTCAATGCACTCGCTCTTCCCGCCGACGGCGGTGTGCCCCTCGCCAACGTAGGTGAGGAGGAAGCCACTCTTCAACGTTACAGCCATCTCCTGACTCCACTTGTATGGGGTTGCGGGGTCGCCAGTGGTGCCCACCACCATGATCGGTGGTGCGCCAGCGCCGTCTACGATCTCGGGCATCGGATCCACATTCACGTTCGGCCAGACGCCGCAGAGGAGTCCGCTTGCAGCCTGCCCAAAGGCGAAGTCGGGCGCGCGGTCCTTGAAGCGCTCATAGATCGCGCGGTACTTGGCAATGGAGGTGCTCGCCGGATTGTCGGTGCAGTTGATCGCTGGGAAGGCCTCCATGCTGTTTGAGCGGAAGCCGCCCACGGAGCGATCTGTGTACGCATCGGCGAGGAGGGCGATCAGCTCGCCATCTCCCTGGGAGAGCTCATCGAGCGCCTGAACGGCGTAGTCCCAGTAGTCGCGGTTGTAGAGGGTAAGGATGATCCCAGTCCAGGCGAGCGCGGAGTTCACTGTACGCCCATCTGCAAGTTCAACAGGGCGCTCGTCAATCTTCTCAAAGAGCGCATCCATTGACTTGCGGGTGTTGCCGTCCCCGAACGGGCATTCACTGTCAGCGTCACACCAAGCCATCACGCGATCAAGCGCGCCCTGGATGGAGACGCCCTGCTCTCCATATTCGGAGTCGTCATCTGGCGAGGGGTCAATCGCACCATCCAAGATCAGGTTGCCGACGGAGTTTGGATAGAGGGTGGCGAATACGGAGCCGAGCGAGGTGCCGTAGCTGTAGCCGATGTAGTCGAGTTTCGCTACGCGCATCGCGGCGCGAATCGACTCCATATCGCGTGCAGAGGCGGTGGTGCCAATGTAGGGAAGAACATCAGCAGATCCAGCGACACACTTGTCTGCAAACCACTTGGCGTCTTCAAGCGCCGCATCCCAGTCCGCCTGGGTTGGAGTCTCGTTGTCGCTCCCCGGTTCGGAGATCCAGACATCCAACTCTTCGTCAGTGAGGCACTCCACTGGGAGGCTGCGCTGCACTCCGCGAGGGTCCCATGTGACAAGGTCGAAGCGGTTGCCGATTTCGGCAGGAACAATGGCGCGCCCGTTGTCCGCGAGAATGTCGATTCCTGATGAGCCTGGTCCGCCGAAGTTCAACAGGAGCGGGCCGACGCGGCTCTCTTGATCAGCGGCAGGGAGGATTGCCAAGGCAATCTCCGCGGTTGGACCGCTCGGGTTTGCGTAGTCGAGCGGAACCTCGATGGTTGCGCAACGAATCTCTGGATGGTTCCCAACGATCGGATCGTCCTTGCAGCTCTGCCACTCGATGGACCCTGTGACCCTGCTGCTTTCCGAAGGGCTCGGCGAGACGACCGGGCCGCCGCCACAGGCGGCAACGATCGCGGAGCTGACGAGTAGGGTGAGTGCGACCCAGCGCCAGTTACGGCGCTGAGTCAGAGTCTCGTTGGTTGTCACCAGGCGTCAGCTGCAGCCGCTAGTGGTGCCGCAGGTCATGCACTTGTAGCAGGCTGCGTTTCGCACCATGATCGCGCCGCACTCTGGGCAGCTCGGTGCATCCGACTGGTTCTGGAAGCCGAGCCCTGCACTCGCGAGGACTTGGCCCGCACTGCTCGCCGCTGGCGCTGTTGCCTTTGCGGGTGCCGAAGCTTTCAACTCCACCGGAGCAGAGGTTGTGGCCGATGCCGTACCTCCACCTTTGCCGCAGGTGCAGTTTGGTCCGCACGACTCCACCGCTGCGCCAACGCGCACCGTAGGCGGGAGTGAGCCGAGAACAGGCCCGCCATCCGCTCGCTCCTGGAGGCCGAGCGCCGCGCGATCAGCCTCTGGGAGGAAGCGGCTTCCCAAGTAGCGGAAGACGTAGTCCACGATCGACTTCGCAATCGGGATCTCCGCGTTTCCGGTGAAGCCGCTCGGTTCGAAGCGCACGTGCGCAAACTTGTTGACGAGGTCTCGCAGCGGCACGCCGTACTGCAGCGCAACGCTGACGGTGGTGGCAAACGTATCCACGAGTCCGCTGACCGTTGAGCCCTCCTTCGCCATCTTCAGGAAGATCTCGCCAGGCTGACCATCTTCGTAGAGGCCAACGGTGAGGTATCCCTCTTGCCCGGCAATGTCGAAGCGGTGCGTGATCGCCGTGCGCTCCACGGGGAGGCGTCGGCGGGTGACACCCGTACCGGCGAGCACGTTGCTGCTTGCAACAGGCTCGTCCTTCTTCTTGCTGGTGTTGAGTGGCTGGGAGCGCTTTGAACCATCGCGATAGATCGCGATCGCCTTCAGCCCGAGCTTCCATCCCTCGAGATAGACACTCTCGATATCCTCCGCGGTGGCAGCCTCTGGCATGTTCACGGTCTTGGAGATTGCGCCCGAGAGGAACGGCTGCGCCGCCGCCATCATGCGCACGTGGCCCATGTAATGGATGGATCGCTGACCATTCTTCGCCTTGAACGCGCAATCGAAGACCGAGAGGTGCTCGTCCTTAAGTCCCGGTGCACCCTCAATGGTCTCCTGCTCATCGATGTACTTGAGAATCGCGGCAACTTGCTCAGCGTTGTAGCCGAGCTTGGTGAGCGCCTCTGGGACCGTCTGGTTGACGATCTTCAGGAAACCTTCACCGACAAGCTTCTTGTACTTGATGAGCGCGATGTCTGGCTCGATGCCCGTGGTGTCGCAATCCATCATGAAGGCGATCGTCCCGGTAGGGGCGAGCACGCTCACCTGGGCGTTGCGATACCCGTGCGCCGTGCCGAGCTCCAGAGCGCGATCCCACGCATCCGTTGCCGCCTTGGCAAGATCCTTCGGCAGGGTCGCCGTTGGAATCTTGTACGAGGCGTCTCGGTGCTTGCCGATCACACGGAGGAATGGCTTCTCGTTCTTCTTGTACTCGATGAACGGTCCGCCGTGTGCCGCCGCCGTCTCGGCTGACTGCACGTAGGCCTCTCCCGTCATGATCGAGGTGATCGCAGCCGCGTAGGCTCGCCCCTCGTCCGAGTCGTACGCCAGACCACGGCTCATCAAGAGCGCGCCGAGGTTGGCGTAGCCGAGTCCGAGCGGTCGGAAGCGGTGGCTGTTCTCGTCGATCATCGGCGTTGGGTAGGAGGAGTTGTCCACGAGGATCTCCTGCGCCAACAGCGTCAGTCGCGAGGCGTACTTGAAGGACTCCACGTCAAACTCGCCGTCCTCGCGTACGAACTTCATCAGGTTCAGCGAGGCCAGGTTGCATGCCGTGTCGTTCAAGAACATGTACTCCGAGCACGGATTCGACGCGTAGATGCGATCCGTATTGGAAGAGGTGTGCCAGTCATTGATGGCGGTGTCGTACTGGATCCCTGGGTCACCGCAGACCCATGCCGCCTCCGCCATCTTGCGGAACACGTCACGTGCCTTCAGCGTCTCCACCGGCTCGCCGCTTACAACGGCACGTGTCTGCCACGTGCCATCAGCCTCGACCGCCTTCATGAATTCATCGTTCACGCGCACCGAGTGGTTGCCGTTCTGGAAGAAGATGGAGCCATACGCTTCGCCCGTGAAGCTGGCGTCATAGCCGGCCTCAATGAGTGCCCACGCCTTCTTCTCTTCGTTCACCTTGGAGTCGATGAACTCCACAACGTCAGGGTGCTGCACGTCGAGGATCACCATCTTTGCGGCGCGTCGGGTCTTGCCGCCCGACTTCACCACGCCCGCGAAGGCGTCAAAGCCTTTCATGAATGAGACGGGGCCGGATGCGGTGCCGCCGCCACTCATTTTCTCTTTGGCGCTTCGGATTGGCGAAAGGTTGGAACCTGCTCCGGATCCAAACTTGAAGAGCATCGCCTCTGTCTTGGCGAGATCCATGATGGAAGACATGGAGTCCTGCACGCCGTTGATGAAGCATGCGGAGCACTGTGGTCGCGCCTCAACCCCAACGTTGAACCAGACTGGTGAGTTGAACGCCATCTTCTGATTGACAAGCAGGTGCGTCAACTCCGCAATGAATGCCGCGCGATCCTCGTCCGACTTGAAGTAGTGCTGCTGCTCCGCCCAGGCATCAATTTGACCGGTGACTCGACCGATCAACTGGCGAACGCTTGTCTCTCGCTCTGGACTTCCAACATGGCCGCGGAAGTACTTGGAGACAACGACGTTTGTGGCGAGCTGTGACCAGGAGGCGGGAACCTCAACGTCCTTCTGTTCGAAGACGCTCTTGCCGCTCTCGTTGCCGATCGACGCGGTGCGCGTCTCCCATGCAATTTCGTCATATGGGTGAACACCAGCGGTGGTCCAACGTCGTGGCCAGGCGAGTCCTTTGACGCCCTTGCCATCGAAACTCAACGGTGCAAGCGGAAGTGCTGCTGGTTTCTTTCCCGCGCTGATCTTCGCGCTTGCCTTCGTTGCGTCCACCAAACCGGCCATGGTTCGCTCCCACTTCTGGCCCGGCAACGGGCCCCTCCCTCCCGTCTCCCCAACCAACGGCTGGGCGTACGGGTATTCGCGCTGTTTGCAGTGCGGAGGCGCATCGTATGCCCCCCGCGGCGCGCCGTCAACCCCTAAACCACAACATATGGTGGGGTGTAACAGGATCGTTACAGCACATGTTGTGTTACAGGCCCCTGAACGAGTCTGTTACAAAACGGCCACTCTGAGCCTGCCTCAGCCGATCTCGAACCCGAGGAGGTGCCGTAGGTGTCGAGTGGCGTTACGGGGTCGGGAGGCCGGAATAGGTGTGCAGGCCGCTGAACCAGAGGTTCCCCGAGTACGTGATCAGAACGGCCACGAAGCCGATCACCAAGAGGAGGGCGGCGGGTCGACCCTGCCAGCCGCGCTGGCTGCGAGCATGCAGGTAGACGGCGTAGATCAGCCAGGTGGCGAGGGCGGCGGTCTCTTTCGGGTCCCAGCCCCAGAAGCGGCTCCAGGCGATCGACGCCCAGACCGAACCGAGGATGAGCATACCAGCGAAGAGTGGGAAGCCGATGCTGACCGCCTGAAATGCGATTTGATCGAGTCGCTTTGCAGTTGGGAGCCAGCGGAACCGATCCACATCTCCCTGCATCAGATGCGCGACGCCCGCTGCAAAGGCGAAGGCGAAGATCCCATAACTCAACATGGCGAGTCCAACATGGATCGTGAGAAGCAGCGGGTGCTGCAGAGCAGGGACAAGCTCCGTCACTTCGTTGGGGAGAGTGGCGGCGTAGGCGAGCAGTCCGAGCGCAAGCCCGATTGCAATGACGCCAAGTGCGCGCAGTCTCCCGCGGCGATCAAAGTAGATAGTGGCGGCGCAGATACCGAACGCGAATGCGACGCTGAACTCGTAGAGGTTTCCCCATGGTCCGCGTCCAACGATCAGCGCGCGGAGAAGAAGCGACGCGCCAATTGCAAAAGTTCCGACGGTGAGTAGTGCGCCACCTACATCGCCAGCGAAACTGCGACGATCGGAATCTCCTGCCTCACCACCGCTGAGCGCGTGTCCGAGTGATCCCGTGATCGCACCGCTTGACGCGAGTGAGGGGCTCAGTGGCGCGCGTAGCGCGCGATCATTCGAAACGAGCAGTGTGAGGTGTGTGATGAGAAGTGCGAAGGCGGCAACCAGAGCAATCCCACCGACAACGGTGAGATAAAACGAGAGGGTCTCCACCCTTACGCGCGAGCCGCGCCACCGGGTGGTGGTCCGGCGGGGCGTTCAGTCTGGACGTGCGGGCGTACCCGAATCTCCATCCCGCAGGCGCCGCACGTGGGCATCTCGGCGAGGCGCACGGCGCTGCAGCCGGGGCATGCGAGGAGGAGGGGCTCACCCATCGTTGAGCGGGTCGCCCCCACCGGGTAGAGCGCCACGGCGCGGGCGTCATACGGTCGACCAGCTGGGTAGATCGGTCTCCCTTCAGCGTCGCGCTGAGGGGGGGTCGGGGTTGCGTCGGCGAACCTGAGTTGTGCCCGGCGTTTGGTGAGCGCAACAAGGCCCCAGCCACCGCCCGTGGCGAAGAACCAGAGGAGGACGAGGGGTGCAATGAAGAGCGGGAGGAGGACGATCAGCGCCCCCCAGTCAGGGGTGATGATGAGCGCGAGGAATTTCAGCAGTTCATCAATCATGAGTTGATTCTAGCGTTCACGTGGTCGGCGCGCCGACGGGCCACGCTTCTTCGTTGCCCCACGCCCAGGCTGCCAGCGGCGCTCTTGCGGTCCCTCATCTTTCCCTGCCTCTCCCTCAAACGACTTGGCTGGACGTGCGCCACCCCGACCGAACCCTCCCGTTGCACGGGTGGAGGTGGGAGTGATGGTGTTGGCGTTGATTCGGTCGCGGAAGTATCGCGCGGTGATCGTGGATGCACCGAGGCGACGTGCACGATCGCGCAACTCGCGGTCATCGGTGACCACAATGATGCGGTCAGCACGACTCAACTCAGGACGACCCACCGCCTCAATGATTCGATCGTCAGCGGAGCGCCCGCCGCCATCCCGATAGACTTCAAGCTTGGCATTCTGCGGGAGCGAGCGATGGATCGCAGACTCATACGCGCGCAGTCGCACCTCATCCCAGCCGCCAACAAGGTTGTTGCCGTCTACCAAGACACGCTCCGCTCGCGCGAGCAGCTTCCACTCCTGATCTACCATCTCATCATGCTCCTCTGCGTTGACCTCGACGGTGTGCTCTATCGCGGCAGTGAACCGATCCCAGGGGTCGGCGCACTGTTGACGGAGCGCGTTGCTGCGGGCGACCGCGTTGCCTACATCACCAACAACAGCTTCCTTCGTCATGCTGAGTATCGCGCGCGGATTGAATCGTGTGGCGCACCCTTCGCGGCCGCCTCGCTCCTGACGGCGGTTGGTCTCACCGCGGCACGCTTTCGTGAAGCGGGCGTGCGACGCGTCCTCGTCTACGGTGCGCCAGGCCTCGTGGATGAGTTGCGGGCGGCGGGCCTCGATGCGCGAGCCACTGCTGACATCCTTAGTGAGGATGTACTTGCGGCGTGGGGTGCGGAGGGGGTCTGCGTCGGGCTCTATCGCAACGCTACGGAGCGGGAGCTCCACCTCGCCGCCGCCGCGATCCGCGCGGGTGCTCGCTTCATCACGCCAAACCGCGATGCAAGCTACCCCGACCCAGGTGTGTTGTCGCCTGGAACAGGCGCCGCCGTCGCCGCACTTGAGGCGGCGAGCGGCGTTCATGCCGAGGTGGTGGGGAAGCCTGCGCCAGATCTGATCAGCACTGCGGCGCGTGAAGCGAACGTCGCGCTTGATCGCGTGGTGATGATCGGTGACTCGCTAGACACAGACATTGCCGCCGCAGGTGCCGCGGGCGTTCGATCCGTCTTGATGTTGACGGGCGTCACCAGTCCTGATGAGGCGGATCGAGCCGCTGGACTGCGTGGCAGCACCAGACCAACACACGTTGCGCGGGACGTCGAAGAGCTTGCGCGGATATTGGCGGAGTTGCGAGCGGGCTAAGCGCCAGCGAGTGCAGTGAGCGCGATGTTCGTCCCAAAGGAAATGATCAAGAACTGACCGATCAGTCGTGTTGCGCTGACCGCGCGTTCTGGCAGCAGTCGCCCCGCCGCTGCACCGATCGCGCCGAGCAGCAACTGCCACGAAAGGCTCGCCCCCGCCGCGCCAACGGTGAACGCTACGGCAAGGAGCGGATCACTCCCGATTCCGGGGAGGCCAACCGCGAGCGCAAGGAAGTAGAGCACCGTTGCGGGGTTCAGCGCGGTGAGCGCAACAAAGCGCAGGTATAGTTGCGCCGCGCCGCCTCGGACGCGGGGATCGTTCGGGTTTGCAGCCTCACCTCGCCGCCCCTGCAAGAGCGCGTAGAGACCGCGCACGCCGATCGATATCAAGACGATCCCTGAGAGAACCTGGAGCGGGAGGAGTGCGCTGGCGAGGATCTGACTGAGCGCGCCACCAATAATGAGGGCCGTCACGCAGTAGATCAGGTCCACCGTGGCTGCCCCCGCCCCCGCGGCGAATCCGCGGCGAAGTCCCCCCGCCATCCCCGCCTCGATAATGAGCACAGCGATCACACCCACGGGGACTGCGATGGCGTAGCCTGCGAAGATGCCAGCGAGGAGAGCGGCGTTCATCGCGGCATCATAGAGTCTGGACGAGCATGAGGAGGGAGTAGAAATGGCACGAATCTTTCTCACAGGCGGATCGGGCTTTGTCGGGAGTCACGTGCTCCCTGCACTCCTAGAGGCTGGCCATGAGGTCGTCGCACTCGCGCGAACGCCGCGCGCTGCAGCGGCGATCTCGCAACGCAACGCCGCCCATGCGGCGCGCCTGACGACACGCATCGGCGAAGTCACAGATCCCGCAACGCTCCCCGCCGCACTCGCTGGTAGCGATGCCGTCGTGCACCTTGTGGCGCTCGCGCGCGACTGGAACAAAGGCGCTGACCTCTTGCGCGTCAATACGGCTGGGACGGAGTCGCTGATCGCAGCGGCATCCGCTGCTGGAGTCACGCGCTTCGTGCATCTGGGCGCACTCGGCGTGCAGGATCGAGAAGAGCTCAACTACGCGAAGTCAAAGGCGCGCGCGGAGCGCGCCGTCCGCGAGTCGTCGCTCGACTGGACAATCCTCAAGCCGAGCCTCATCTGGGGTGAGCGAGATGGCTTCTTCAATATCGTTGCAGCGCTCGTCAAGATTCCAGCCCCCGCGGTTCCAGTCCCTGGAAATGGAAAGAGTCGCTTCCAGCCAGTTTGGGTTGGTGACGTGGCGCGTGCGGTCGTGCAGGTACTTGGCGATCCAAAGAGCGTTGGACGCTCGTATGAACTCGGTGGTCCCCGCTATTGGACGTACACCGAAATCACCCGAGAGGTGGCGCGTGCACTTGGCAAGCGGCGCATCGTGATCCCAATGCCAGTGCCACTGATCAGCCTTGTCGCGGGTCTGTCCGAATTGATTCGGCTCCCGTTCCCTGTCGCAACAGACCAGTTGCGACAGTTGGCGCTAGATAACATCGGAGCAACGGACGCCGTTGAGCGCGAGCTCGGTTTCGTTCCGCGAGATATGGGGGGTCGGCTCAGCTACCTGCGCCGCAAGATCTCCCAGCAGTAGCAAGGGGGAATCTATGCGATTCAGCGTCAGCGCAAGCGGACTCAGCGGAGGAACGGGGCGCGGCGGCGTGCTCGTGGCCCCGCTGGTAAAGGAGAAGGGTCAGTCGGGGCACACAACAGAGATTGATCGTCGAAGTGGCGGCCAGCTCACGGCGCTACGTGCCGTTGGAGAGGGGAGCGCGACGCGCTTCCACTTCTCGTCGTCTCCAGCGGGAACCCTCCCCGCCGACCAGCTGCTCTTCGCCGGCCTCGGGAGTGTGGAGACACTTGATCGTCAGGCAATCGTTCGCTGGGCTGCGGCGGTCACGCGCAAACTCGCAGGGCGAGACATCCGTCGGCTGGTCATTGATACCGCACCGATCGTTGCGGCACTGAAGGGCGCCTCACCTGCACTTCGCGCAAACGGTGGTGCGTCGTTCGGCGAAGGGATCAGCGCGTCGTCGAAGGTGAAGCCTGACGCTGCAGTGCTCGCCATTGAGTTGATCGTTCGCGGTGTGATTGAAGGGTCGTTCCATGAAGGCCTGGATGGAAAGAGTCAGGTCGATGCGTTTCCTGCGCCACTTGAGAGCGTGGAGATCCTCCTCCCAACAGGGAGCGATCTGACAACGGCGAAGGCGGCGGTGCGGCGCTCTGAGATCATCGCCGACGGCACGGTCCGCACGAAGCGTTGGGCGAACCGCCCCGCGAATGAGATGCCACCGCTCGGTATTGCAGAAGAGGCGCGCGACCGCGCACGTGCCGTTGGACTTCGCGCGCGAATCATTGGCGCACGTGAACTTGAGCGCATGGGCGCTGGCATGCTGATGGCGGTTGGACGCGGTTCAGAGAACCCGCCGTGCATGGTTGTCCTCTCAGGCGGTGCACCACGTGCCAAGGATCCGCTCGGTCGCCGCCTCGCCATGGTCGGCAAGGGCGTCTGCTTCGACACCGGTGGAATCTCCATCAAGCCCGCAGACGGCATGGAAGAGATGAAGATGGACAAGAATGGTGCGATCGCGGTCCTCGAAGCGGCGGCCACCGTTGCACAGTTGGATCCCGGTCGAGTGATCCACGCCGTCGCCGCCTGCGTGGAGAACATGCCCTCCGGACACGCCACGCGCCCCGGTGACGTGGTCACCGCGCTGAACGGGAAGCGCGTGGAGATCACGAACACCGACGCGGAGGGGCGTCTCATCCTTGGTGACGCGCTGCACTTTGCGGAGCGAGACCTTGGCGCCACGCACCTCATCGACGTGGCAACGCTGACGGGGATTGCATACTCGGCGTTCGGCGGGGAGGTTGCGGGAAGCTGTGGGTCTGACCCTGCCTTCTTGGACGAGGCACACCTCGCGGCACGTCGCGCAGGCGAAGTGCTCTGGCCGTATCCGCTCGCAGACGCCTATATGAAGAACATGGATACGTGGTCGGCTGACATGCAGAACTCGGGGACACGCGAGGCGTCGCTGATCCGCAGCGGCCTCTTCCTGCGTGAGTTCACGACCGTGCCGTGGGTACACCTCGACATCGCGGGGACCGCATATCGGCGTTCAACCGCGCCGTGGGCGGGTCGTGGCTCCACGGGCTCCGCGCATCCGACGCTTGTTGAGCTGGCCATGGGGGGTGGCGTCCGCCGCTGAGGCTGATACGCTGCCTTCCAGAAGGACTGGAGGCAGCGATGGTAGCCCGCACTGCTCCGAGCCGAATACTGACGACGTGGCGAGCGCGCCTTGCTGCGCTGCTCGTGGCTCCACTTCTCGTCGTTGGCCTCGGCTTCAGTAGCGTTTCGCCTGCTCGTGCCGACCAACTTGACGACGCACTCGCACGGCAGAAGGAGCTTGCCGCGCAACTCGCCGCGCAACAGAAGGCGCTGAACGCGCTGATCGCACAACAGAAAGACCTTGAGGCGCAGTTGAAGGCCACGACCGCCGCACTTGCAAAGAACACTGCCTCCCTCGCAAATATCACCAGCGAGGTTACGCGGCTCTCTGGCGTGGTGGAGAAGGCGAAGAGAGAACTCCAAACGCTCGAAACCGAAGTGGAACGCCTTGACTCCGAGATCTCTCGCCTGGTGCGCCAACAGCAAGAGAAGGCGCGCGATCTCGCCGCGCGGCAGGCGATCCTCGCCGCGCGCATCAGAGAGGCGTACATCGCTGACCAGACGCCGCCACTCTGGACGCTCCTCTCGAGCCAGACCTTTACCGACCTTTTGATCGACCTCGCCGGATTCTCTGCACTCGGAAAAGCTGACGTTTCGCTTGCGGATGGGATCAGCCGTGATGCGGCACGCCTCGCCGCGATCGAAGAGCAGGTCCGACAGAATCGGGCTGAGACGGAGAAGTTGCGACGTGCCGCGGCGGCACAGAAGGCGGCGCTCGACAAGCAGGTGCGGCTGCTGGCGGCGGCGAAGGTGCGTCTCGCCGCCGCGATCGCAGCACAGAAGAAGGCGATCGCCGCGCAGAAGGCGGCGATGGACCGCGTGCTCAACGACAAGGCACGCCTCGCCGCGGCGGTGGCCGCGCTGAAGGCGGAAGAGGCGCAGGTCAAATCCATTGTCGATCGGCTGCTGAAGCAGCAGTTCGGATCAACGCTTCCAATCCTCTACCAAGGAGGCTGGACGTGGCCGATCGCGCGCACCGCCGCCGGCTTCGTGCAGCCGAAGAATGGATATCGTCCGTATATCTCTCAGAAGTTCGGATGCGTCAGCTGGAAGATCTATCCGCGCAGCGGTAGCTGCCCATCGGCACGACCGTATTTTCACAACGGCGTGGACATTGCAGCGCCAGCAGGGACGCCGATCTATGCCGCGGCAACCGGGAAGGTGATGATCGCTGGTATCTGTTCGTACTGCGTCGTCTGGAAGGGGATGCGCCGCCTCGCCTGGGTCTGGATTGCCCATAGCAAGTCGATGGTGAGCATCTACGCCCACGTCGGTGACGGTTCACGGAGCAGTGAGCCGCGTTGGCGCGTCAACGCTGGGGAGTTCGTCACCGCGGGTCAGTTGATCGCATTCGTCGGCTCAACGGGAAATGTGACTGGGCCGCACCTTCACCTCTCCATGCTGAGCGGTGGAAAATACGTCTGCATTCAGAAGTATCTTCCAGGCGGCGCCTGCCCCGCGAACTAGCGTGAGCGTGCTAAGCGCAGCAGAGATCCCCGCTCTTCTCGCCAACTTCGGCGTCACCGTAACCGCGCCGCATCGACGCGAAGATGCAACGGTCTGGGATCTGGAACTTGACGGGAACATTCGGCGCGGGTTGCGCGTCACGCTGATCCATGACGCGCGTCCTGGTGGCGCGTTGATGGTCTGGGCGCACCTTGCACCACCGCTCGGCGATGGCCTTCGTGCCGCATATCGTCGCCTCTTGCGGTGGAATGATCGATTTCCGTTTGCAAAGTTTGCGATCGCGGAAGATGGCCGACCGACGCTGAGTGTTGAGTTGCGCGCTGCGGACGCCACGCCGCACCAGGTACGCGATGCGCTCGCCCGAGTGGTCCTCATCGCCGATGCACTGGTCAGCGAAACGGCGGAGTGGATCTGGATTGGCGGGAAAGTGCCGCCTGATGCTGGCGGAGAGCGAAGGAATCGTCCGTTGCTCGCAGACGCAGGAGATCTCGCCGAGCGACTCGAGGGGTAACGCATCGCGCTCGGATCACCCGAAGTGGCGCGGCTACACTGAGCAGATGCCAGAGCTCGATCGCCCCACGCGTCCGATCCCCGCCCCCCTTCCAGCCGTCTTGAGCGGCGAAAACGCCGATGTCTACTTCCTTCGAACTCAGCAGGTCTTGCGCAGTGACGGGCGGAACCCGATCGTCACCATGGAGGCCTTCTGTCGCAAGGAGGGAGCCACCCTCTGCGGCATCGATGAGGTGAAAGGCCTCCTCGCGGTCGCACTGCAGGATGAGGTGGCGGCCGGCCGAGCGACCGTCTGGGGGCTGCGTGATGGCGACGTGATCGGCGCCAAAGAGGTGGTGCTGCGCATCCGCGCGCCGTACCTGAGCTTTGCCCACCTGGAGACCGCCTACCTTGGCGCCATGGCGCACGGCACGGGCTGGGCGACGGCCGCACGCGCCATCGTTGATGCCGCGGCACCGACCAGAGTGATCGCATTCGGTGCACGGCACGTGCACCCGAACGTTGCGGATCGCCTCGATCACGCAGCGTTGATCGGCGGCGCGCACGGTGCGTCCACCTCAGCGGCGAGTGCGCGTCACGGGATCGCTCCAGTCGGCACCATGCCGCATGCGCTCGTCCTGATCTACGGTGACACCGTGGAGGCGGCACTCGCATTCGATCGTGCAATGGAGAGCGACGTGCCGCGCATTGTGCTTGTTGACACGTTCCGTGATGAGGCCGAAGAGTCAGCCCGTGTCGCCGCCGCACTCGGTGAGCGACTCGGTGGCGTTCGACTCGACCGGGCAAGTGAGCTCGGTGGTGTGACGCCTGAACTCGTTGCTGACGTGCGCGCTGCGCTTGATGGCGCCGGCTCTACCAGCGCGAAGATCGTGATCTCTGGCGGGCTCACGGTGGAGCGAATCAAACAGTTCAAGGCGGCTGGATCAGCAGTTGATACATACGCCGTCGGCAGCGCAATCTCAGGCGTACGGCCGATCGACTTCACGGCGGATCTCCACGAGATTGACGGCGCGCCGATTGGAAAGCGCGGCCGCGCCAGTGGTTTGACAGAGTCTCCGCGTTTACGCGAGGTTGATCTCGCTGCGTGGCGCGAAGCGATTTTAAAAGGGTAAGGAGACTCTCAGGATGCCACTCACGATCAGCAGTCCAGCAGCAGAGGCACGAGACCTTCTCACGCAGGCAGAAGCCGCAGCACGCGCGGCGGCGGTGAGCGGCGTCTCCTATTCCATCCGACTCGGGCTCACCGCAGGATCGACGTCGTTCACGGGGCGCGCCGATATTCGCTTCACGCTCTCGCAGTCAGCCGTAGGCCCGATCTTCCTCTGCTTCAGAGGCCGGACGATCCAGACCATGCGTCTCAATGGGAGTGACGTAGCTACGCCAGCCTGGAACGGATATCGACTCATTCTTGATCAAGGACTCTTGCAGCGTGGGGCGGAGAATCGGCTTGAGGTTGAATACGAAAACGCCTTTGACACGGGTGGTGACGGGGTCTTTCGATTTATAGATCCGGAAGACAACGCCGAATACATCTATACGAACTTTGAACCGTATGAGGCGCACCGCATGGCACCGCTCTTCGATCAGCCGGACATCAAAGCCCGACTCACCCTTGAAGTGCTTGCCCCATCTGACTGGGTGGTGATGGCGAATGGCGCCGAGCGCGCCACTGGACCCGTCGAGGCCGATGGGCGATCGTTGCGCACCTTCACCGAGACGCCACCACTCTCCACCTACCTCTTTGCGATGACCGCGGGCGCTTTCGTCGGCGAGCGACGTGAACTGAGCCTCCCCGGTCGCGTGGAGGCCATCCCTGTGGGGCTCTGGTCGCGGCGCTCCCTCGCAACACACCTTGAACACGATCGCTTCCATGAGATGACGGAACAGGCATTCATCTACTTCGGCACGCTCTTCGGACGCGAGTATCCATTTGACAAGTTGGATCACGTCTTCTGCCCAGAGTTCAATGTGGGGGCGATGGAGAATGTTGGGCTGATCACCTACACCGAGCGATACGTCTTCCGCAGCACTCCAACGGCGAGTGACGTGACCGATCTTGCAGAGGTGGTCTTCCACGAGATCGCGCACATGTGGTTCGGCAACCTGGTCACGATGCGATGGTGGGACGATCTCTGGCTCAATGAGTCCTTCGCGACCTACGTGTCGTACCTCTGCCTGACAGAGGGTGCACCGTACCCTGATGCGTGGCGTGACTTCAATGTGCAGCTGAAGGCGTGGGCACTTCGGGAAGATGATGCGCCAACCACACATCCGATCGCTGGGAGTGTGCTCGATACCGATCAGACCTTCCTCAACTTTGACGGAATCACGTACGGGAAGGGGGGCGCTGTCCTCAAGCAGCTCGGCGCGCGTCTCGGCCGTGAAGGGTTCGCCGCGGGCCTTCGTCTCTACTTCGAGCGCCACGCGTTCGCCAACGCCACCCTTGCCGACTTCCTGGCAGCACTCGAAGAAGGGAGCGGCGTACCGCTCGCTGACTGGTCAGAGCAGTGGCTGCGGACGAGCGGACCGAATCGGTTCGCCGCTGAGGTGACGGAGGGCCCCAGAGGGAGCATCGCGAGCCTTTCCCTGCGCCAAGAGATCGTCTCAGGTGATCAGGTGCTTCGTCAGCACCTGATGCGCATCGCACTCATCTATCCAGATCGAAGTGGCGTCAGGATTGAGGGGCACGAGCTCCTCCTTGACGGTGAGCGCGCGTATGTGCCGAGCGCTACCGGTCGCCCAGCTCCGCTCGCCGTCATCCCGAACCATGACGACCTCGCCGTTGGAAAGATCGCGCTCGACGCCGCGACAATCCGCTTTGTCACGGAGAGGCTGGAGGAGATCCCCGACGGACTGCTCCGCCAGGTCACGTGGTCTGCCATGTGGGAGCTCGTTCGCGACGGAACCTTTGCCGCGAGCGACTATGCGGCACTCCTTGTTGCGCGACTGCCCGAGGAGCCTGACGCATCAATCGTGCAGCAGATTGTGGAGTCCACACTCGGCCCACTGCTGCTTCGCTACCTCCCAGACGGCGAACGTGAACGTTGGGGGAGCCGCATCGTTGAGGTCGCTCGCGCGCGGCTCGCCCGCGGTGGAGATGAGGGGACGCGGATCGTCTGGTCACGCATCTTGGTGCTCGCCTCCGTCACGCCGCGTGACGTCGAGGAGAGCTGGCAGGTCGCCGTCGGCGAGACACCACTCGAAGGCGTAGAGATCGACCAAGATCACCGCTGGGCACTCCTCATTCGCGGTGCCTCGCATGGACTTCCGCAAAGCGCATCGCGATTGCGAGCCGAGGCGGAGCGCGATCCTAGTGATCGCGGCGAGCGCGCGCTCTTGAGCGCTGCGTCGGCAGAGCCGAGCATCCCCGCGAAGCGTGCTGCGTGGGAGAAGATCCTCACGCCGAACGGTCACGGCAGTGTGAGGCGCACCCTCGCCGCCGCTGCTGGATTCGCGTGGCCGTGGCAACGCGAGCTTCTTGCGCCGTATCAGCCGCTGCTTGCGGACGCGCTCCAGACGCTCGGCTCAAGCGACGTCACCTTCGCACGGGACTGGTTCCGTGCCGCCTCCTTCGGCCTCTGGGGCGACCCCGCAGGGTTGCTTGAGGTGGCGGACAGACTGATCGATCGCCTTGGCGATCCAGCGAGTGGGGTTCCGGACGTTGATGCCGCGCGTCTCCGTCGGTTCACACTGACCGAACGTGATGCACTCGTGCGTATCCTCCGGCAGCAGCGCGGAGAACTAGCGGGTTAGCTCGCTTGCAAACTCTTCGAAGACGCCGAGATAATGGTCTACATCGGAATCAGTCATGCCGATGGAGAGCGTCCACTCTTCGTCACGACCTGGCGTGCCGAAGATCCCGCGGTTCATGTTCCAGATCCAGAGCAGGTCGATGAGTTCCTTCTGCTGGGCGGACTTGTAACTTTCATAGTCCACCACCTTGGTACTCGCAAAGGTGATCACACCCTTTGATTGGATGCCAGCTGGGTACGCGGCAAGTCGGTAGCGGTCGATGATTCCCTGCGAACCATCGAGGAGCCGCGCATTGATGCGACCAAGATGTGCATAGGCGTCGGGGGTCATGACGCGTTCAAGATTTGCGCGTGCCGCTGCCATCACAAGGGGATTGCCGTTGAATGTGCCGACCATGTAAACCTCGCCCGAGAGCACTGGCGCCCACACTTCATCGGTTGCGCCGATCGCTCCCGTTGGCAGTCCGGCGCCGAGTGCCTTTGCGAGACAGACCATGTCAGGCTGGATCCCAAAAAGTTCCGTTGCGCCACCTGCGGCAACGGTGAGTCCAGTCTTCACCTCATCCACAATCCAAACAACGCCGTACTTCTTGGTGATGCGGCGCACTTCGGCGAGGTAGCCAGGCTCAGGAAGGATCACGCCGCAGTTCATGAGCGCCGCCTCCATGATCAGGCAGGCGGGGAGTTTTCCTTCGGCTTGCAGTCGCTCAAGTCGGCGCTCGAGTGCTGGGGCGTCATTGAATGGCACTGCAACGGTCATCTGCGTGACGACATCTGGGATCCCCTTGCCGTATGGGATCGATGGATAGTCTTCGCGGTCACCCATGTCGTAGACGTTGAGCCCGATGTCAACCATCACATAGTCGTGGTGACCGTGATAACTCCCGAAGATCTTCATGACGCCGTCGCGCTTGGTGAGCGCGCGTGCGATCCGGATCGCATCCATCGTTGCCTCTGAACCCGAGTTGACGAAGCGCCAGCGCGGAAGCTTCCATCGCGCAGCGAGTAGCTCGGCGACGATGTAGGCATCCTCTGTTGGAGCAGAGAAGTGTGTCCCGAGTCGCATGCGGCGCTCCACCGCTTCGGTGATGATTGGATGCGCGTGGCCCTGCACCATGCTGCCAACGCCGTTGTGGACGTCAAGGTACTGGTGGCCGTCGACATCCCAGATGTACTGGCCGAGTCCGCGCTCGAGATAGATGGGGTAGGGGGCGCGGCGCTGATAACTGGATGGGACTCCACCAACGAGCGTCTTCTCCGCTCGGGCGTAGGCGGCTCCAGAAGCCTGGGTGCGCGCATCGAGTCGAGCGGATTCGGCTGCGGTCAGCGCGGCAATACGAGCGGGATCAATTTGAACGGTTGGACCAGCCGGGGGCAGGTCGCGGTGGGGAACTGCCGGGCTGGTCGGCGCGAGCATCTTGAGCGGTTCGATAGCCATACATCACACCCTTTTGCTGCGGAATCCGCACCGCAGACTTGCTAGGGGCTGATATTAGCAGGAATATGCCCATATCGGTGCGAATATCGTAGATTGAGCACGTTTCCCTCGTGGCCAAAGGGTCCGTTTGGCTCCGGGGACGCCCCCGCACGAAGCGCCCCCTCAATGTGCTCCTACCCCGATAATCAACCCATGAACCTCGCACGCAGGCTCCTCCTCTGGGCGTCAACCAATGCGTGGTTGCGAGAGCGCGCGATGCGCACTCGGTTCGTGCGTCTCTCCGTGCGCACGTTCATGCCTGGCGAGCAGATCGACGATGCGATCGGAGCCGCCGTCAGGCTGCAGCCGAACGGCGTCAACGCGATCTTCACCAAACTCGGTGAGAACCTCGCGGAGCTCACCGAGGCGGAGCAGGTCTACGCGCACTATCTGAAAGTGCTTGAGCGCATCAAGGAGACTGGAATCAGCGGGGAGATCTCAATCAAGCCGACACAGCTCGGCTACGACCAGGATCGCGAGATCTGCTTCGACTACTGCATGAAGATCATGAAGGCGTGTGAGGCGCAGGGAACACTCTTCTGGATTGACATGGAGGGTTCGCTGTACACACAGGGAACCATCGATCTCTTCACGCGACTGCGTGCGCACTCGGAGAGCGTTGGCATCGCGATCCAGGCGTATCTCCACCGCACCGACGCCGACCTCGAAGCGCTCGCTGCGCTCGGTTCCAAGATCAGGATGGTAAAGGGGGCCTATCTAGAGCCGGCAGACGTCGCCTTTCCGGATAAGTCCACTGTCGACGAACAGTTCGTCAAGAACTGCATGCGTCTCCTGCGTCCCGACGCGGATCGTCCTGGTGCCCTGCTGCACATCGCCACGCACGATACGAACATCCAAGATCGACTCTTGGCACACGTCGCGGAGCATGGGATTGAGAAGCGTCGCTACGAGTTTGCGATGCTTTACGGGATCAACAGCCAGCGCCAACTTCACCTCGCAGCGCGGGGCGAACGTGTCCGATGCCTTGTGGCATACGGGGAGTACTGGTTCCCTTGGTACATGCGACGTCTCGCCGAACGCCCCGCAAACATCGGCTTTGTCCTTCGCAACGCGCTGAAACGCTGACCGCGGCGCCGCACCAGACCGTTGTGGGCGAGGCTGCCCGTGCACGACCGCCCGCGTGCGGTCAGAGCGTCTTCGTCACCTTGGTCAAGCCGGCTGGTGTATCCGGGTTCAGTCCGCGCCCCGTTGCCACCGCTTCGATGATGGCGAGACCGGCGATCGCGGTGACTGGGGTGCAGAGCGGACCAGTCGGTCCCGTAGGGAGCGCGAGCTCTTCGCCGCGTCCCAGACCGCGGCTGCCCGCGCCGCTCGCGTGGATCACCAGGAGCGGCGCAGCGACTCCACGAAGCCGATCAATGCTGCCCGCAACACTCGCCTCTGTCTTGGGATCCGTTGAGAGCACGATCGCGGGCACGTCGGCGTGAGCGGACGCGATCGGACCGTGGAACAGGTCTGCCGCTGAGTAACCGTCCGAGAACATCCCAGTTGTCTCACGAAGTTTCAACGCCAGCTCAAGCGCGTTGGGAAATTCAAACCCTCGCCCAATGACGAACGCGCGACTGCTGCGCAAGAGTGCGGCGTAGAGCGGCGCATCCGAACCCTTGGCAAGCCATGCTGTTGCCGCGCCGAGCGCGGTCTGCATCCGCTCAGGGAGCGCGTCGATCTCGTTCGACCATGTTGCATCGCGCCCCGCTCGTCGCGCTGCCGCCGCCGCAATCAGGGCGACACTGACGAGCTCGGCGATGAACGTCTTGGTCGCAGCCACGGCGCGTTCTGGTCCCGCGTCAAGATGGACGCTGCTCTCGGCCGCGGTAGCGAGTGGTGAAGCCACGTCGTTTGTCAGCGCCACGGTGTAGGCACCGCGCCGGCGCGCAGATTCAACAAGGGCAATCATGTCTGGGCTCGCACCAGATTGGCTGAAGGCGAGCAGCGCACTTGCGGGCGACGCACTCTCCACCCCGTATTGCGTCAGCAAGCTGGCAGCGGCAAGGGCGACCGGGACTCCGAGCGCGTGCTCCAGCAGGTAGCGCGCATAGATCGCCGCGTGGTCGCTGGTCCCTCGACCCGCTACCACCACGACGCTCGGGCGTCGCTCCGCCAACTGTGCGCCAATCGATTCGTAGCGGGCACGATTTGCAATCAGTCGCGACGCAACCTGGACAGACTCAGCGATCTCGCTTCGCATGATTGCCCCGTTTCCAGTCCCGCTGGACATCCGCCCTCCTTGTCTTGGCCATCCATCCCACTGTTCATTGCGAGGCTACCACCCTCCTCCAGCCCCTTCGTTGTGCGTGGCCAGGGAACCCCGATGCGGGCCGCAGCGTTAGGGTAGGGACGGCGCTTGCCGCAGTAGTCGCCACACGGTGAAGGAAAGGGGTATCTCCATATGCGCAACCGACTCCTCAGCGCGCTGCTGCTCGCAGGCCTCCTCGGGATCCTCGTGCCAGCCTCTTCCGCATACGCCACCTCGGACGACCCGTGCGCGCCGGCTGAAGATGGCAGCGTCCCAGAGATGTGCCAGGGGGGCGTTGCCTTTCCTGAGATGGGCAGCGGCTACTTCTTCTCCGCAGAGTTCACGCAGCTTGTCACGGGCGATGACCTCTCCCGTGCGCTCTTCAACGTCGAACGCGGCAGCATTGAGTTTTCTGACGGAAGCCTGAGCGCAACCGTTGGCTGCAACAACGTGTTCGGCTCGGCTGAGCTCA
This sequence comes from Chloroflexota bacterium, assembly GCA_038145565.1. Classification (GTDB taxonomy): domain Bacteria; phylum Chloroflexota; class Limnocylindria; order Limnocylindrales; family Limnocylindraceae; genus Limnocylindrus. The sequence goes on along the minus strand of JAYQPX010000005.1, from coordinate 4,039 downwards.
TCGTTGGAGATCCGAGCACGATCACCCTTCAGGGACCGCTTGCGTCAACCAAGGTGTTCTGCGAGGGCCTGATGGAGGCGGAGGGGGCGCTTATCAGCATCCTTGAAGGAGAGAACCTCTCGATCGTGAGTGATGGGATCACGAGCGCAAACGGCATCATCCGCGTTGAAGGTGGAGTGCCGATTGCCATGCCAGATGTGATCGCACCCGAGTACCCACCGTTCACGATCCAGGTTGAAGGGGCAAGCTACGACGTTGCTGGCGGGTATGTGGTCATCGATGGCGATCAGCTCAGTGCATCGGTCGGATGCAACACAATGGGCGGTGGAGTCCAGTTTGATGGAGACACGCTTACGCTCGATGGCCCCCTGATTTCCACCATGATGTACTGCGAAGGCCTGATGGACGCAGAGGCGGCACTCGCGACGGTATTGCAAGGGGAGAACCTGGCGTGGGTCGGCCCGTTCGAGCTGCGTAGCGACTCAGGTGTGGTGATCTTCGCATCGCTGTGCGGTGACTGCGTGACGCCACCAGGTGAGCCGAGTGACCCAACGGGACTCGCGATCGCCTTGACGCTGCTCTTCGCACCGACCGGCGCCGCCGCCGTCGCGCTCTCACGAGGACTTGCAACAAAAAGCTGATTCGATTCAGCGCTCGTATCGCTGAGCAAGAGAGGGGCGCTGCGCTAGGTGCGCGGCGCCTCTTCTGTTGTTGGCATCTCGTTGATACGCCACACTGGACCGAAGAGGAGCGGGATGAAGGAGAGCGAAGCGCCTGCTCCGCCGATTAGAATCGCGGCGCGGACACCAAGTGTCTCACCGATGATGCCGCCAATGATTGATCCGATCGGCATGGTGCCCCAAACGAACCAGCGCATGGTTGCGTTCATGCGCCCCGACATCGCTTCAGGGGTGATCGCCTGCCTGAGGCTGACCTGATTGATGTTGTAGATCGTCCCCGAGCCGCCCATGGCGAATCCAGCGGCCGCGATGAGGATAAGGTTGAGCGCATCGGCACCGGCGCTTCCGAGTCCAACCGCGAATTCAAATGGCCCACCGAGGGCGACGGTGGCCATGATGACGCGTCCAACGCCGAAACGCCGGCTGAGCGGTCCGGCAACAAACGATGCAACGAGCCCACCGACTGAGCCAAGCGAGAAGGCCGCGCCGATGAGTGCGGGGGACATCTGCAGTTCGTTGATCGCGAAGATCATGAAGGCGGCGCCACCGATGCTAGAAAAGAGGTTCGAGGTGGCGGTTGCCGATCCGATCGTGCGCAAGACAGGGTTGCTGAACACAAAGCGCAGGCCTTCAACGATTTCCGTTCGCACTGCGCGTTGCGTTGCCGGCTGGGGTGCTCCAGCAGGTGGATGGGCCGTGGACTGACGGGCTGGTTCGTGGTCTGCAGGTTCGGCAGTGTGTCGATCCTTGATCGTTGCAAGGAAGAGCGCGGAGACGAGAAACGACGCGGCGTCTACAAGCATGGCGACGGGCGCACGGAGCACGTCAACGAGGAGACCTCCTAGGCCAGGACCAAGGAGTCCCGCAGCCGAGCGACTGAACTCCAGCTTGCTGTTTCCCTCCACAAGGTCTCTCCGTCCGATGAGCGAGGGGAGATACGCTTGGTAGGCAACATCGAAGAAGACGGTGAGCACGCCCACCGAGAAGCCAACGACGATCAACTGCGTGAGCGTGAGCAGCCCCGCAAGATAGGCGAGTGGGATTGTGGCAATCAGCAATGCGCGACCAAGATCCCCTCCGATCAGCACGGCACGGCGCGGCAGTCGATCGACAAGCGCGCCCGCAAGCAGGCCGATGAGCAGGAAGGGGAGGAAGTCGGCGAGGTTCAGGATAGCCACCTCGAGCGGGCCAGCGCCGAGGAGCGTGATGGCGACAACGGGGAGAGCGATGCCTGTGATGCTCGAGCCGAAGTGGCTGATAGTTTCTGCCGCCCAGAGTCGCAGGAACTGCGGGTCGCGGCTCAGTGAAGGACGAGTCGTGGCTGGCGCGGTCATCGCCCAACCTTAATTGAGTCAGCGGCGGTTCGCACCTGTGAGCTTCTGCAGAACGCGGACGCCGAAGAAGAAGGCGAACAGGGTGACAGAGCCGATGTAGAGAGCCCTCGCCCAGACTGTACCGCTGTCGGTCCCCGCGGCAAGTCCATGCGCGGTGAGGAGTCCGAAGGCAACGAAGGCGAGGAGGTGGATTGCTCGCCAGATTCGAAGGCCGATCCAGCGACGAGCCTTGCTGGTTATGACCAAGAGAGCTGTGAGGTAGAGGGCGAAGATGCCGTAGGCGACCGCATCTGGCCGATAGCTCGCAGCGAAGGGGACGAGGATTGACTCCCACGTAAACTGAATGTAATCGTCAAACAAGAGCAGCACGGCGTGCGTGAAGCCAAGGAGAAGACCCCAGAAGCTGAGGTTCTCATGCAGCGTGTCGGTGACCACGCGGCGCGCAATTGCGTCAAGCGTCTTCGTTGTCATTGCAAGTCCATATATGGAGGAAGCGGCGAGCGCGCCATAGGAAAGGAAGGCGGTGATTCTGGAGGTCATCCACGGAATCTTTTCGGGCTCCACATCGGCGAGGTGAAAGATTGCTGCAACGGCGCTTGGGAGCGAACCATAGAAGATCACCCCTACCACTGCCGCGAAGGCGAGCCAAAGGATCACCTGGAGCGCACGCGGGAGCCCTCGATACTTCATCGCGCGGCTGCCGTAGCATCGCCGGCAGGCACGGATTGTGGCGTGTACGCGTTGCGGGCATCAGGGCGATCGAGTGCAGGCGCGCTGATGATCTTTCCGTCTGTCTGGACCGCAACGATCCTGCGCACACCAGCCGCTTCGGCGCGTCGAATCAGCGCGGCACCGCCGATGACGATCGACTTGGCCCATGCCTCCGCCTCCCGCGCGCTCGCAGCGACCACCGTCGCCTGTGCGATCCCGCTATTCGCTGGAGCTCCAGTTCGTGGATCAATGATGTGGTGTCGACCACCCCACTGATGCACACCAGTCCCGGACGTTGCGATGCCCGCCGAGCTACCGGCCACCTGGATCGCACCGATTGTTGCTTCGGACACACGCGGAATCTCAATGCGAACTTCAGTCTCAGCTCCGCCGCGGTTCTGGATTGCGATGTCGCCATCGCCATCAACAAAGCAACTCCTCCATTCGGGGATCGCTCCGGTTGCAACCAATGTGTCTAGGATGCGGGCGAGAAGCGCGGTGGCACGGTCTGCAATCCATCCCTTCCCTACGCCATCAAGGTCAAAGTGAAGCCCCTCTGGCCGATGGAGAATTCCGCCGCAGAGGTGGACGTGGTCTGCATGCTTCCAATGCTGGAGCTCTAGACGCCAGCCGCGACTCAGGGCCTGTCCTCGCACGGGAGCGCCGGTCTCTGCTGCCACTCGCTCGTCCAACATCGCAATGTTGACGAGCCCCCCAGTCGCCTCCCAGGCATCGGCCGACCAGCTCAATAGCGAGGCCATGGTTGGACCAACGCGCACCCCAACTCCCCTTGAAGCATTCAGGCGTGTGAGCTGCGAAGGGTGGTGCCGAGTCATGAGCGCCGCCCAGGTATTAACGCGCGCCCCAATCTGCTGAAGCACGCTGCGCAGCGTGCGCTCCTCTGATTCGTTGATGGGTCGAGCGAGTGTCACCCTAATTCCGAGATGTCCACCCATGGCCCGTTGTGTATGGTCGAGCCAGTGATTCTCCTGACGCGCTGCGAACTGTTGCAACGGTTGCAGATCAGCCACCCGAAGGTTTCGTTGGCGGTGGTGTTGGAGCCGGTCGTGGCGTTGACACGGGCGGTGGAGCTACCGCTGGCGGTGGCGTCGCCGGTCGAGGCGTAGTCACAGGGCGAGGAGTTGCGACTGCGTCAGGGGTTGGCGTTGAGCCACTCGTCGATGGTTCTGGAGTTGCAACGGCAACTGCGCCAGCCTGTTGGACAATTGCACCCGCAGGTGGTACTTCGCCTGGCTTGAGGTAGACGTAGACCACCTTCCGCTTCGGCTTCGGCTGCACGACGGTGCTTCCGGG
>JAYQPX010000004.1:0-54304 GCA_038145565.1 Chloroflexota bacterium | reverse complement strand
AAGACGACCATCATCTGAATGCCGCCGCCCCCCTTCTCGTTGTCGCGTCGACCCCCGCCCCCGAACATCGCAAATCGGAGCAGCATGTCGCTGAGAAGTGCGAGCGAGCCAACCAGCGCCGCCACCAGGAGGCTGTAGCGAATGTCGAAGTTGCGCACGTGCGAGAGCTCATGCGCGATCACGCCGCTCATCTCCTCGCGGTCGAGCTTCGCCATCAGGCCACGTGTGACGGCAATGCTTGCATGCTGAGGATCGCGCCCTGTGGCGAAAGCGTTCAAAGCGGTGTCATCAATGACGTAGATCTTCGGCTTCGGGATGCTTGCGGCAATGGAGAGCTCAGCGGTGATGTTGTCCAGCTGCAACTCTTCAGGCCCTGCTGCCGGATCGAGCGGCTTCGCGCCCGAAGCGGCCAGCACCGCACGATCCCCGCCGAACCACGCGCCGAGCGTCAAGACGAAGCCGAGCCCGAAGGCGAAGAGCGAATATGGGAGCGCACCTTCAATACCGCCCGTGAAAGCCACGCCAGCAGCCGTGGCAAGCGCGGCGAAGATAGCGATGACGAGCAGGACGAGCAGCGCCGACTTGCGCCGATTCGCCGCTGCGAGATCGTAGAAGGTGGCCATGCTGCTCCCCTATTCCAACTGGCTCAGGAGAGGCTGACCTTCGGGACGGCCTCCTCGGAGTCCGGCGCGTCGAAGAAGTCTCGCTTCGCGAAGCCGAGTGCGCCGGCGAAGAGAAGTCCAGGGAAGGTCTGCACGGAGTTGTTGTAGGAGAGCACCGAAGCGTTGTAGTGCTGGCGGCTGAAGCCGATCTGGTTCTCCGTGGAGGTGAGCTGCTCTTGCAACTGAATCACGTTCTCGTTCGACTTAAGCGTGGGGTATGCCTCAACGTTGGCGAACAGGGTGCGCAGCGAACTGCTCAACATGTTCTCCGCCTTCGCCTGTTCGGCGGTGTTGCCAGTTGCTCCGGCGTTCACGGCGGCGGCACGCGCGGCGGTCACACTCTCAAGGACGCCCTTCTCGAATCCCATCTGTCCCTTCACCGCCTCCACGAGGTTCGGAATGAGGTCGTAGCGTCGCTTCAGCTGAACCTGAATCTGACCGAGCGCTTCATCCACACGGTTACGTGCGTTGACGAGCCCGTTATATGACGAGACCACGAGCAGTAAAACGGCTCCAATGATGGCGATTGGGAGAATAAGTTCCACGAGTCCTCCTAATGTGAACGGTGGTGCACGAAACCGTGCGCTGTTCTGATTGTACCGCGTGCACTTTTCCATGCGATGTTAAGAATCCCGCACAAAACTGTTGCGTTTGACGACCCCCCAGGGGGGAGGCGTAGGCTGGGGGAAGTTACTGGGTTGAGGCCTCAGCGGTCTCCCCTGGTGCAGGTGCAGCCCGGCAAACTGGGCCCCTGCGGGAAAGGTCTGGACGTTTATGAACGTTTTGTTGGTTGGTACCGGCACGGTCGGAGAGGCGATCGCCCACCTCGTGAAAGGGCGCAAGTGGCTCGGCAAGATGACCCTCGCCGACTACTCACTCGACCGAGCGCGCACCGTGGCAGACGCCGTAGGCGCTGGATACGACGTGGCGCAAGTTGACGCGGGGAACGCGCAGCAGCTCAAGGAGCTGATCGTTGCCTCAAAGGCCGACCTGGTGCTCAACGCCGTGGATCCGCGCTTCGTGCCTGCGATCTTCGATGCGGCGCTTGAGGCTGGCGTGCACTACATCGACATGGCCACAAGCCTCTCGGTGCCCGATAAGCAGAATCCGTACACCGTCCCCGGCGAAATGCTCGGCGACTACCAGGTGGCGAAGAGCGGCCTCTGGGAGGCGAAGGGGAAGGTCGCGCTGATCGGCATGGGGATGGACCCAGGCCTCTCCAACATCTTTGCGGCATACGCGAAGAAGTGGACGTTTGATGACGTGAGCGCCGTGCACATCCGCGACGGCGGTGACCTGCGCATCGAAGGCTATCCGTTCGCAACCGTCTTCAGCCTCTGGACCGTCATCGAGGAGTGCCTGAACCCGCCAATCGTCTGGCGCAACGGGAAGGTTGAAGTGCGCGCACCATTCAGCGAACCAGAGGACTTCGTCTTTCCTGAGGGCGTTGGCCCCGTGATGTGCGTCAATGTTGAGCACGAAGAGGTGGTGCAGCTGCCGCGCACGATGAAGGCAGATCTGATCACCTTCAAGTACGCGCTCGGCGCCGACTTCATTGAGACGCTGCAGCTGTTGCACCGCCTCGGCCTTGATGGCAAGGAGCCGATCAACGTGAAGGGGACGAAGGTTGCGCCCCGTGACGTGATCGGCGCGCTCTCACCAGATCCCGCAACGCTCGGCAAGAACATGGTGGGACGCGCCATCGTCGGTGCGCTCGTCAGCGGCACCAAGGATGGCCGCCCACGCGAAACGTTCCATTACCAAGTCTGTGACGCGGCAGAGACGATGGGTCGATACAACCTGCAACCGGTCGCCTGGCAGACCGGCGTCATGCCGATCATGGCGATGGAGTTGATTGCGGAAGGAGTCTGGGGTGGCGCGGGCGTGAAGTCGCCTGACGCGTTCGATCCAGATCCATTCCTTGATATCTGTGAGGACTACGACGTGACGGTGAAGCTCGAGCATCGCCTCCCTGGCCGCTCAATCCTCCCGGCAACTGCGCAACCACCAACGGGTGCGCAGTCAGTCACCGTCAAAGGTTCGTCGAGCCCAACGGATGTGGCCTACTCGGCTGCAGCAACCGCGGCGCTCTCCGCACCGGGTGCAGAGCCAGAGGGAGACGGACGACCCGCTCGACCGCCGCGCTGACGCGCAGGTAGCCTGACTCGCGTGTAGTATGACGCGCGTTTACTCGTTCGCGCCCATCAGGCGCTCAAGGAGTGGGATCGGTGGCGTACCGTGTTGCAGCATCGCGCGCAGGTGCGCGGGGCGACTGAACCCAGCGGTTGCGGGGCGGTTTCCTGGAAGGCCCGGGTTTCCAACTGAGATGCCGCTCACTGTGGCGCGCGCGCGATCTTCAAGCTCCCAGCAGCCAACAGAGCCAATGAAGTAGGTAGGAAGTTGCGTTGCGGTGAGGCGCGCGCGGAGGTACTTCGCCTTGGCCTCCGACTCTTCCTGCCACGACTCCCCCACCATCAGGTTGAGCGCCCAAGCCTCATCGCGCCCATCCGCGTGGATGCCAACATCAAGGAGCGCATTCGCGACGCAGCGGAGATAGAACTTCCAGTGAACCAACTCAAGCGCCTTGTCACCGTCGCCGAACCCCTCATCGAGCATCACCTGCGTCACATAGACAGCCCAGCCTTCGGCGAACACTCCGGAGCCGAACGCAGCACGCAGCGGGCGGTCGGTCTCGTTCGCCGAAGCGAGTTGCAAGTAGTGACCAGGGATCGCCTCGTGAATGGCGAGGAGGGCGAGCATCCGATCGTTGTCTTCGCGAAGCATGGACTCCACCTGCGCGGGTGTGGCGTCATCCGGTGGTGGCGTCACGTAGAAGAAGCTCATCTCGCCCTTATCCAGCGGCCCTGGAGAATCGAGGAATGCGCCGCCGTACGCACGCAAGAAGCGTGGGGTCCAGGTGATCTGCAGCGGCTCCTTCGGGAGGTCGATCAGCCCTGTGCGCATCACGAAGGCCTCACAGCGCGCCGTCTCCTCTCGGCAACGTTCGAGTAGATCCGCCGCGGCACAGTGTTCGCCACCGATCGCATGTAAGACCTGTGCCACAAGCTCATGCGGCCTATCCGCAAGGCGCGACGCCTCATCGCCAATCCACTGCGGTGCGATCTCTCGCGCAATGCTGATCATCCGTTCGCGTACGGCGGTGAACTCCTCAGCCGCGGCGGCACCGACTGCGGCGCGGTCATGCGAACCAAACAACGTGTGTCGAAGCGCGCGGTCGTACCGAGCGGCACCGTAGCGGCCCTCATCCTCACTCCGCGGCAACACTTCGTCCTTCAACCGCTGAATGAACCGCGCCGCCGCCGCACGTGCCACATCAGCCGGTGCACGCAGCACCTCTCCGTATGTTTCGACCCCCATCTCGGCGAGCTCTGCAATACCCTCCGCCTGTGCAATTGCCGTCTCACTGTGCAGCCGGCTGACTGGTCGTGGCGGTAGCGTCAGCGTGCCACTCCGCGCAGTCGCGCCAGGTCGCCTCGGTGCTCCATCGTCTGCGGGAACGCTCAACTCTGGCACGCCGACAAGTGCGTCCACCGCTTCGTCGAGCAACCGCGGGATTCCGTTGAGGCGTGCGGCAAGATCACGTGCGCGCTGCTCGCGACTCCCGAACGTTCGTGCGATCAACGGGAAGAGTCCGCCGCCCACGGTCGCCACAATGTTCAGTGGGTCCCAGGCCGTGGTGCGTATCTCCGTGCGTTCAAAGCGAATCCCCGCGAGTGTGGCCAGTGCGAGGTCGCGATCGGCGAGATCGTCTCGATCAAGCGCTCCCTCAGGGATCCCCCGAAGGCGCGCAGTCTCATCATCCACCCATGCCAGCACGCGTGCATCAGCCGCGGCGCCGAAGCGGTCCCACTCCCCGTCGTGATCGTGAATGCCGGTGGCTGTTGCGGCAACGGGGTGCAAGGCGGCGTAGCGAGCGAGAAGTCCCGCTGCGTCGAGCCGATCAGAGTTCATCGCGGCAGGGTACCATCAGCGCATGGGTGCACAAGACACAACCGACGCCTTCTTTGAACTGCTGAACGCGGACAGCCGTGACGAAGCGCTGAAACTCATGGAGGAGCGTGTGGAGATGCGCATCCATGTTGGCGAAGGGGTGCAGATGCTCAAAGGTCTTGAGCGCGTTGGCGGTTGGTTCCTCCGCGCAGACAAGGGCTTGCGCATGATTCCAGGCGACATCAAAGACACGGGACACCAGGTGGAGTGCGACATCCTCGTGGTCCGTCCTGGTGCAAAGAGTCACAAGCTAGACGCCACGATCAAGGTTGAAGCCGGAAAGATCACCTCGATCAATCTCTCCCCCGCAAAGGGGTAGCGCCAGCGTTCTGTTACGGCGAGGGGGTCGGCGAGATCTCCACGTTCGGGAGAACGTTCGGAATCAGCAGTTGCTCCCCGATCTTCAGATTGTCAGGGTTTCCAACCTGTGGATTCGCGCCAAGGATCACTTCAATGCTCACCTTGTATTCCTGACTGATCGCGTAGAGGGTGTCGCCGCGCTTCACCACATGGATCACTGGCGCGGGTGTTGGAGTCGGCGTTGGTGAAGTGCTCTCCTCTGGCGTGGCGGTTGCGCTTGGTGAGGCTTCTTGGCCAACTCCGCTCAACAGGTTTTGCGACCACTTCAAAATGGATGGCGTTGCGAAGAGGATCACGCCAAACAACACCACAAACGCGGCGAAACTGCGCAGGCTGCTGAGCGCGCGCGGGAGACGGATCAGCGCTTTTGGCAACTCATCTTCAACGCTCCTCCGACGATGCAGCGGGAGCACACGCGCGCGTTCATCGTCAACTTCCACATCCGGCGTAGCGGCACGGCCCGTCGTTGACCAGATGGTGCCGTCATCCGGGTGCTGCGCCACAAGGCCCTCATCACCTCGAGACGCGGCGGCGAGCTCTTCCGTTGGGAGTGGCGCCGCTGTCGCGAGTGGCTGCGCCGCCTCGCGAGCCGCCCACGCAACGAATGCAGGACACGAGGTGAATGTGGCGTTGAGGCAGTAGCCCCCCTGATGCCCAAGTTCGATCGGTTGCGCAGGGCGTTGAGCGAAGCAGGCATGCGTGATGTGCGGGGTGGAGAGGCGCTTGCTGGAATCTGTTGCGATGGCAAGAAATGGACAAACCTGTGCGCCGCTCATGCCGCCGATCTTATCCCTTCACTGACCCCCTCACGCCAGACGCGCTCCATCCGATCCGCGAGCGCATCGCTCCAGGCTGCCGCGAGCGTCAACTCTTCTCGGGACCCTGGCGCCGGAGGTTTGGCTCCTGCCTCTAAAACGCTGACGTCTGGGAGGCCGATGACCTCGATGCGGGGGAGGCCAATCCGGCGATTGTGAAAGCGGAAGACGATTGGTACGACAGGGACGCCCGTGCGAATTCCAATCACAGCAGCGCCGGGGCGAAACTCTGCGAATCGATCTGTGGGACCGCTCGTGCCACCCTCTGGCATGACGGCGTAATGAGCGCCCGCGCGAAACACTGCTGTCGCGGCGGCGAGGTGCGTTTCAATGCCACTCGAACCTCTCCAGACTGGAAGGAGTCCGCCGAGCCTGCGCAGGATTCCTGCACGGACGCGCCCTCGACCGACAATGAACGGCCCGAGACCGAGCCACCAGATGCGCGGTTGCGCTGGCGCGGCAATGCCTAGGGCGAAGGCTTCGTAGTAGCGACGGTGCGGTGCGCCGACGAGAATGCGCGGCCCTGAGTGCTCGAGCCGATCAAGCCCGTATGCGTGCACGCGCAGTCCAAAGATCCAGCCGACGGATCGCATGGAGAAGCGCAGAAGCCGGTAGGCCGGACTCGCCTTCGCCCACGGTGCTCTTCCGAGCCAGGCTACTCCTTCCCCGCAGTCGGGCGGAGTCAGCGCGTCACGGCTGTAGCTGCTGTACGCCCGAACCTTCCGCTCATCCATCTCCGCAACCCTACACGCCGACCGCGGCGTGCGGAGGGACCCGCCGCGCCACGAGTCGGCTACCTTAGTAGGGAGGCGCGTTGGCGCCGTGAGACAGAGGAGGTTCTGATGGAGGCGCTAGAGGGAGTTCTCGTCTTTGCTCATCTGCTCGGGATGGCGGCGATTGTGGGTGGCTACTTCGCTGGCCTTCGCAACGTGCCGAAGCGCCTCTCAGCCGGAATGGTGCACGGCACCCTGCTGCAGCTCCTCACGGGCGTTCTGCTCGTTGGGATTGCGGAGGCGATGGGTGATGAGCCAGTGAACCACGCCAAGGTTGGGATCAAGCTCGCCATTGTTGTGGTGCTCGCGCTGATCACTTGGCCTCGACGACGCGATCAAGAGATTCCAGCAGGCACCTACCACGCAGCGGGAATTCTCGCGATCACCAATGTGGCGATCGCCGTATTTGTAAAGTAGGAGGGAACATGCGCAACACTCTCGAGAATATTCGGTCTGCACTCACTCCCGTCACCGTTCACGCGCACTGCGATATTCCATGCGGGATCTACGATCCGGCTGGCGCGGTGCTCGCAGCGAAGACCGTGGCACGCATGGTGGAACTGATCACGACCACAGAGATTGGCGGGCCTGCCGATCACGCTGGCCGCAACAAGGTTGCCCGCTGCATCGCTGTGAAGGAGGAGCATGCGGAACTGGTGAAGCGCGAGGTTCAGGTCATCTGGTCCGACTACTTCAAGCCGGAGCACCTCGCAAAGGTGCCAGATCTCCATGATCAGGTCTGGAAGCTCCTGAAGCTCGCCTCGAAGAACAAGCAGAGCGTTGACGCAGCAGCCGCCGCAGAGCTGGTTGCAGCAACCGAAGCGTTCGCGAAGTCCTTCGCCGCCTCCAAGGCGTAGCGAGATCAACACGTGGCGATGACCGCGCGCCGAATCTGGCGCGCGGTCGTTGCAGAGAACTCCATGGCGCCGGCGCTCCTGCCGGGCGACTCACTCCTTGTACTTCCCGCCGGACCCAACGGCCTCCCCTGGCTGCGCCGCGCGCCGCACATCGGGAGCATCGTGATCGCCGAACGTGAGGGGCGACTCGACGTGAAGCGCGTCGCCCGCTCGCCGAGTAGCGCGCTGAAGAGCGCGCCGCACCAATCAGATGCGCTCTGGCTCCTCGGTGACAATGCGGCCGCTTCGAGTGACTCACGTCACGGTGGACCCGTCCCACTCAGCGCCCTTCGGGGTCTTGTCATCTTCCGCACCGGACCCGCTGGGCGGCGCGGCTTCGTGCGCTAAAGCGTGTCGCGGATCTCGGCGAGCACTTCGAGCGGCTCAAGTTCCAGTGGCAGGAAGTGCTGCAGCAACAGGCGCTGCGCACCAGCGTCGCGGAAGGCGCGCATCTGGGTCGCCGCCTCGTCTGGCGTCCCTGTGACCCAGCGCGGACGTCGCGGCGCAAGATACTCCTCTGGGTCCCCAGCCCCTCCGATCCGCTCCATGAAGCGGCTAACGCCAGCCAGATAGTCGGCGCGGCTCCGGCCAATGAGGAGTCCACTCATCGCCGATCGCACGAGCGTTGCGGGATTGCGTCCAGCGGCGGTGCAGGTTGCGTCAAGCGCCGCAAACTTCTCGCGCGCTGTTTGCGGCGTTGATGAGGTCAAATTGAACTCGTCAGCGTGCGCTGCGGCGATGCGCATGCCGCGCGGCGAACCCTCGCCGCCAGTGATCACCCACGGCACGGGATCTGGCTTCGGCCGGAATAGTGCGTCGCTGATTTGATAGTGCCTTCCGTCAAACGACCAACCGTCAGGGCCTGACCAGAGGCCGCGCACAATGCTGAGCTGCTCCTCGAGCATCGCCGCCCGGACTTGCATCTCTGGGAACTGGAATCCGTACCGGCGATGCTCCGACTCGTGCCAGCCAGCACCAATGCCTGCGTGCATGCGCCGTCCTGCCATCTCCTGAACGGTGGCGACGACTTTCGCGTACTCGCCTGGGTAGCGAAAGGTCACTGGACTCACCAGCGTGCCGAGTGTGATGCGCGAGGTCTCGCGCGAAATTCCCGCAAGGACGCTCCATGCGTCGCTCGTCGCCTGGTCTGCGGGACCTGGGAAGGATTCATAGTGATCGGTGCGATAGAAGGCATCGAAGCCGAGTGACTCAGCGCGCGTCGCGATTGCGAGTTGCTGCGCATAGGTGAGTCCCATCTGGCCCTCAACGACGATGCCGATCTTCATGAGGCAACCCTAGCGTGTGAGGACAGCCTTGGAGTCGAGGAGTATGATCGTTGCAACGTGAACTACCGCAGCATGTGGCAGAAACGTGAAGCAGGAGGTTCCCATGGCACAGCCACGACGTAGCACTGCGCGTGCGGCGGCAACCCCATCAGCGAAGCGACCCACAAAGTCAGCGAAGGCGACGCCACCAGCAAGTCACCACGCTGGAGAGGATCTCCCCAAGCGCGCAAAGCAGGGCATCGTCGTTGCAATCATGCTCGCCCTCTTCTTGGGCGCCCTTGACCAGACAATTGTAGGGACCGCACTGCCCCAGATCATTACTGAACTGAATGGTGCCAACCTTTACACGTGGGTTGTCACGATTTATCTCGTTGCCAGTACCGTGACCGTGCCCATCTACGGGAAACTTTCTGACATGTACGGCCGCAAGCCTCTCCTCCTCACGGGCGTTGGGCTCTTCTTGATCGGTTCGGCGCTCGCGGGCCTCTCACAGAACATTGAACAGCTGATCCTCTTCCGAGGGGTTCAGGGGCTTGGCGCTGGTGCGCTCTTCCCCATTGCACTCGCAACGATCGGTGATCTCTTCAGCGCAAAGGAGCGCGGACGTTACCAGGGACTCTTCGGCGCCGTCTTTGGCCTATCAAGCCTCGTAGGGCCAGCGCTTGGTGGCTGGTTGACCGACACGTTCAGCTGGCACCTAATCTTCTATGTGAACCTACCGATCGGTCTGCTCAGCATCGCCATCATCCTTCTCGAACTGCCAACCTTCCGCGGGCGCCCGAATCAGAAGATCGACTTCCTCGGGGCGATCGTCTTCGCCGCAGGCATCATCCCTGTGCTCATCGGTCTGACGAATGTGCAGACCAACGAGTTCGCGACTCCAGCCGTGGCAGGTCTGATCTCCGCAGGCCTTGCGATTCTTGGCGTGTTCCTCTTCATTGAGGCGAAGGCTGATGAGCCGATCATTCCTCTGGAGCTCTTTCGGAATCGAACGTTCGCCGCCGCTGCTGCTGCAACCTTCTTCGCATCGTTCGGCTTCTTCGCTTCCGTAATCTTCCTTCCGCGCTACTTCCAGACCGTGCTTGGAGAGTCGGCAACAAATTCTGGCTACGCCACCCTTCCACTCCTCCTTGGAGTGATCATTAGCTCGATTGGCGCCGGCCAGCTCGTAGCACGGCGTGGTCGCTATAAAGCGCTCATTCTTGGGGCGATCGTCATGGTCACCGCTGGATCACTCCTCCTCACGAATATCAAGGCTGATACAGACCCATGGGTACTTCGCGGCTGGATGTTCCTCGCCGGCCTCGGCGTTGGGCCAACGCTCTCGGTCTTCACGATCGTCGTCCAAAACGCCGTTCCCTTCAAATTTCTCGGCGCGGCAACTTCCAACCTCACCTTCTTCCGTCAAGTTGGTGGCTCAGTCGGACTCGCAATCGTCGGCTCGTACTTTGGCGGACAGCTGACCAGCACGATTCCTGCTGAGCTCAACGCGGCGGCACCTGCTGGAACGTTTGATCCGTTCTTTGCTGCGGCAGGTGGCAATCTTGACCAGCTGACAAACGTCGGTGGAAAGTTCGACCCTGCGCTTCTATCGCTGATTCCTCCGGAGTACGTGGAGGCATTCTTCCGCGCGATCAAGGCTGGGATTGCCGACGCAATCGGTTCTATCTTCTGGCTCGCTGTTGTGGCGAGCCTTGTCGCGCTGCTTGCTGCAACGCTCATTGAAGAGATTCCATTGAGAGGGAGTTCTCGTGCTGGTGCGCCTGCGGAGTTTTAGGCGCGCGATCTTCGTTGCGCTAGCCCTCTCGCTGCTGGTGGTCCCAGCGTCAGGTCCGGTTGCGGGCGAAGATGCAGAGACGGCACACGCCGCTTCCTACCAGTGCACCCCATGGACCTCGCTGACCAGGCCCCCAGAGAGCATTTGGGTGCACATCCCCATCAAGAAGGGTCGGCGGTACAAGATGGGGACGCGCGTACAGGTTGACTTCAAGACCTACGTCGAGCGAGTCGTCATCAATGAGTGGGGTCCGAACGAGACGCATCGCGCGCAACTCCTCGCCGCCGCGCAGATCGTCAAACAGTACGCATGGTGGTATATCACGCACCCGAACAAGAAACTGAAAGACAAGAACGGCGACTGTTTTGATATTGGTTCAACGGTCACCTTCCAGCTCTACCGAGAGAATGCTACGCGGAAGCAGGAGGAGTCAGATGCTGCGCGCATCAAGAAGGGGCTCCCCGCTCGACTCCCCCTCATCCGGTCTGCTATCAACGCAATCTGGCCACTCTCAATCTGGCGCACCGCAGGTGGGCGCAAGGGATTCGCGCATACGGGGTATCGCGCTGGAAACTACCGCAAAGGCTGCGACAAGTACTACACCGGTTTCCACCTCTATCAACAGAATGCCCGCCGCTGTGCGCGAGATGGTGAGACGTTTGAAGCGCTCATCCGGCGTTTCTACGGGCCGAACGTGGCGCTCTATCAGCCCCTTCCGAGCGAGGCTGATGCAACGTTGGTGGACTACGCCGTCGATCCGTTTGCCGAGCCGTGGTCGCTTCCAGCCGGCTGGAGTGACGGAACGCTCACCGAGTTCCGCGGAGACTTCGACGGCGACCTCTTCCCAGAAATCGCAACGCTCCGAATCTGGAGCGCCACCGATCCAGCCACTGGTCTCCCTGTGACAAGTGCCGCGATGGGCTCCGTTGAGCGGCGGGGTGATGAGTACCTCTGGCGCGACGACATCTGGAGCGTGACGGACCTCGCCGCCACGGGCATAGACGTGACGCGCATGGAGATCCTTACTGCAGATGTCAACGGAGATGGAAGTGACGATCTCGTCATCAAGGCCCCAACTCCCGCAGCACGTGTTGCGACGGGTGGCGGACAGAGTGGCATCTGGGTGGCACTCTCAGAGAAGCGCCGTTGGGTCGCAAAGCGGATTCAACCGCCCGCACTCGGTGCGCCGCAGCTGGTTGGCACCTCTTCGGCAGCGCTCGATCAGATTGAGCTCACCGTGTGGGATCGCAACGCAGATGATCGCGATGAGGTCGCACTCCTCGCCCCCACTGTTGATGGGCGACTTGAGGTCTCACTCCTCGCCACCCCGCGCACTGGTGGCACGCCATCGATCAGCTCATGGTGGATCTCGGATGCGCTCCTTGGAACCTATTCGGTGGGGAGTGCCAGCGCTACCCCAGAGCCGCTCGGACCACAGCGAGATCCGGCAGACGGACGCCGTGCGCTGCGCAGCAACTTGGTCATTGAGGTCACGCTTGGTGGCACGCAGCGGACGATCGCAGTCTCTGGTGCCACGCCGAACGCTGCGCAGGCGCGGTAGCCTACGATACGCGGATGAGCGCCTGGTTCAGCATCACCATCACCCCCGCCGCTGGCAGCTTTACCGCGGTCACGTCTGCACTCGCCGCAGAGAGGATTGCGATTGAAGGCGTTGTTGGCAGCCCGGAGAGCGGTGACGGAGTGGTGCACCTTGCCGTGGCGGACAGCGCACTCGAGCGCGCGCTTGCCGCGCTCGGTGCGCTCGGAGTTTCCGTGCAACTGGACAACGGTGCAGGAGCGGAGCCAGGTGGAGCGGACGGTTTGATCGGCGCAATCCTTCACGGCCCTCGAACGTAACGCGCGCGCATGGGCGCTGAAACGATCACCATCACCTCTTGGAATGTGAATGGCATCCGCGCGCGCGCCGAACGACTCGCCGCACTCATTGAGCGCGCAGGACCTGACGTCCTTCTTCTCCAAGAGACGAAGTGCAATCCGGATCAGGTTCCCGCTGACCTCTTCGACGCGCACGGCTATCAGTGGGCCGCGATCGGAGCAGGGGGACGCAACGGTGTGCTGATTGCCTCACGCGTCGGCCTTGACGCGCCGCTGCTCGGGCTCCCCGTAGCATCCGTCGCTGCAACAAGCCCCGTCCACGCGGACGATCCTGACCTCAGCGAAGAGCCGCGTCTGATCGCGGCGCGCTGCGCAGGGATCCAGTGTGCCAGCGTCTATGTGCCGAACGGTCGCGAAGTTGGGAGCGGATACTGGCGCGCAAAGTTGCGCTGGATGGAAGCGCTCGCGCACTGGTCGCGCGAAGCACTCACTACGGGACCACTGATTCTCGGCGGGGACTTCAACATTGCCCCAAGAGACGAAGACGTGTGGGATCCCGCCGCCCTCGTCGGCGCAACGCACGTCTCCCGGGAAGAGCGCGAGGCGCACCAGGCTCTGCTAGCCACAGGGCTCACAGATTCGGCCCTACAACTCGCACCAGCTGGTGAGCAGCCCGCCTTCACGTGGTGGGACTATCGTGGAGGTGCGTTTCATCGCGGTCACGGCATGCGGATCGACCACCTCCTCGTCTCTCCATCGGTTGGAGCACTGATCGCGTTCAGTGTGGATCGCGAAGAGCGGAAAGGGGCACTCCCCTCAGATCATGCACCGATCACGCTTACGGTCAGGGCAGAGTGATGGGAGCCATCAAGACAGAGCTCCTCAACGCACGCAACCCAGGCGAGGTCGCAACTGCAGTCTCACGTGCTGCCGCCCTGCTTCGCGAAGGAAAACTTGTCGCCTTCCCAACGGAGACGGTCTACGGTCTCGGCGCCGACGCAACAAATCCGATCGCCGTCGCACGGATCTTCGCGGCGAAGGGTCGACCAACCTTTGATCCGCTGATCGTACACATTGCCGATCGCCCTGAACTCCCTCGCGTCCTTTCCTCCAGTGCGCTCAGTGATCCGCGCGTGAGCGCGCTCGCAGATGCGTTCTGGCCAGGGCCACTCACGATTGTTGCCGCCGCCTCCACCGCGATTCCCGAACTCGTGCGTGCAGGGCTCCCGAGTGTTGGGGTGCGACTCCCAGCGCACGAAACCGCGCGCGCACTGATTCGCGCAGCAGGGTCACCGATTGCAGCACCCAGCGCCAATCTCTTCGGTCAACTCTCCCCCACCAGCGCCGCGCACGTGGCGGAGCAGTTGAGCGGAAGGATCGATGCGATCGTCGTCGCCGAGCCATCGCGCGTGGGGGTTGAGTCAACCGTCGTCTCACTGCTCCCTCGGGAGCCCGCGCGACTACTGCGACCTGGCGGCGTGCCGCGCGAACTCGTGGAACGCGCCCTCGCGCCGTTCGGTCCACTCCTTGGTCCCACAGCTTCGTCAAGAGCAGACGCCGCTCTCCCCGCGCCCGGGATGACTGCGTCGCACTACGCCCCTCGAGCGCAGGTTCGCATCATCGACACCGCAGCGCCAAATCTGCGCAACCTCTCACGTGTCGCACTCCTGGCACCTGACGACGCAACCCTCGCTCGGCTCGATCAACTCGCCGCCGGGCTCACCGTGGTTGCGCGCGCGGCACTGAGCGAGCAGCTCGATCCCGTGCGCGCTGCGTCACGGCTCTTCGAACTCCTCCATCAGCTTGATGAGGCGCTTCGGGTCGACGGAGATGCGCACGACACGATCCTGACCACCCCCTATCCTGAGCCAGGACTCGGCGCTGCAATTGCTGACCGACTCCGACGCGCAAGCGCACAGCGTTGAACGGAGTGTCATGACCGCACCGCGTAGCAACTGGCTCGCCAACGCCATGAGCGCTCAGGCGCTGCGTCGTTTTCCTCAGACGATCGCCGGTCAAGCCATTTTCGCCGTTGGGATCTCGCTGATGGTGAATGGTGGCATTGGCCTTCCATCATGGGAGATCCTTCACCAAGGTCTCAGCTACAACCTTGGCATCACCATCGGACAGGCGGCACAGTTGAGCGGCCTCTTTGTGATCTTGCTCTGGATTCCCATCCGACAGGCCCCCGGCCTCGGGACGATTTCGAACATCGTTGTGATTGGTTTTGTGATGGACATCACACTGAACACCATGCGGGTACTCGGCGTTCCGCCGCAGGAGGTCATCGGCCAGAATCCGCCAGTCGCTCTTGCGCTCACTGTCATCGGGACCGGGCTTGTTGGGCTCGGTTCAGGGATTTACATCGGCAGCGGCAATGGCCCAGGACCTAGGGATGGACTCATGACCGGTTTCCATCGCGTTACGGGCCGACCGATCTGGCTCGTTCGAACCGTGATCGAAGTGCTTGTGGGCCTTGTGGGAATCGCACTCGGCGGGACGTTCGGATTCGGAACGATCTGGTTTGCGCTGACGATTGGACCGCAAGTGCAGTTCTGGCTCACGCGGATCGACCCAACGGGACGCGCGAAGCAGCAGTCGCTCTCGAGCAGCCGCCGTTAGAGGGGCAGGATCGCGTCGATCGCAATCGCTGCGAAGATCACCGTGAGATACGTGATAGAGAATCGATAGAGGCGAGTAGCACCGCGAAGAAGGCCGTCACCGAGCACCTCGCTTCGAAGGCACCAGGCGCGCAGCAGGAACACCGCTCCAAAAGCAACGGCTACCGCGAGATATACCGCACCCATCCCCGCAACGAGCCAGAGCATCAGGCTCATGACAACCAGCAAGATTGTGTAGAGCCAGATCTGTCGTGCCGTCTCCACAGGACCTGCGGTGACGGGGAGCATCGGCACCCCCGCAGCGGCATAGTCGGGACCGATGCGGAGCGCGAGCGCCCAGAAGTGCGGTGGCGTCCAGTAGAAGACGAGCGCAAAGAGAAGGATAGGCGCGAGCGAAATATCACCAGTCACCGCCGCCCAGCCGATCACCGGTGGAAGCGCACCAGCGGCGCCGCCAATGACAATGTTTTGTGGTGTGGAACGCTTGAGGATCAGTGTGTAGATCAGCACATAGAACCCGATTGCCAGAAGCGAGATGAATGCCGCCATCAGCGTGGTCGTTGCTGCGAGGAAGAGGAAGCTCGCGGCGCCGAGCACCGACGCAAAGCGCAACGCGGCACCCGTGCTGATCTCACCCGTAGCGAGCGGACGCGCCGCCGTCCGAGTCATCTGCTGATCGATATCTGCATCCACGATGCAGTTGAAGACGTTGGCGCTCGCGGCACTCAGCGTTCCGCCGATCAGCGTGCAGAGAATCAGAGTGAGCGGAGGCACCCCTTGCGCCGCAAGGAACATTGCAGGGACGGTGGTGATCAGCAACAGCTCAACGATGCGCGGCTTCGTCAGCGCGATGTATGCGCTCACCGTGCTCCGCGTCTTGCCGCCACGCGTGGCTTGCCGCTCACTATCGCCAGATCCGGTGTTCGCACGGCGCGCTTCGAGGAGCGCGATCGCCGCTGCAGCAACGACCAGGATCCAGATCAGGGTGGCAAGAGCTACGTGTAGCGTCTGTGTCCATGGGGCGAGTTTGGTGAAGATCTGCAACGCGCCGATCAGACACTGAACGAGGAAGAGTCCGATCGCTGCAGTGAGGAGGCGGGCAGTCTGAAGTGGACTCCCGGGCTCGCGGCGTACGATCCAGAGCGCCGAGATCAAGATCAGTCCGACGATCCCCGTGGCATAGCGGTGGACGATGTGTGGCGTGGAGAGCTCCGTCACCGGAGGGAAGACGGTCCCACCCATCAGTGGCCAGTCGGGGTAAAGGAGCCCAGTGTCCGTACCTGTGACGTTCGAGCCGAACATCAGCAGCGCATAGATGGAGCCTGCGGCGATGATCGGTGCAATGACGGCCCCCCGTGCCTCCAGGATGCCGTTCAGACGCTCGGGGTAACCACTGCGGGCGAGGACCCAGACTTGCAGTCCAACAAACGCCATCGCAGTAGCAAGATGCGCCGTCACCGATTGTCCTGAGTTGAACTCAAGGACGGTCTGCCGACCGAGCCACGCTTGGAAGACGACGAGCGCCAGCAGCGCTAGCGAGGCACCTTGGAGCGAACGCCTCCCCTTCAGTGAGCGGAGGGCCAGCGCAACCACGATCAGTGTGATCAGTCCAATGAACGCTGCGGCGGCGCGATGGATCCACTCCAGCCACGCCTTGTAATCATCAAGTGGGGGGATGATCTGTCCGTAGCAGAGGGGCCAGTCTGGGCAGCCCATGCCTGAGTCGGTGGCGCGGACTATCACCCCAATCACGACGAGTCCGATCGTTGCGCCGAGGAGCGTGGCGAGCGAGCGTCGGAAGCCCTGCATTCCTCAATGATACGCGGCATCTCAAAAGCCTGCGGTAGAGTGACGAGGTGAGATCTCTCCACGCACTCCTCTTCATCGCGCTCCTCTCCGGATGTGCGGGAGCGCCCAGCACTCCGTCACCTTCCGCGTCTGAACTGACGCGCCGCGGTTGCGTTGGCGAGTGGCCACTCGCAGGAAAAACGGTGAGCTCTGGGCCGATCCCGCTTCTTGCAAACAGCGACCTCGCCGTGGGAGAGAATCGACTCCTTCTCGGGCTCGTAGATGCGGAAGGCTTCCCGCTCGGCGGACCCGCGTGGTCAATCAAGGTGCAGGCATTTGACATCACCAGAGACGGCTGCGTGCCGCTCGCACCCGCCGCTGAACTCCCATTCGTATGGTCAATCAACGAGGTACGCGGCTTCTTCATTGGCACTGCAGATTTTCCTTCGGGCGCGCAGGAGATTGGGCTCTCAATCGTTGGCGCAGATGCAGACGGCACTCCCCTCTCCATCCGATTCACGACGCGGATCGCTAGCGTTGGAACTGCCCTTCGCCCAGGCGCATCCGCGCCGGGGATCGCAACGCCAACCCAGAAGACAAGTGAACACGGCCTTGCAGGGATCAGCACCGATCCTGATCCGCTCCCGCGACTCTACAAGTACTCAGCAGCGGATCTGATCGCTGCGGGAACACCGTTTGTCATCGTCTTCGCCTCACCCGCCTTCTGTGTCTCGCAGGCGTGTGGGCCAACGATCTCCGTGGTGAAGAAGGCCGCGGCGCGGCACCCAGGTGCGCTGATCCTTCACGTCGAGCCATATCTGATGGAATGGAACGGAACCCGCGTCATCCCCACCCTGGACGCAAGCGGACGACTGCAGCCGAACGACGTTGCGACGGCATGGCGACTCCCCGTGGAGCCGTGGATCTACACCGTGGATACGAACGGTGTGATCATCCACTCATTCGAAGGGGTGATTGGTGATGCGGAGCTTGACGCCGCGATTCTGGAGATTGACGCCGACTAGCGGCCGCTACTCCCCGGCGCACCGATCGGCTCGCCAGCCGCACAGAGTGGGCACTCGCTCGCCTCATACGTTGGGAGGTCAAGGGTGAGCGCTGTGATCAGAGGGATGCTCTCGCGACCAGGGATCTCAATCCTTCGCAGATCTGGTGAACGGCTTGCCACCACCGCCGCGGCGATCGGATGTGCGCCAGCGGCGAGGAGTGGCGGCAGGAGCGCCTGGAGCGATCCGCCAGTGGTCAAGATGTCATCCACCATCAGGACTCGCGCACGCGGTGGGATCTGAAATCCGCGACGGAACTCTCTCCGCACTGCGCCTGCGTCACCTGCCACCTCTTCGGCAAAGATGCCGCGCACGCCAAGGAGTCGACCGATCTCATACGCAAGCAGGACGCCGCCCGTGGTTGGTCCAGCCACCAGATCAATTTCAACGGCGGCAGCCTGCGCCACGACGAGCGCTCGCTCGGCGAGTAGCGCGCACACTTCCGCAGCGGCATCGGGATGCTGCAGGAGCGCCCACTTCTCAAGGTAACGATCTCCATGGCGGCCGCTCTTGAGGAGGAAGTGCCCACGCTGCAGTGCACCTGTCGCAAGAAAGAGTCCTTCAACACGTCGGGCGCTCAGCGCCTCATCATGCGAGGCAACGCGCGACTGCGGATACTCGGCGGGCGGCCTCAACGGCTCGCGAAGTGGGAGGAGTGGCTCGCCCATGGTTCGCAGCCTACTCTCAGCCACGCTCGCTCGCGCCGCTGAGTGCGAGTCCGGCGAGATCCGAGATGCTCGCAAACCCGCGTGCAGCGGAGGCACGACGTGCCGACTCGAGTACCGCGCGCGGCAAACCAGGATCAGCCCAAAGCGCACTCCCGAGGCTGACTGCCGCCGCCCCTGCGGCGAACGCGTCGAGCGCGTCAGCGGGAGAGCCGATGCCGCCACCGCCAATGATTGGAAGAACTCCATGGACAGCAGCGACCGTAGCGAGCGCACGTGGTCGAATGAGTGGACCAGAGAGCTCACCCACACCTTCAGCGAGCGCCCCTCGCGTGCGACCCCGATTCGGTAGATATCCGATCGGCGATCCGCTGACCGAAAGTGCCGTAACGCCCGCATCTGCCGCCGCCTCAGCGAGCGCGCGCAACGACGCTGCATCGGGTGAGACCTTCACGATGATCGGGAGCTCTGTGCTCTCTCTTGCAGCCTCAACAAGTTGGACGGATTCATCAAACGCGCTCTCCCATCGTACTCCCTTCAGTGCATCGCTCGGCGACGTCAGATCGATCTCGTATGCGTCAATACGGGTCTGATCAGCGCGTGACTCAAACCGTGCAATTAGCGGCGCTAGGGACTTCTGATCCGTCGCAACGAGCGAAACAGCCACAGCGCAAGGAGCGGCACGCCACGCGGGGGCGTGTCGATCGATCACCTCGTCAACTCCAGGATTCTCTCGCCCGATAGCGTGAAGCAATCCACCAGGAACCTCCACCACTCGTGGGAGGCTTGGACCGCTCCGCGGGGCGAGCGAGACGCCGCGCGTGACAAAGAGACCCACATCTCGCAGGTCAAGCAGTTCGCTCGCCTCTGCGCCAAATCCGAGTGGTCCACTCGCGATCACAATCGGCCGTTCAAGTCGCAACGGGTGAGTGCTACCGAGTACAAGATCCGTCCGAACGCTCACCGCGCCGACTCGCGCCTCCATCAGCGCGCACCCCGCATTCGCCCGGTGCTGCCTGACGGCGTGACCGCCGGGCCCTCTTTGCAGAGGCGCACGCTCCCTGCAGCGCTCTGGTACGTACACCCGCCGCAGACTCCGCTCCCGCAACCGATCTCGTGCGCCACGATCAACTGCAACTGCTTCGCGCCTGCCTCGCCACGTGGACGAGAGACGCGCGCGCTCGTGCGATCACTGACTCCCGCTGTGCGCAGCACCGTTGTGGTTGCACGAAGCACCTCGTTGGATCCTGCAGCAACGACCTGGTCCGCCCATGCTGTATACGTTGCAACGAGATCTGCAGCACTCCCGTGGTGGCCAAGGCTTCCGTCCTCTGTCGCAACGTGGATCTCAACCGATTCAGGGAGCAGCGAGGCGGGAGGGATCTCAGCGGCGGTGTTCGCTTCGAACAGCATCGTCACGGATCGCCCTGCAGCGGCGAGTGAGGTGGCGAGGAGTCGAACCCATGGGAAACCCTCAACGTCAGTGACGATCAAGATCTGAAGCGCGTCCGGATCTATCTCAATGGGCTGTCCGATCGGTCCGACGACGGAGAGCTGCGCACCAGGCAAGAGCTCCGCGAGTGAGTCGCGACCCCCATCGGCGCGCGGTTGCAGCGCAACCTGGACACTCCCAGCGATGAGGTCGATCTGCGTCACTGGTGCAACGCGGCGAAGACGGTATCCGCCCGCTTCGGCGTGGAGGAGGTGGAGTGCGTGCCCCGCGCGGAGTGACGCGATCAGCTGAGGGAGTCGAAGGAGGATTGCACTGCGTCCTGGCGCAAGCTCACCAACGGCGAGCAGTTGGGCGCGTACGGGCGCAGCGCCCATCGCGCGTCAGACCTTTGCGCCGTGATCACCGGCGGCGCCGAGTCCGGCAACGATCGCCCCCGTAGGACGCACCGCAAGGCCCGCCTTGGTGCGCAACGCAGCCTCGATTCGGTCATAGAGATCTGCAGGCGCCCAGAGCTCCACCACCTCCGCGGTGGATGCGCGATCGAGGCTGCTGCGCTTGCGCGCGTCAATTGAGCGTACGCGGAACGAGAGGTCGCTCTCCAAGATCAACTGCGGCGCCTTTGCACTCCCCGCCAGAAGCAGCGGAGCAACAACCTTGAGCGTGTTGCGATGTTCGCGAAGATAGCTCCCGAGGCGATCCGCAGCGTGCTCAACCGCCGTGAGTCGCTCGGAGCCTGCCGCCTCCGCGGCGTGCGCAAGCTTCCGCGTAAGTTCTGGTGCGAGGGCGCTGCGCGTCTGCAAGGCACGTGCGCGTGTCGCCCGGGTCAGGGTGATCTTCTTCTTGAGCGGCTTGGCGGGGCGCTTGGAAGGCATCAGCCGCGGTACTCAAGGTCGCGCGAGAGTCGCTCACGCAGGAACATGGAGTGGTGCCGCTCGAACATCCACTCGCCGGCGCGGTGCCCGAGTGCCCGTGAAGATTCGTCGCGCTCAAGAAGGTCAAGCGTGCCGTAGTCCGGCAGGTCGAAGAGAATCACGTTGTCAAAGTCCCAGCCGTGCGCAACGTTGTACCACCCAAGAAACTTGATGCCGAACTTCTCTTCATAAGACTTCACGGTCTTTGGAAAGAGCGTGCGCATGAAAAACTTGAAGAACGGGTCACGCCCCCGTCGAATCGAAAAGTACGTAGCAAGCACTGGCATCAGCGCGATTCTCCCATGCCGGCGTCCTCGTTGTCGCGAGCTGCTCGCTGCGCCTCGTCCTCAAGCTCCCCCACCGTCTTGCTCTTACTCGCGAGCGGCGCACGCCGACCGCGACGGTCAGCCGCCACAAGTCGCAGAAGGAAGATGGAGGTCTGACCTACAAGGAGCAGCAAGATCACCACGCCAATCAAGAGCAGCGTGGCGATCGTAGGTCCCCAGTTCAACACCGCGGAGAGGGGCGCCAGGATGACAAAGACGACGAGCGCCACCACTTGAATCCAGAAGCAGCCGAGGCCAGGGCCGCGATCTGGGCTCAGCGGTGCCCCCTTGTACTCGGGCATCTCAGGTGCGGGTAGGTTGCTCATCTCCTCATTCTGCCTTCCACGCGACTTCACCGTTGAGCAGCGTAAGGAGCACCGCCCCAGGGAGGGGCTTGCCGAGGAGCGGCGTGTTGATGCTTCGTCCGATCAGCGTCTTTCGGCTCGGCACCCAGGTAGCACTCAGGTCCACCACGACCAGGTTCGCGGGCTCACCAACGACGAGCCCACGTGCAAGCGCTGGTGAATTCAACACCGCCGCAGGGCCCGTTGTGAGCAGCGCCACAACGAGCGAGAGCGGGAACTCGCCAGCGGCGCGTGCCGCAAGGAGTGTGCTGAGCGCCGTCTCGATCCCCGCAATCCCATTCGCGGCGAGGCCGAACTCCACCTCTTTCTTCTCGCGCGAGTGCGGCGCGTGATCGGTTGCGATTGCGGACGCGGTACCGTCACGGAGCGCAGCTCTGCACGCAGCCGCATCACTCGCGTCACGCAGCGGCGGACAGACGCGCAGGTTCGTGTCGTACGCGTCAGCGGCCGGTGTAAGGCTCGCTTGAAATTGATCGTTGTACTCCCACGCCCACCGCTGATCTCCCGCAATCCAGGCATCGGTGAGCGCAAGATGATGCGGCGTGATGTCGCACGTGATTGGGAGCCCCTCTGCACGTGCTGCGCGAACGGCATCGAGCGCTGCCCGGGTTGAAAGATGCGTGAGGTGAAGTCGCGCGCGCGGCTCGTCACGAATCGCGTCGCGCAACAGCGCGATGTTGCGGACCACCGCGCTGATCTCACCGGCGGCGGGCCACGGCCGGAGACCGAGTGCGGTAGCAACCACGCCATCCGCCGCCTCTCCACCCAGAGTGAGTGCAGGATCTTCGCAGTGTTCGATGAGCGGCAGATCAAGCGCGCCCGCAGTTATCAGCGCATTTCGAAAGAGCGCAGGGTCGGCGATCGGGTTGCCGTCATCACTGAAGGCAACGGCGCCTGCGGCGGCGAGCTCCGCCATCGGCGCGAGCGTGCGACCAGCACGACCGAGGGTTGCGGCGGCAATCGGCATGAGGGTCACACCACGCGGCGCAGTGGTGCGTGTCAGCTCCCGAAGAAGTGCAGGGTGATCGGCAGCTGGCTCACTGTTGGGCATCAGCGCAACCGCACCGTATCCGCCATGGGCGGCGGCCGCCTCACCGCTCGCAACATCTTCAGACGCGCCCGCCCCGGGCTGACGGAAGTGCGCATGGAGGTCGATGAGTGCAGGAAGGACAAGTCTCTTGGGATCCTTCGGCCCTGGTTCAGCCCCCTCAATGAATGCGCGGCGCGCCTCAGCCACTCCATCGCGCCACTCAATTCGCGCCACCTTCCCGCTATGCACTTCGATCGTGGCAACGCCTGCGCGTCGACTCACGGGGTCAACAATCCAGTGCTCCTTCAGCAGCGTCCGTTCCGCGCGCGGTCGACTCACGAGTTCGCCTTCGATGGTGAAAGCGCAGGCAACGGTGCATCGCCGCGAAGAGTGCGCCAGAGCGCCGCCATCCGCACAGGGATCCCTTCGGCGACCTGTTCCAAGATGAGACTTCGCGGACCGTCGGCAACGTCTGGGTCGACCTCCACTCCTTCGTTCATTGGGCCCGGATGCAGGACCACGCACGCTCGCGCTGAGTATGCGGCGATGCGCTCTTCCGTCAGCCCCCATGCTTCGCGATACGCCTCGAACGAGCTCACCTCGCCGCCATCGAGTCGCTCGCGCTGAATGCGCAGCGCCATGACTGCGTCCGCACCTTCCAGCGCCTCTGCAAGTGACGCACAGAGCGTCACGCCGCCACCTCTCGCCGCAGCCTCGGCGAATCCACGAGTGAGCGCGGCTGGACCGGCAAGTCGAACCTCCGCGCCCGCAGCGCGCAGCGTGTGGAGATTCGAGCGCACCACACGGCTGTGGAGAAGATCCCCGATGATCGCCACACGGCGCCCCTTCAGCGTGCCGTCCTTTCCACCAATGTTGCGGAGAAGCACAGAGAGATCGAGGAGTGCCTGCGTTGGATGCGCATGCCAGCCGTCACCAGCGTTGAGTACGGACCCGTCAAAGACGCGCGCAGCAAGCCACGGCGCACCCGCGCGCTCGTGGCGCAACACGATCACGTTGCTCCCCAGCGCGCGGAGCGTCTTCACCGTGTCAACAAGCGACTCACCCTTCCCTACCGATGAGTTGGCAACGGCCACACTGTTGACATTCGCGCCGAGTGCCTTCGCAGCGTTCTCAAAGGAGATGCGCGTTCGGGTAGAGGCCTCATAGAAGAGCGTGGTGACGTTCACACCCTTCAGTGCATCCACGCGACCGGTCGGCGAGCCCAAAATGCGACGTGCCGCCTCGGTGGTGCCGAGCAGCAGCTTCAGATCACTCCACGAGAGGCCCGCAACATCAAGCAGGTGGCGATGGGGAGCGGCCGAGGGTGGCATTGGCGTCTCCCGCCTCTCCGTGCTCAGCCCTTCGCCTTCGCGGCCGCCTCGTTCGCGGCAAGATGCTCCGCGAGCAACTCCACCTTCACGAGATCGTCGCCGTCAAACTCCTTCACGCATACGCGGACCACTTCGTCACTCGTGGTGGGAATGTTCTTCCCCACATGATCTGCACGGATCGGAAGCTCTCGATGTCCGCGGTCAATCAGTGCGACTAGGCGGATCGCCTTTGGTCGTCCGTAATCTATGAGTGCATCAAGCCCCGCGCGAATCGTGCGACCCGTATAGAGCACGTCATCGACCAAGATCACGGTCTTGTCCGTGATGTCGCCCGGGATGCTCGTGCCTCGGTGAACGGGGGCAACGGAGATTGTGGAGAGATCATCACGGTAGAAACTGATGTCTAGCGTTCCGTATTCAACTTCTACGCCTTCATGCTCCTTGATCGCTTCAACGATCACCTTCGCAAGTGGAACGCCGCGGCGCTGAATGCCGACCACCACAAGCCCCTTGGTCCCCTCCTTCTCAACGATCTCGTGGGAGATGCGGGTAAGGGCTCGGCGGATCTCTTCCGCATTCATGACCATGCGTGCCATCTGGGTCTCCTCTCTCCCGCCTGCCGATCTCTGCCGACCACGTCGCGGGTGCCGCCGAATGCTAGCAGGGGGCTAGGTGAGGGCTCGGCGCAGTTCCGCCGCCGCCTCCTCGGGCGCGATCGGCACCACCGGGATGCCCGAGGCCAACTCCAGCCCACCGATCGGTCGAAGGCGTGGATGGAGCTCCCAGTGCCAGTGATAGGTGAGGTCCACACGCTCACGGAGCGGCGCCGTGTGGAGGAGCAGGTTGTAGGGCGGCATGCCGATCGCGCGCAGCGCCTTCACCGCCGCCTGCAACGTCTCAGCGAAGCCGCGCAGCGTCGCGGTGTCAACATCGCCGAAATCTGATCCGTGGTTGTTCGGAACGATCCACGTCTCAAAGGCAGAGCGGCTCGCGAACGGGGCGATCACCGCACCGTATGGATCTCGATGGATCAAGCGTCGCCCGCTCGCCACTTCGTCTTGCACCATGTGACAGAAGGCGCACCCTCCTGCGCGAATGGAGAGTCGCGCCGCACCTCCGATCTCTTCCGCGAGCCGGTGCGGCACCTGCGGAAGGTCGTACGACTCAAAGCAGAGGTGATCCGTCATTGCGCCAGCCTGGGCCGCCGCATTGCGAACGAACTGAATGTAGGCGGTGCTCCCCAGCTCTCGGCCCGCGCGAATCTGATCGCGGATTGCCGAGAGGAAGTCCACGATCAGCGGGGTCGGTACCTCATCAAGTTCACCGTGCTCGCCGCGCGGTGCAATCAGCGTTGACCATGATCCGGCACGATCCACATCGCTCAGCGTCAGGAATCCCGACTCCCCCGCCGCCACATCCGTTCGGGTCCCAACCGAGTGAAACGCTCCTTGGCGCAACATGCGGCGTGAGATTCCTCTCGCTTCACCCTTCTCGCAGTTCCCGCACGTCGCGTCTCGTGCGCCTGAGAGGCGCTCTTCATGAAACCGCTCCGGTTGATACTCGCGATCGACAACCGTTGCGGACCACCACCCGGTGATCTCGTCGCGTCGCAGCTCCCACATGCCGCCGCCACTCATCTGCTCACACTCATCTCACTCATCGTAGCGTCGTAAAGATACGCACCGATCGCCGCCGCATAGGCAAGTGCCGCCACTTCGGCAACCTCCTCGACTGAAGGTGCTGCAGATCCAACCGCATCTCGATCGCCCGAAGCAACCGCCGCCCAGTCGCGCTCCAGCGCTATGGAGGTTGAGACCACCCCCGCATGCCCACACGGATTGATCAGCGAAAAGGCCTCAAGGTCGCGACCTACGTTCAGTGCCAGGCCATGCCACGCCACGCCGCTCTCCACGCGCACGCCAACAGCGCCGATCTTGCGCTCGCCAACCCAACAGCCCGGCGCACCGCTGCGCCGCTCCGCTGCCACGCCGTAGTGCGCACAGACCGCGATCAGCGCGTCCTCGAGCGCGCAGATGTGTTGTCGCAGTGAAATTCCCGCCGCGCGCAAGTTGACAATGGGATACGCCACCAGGTGTCCGGGCCCGTGATACGTCACCTCGCCCCCACGCTCCACCCGCCGCAGCGCAATGCCGCGCGCCGCGTACTCAGCTTCTGGGAGATGCAGATGGGCGAGCGTTGCGTTCTTCCCCAACGTCAGCACCGGTTCATGCTCAAGCGCCAAGAGCGTATCTACGCCGCTCCCGCCCACGCGTTCATCAACAAGACGACGCTGCTCCGCGTGCGCTTGGTCATAGCCGAGCCTGCCGAGCCAG
The DNA here is from genome assembly GCA_038145565.1 of Chloroflexota bacterium. GTDB lineage: Bacteria > Chloroflexota > Limnocylindria > Limnocylindrales > Limnocylindraceae > Limnocylindrus. The sequence goes on along the minus strand of JAYQPX010000004.1, from coordinate 28,001 downwards.
CGGTACGTGATCGGATGACGTCCACTCTCCATGCCCAGAGCGTAGCCTCCCCCACTCCTCATGCGCTATCCTCACCCCCCACGCGGGAGTAGCTCAGTTGGTAGAGCGTCTGCTTCCCAAGCAGAAGGTCGCGAGTTCGAACCTCGTCTCCCGCTCCACTCCTCACGCCCCACTACACTGCCGCCATGGCAAAAGACGGGAAGCAGGACCTCAAGAAGGCGGCGATCGACACGATCGCCGTGCACGCGGGCGAGGGGGCTGATCCAACCACTCGCGCACACAACCTCCCCATCTATCAGACAGCCACCTTCACATTCGAGACGGCGGATGAGAAAGAGGCGGCGGTTGACGGCGCACTCGCTTGGGAGCCGAACAGATACTTCTACACGCGCACCAACAACCCCACCACGGCGGCGCTCGAGGAGAAGCTCGCCGCACTCGAAGGTTCGGAGAGCGCGATCGCGTCGGCGGCAGGCATGTCTGCAATCTCCGCCGGTCTGCTTGCGCATCTCAAGAGCGGCGACCACTTGATCGTTGCGGACGACCTCTTCATCATTAGCCAGATCCTCTTCGCCGAGGACTTCCCGTCTCGCGGCATCGACGTGACGCCGGTCGTGATCACGGACCTTGCAGCGGTAAAGGCGGCAATACGGCCTAATACGAAGATCATCTTCGCAGAGGTGCTCTCCAACCCGTGGATGAGGATCAGCGATGTCCCAGCGCTCGCAACGATTGCACACAACGCGAACGCGCTGCTCGTCATCGACAACACCTTCTTGAGCTCGGTCACGATTCGCCCCCTTGAGTTCGGCGCGGACCTCGTGTTGCAGACCACCACCAAGTGGATCTCTGGACACGGTGATGCGCTCGGCGGAGTTGCCGCCGGGTCGAAAGCGCTCGTTGATCCGATTCGCCGACAAACCGATCTTCTCGGTGGCGCGCCCTCGCCGTTCAACTCCTGGCTCATTGCGCGCGGCGCGCGCACACTGCCACTCCGCATCGAACGCGCCACAGCGAATGCAACGAAGCTGGCCGCCTTCTTGGAGGGTCACGAGAAGGTGGAGTGGGTGCGTCACCCGAGCCTCGCCTCACATCCTGATCGCGCGGTGGCGGATCGAATCCTTGGTGGGAAGTGGGGCGGCATGCTGTCATTCAAGCCGCGCGCAGCCGCAGGCGTCGATCCGCTCGATGCAATGCGCGCATTTGCCGACAACATCGCACTCTTCGGCGTAGGGGTGAGCCTTGGCGAAGTCGACACGCTCGTCTATCCAATGCCGAAGCGCGGCGGAATCTTCCGCATCAGCGTGGGCATTGAGGGGTCAGACGACATCATCCGAGATTTTGATCGCGCGCTCGCACACGTGAAGTAGATGGGAGTGCAGCCACCAGCCGACGCACTCTATCTCAGCTGGGAAGAGCTCGACAAGGCGGTTGAGCGACTCGCCGCAGAGATTGGTGCACTGCCGGCAACTGAGCAACCTGAGGCAATCCTTGCGGTGAGTCGCGGCGGACTCGTTCCTGGCGCAATGCTCGCCTACCGCATGGGACTGCGCGATCTCTTGGTCGCAGTGGCCGAACACTACGACGCAAGCGGCCGCCGGCCAGAGGCTGCACTGCTACGGATGCCGCCCGCCGATTCGCTTCGCGGTCGCAGAGTTCTCATCGTCGACGAGGTCTGGGAGAGTGGACGGACACTGCAGCAGGTCGTCGCTGCCGCAGAGGCGGCGGGGGCAGCGGTTCGGACCACCGTCCTTCACTACAAACCGGAGCGCAGCGAGGTTGATCGCGCACCCGATCACTTTGCCGACACCGCAACGAGCTGGGTGATCTACCCATACAAGGGGGGCGAGTGAGCATTAAGAACGGAAGAGGCGTGCTGCTAATCGTGGCAGCGGCCGCGAACGCGCTCCTTTCGCTCCTCCTCCTCCTCGTTGGAGTCGTATTGATTGGAGGACTCATCAACCTCGCGCTCGTTGCAAGCAACACAAGTTGGTCCCTCCTCGGTGCACGCGCAGCGGCGGAACTCGGCGAGGAGTTTGTTGCACTCCTGACGTTGTTTGAGGCTGACCCTGGAGCACTGCTTCAAGAGTTCGTCACGGCCCAAGGACTACCCTCGTTCGATCGCTTCGCGCGCGATCTTCTCGCGGCGCTCTTTGTTGGCGTTGCGCTTTTCATCCCAGCTGGCGTTGCGTCGGGTCTCGCCGCAGCGCGCATCTGGCGACTCACGCCAGCGGCCGAACGCGGCGTGCTTCAGCACTACGCGCTTCTGGTCACACTCCTCGGGGCCATCGGGCTGCTGATCGCCGCCGCACCGCATCTGATCTGGGGGTCGGTCCTCGTCGTTGGCTTACTTACACTGCTGGCACTGCGTCGATCGCGCGTGAAGACTCCCCCCTACAGCGCCTAGCTCGCCACGCGGCGAATCCGCAGCGCGAGGCGGACCAGCGGCCCGCGGATCGGATCGAGATCCAGATCGAGCGCCCCAGGGTATGCGTGCACGTCGCCGCCCCAACCCGCCTTGAAGTGCGCAATCCCAGGGGTGACGAGGCCCCACATGTCGTACCAGGAACTCCCTTGGTCGATGGCACGTTCGATCGCAAACGCCTTGAGCGCGTATGGCGCGGGGATCTCGTCCCCACGATTCGTTGCTCCGCCGAACAGTTCGGTGCTCCCACTCTCCGTGCGCACCACCAGAAGCGCACCGAGAAGTTCAGAGGCGCCATCGGCGCGCGCCCCTTCGGCGATCAAGAGCTCTGCGCGCGGACCAAACGCGCGCATCAGTTGGGCGAATGCTTCGCCACTACGCGACTTACTCCCAGTCCGCTCGCTGATCGCACTCATCACGGCACTCAGTGCAGGGAGCTCATCAACGGTACCGAGGCGTACCGTCACGCCATCGGTCAGCGCCTGACGCGCATACTGTCGCCACTTGCTGCGCCAGCCCGCGCGCACTGCGTCAACGCCGCCTGCGAGAGCAATGCGCCGACTCGAGCGCGGCTGGATTGGCGCTGCGAGGTGCAGCCGCGCGCCGATCTGCGCTGCTGCGTTGATCCACGGCGCGCGTAGGTTGGCGGTGAGCGTGGGGTCGGGCTGCACCACGTTGCTCGTTGGGTCAACGACGAGCGAACTCCCAGGCTCAAGGCGGACGAGGGTCACGCCGTCGGCGCGAAGTGCACGCAGTCCACGCAGTAGTTCCACACGTAGCGTCTCGGCAACGACTGCGTCCGCGCATGCAACGAGTGGTGCGCGTGGCGCATAGGCGAGTCGTCCGAGTGGTCCAGGGAGGCGCTGCAGCAGGAACTGCGCGCCAGCCCAACCGCCACTCGGATGAAGTGCAACGATCCGAACCGCCTCCCAGCCAGTGAGCGCCTTCGACGTCGCCCAGGCGGCAGTCTGGGTGAACGGAAGTTCGGCGATCTCACCTGCGGCGTAGGCCTGTTCGAGCCGCGCACCCCACGCATCTGGACCTTCACGAAGGATCACGATCTGGTCAATCATGCGGTAAGGGTACGCGCCCCGCTAGGCTTGTGCGCGTGATGCCAGGGCCACCGCTCCCGCCGATCGCGCTCGACCCTGAAGGGGTGGTATTTGATATGGATGGCGTGCTCTGCGATAGCGAGCCGCTCTGGGCCGACGCGCGGTACGCCGTCGCGGAAGCGCTCGGCAGCAGCATCACGATCGACGACTTCCACGCCTTTTATGGATCCAACACGTTGCAGTGGAGTGCTGGGATGGCGAAGCTGTTCAACCACCCAGATCCCGCACACGTTGCACGCCTCACCATCGACCATCTGCTCACTGCATACCGAAACGGTGCGGTTCGGCCGATCCCAAGTGGAATCGCCGCACTGCGTCGCGCCGCCGCTCGTGGACCCGTTGCTGTTGCATCAGGGAGCCCGCGTGAAGTGATCGGCACCGTGCTTGAGATACTCGGACTCAGCGACGTGGTTCGCGAATACGTCAGCTGCGACGAAGTGGCAGGCGGGAAGCCGCTCCCCGACGTGTATCTAGAGGCGTGCCGGCGACTCGGGATCACCCCGGAGCGATCCCTCGCGATTGAGGACTCGCTCGCGGGCGCGCGGGCGGGAAAGGCGGCAGGAATGACCGTTGTCTTGGTGCCGCTCGATGGTGCACCGTCGTCAGCCGGCGCAGACGCGTACGCAGATGTGATCCTTACGAGCCTCGATCAGCTTCCTCTCGCCTCGGGTGGCGCGTCGCGATCTGACTAGATCTTCGCGATGCCAACCTTTGCGCCGAGCGCGTCGTTGGAAGGCTCGATCAAGTAGCTTCCATCGTCGAAGATGATCACAGGGATTGACTTTGCTCCGGTGAGCTTCTCGATCATCTCCTTTGCCGCTGCATCTGCATCAACGTCCACGTAGGTGTATGGAACGCCATGCGCGTCGAGGTAGCCCTTGGAGCGCCTGCAATCGCCGCACCAGTCCGCGCCGTACATCGTGATCTTCTTCTCGTCTGCCATCACACCCTCACTCGCTGCGGCCAGCTGCGCCAGCCCTCAACGAGAGCTTAGCGCGTGCGCAGGCTTGCGTGAGAGGTCGTACGCTACGAGCATGGAAACAGCGCGAATGCTCGGCTTCGCTGCTCTCGTCGCTGCAGAGTGGGTTCGTGGGATCGGCCTGGTTGCAGCAGGAGCTCTCACCTATGGACTGATGGGTGGCGTGATGCCGCCCGCTGGCGGCCTTGATCAACCGGTGGCGATCGCTTCCTTCATCACCATCGGACTCGGAGCGGTTGACCTCCTCTTTGCTGCGCTCTTTGCCGCGACCGCGCTGCGCCTCCGCGCACTGAACCTCCCTGCGGATCGCACTGTCACCCTTCACGCAGCGTGGAGTACCGCCATCTCGCTTCTGCTGATCGCTGCGGGGAATCCCCTCGTGCCGCAGATCACGATGATCGCGCTCGCGCTCCTCGCCACTGCCTCACTGCGCCTCATTCGCGCCGGCGAGAGCGGGAACGGCTAGACTCCCCCGCATGGTTGGACCGGTCTATTTGACGAAGGCGGGACGTGAGGCACTCGAAGCCGAGCTGCATGACCTCGTCCACAATCAGCGCCCAGCGGTGATCGCGCGCATCAAAGCGGCAAAGGAGCTCGGCGACCTGCGAGAGAACGCCGACTACGAGATCGCTCGCAACGAGCAGAGCTTCATTGAGGGGAAGGTCCTCGAGATCGAAGAGAAGCTCCGCAACGCCGAGATGATCGACGAGCATGCGAGCACCGACCAGGTTGGACTCGGCTCCACCGTTGAGGTGACCGCGGAACGAAAGACGCGCACCTACATGATCGTTGGCTCTACCGAGGCGGATCCGAGTGGTGACCCACCGAAGATTTCAAACGTCAGCCCACTCGGCGCCTCACTGCTTGGGAAGAAGATTGGCGAGAAGGTTCAGGTCACACTGCCTAACGGCGAAAGCGTGACCTACACGATCAAGAAGATTTCGTAAGCGCGTCGCGGTTCGCGTTCCAGACGCGACCACTCTCGTAGAGCTCCGCCTTCCAGATCGGCACATCCTGCTTGATGGAGTCAATCAGCGCACGGCTCACGATGTATGCACGATCGCGATGCGGTGACGCCACCACGGTGATGATGCTGATCGAACCGACTGGAACTCTCCCAACCGCGTGCCAAACCCCAATGCCACCCTCGCCAGCAAGCCCATCGTCGATCAGGCGTTCGCAGATGTCGTTGATCTCTGCAAGCGCATAGGGTTCCGCCGCCTCGTACTCAAGAGCCAGCACGCGCTCCCCTGCGAACTGCGCAGCCGCTGCCTCTTCGCCTGGCGCTGGCGTTCCAGGCGAGATCCGTGTGCGTCCGACAAAGACCACGATTGCACCCTCGGAACTCGTCGCAATCTCGGAGATGAGCTGCTCCGCGGCATCGTCTGGCAGCGGCGCTGTGGTGATCTTCACCGATCGCCGCCCACGCGAACCGCCACTCGCTGGCGGAAGGAGCGCGATCTCATCGTCTGGATTCACTCGGATCTGCGAAAGATTGGCATCACGGGCCAGTAAGACTCCGTTCAACCCCAACCGCAGGTGCGGTCGGAGTGATTCGAGTTCGGGCCGTGTGGAGAAGAAGTTATCAACGAGTTGCGCAGCGCTTGCGCCATCGTCAAGGTCGATCTCAATTTGGTCGGCACCCTCACGAGCCCGAAGCATCGCGAAGAGTCGGACGCGCACCTGCATTGCTAGACGAGGATGCCCGCGCCGAAAAAGAGGCCGCTCGCAAGGATCGTACCCGTGATCACCGCGCCAAGATCAATGTAGAGAAGGCCGGTGGCCGACTCCATGGAACGAGCGCGAGCAGTGCGCCAGCCGGCGTATGTGAGAAGTGCCGGGAAGATGAGTCCGATGAGGAGCCGCAGGATTGCGAAGAAGTCCCAGCCGGCACCGAGTCCGCCAAGCCCCATCAGCTGCCAGATCAGGAAGAGCGCGATCTGTATAGCAATGCCAATCCCGAGCGCGCGACTGAGCAGTAGGAGTGGTGACTCTGGAAGCTTCGGAGTCACCAGGTACCAGTGCGCCAAGATCATGGCAGCAAACGCGCAGCCGGTGACGTAGGCAAGGATGAGGAGTTGTGACGTGAGCGCGATCGCGATGAGTGGCGTGGTCCCCCAGCCGAGTGTCCCGACCAGAATCACGCCCACGCCAACCGCCACCGTGATCGCGCCGACGATCCGACCGTCGCTTCCGCGGGCAATCCGCAGCGTCCAGAGCGTGGCGAGCGATGCAACGAGGACGAGAAGAAGCCGACGCAGCGCATCGAGCTCTGGACCCGCTGACTGAATCGGTGCCCCGGCATCTGGCACAGGGAGTGCGCCGTCTGCGAGCCAGGCGAGGAAGGCCCAGCCGCCCGCGGCGAACACGGTAAAGCCGCGGTAGCCGCGTGTGGACTCTGCGCGATGAGTGAGCAGGAGGAGCGCGGCCAGCGAGCCAACGGCGAGGGCCACAAGCACCACCCAGTTGATGAAGGCGAGTGAACGGGCAATGCTCTCGACGGACATTCAACGAGCGTAGCACTCACCCGCAGCCCAACCTCATCGCAGGCGGTCCAAGGATCGGTGAGAATAGGACGATGAGTGATGAGTCACGAGCCAAACGCAGAAGCGTGCCGCTCCCTCCTGCACTGAGCACACCGAGCGCAGAAGCGGGTGAGGCCGCGCCGGTAGAGGCGGTGCGTGCGATTGCCGCACTCCTTGGGCGCGCGGCGCTCCCTGGATCGGCATCGGGTCCGACGTCGCGTCCTGCCGCGCGCGTAGAGACAGCATGCGAAGATGAGGAGACCCCGCGCGGCGATCGCGAAGTTCTGATCGCAGGAAACGTTGCAACGTTGAGCGGCGACGCGTACGAGGCGGTCCGAGATGCCCGCAAACGGCAACGTCGAGCGGTCAAGCGAGTCGAGGAGGTGCTTGAACGCCTTTCCTCCGACGCGCCCGACGGTCTCTCAACCTAGCGCGCAGCTCGCGCTTACTGAGGGTCGGCGAGGACGAGGAGGCGGAGCTCCGTCATCTCTTCAATCGACCAGCGAATCCCTTCGCGGCCGAGACCGGACTCCTTCACGCCGCCGTACGGCATGTTGTCAATGCGATAGGTAGGGACGTCATTCACAATCACGCCACCCACCTCTAACTGGTCAAATGCCGTGCGCACATGGGCAAGGTCGTTGCTGAAGAGGCCGCACTGCAAGCCGAAGCGGCTCTCGTTAACAGACTCGATCACTTTGGAAAAATCGCTGTAGCGCTCAAGGATCACCACAGGGGCAAAGGCTTCGTCACTGCAGATGCGCTCGCTGCGCGGCACGTTGGTGAGGATGGTTGGTGCGAAGAGGCGTGGCTCGCTCGCCTTCACAGGCGCACCACCCGCGAGGAGTCGCGCCCCCGCGGCGACCGCTTCGGCGATCCACTCTTGAGTGCGCTCCGCTGCACCGTCATCGATGAGGGGGCCAACATCGGTCGCCTCGTCGGCTGGATCGCCCACCTTCAACTTCGCGGCGCCCGCAGCGAAGCGCGTTTCGAACGCTTCAGCGATTGACTCATGGAGGAAAATGCGCTGCACACTGATGCAGACCTGTCCGGCGTAGGCAAAGGCGCCGACAAGTGCACGCTTCACCGCCCAGTCAAGGTTGGCGCTCGCATCCACGATGCAGGCGGCATTGCCGCCAAGCTCGAGAAGGACGCGTCGCTTCCCTGCGCGCGCTTTCATCTTCCAGCCGATCTCTGGTGAGCCGGTAAAAGAGAGTAGGCGGAAGCGCTCGTCGTCGATGAGTTTGTCCGCAACGTCGCGCGCGGTGGGAATCACGCTGAGCGCACCTTCTGGGAGACCCGCCTCCGTCATGATCTCCGCCACCTTCAACATGATCAGTGGGTCCGCGGAGGGCGGCTTCAAGACGATGCTGCAGCCGGCGGCGATCGCTGGCGCCACCTTATGTGCGGCGAGGTTCAACGGGAAGTTGAAGGGACTGATACCGAGCACTGGACCGACTGGGAAGCGACGCGTGATGCCGAGGCGTCCTTTACTGGACGGGGCAAGGTCGAGCGGGATCGTCTCGCCGATTATCCGCTCCGCCTCTTCGGCGGCGAGCCGGAAGGTGAGCGCGCCACGATCAATCTCGGCGCGTGCGTCGCGGATCGGCTTCCCCGCCTCAGCGGAGAGGAGTGCGCCAAGTTCTTCCCTCCGCGCGCTAATTCCAGCGGCGGTCTTGCGCAGGATCTCGGATCGCTCCCATGCGCCGAGCGCACGCATTCGCTCAAATCCCGCCTGCGCGCCAATCACCGCGCGTTCCATCTGCTCGGGGCTTGCGAGGAAGGTGCTCCCGACCGCGCGCCCATCAAACGGAGAGCGGACCTCATGTGGGTGCCGCGACTCCTCCCAGGAACCGGCAACCAGGATCTTCTGTGGCTTCATGCTGGGAGTCTAGCGGAGTCGTGTGGCCACTTAGAGCGCTTCGCTGCGCGGATAACTCCCCAAGATGCGCAGTTCGCTCGTCACCGCCTCCAGCTCCCGAAGTACGCCCTGGAGCGCAGGCTCACTCGCATCGGCGTCAAGATCGATCCAGAAGACGTACTCCCAGTCGCCCCCTTGGCTCGGTCGCGATTCAAGTTTGCTCATGTTCACGCCAGCCGCAGCAAACTTCTGCAGCACCGCAAGCAGGGTCCCCGGCTCATTTCGTACGCCAACCAAAAGGGTGCTGCGCGGCGCACCTGCGCGTGCACTCACCTCAGCGGTACTCCCTGAGGAGCGCAACACCCAGAAGCGCGTGCGGTTCCCTGGATCTCGCTCGATGCCACTCGCAAGCTCCACCAGACCGTGCAGCTTCGCTGCGCGAGGAGAGAGGACAGCAGCCGCATCGCGCTCACTTCGTTCACGGATTGAGGCACCCGCTCCCGCCGTGTTGTATGTGGAGAGCAACTGCCATCCTCGCGTGCGCAAGAACGGTTCGGATTGCGCGAGTGCCTGGGCGTGACTGTAGACGCGTGTCACCTCATCGATGGTGACACCAGGGAGCGCAGCAAGGACGAGGTTTACGGGAACGACTGCCTCCCCCACAATCTTGAGGGCACCGTCGCGAACCAAATCGAGCGTTTCACGAACAGTGCCGTTCACCAAGTTTTCGATCGGAAGGATGCCAAACTGTGCGCGCCCGTCTAGGAGCGCTTCGCGAACCTCTCCGAACGAGCCAACGGGGAGACTGTTCGCTGACTCACCAAAGAAGGCGATGAGTGCATCCTCTGCGAATGCGCCGGGCTCACCCGAATACGCAACGCGGACGTTCTCACCCATCAGCGCGGGCCCGGGACATTGCGCTCAGATCGGCGCGCAACCGCGGCGTCACCCTTGAGCAGCGCATACTCCAACGAATCTGCGAGGGCGAGCGCCGATGCAGCGATGATGTTCTCGCCCACGCCCATGGTGGACCAGGCGTTGCCGCCAGCCACCGATTCAATCACCACGCGCGTCTTGGCACCCGTGGCGGATTCGCCATCAAGGATGCGCACCTTGTAGTCCACAAGGTGCACCGCATCCAGCTGCGGATAGAAGGCACCGAGCCCCTTGCGAAGCGCGCGGTCGAGCGCGTTCACGGGGCCGTTCCCATCGGATGCAGTGTGCAGATCCTCGTCGCCAACCTGCACGCGCACCGTTGCCTGCGCGCGAGAGGCGCTCCCTTCGTGCTGCTCCACGATCACCGTGAAGTCCATGATCTTGAATGGTGCGGAGTACCCGGGCTTGTGGCGTTCAACGAGCAGTTCGAACGACGCCTCTGCACCTTCGTAGCTTGCGCCGCCCGCCTCCATCTCCTTGACGAGTGCCGAGAGCGTCTTCGAGTCGAGGCCAGAGTTTGCGAGCTCCACGCCGAGCTCTGCGGCGCGGCTCCCCGTGTTCGCCTTCCCGCCGAGCTCTGAGACGACCAAGCGGCCACGATTCCCCACGAGTGCGGGATCAATGTGCTGATAGGCGCGCGGCGTCTTCAACTGTGCCGCGCCGTGCACGCCACCCTTATGCGCAAACGCGGAACGCCCAACGTACGGCTGATGGTCATCTGGAGCAAGGTTCGCGATCTCCGCAACCTCGTGCGAAAGCGTCGAGAGGTCGGCGAGTCGATCTGCACCCACCACCTTGTGTTCGCTCTTGAGGGCGAGGTTCGCCATGAGGGAGACCATATTCGCGTTCCCTGCACGCTCCCCGTATCCGTTGATGGTGGCCTGCACGTGGCGCACGCCAGCATCGACCGCTGCGAGGGCGTTCGCAACGGCGAGCTCGGCATCGTTATGTGAGTGGATCCCCAAGATCACGTCACGGGCACCCTTGTCTGCCGCCAGCTTCGCGCGCGCATCGCGCACGATCTCACTCATGCGGCTGGTCAAGGTTCCACCGTTCGTGTCGCAGAGCACCAGCGTGGATGCGCCCGCATCGCGTGCCGCACGCAGGGTATCCAGCGCATAGGCGGAATCGGCCTCATACCCGTCGAAGAAGTGTTCCGCGTCGTACACCAGCTCGCGTCCTCGCTCAGCAACATAGCCAATGCTCTCGGCGATCATGGCGAGGTTCTCTGCGCGCGTTGCCTCAATCACCTCATCCACGTGCAGCGTCCAGCTCTTCCCGAAGATGGTGACGATCGGCGTCTCTGCATCCAAGAGCGCGTTCAGGTTCGGGTCGCTCTCTGGTCGGTTCGACTTGTGGCGCGTGCTGCCGAAGGCGGCGAGCTTGGCGCGCTCCCAGCGGACCTTCTTCGCCGCCGCGAAGAATTCGATGTCCTTCGGATTCGACCCTGGCCAACCACCCTCGATCGCTGGCATGCCGAACTCATCGAGGGCACGCGCAATGCGAAGCTTGTCTTGGAGTGAGAGGACGAGACCCTCGCGCTGCGCACCATCACGCAGGGTGGTGTCGTAGAGAAGGACCGGCTCCTTATCGCCGCCCAACACACCGCTCATTGCGCGCCACCATTGAGGTTCAGCACCTGCTCAACAATGAGGTCGGTTGCCTCACGCGTGCCGACGAGCGTCAGGCCAGCCGCCTTGAGCGCCGCAGCATCCGCGCCGCCTGCAAGATCGGCGGTCCGCGCACCCGCGCGCACGGCGGCGGCAACCGCCGCCTCAACGGCGAGTGCGGCATCGGCGTGACCGAGCGACTCGCGCAACATCATTGCGCCTGAGAGAATGGTGCCGATCGGATTCGCCAGATTCTTCCCCGCAATGTCTGGGGCCGAACCGTGGATCGGCTCGTAGAGCCCGAAGGTGCCGTGTGCGGTGCGCTTGGTGCCGAGCGACGCCGAGGGGAGCATGCCGAGCGAACCGGCAAGAACCGCCGCTTCATCGGAGAGGATATCGCCGAAGAGATTCTCGGTGACGATCACGTCGAGCGTTGCTGGCCAGGTAGCGAGGAGCATCGCCGTAGAGTCCACCAGACGGTGCTCCAGTTTCACGTCGGGATATTCGGCACCGACCTCAGTCACAACCTTGCGCCAGAGGCGACTGGTGGCGAGGACGTTCGCCTTGTCAATAGATGCGAGGCGCTTGCTGCGCGTGCGCGCGAGTTCGAAGGCGACCACCGCGATGCGGCGAATCTCATCTTCGTGATACGGGAGCGTGTCCACGGCGCGTCGACCGCTCGGCGTCACCTCTTCGCCAGACGGCTTGCCGAAGTAGAGGCCGCCAGTCAGTTCGCGCACCATCATGAGGTCGACGCCAACGAGTCGCTCCGACTTGAGCGGGGACGCGTCGTACAGTTCTGGGAGGATAGTGACGGGACGGAGGTTGGCGAAGAGTTCGTAGCGGGTGCGCAACGCAAAGAGCGCCTGCTCTGGTCGAACGCTGGCGTTCGGGTTGTCCCACTGTGGTCCGCCGACGGCGCCGAGAAGGATGGCATCTGCGCTGTCTGCAACCTGCAAATCCTCTTCGCGGATCGCCACACCGTGCGCATCGATCGCGCACCCGCCCGCGGCAATCTCCTGCCACTGGATACGGAATCCGAAGCGACTGCCTGCGGCATCAAGAACGCGACGTGCCGCCCCAACGACATCTGGCCCCACGCCATCTCCAGGGGCGGTGACGATCAGATGGTCGTACTCCCCACTCCGCGCACGCTGCGCGAGAGCTTCCTGTTGAGTGAGCGTGTTCACTGCATCGCCTCGCGCGATCCCTTCGTGGGGGCGCTCGGTGCGCCAGAGGAGATTGCCGCGAGCTTGTTCGCTGCGGTGATATACGCCACAAGCGAGGCATCAATAATGTTCACGCTCAACCCCTGGCCGCTGACAATGCTCGTCTCCGGAAGCGGCTTCCCTGCCGCATCCACATCAATGGAGCGTCGGCACTTCACAGAGACCTGTCCCTGTGCATCTTCACCCTCGGATACGGCACGAATCTCGTACTCAGACAGGTTTGGCCGCCAGCCGAGTGATGGTTCGATCGCAAGGTCGATCGCCTCATAGAGCGCATCAACAGGCCCATTGCCGGAGGCCTCGGCCTTCTGCTCTTCACCGTTGATGCGCACCTCCACGCGACCAGACGAGCCGCCACCTCGCGACGAGGCAACACTCCAATCGAGCAGTTCAATGGTTGCCGCGCTCCCGGTGGCGGCACGCTTGTCCACGAGTGCGATCAGGTCGGCGTCGGTGAGCTCCTTCTTGATGTCAGCGAGCGCGATCGCTTCGCGGTAGAGCGCGTCGAGCGCCTCGCCGGTGAGGTCGTGCCCGAGTTCGGTGAGCTTCGCCTGGAGTCCGCGTCGTCCGGAGAGCTTGCCGATCGTGAGTGATGAGCCGAGCAGGCCAACCGACTGCGGCGTCATGATCTCGTAGGTGAGCGGGTTCTTCAGCACGCCGTCCTGATGGATCCCCGACTCGTGCGCGAACGCGTTTGCGCCAACGATCGCCTTGTTCGGCTGCACGGCGAATCCGGTGAGGTAGCTCACCAAGCGACTCGCGGCGGTGAGCTGTTCGGTCTGGACGCGGATGTCGTGCGATTCAAACTGACCCGGTCGCGTTCGCAGCGCCATCACTACTTCTTCAAGTGACGCGTTACCCGCGCGCTCGCCGAGCCCGTTGATGGTGACCTCCACCTGGCGCGCCCCTGCCTGGACGGCGGCGAGCGTGTTTGCGGTGGCGAGGCCAAGGTCGTTATGACAGTGGACGCTGATGGTGGCATCGCGGCCGACCAGGTCAACGACGCGCTTGGTGAGCGCCGCATACTCAGATGGGATGGCGTAACCCACGGTGTCTGGGATGTTGACCGTGGTGGCACCGGCACTCACCACCGCCTCGTACACCTGCATCAGATAGTCATAATCCGTGCGGCTCGCATCTTCGGCGGAGAACTCCACTTCAGCGTCGCGCCCGAGTCGCTCGCGCGCGTACTTCACCCACCTCACCGCCTCCGCAAGCGCCGCCTCGCGCGTGGTGCGTAGCTTGTGCGTCAAATGGATATCTGAGGTTGCAATGAAGAGGTGCAAGTGCGGCCGGTCCGAGGCCTTGATCGCGTCGATTGCCCGCTGCGGGTCGCCATCTTTGCAGCGCGCGAGCGCGGCAATGCCGATCCCCTTCGTTGACTCGGCGATCTGGCGCACCGCCTCGAAGTCGCCCTCTGAGGCGGCTGGGAAGCCGGCCTCGATGACGTCCACCTTCAGCTTGGCGAGCTGCCGCGCAACCTCCAGCTTCTCCGCAACGGTGAGGCCAGCGCCGGGCGCCTGCTCACCGTCACGTAGCGTGGTGTCGAAGATGCGAACGGCACCGGTGGCGACGCCGGGTCCAGGTGCGCCGTTCACTTGCCAGCGCCCTTCTCCGCAGCGCCCTGTGCACCGTCAATGTCGACCTCAACAGGGTTGAGGAAGGTCATCTGGCGACGAAGCTCTCGGCCAACCTTCTCGATTGGGTGCCCAGAGTTTGCGGCGCGCAACTTCTTGTAGTTCGGTCGACCCGCCTCATCCTCAGCGATCCAGCCCTTGGCGAACGTGCCGTCCTGGATCTCGTTGAGAACCTCCTTCATGCGCGCCTTGACTGACGCGTCAATGATGCGTGGCCCGGAGACATAGTCACCGTACTCCGCAGTGTCCGAGATCGAGAAGCGCATGAAGTCGAGACCGCCGCGGTACATCAAGTCTACGATCAGCTTCAGCTCGTGCATTGTCTCGAAGTAGGCGAGCTGCGGATCGTAGCCGGCCTCAACCAGCGTCTCCCACGCGCTCTTCACGAGCTGCGCAGTACCACCGCAGAGCACCGCCTGCTCACCGAAGAGGTCGCTCTCCGTCTCATCCTTGAAGGTTGTCTCCATGATTCCCGCGCGCGTGCACCCGAGTCCGTTTGCGTACGCCATCACGCGCGCGCGAGCGGTCCCCGTTGCGTCCTGATGCACAGCAAAGAGTGCGGGGACGCCGCCGCCTGAGACATAGACAGAGCGGACTAGGTGCCCTGGACCTTTCGGCGCAACCATGCCGACATCGATTCCCTCTGCAGGCGAGATGCGCTTGAAGTGAATGTTGAACCCGTGTGCGAAGAGGAGGAGCGCACCAGGCTTGATGTTCGGCGCAATCTCCGCCTCGTACATCTTCTTCTGAGCAGTGTCCGGAATGGCGATCATGATCACGTCAGCGCGCTTCGCCGCCTCAGCGGCGGTCACCACCTCAAAGCCGTCCGCCTGTGCAACGGCGCGGCTCTTTGAGCCTTCGGCGAGTGCGACGATCACGTTGAGTCCCGACTCCTTCAGGTTCTTCGCATGCGCATGGCCCTGGCTCCCATAGCCAACAACCGCAATCTGCTGCTTCTCGATGCTCGTGAACGGTGCTTCGGCGCTGTAGTACATCTTGAAACTCATCGCTTCACCTGCTCCTCAATTGACCCGCTGCCGCGGGACATCACTACTGAGCCGGTTCGCACCAGCTCCTTGATTCCGAACTCCCGAAGGAGTTCGACCACTCGGTCCACCTCGCTGGGCTCACCCACGACTTCCACGATCACCGCGTCGTCGCTCAGATCCACCACGCGGCCGTGATGCATCTCGGCGATGCTCACGACCTCAGGGCGGCTCTTGCCAGTCACGCGGACCTTGATCAGGGCCAGTTCGTGCTCAACGATCGCCTCGTCGGTCACGTCCTGCACCTTGAGGACATCGATCAACTTGTAGAGCTGCTTCGTCGCCTGCTCCACGTGCACCTCGTCGCCAACGATTGTCAACGTCATACGCGACGTGTCGCTCCGCTCGGTCGCGGAGACGGCGAGCGACTCAATGTTGAAGTTGCGAGCGCGCATCAGGCTGGCCACGCGATTCAACACACCGGGACGGTTGTTCACGATCGCCACGATCAGGTGGCGACGTTCATCACCTGAGCCTGGGAGTGCTCGTGCGGGTGCCGCGCCTGCTGCGCCTTTCGGTGCGCCGCTCACTCGGTACCACCCTTCGGTGCGTTCGGATCTGTTGGATCAAGGCGGGGACCGCTCGACCCTTCGGTGACATCCTCCCCGTCGTCGCCCCACTTGTCGATGAGGTCCGAGAGGCCCTTCCCCGCCGGCATCATTGGATAGACGTTCTGCCGCTCTGCGATCTCGAACCAGATCAGCGCAGGTCCATCCACGGCGAGTGCGGCCGCAACCGCGGCATCCACCTCTTCGGGCTTGGCGACTTTCCATGCCGGGAGCCCGTATGCCTCGCAGAGTTTCAGATAGTCGGGTCCCGCAAGTTGTTCAGAGTGGTAGTTGCCGGCGTAGACGATCTCCTGCCACTGGCGGATCATGCCGAGCTTCTTGTTGTCCATCAGCGCAATCTTCACAGGGATGCGCTCCTGCACAATGGTGGCCAACTCTTGCAGCGTCATTTGGAAACCGCCATCACCCGCGATCGCCCACGAGGTCTTCTCTGGTGTGCCGATCGCCGCACCCATTGCGGCTGGGAGGGCGAAGCCCATCGTACCGAGGCCACCCGATGAGAGGTGCGAATTTGCACGCTTGAAGCCACCGTATCGCGCCACCCACATCTGGTTCTGGCCCACATCAGCGGTCACGTTTGCGTCGTAGCCGGACCCTGCGGCAATGCGCTCCACCACAAAATCGGCGGAGAGAACGCCATCACGCCAGCCACCAGAGCCGTGCCAGGCGGAGCTCTCGCTCTCCTTGCGCCATGCGGCGAGTTCCGTGAAGTATTCGGCGCGTGCGGCAGGCTCAACCCGCTGTGTCACTGGAAGCAGCGCTTCGAGCACGCGCTTCGCGTCACCCACGATTGGGATATCTGCAACGACATTCTTCCCAATCTCGGCGGGATCAATATCAATATGCACGATCTTTGCGGATGGGGCGAAGGTGCGCACATTGCCGGTGACGCGATCGTCATAGCGCATGCCAATCCCAATCAGCAGGTCAGACGACTGGATGGCGCGATTCACATGCTTCCATCCGTGCATCCCCATGTATCCATATGCGAGTGGATCGCTCTCATCCACCACGCCAATCCCAAGCAGCGTCCAAGCAATCGGAATCTGCGCCTGACGCGCAAGTTCGAGCAGCTCGCGCTCTCCCTGTGCGATGAGCACACCGTGTCCGGCGAGGATGAGCGGCCGCTTGGCGGCAGCTATCGCTTCGGCGAGCAGTTTGATCTGCCGCGCATTTCCATCCAACTTCGGTCGGTATCCAGGGAGGCCCGCCTCCACCGCACCTTGCGTCGGGTGCGGCGCGTTCGTCTCGCCCATCAGCGCATCTTTCGTGATGTCCACGTGCACGGGACCAGGGCGACCGCTGCGCGCAATATGGAACGCTTCTGCAATGACGTGCGGGATCTCATCCGCACTACGCACGAGATAGTTGTGCTTTGTCATCGGGAGCGTGATGCCCGTGATATCAATCTCCTGGAAGGCATCTTTCCCAAGCAAGACGCCAGGAACGTTGCCGGTGATCGCGACCACGGGTACGGAGTCGAGCATGGAGGTGCCGATTCCGGTCACAAGATTCGTCGCACCAGGACCCGACGTTCCAAGACATACGCCGACCTTCCCCGATGCGCGCGCGTATCCATCAGCGGCATGTGCCGCGGCCTGTTCGTGTCGGACGAGAATGTGACGCAGTCCAGGATGGTCAACGAGCACGTCGTAGAGAGGAAGGATCACGCCGCCCGGATACCCCCAGATGGTCGTGCTCCCCTGAAGGAGAAGCGCTTCGCAGAGTGCATCGGCGCCGATGCGTGGACGTGGCCCGCCACGACGCTCAATGCGCGCATCGCGCAGCATCTCTTTGCGCGCACGCTCCGAGGCGAGTGCCGCGGTTGATCCCGCACCAGGCACGTGCTTCGCTTGCGTCATCTCAACTCCTCTCTAAGTACACGAAACCCCCGCCTCTCTGGCGGGGGTTCTGAGTTCCCTTCGGTGCGTCTTTCGCGCTACCCGTTGGTCTCCTCAGCCCCGCCTGGGCTGAATAAGGAGCTCGACGAGCGCAATCTCGCTGCCGAGCGCCGAATCAAGGCGTACGAAACCGGCGCCCGCAGGTGCAACCGTGAGTGCGCGATTCGTCTTCATTAGGTGTGCAGCCTACCAGAGGGGTGCGCGGTGAGGCTAGTACGCGCCCCCTCCGACGACTGAGAGGGCGGCGTGAAGCCGCTCGCCGATCGCGCTGGCACTGCACGGGTCCGCCCCAGCGAGGAGCCGCTCCCCCACACCGAACCCAGCGGCCCCTGCGGCGACGAGTGCAGGGATCTCATCCAGCGACACGTTGGTGGGGATGATCCGCGAGGAGGGCTTCGTCGCAAGGTAGGAGCGAAGGAAGGCAGGGGCGTTGATCGCCAGCGCAGGGAAGAGCTTCACCTGCGTCGCCCCCGAACGCTCTGCGAGTGCGATCTCCGTAGGGGTAAATGCGCCGGGGAGCCAGTCTACGCCCGCTGCAGCACATGTGCTTCCCGTCGCTGGATCTGTGATCGGCGAAACGACGATCTGGGCGCCCGCGTCGCAGGCACGCTGAGCAGTCGTCGCGTCGAATACGGTCCCCACGCCAACAGCAAGCTGCGGATGTGAATTGGCAAGTCGAGCGATTGCGTCGAATGCCGCACGCTCGGATCCGTCCCCGCGGAGGAGCAGCTCGAGCGCCAACACGCCGTTATCAATGCACGCGTCGGCCCACGCGTTCACCACACTGCTCTCCAACGGACTGATTGCGGGGAGTAGTCGGGTTTGCGCGAGTACGGTCAGCGGATTGAGGGCGTTTGGATGCGTGGTCATGGTGGGATTCTCGCACGCCCCTGCCTCACTGTGGCGCCGCGCCGCTCTGGTACGCTCGGCGCATGGCGAAGACTATCGTCCAGAAGATCTGGGATCAGCATGTGGTGAGCCAAGACGAGGGGGCGCCCGCCATCCTCGCGATCGACCTGCACCTGATCCACGAGGTGACCAGTCCGCAGGCATTCACCGGGCTCCGGACGCGCGGCTTGACGGTGCGTCGCCCAGACAAAACGGTGGCAACCGCCGACCACTCCATCCCGACCACACCACGCAACCTGCCGATCGCCGACGAGATGGCTGCGGCGCAAGTGAAGCAGCTTGAGACGAACTGCAACGAATTCGGCATCCCGCTCCACGGCTGGGAGTCGCCCAACCAAGGAATCGTCCACGTCATTGGGCCAGAGCTTGGCCTCACCCAACCTGGCGCAACGATCGTCTGCGGCGACTCACACACGGCCACGCACGGTGCATTCGGCGCGCTCGCGTTCGGTATCGGCACGAGTGAGGTGGAGATGGTGCTCGCCACACAGTGCCTGCTCCAGCGCACGCCAAAGACGTATCTCGTCCGCGTTGACGGAAAACTGCAGAACGGCGTCTCCGCGAAGGATATCATCCTCGCCCTGATCGCACGCATCGGCGTGGGTGGTGGCACCGGACACGTCTTTGAGTACGCCGGCGAAGCGATTCGCGCCCTCTCTATGGAGGAGCGCATGACGATCTGCAACATGAGCATCGAGGGTGGCGCCCGTGCCGGACTCGTGGCGCCAGATGAGACCACCTTCGCCTACCTGAAGGGGAGACCGCACGCGCCACAGGGTGCGGCGTGGGACGAGGCGGTGGCGAGCTGGAAGCAGCTACCGAGCGACCCTGGCGCAACGTATGACAAGGAGATCGTGATCGATGCGAACACGCTTGAGCCGATGGTCACCTACGGAACGAATCCTGGAATGGGCTTGCCGATCAGCGGCAACGTCCCAGATCCGTCCACGGAGAGCGATCCCGCGAGCGCACGCGCGCTGACGCGCGCACTCGAGTACATGGATCTCACCGCGGGGCAGAGCATCTTGAATCAGCCAGTGAACACCGTCTTTATTGGGAGCTGCACCAACGGCCGCATCAGCGATCTGCGCATCGCCGCAAACGTCTTCAAGGGGAAGCGTGTGGCGAGCGGCGTGCGCGTCATGGTGGTGCCTGGCTCCGCTGACGTGAAACGCCAGGCGGAGCGCGAAGGGCTCGACACGATCTTCCGCGATGCTGGCGCCGATTGGCGCGAAGCGGGCTGCTCCATGTGCATCGCCATGAATGGCGATCAGCTCGCACCGGGCGAATACGCGATCAGCACCTCCAATCGCAACTTCGAAGGTCGCCAAGGGAAGGGCGGCCGAACCTTCCTCGCTTCACCGCTCACCGCCGCCGCAACGGCGCTCAACGGTCGCATCACCGACCCGCGGACACTCGCCTGATGGCGGCGCCAAAGGTTGAGCGCTTCAGCAGCGCACTGATTCCGCTCCCTGCGGAGAATGTGGACACGGATCAGATCGTCCCCGCGCGCTACCTGAAGGTGGTCGTGAAGTCCGGACTCGCCGATGCACTCTTCCACGACTGGCGCTTCAACGAAGATGGCAGCAAGAAGACGCCACCGTTTGTCCTTGATGACCCACGCTTCGCCGGGCGAAGCATTCTCGTTGCGGGCGACAACTTCGGCACCGGCTCAAGCCGCGAGCATGCCCCCTGGGCGCTCGATGCGTTTGGGATCAAGGCGATCATCTCCACGAGCTTCGCCGACATCTTCAAGAACAACGCCCTCAAGAACGGCATCCTGCCGATCGCTGTGGATGCGCCGCTGCATGCACAACTCATGGACGCTGCGCGCGGCGGCGACGCGGCGCAGGCGAGCGTTGATCTTGCGAGCGCTACGCTGACAACACCGAGCGGAGAGGCCGTGAAGTTCGCGATCGATCCGTTTGCGCAGAAGATGCTCCTCGCGGGGCTCGACGAACTCGACTTCGTCCGCTCCAAGATGGCCGACATCGAGGCGCATGAGCGAGCGCACCCAGGGACCGTCAACACCAAGGCGGCGGGGGCGGCACAGTGAGCGACGACGGCGACAAGAAGAAGAACCCCTACAACCGACCGAGCGACCCGGCGAAGCGGCACTCCGCCGCCATGACCGACGGGCCAGATCGCGCGCCTGCACGCGCGATGTTGAAGGCGATCGGCTTCACCGACGAAGATCTCGCCAAGCCGATCATCGGTGTTGCCACCACCTGGATCGAGACGATGCCGTGCAACTACAACCAACGCGAACTCGCGGATGCGGTGAAGCGCGGCATTCGACGCGCAGGCGGCACGCCGATGGAGTTCGGCACCATCTCCGTCTCAGACGGCGTGGCCATGGGCACCGAAGGGATGAAGGCATCGCTGATCTCACGCGACCTGATCGCCGACTCCATTGAGCTCGTCGCTGCAGGACACAGCTTTGACGGCATCGTCTGCCTCACCGGCTGTGACAAGACGAGCCCTGGAGCCGCAATGGCGCTCGGTCGTCTCAACATCCCTGGACTCATCCTCTATAACGGCACGATCCTCCCTGGCTCCTTCAACGGAAAGAACGTCACCGTGCAGAGCGTCTTTGAGGCGGTCGGCGCGTACCGCGCAGGGAAGATCAGCGCCGAAGAGCTCTGGGCGCTTGAGAACGCTGCTTGCCCAGGGCCTGGCGCGTGCGGCGGACAGTTCACCGCGAACACGATGAGCATGGCGATGGAGGTGCTCGGGCTCTCCCCCGCTGGGCTCAACGGCATCCCTGCGCCAGACCCAGACAAGATCGCAGCGGCGGAACGCTCTGGCGAGATCGCCGTACAACTGGTGCGCGATGATGTTCGGCCACGCGCACTCGTCACGGAGCGCGCACTGGAGAATGCGATTCGCGCGGTCGGTGCAACCGCAGGCTCAACGAACGCAGTGCTGCACCTTCTCGCGATTGCACGCGAGTTCGACTTGCCGCTTGAGATTGAGGCCTTTGAGCGACTCGGGGAGTCGACGCCAGTGATCGGCAATCTCATCCCTGGTGGCAGCTATGCGGCACTCGATCTTTACAAGGCTGGCGGAATTGCACTGGTCTTGCGCGAGCTGGTCTCGGCAAACCTGCTGCACGTCAACGAACGCACCGTCGATGGAAGAACCATTGGGGAGATCGCTGGCAGTGCCGTGGAGGCACCCGGCCAGAAGGTGATCTTCCCGATCAGCGCACCGATGTCGCCAAACGGTGGGCTCACCGTACTTCGCGGCTCACTTGCACCAGAGGGGGCGATCGTCAAACTCGCCGGACACTCACGCCGACATCACAGTGGTCCCGCGCGCGTCTTCAATGGTGAAGAGGCCGCCTTCGCGGCGATTCGCGCGAACAGCGTTAAGGCGGGTGACGTGGTGGTAATTCGCTACGAAGGTCCCGTTGGCGGACCAGGGATGCGCGAGATGCTCGCCGTCACCGCCGCCCTCGTTGGCCAAGGGCTCGGCGATCAGGTTGCGCTCATCACCGACGGCCGCTTCTCTGGCGCGACCCACGGATTCATGGTCGCGCACGTTGCACCAGAGGCGGCACTCGGCGGACCGATTGCCCTCATTGAAGAGGGTGACACGATCACCATCGATGTTGCGGCCCACGAACTGCGACTGGAAGTTGACCCTGCAACGCTCGCCAAGCGCCGTGCGGCGTGGCGAGCACCGGCGCCCAAGTACACGGGTGGCGTCTGGGCCAAATACGCCGCAGTGGTGAGCAGCGCCTCCGATGGCGCAATCACCACAGGGAAGCGACTGAAACGCGCACTCGACTCCGCAGCGGAGCAGTAGGAGGAGAGATGGCTCGAACGAAAGAAGTTGATCCTCGCGACCCGCGACGCGGCCTCCGCGGTCTCGACTCGCCCGTCATCCCAGGGAGCGAACCGCCAGATCCAGAGCGTGCGGCAGAGCAGGAGCGGCGCGGCCTCTTCGGCGTGAAACTCATCGTGGGCGGACTCGTGGGGATCGCCATCATCTTTACGATCCTCGACATCATCGCCCAGCGACTTGGGGCGTAACCGTAGAGCAGAGGGGTGGGCATGAGTAGTTCACAGTTCGCCGCAACCGCCGCCGAGCGATTCCCGAAGGGACTCCCCTCCGCCAGCGTTGATGCCGCCCTGATGAGGAAGATCGGCGCAGATGCCGCGGATGACCTGGTGCAACTGATCCGCGCCGAGAGTGTGAATCCACCCGGAAACGAAACGCGCGCGGCGAAGGTGCTCATTGAGCTACTGAAGCGCGAAGGTCTGGAGCCTGAGTTTTACGAGCCACTCCCTGATCGCGGCAACGTCAGCGTTCGACTGCGAGGGAGCGCCTCTGCGGCGAACCCGAAGCTGGACCCGCGTGACAAAGAGAACGGCGCGCTCCTCCTCTTTGCACACCTTGACGTGGTTCCCGCCAACCAAGACGGCTGGACGGTGAACCCATTCGAAGGCGTTGTCAAAGACGGCTACGTCTGGGGACGTGGCGCAGTGGACATGAAAGGGGCGCTCGCCGTCCAAGTTGGAGTGATTCGACTCCTCTGCGCACGTGCAAGAGCCGCAGGGCTTGATCCAGCGAAGGATCCGATCCCTGGCCTACGGCGCGACATCATCCTCACCGCGACCGCAGACGAGGAGACTGGTGGCGAAGACGGGATCGCACTTGTGCTGCGCGACCGAAAGCACTGGCTGGATGCTGCGGTTGGACTCACCGAGGCGGGTGGGATGACCATCACCGCCGCAGGTCGACGCATCTATCCGCTTCAAGTCGCCGAGAAGGGCTTCGCTCGATTCAACATCACTGTCAGCGGACGCTGGGGCCACGCCTCCATGCCAGACAGCGACAACGCACTCTTGCGCGCCGCACAGATCGTGGAGCGCGTCTCCGTCCCTGGTCCTGTGCAGTTCGTGAAAGAGAACGAGGCCCTTGTTGGCGCGCTCCGCGCCGCACTCCCGGAAGCTGCCATCGCTCGGCTCGAGCGCCTCCTCGCGGAGAAGACCTTCAGCGACGCGGCGCCACTAAACAGCGAGGCGCCAACTGCCGGCTGCGCTCCTGAGCTCCTTCGTGCACTGCGCGCCGTGCTGCGCGACACGTTCGCCCCAACGATCATCGCCTCAGGGATTCGCTCCAACGTCCTCCCGGGTTCTGCAACGCTCACGGTCGATAGCCGCATCCTGCCAGGGACGACGCGCGAACAGGCGCAGGCGAACATGTTGGAGCGCATCGGAGCAGACCTCGCGCCATTTGTGAAGGCGGACCTCACGGAGTTTGGTGCGGCGGTGAGCAATCCAATGGATCACGAGATTCTCGGCATTGCATCCGCCGCGATCCGCGCGCGCGATGCGGAGGCAATCCTGATGCCCGCGGTGGCACCGTATGCCACCGACGCAAAGATCACGGTGCCTGCAGGAATTCCCACGTACGGATTCTCGCCATATCTGCTGGATCCGAAAGAGCGATTCATGGAGCGCTTCCATGGCGTTGACGAACGAGTCTCACAGGAGGCGCTCGCCTGGGGCGTTGAGGTCCTCTACGACGTCACGATGGGGTACGCGGGGGAGTAACCGGCGCGCGCGTCGCAAGCGCGGCAACTGCGGCCGCAACAAGTCCACGCTCTGCAGCGGGCAGCCTGCGCACCACGCCAACAAACTGCTCCGCACGCCCGCGATCGATAGCCGTGAGCATCGACTCGCCTGCCGCAGCGAGTAGGTGCACGCGCCTACGCCTATCCTCAGCTGGGATCACTCGCAACAGCCTCCGCGTCACGAGTCCCGCAACAAGTCGACTCGTGGCGGAGTGTGATCGACCGAGTTCCACCGCGATCTCAGCGACGTTGCGCGCGCGGCCGTCTGCAAGGAGATAGAGCGCCGCAACCTGCGCGAGCGACAGATCCGTCGGCGCCAACTGCTGCGCGGTGGAGAGGACGAGCTCTCGCCAGAGCCTGCGAATGGAGACGATCCGACCGCCGATCTCTCCAAGGCTCTGTCGACGCCTCGCCACTTCATCGATCCCGCTCCCGAGTGGCGCGCGGCCCACGCCAGCGATACGGCTCCGCAGTTCACCCGCAGCACGAGAGAGGTCGGGTAGACGGCGCCGCCTATTTGTATGCATACACGCATACAATACACCGCTCCCCTGGGTGACTCCACTACGATGCGCGCATGTCCCCAATCACTACGTGGATCTTCCCTGGGCAGGGGTCGCAAGCAGTCGGCATGGGCAACGAAGTCCTCGCCGCCTCCCCCGCCGCACGTGCCGTCTTGGCCGAAGCCGAAGAAGCACTCGGCGAGAAGATTGGCGCACTGATCGCGAACGGCCCAGCGGACGCGCTTGAGCGTACCGAGCAAGCGCAGCCAGCGATTTTGATCATTTCCATTGCGCTTCTCGAGGCGGCGCGCGAGCGAGCCGCGGCCCGTGGCGAAACACTCGAGACACCAATCTTCGCCGCAGGCCACTCTGCCGGTCAGTATGCCGCCGCAGTTGCGGCGGGCGCGCTCAGCGTTGGTGATGCGGTGAAGCTCGCGCGCATTCGTGGTGACCTAATGCAGACTTCAGGCGGCGGACGCCCTGGCGCAATGGCCGCAATCCTTGGACTCCCAGAATCAGAAGAGTCGCGCATTGTTGCCGAAGGGGCAGCGCGCGGCGTCCTTGTCTTGGCGAACCGCAATTCTCCGGGTCAGATCGTTCTCTCTGGCGAAGTTGCCGCCGTCGAGCACGCCGTTGCCGCCGCAAGTGCCGCTGGCGCGAAGCGCGCCGTGCGGCTGCAGGTCAGCATCGCCAGCCACTCGCCACTGATGGAAGAGGCGGCGGCAGGAATGCGCGCGGCACTTGAATCCGTAACCGTGCACGATCCGAAGATCACGATGCTCGCCAATGCGAACGCAGCCCCGATTCGCACCGCTGCAGAGCTGCGGCGCGAACTCTCTGATCACCTGACGACTGGCGTCGATTGGATTGCCGCCATCGGCGCTACCGCCGCCGCCGGAACGCAACGCTACGTAGAGATTGGTTACGGCCGCGTCCTCAGTGGACTCGTCAAGCGCATCCCATCGGCGGCTGGCGCAGAGATCGTCTCTATTGACGATCTTCCGCTCACCGCAGCGGTAGTGTCGTAAGGAGGCGCTATGCGAGAGGCAGATCACACCCGTCGCGTTGTCATCACCGGTCTCGGCATCGTCTCGCCGATCGGCAACGATCTAGCGAGCGTTTGGACGTCGCTGACGGAGATGAAGAGCGGCCTTGGTCGCATCACGCACTGGGATCCAACGGCGTACTCGCCATACGTGGTCGCTGGTGAGATCCAACACTTTGATCCAGCCGCCTGGCTCGATCCCAAATCCATTCGCCGCACCGGACCGGAGATTCACTGGGGAGTGGCCGCCGCAAAGCAGGCGCTCAAGGACTCGGGGCTCGAGATCTCCGATGCGAATCGCGAGGAGATCGGTGTGGTATTTGGGTCTGGCGCTGGAGGGCAGGGACTCTTCATTGACAACCAGATGGCCTGGAAGGAGAAGGGGCCGCGCAGCGTGGCGCCAACGTTTATTGCACACGGCTTGGTTGACAGCACCTCAGGGATAATCTCGATCGAGACGGGTGCCGTTGGTCACAACATGGCGGTGGTCTCCGCCTGCGCCACGGGGACACACGCACTCGGTGAGGCGGCCGAGGCGATCAAGCGCGGTGACGTCACCGCCGTCATCTCAGGCTCCACGGAGAACCCGCTCATTGAAGTGGCGCACATCGGCTTCATGAACATGCGCGGCCTCGGCGCACCGCGCGACGGCGAAGGTCCTGCGAGTGCGTCGCGACCGTTCGATGTGGATCGCGCCGGATTCGTCTTGGGCGAAGGGGCGGGCGCGTTCATCGTGGAAGACCTCGAACACGCGAAAACGCGCGGCGCAACGATCTATGCAGAGGTGGTTGGCTACGGCTCATCAGCTGACGCGCATGACATGATCCAGCCCGTTGAGGGTGGTGCGGGCGCCGCGCGCTCCATCACGTGGGCGCTACAGCGCGGCAAGATCGACCCGTCTGAGATCGACATGATCAATCCACACGGGACGAGCACGCCCGTAGGGGATGCGCGCGAAGCGCTCGCTTTCCACAGCGCGCTCGGAGCACGCGCGGCGCAGATCCCAATCTCCGCCACGAAGTCGCTCACCGGACACCTGATGGGTGCCGCTGGCGCCGTGGAGGCGATCTTCACCGCCCTCTCGCTCCACCATCAGACCATCCCAGGGACGCTGAACACGCGGAACGTGGACCCTGAATGCAACCTGACGGTGGCCCTCGAAACGCGCCAGGCACCCCTCCGCGCCGCCATCAGCAATAACATCGGGCTCGGCGGACACAATGGCGCCGTGGTGTTGCGACATTGGACCGGAAAGTAGGAGGCGAGATGACGGAGCAGAGCGCACCACGAAGCGACACGCAGCGCGCCGTCATCACCGGCTACGGCGCCATCACGCCGATCGGCAACAGCGCCGCAAGTTACTGGTCGGCACTGATCGCCGGCACCTCTGGCGCCGACCGCATCACGCACTTCGATCCATCAGCGAACGAGGTGAAGATCGCCGCAGAGGTGAAGGACTTCGATCCAACGAAGACGATGGAGATGAAGATGGCGCGCCGCATGAGCCGTTTCGTCCAGTTCGCAGTGGCCGCCGCAACGGAGGCCATGGAGGACGCTGGCCTTGCCAATATCCACGAGTGGGATGCTGAGCGACGCGATCGCGTCGCCACTGTCATCAACACGGGCGGTGGCGGCATTGAGCAGGTCACGATGGGTGCCGATGCCTTCCGCGAGAAGGGGGGCCGCTTCGTCAGCGCTTTCGCCATCCCCGCCCTCAGTCCGAGCATGGGCGCTTGCATGGTGAGCATGAAGTACGGTCTCACTGGCGCCGCAATTACGCAGGCCGCTGCCTGCGCCACAGGTGTACTCGCCTTCCAGGACGCGTTGCGACTTATTCGCAGCGGCGAAGCGGACATCGTCATCGCTGGCGGCGTAGAGGCGCCGCTCCTCCCCATGGCCTTTGCCGCGCTCGGCAACATGGGGGCGCTCAGCAAGCGCAACGACGAACCAACGCGTGCCAGTCGCCCGTTCGACAAGAACCGCGACGGATTCCTCTTCGGCGAAGGTGGCGCCGTCTTCGTCGTAGAGTCACTCGCGCACGCCCGCGCGCGCAACGCCACCATTCGCGCCGAACTCCTCGGTGCTGGCGCAACCGCCGACGCCTTCCACATCTCCGCACCGGAGCCAACT
>JAYQPX010000003.1:73359-82343 GCA_038145565.1 Chloroflexota bacterium | reverse complement strand
GTGGTCAGCGCCGTCACGATCTGCTCGTCCAGCTCTTCTATGGGTGTTCGCCAGTCGCTGCAAAATTCCTTGTGCGTGCCCTCATTGGCGACTTGCGGATCGGCCTCCGCGACGGGCTCCTTGAAGCGGCGATCGCGGCCGCGTTTGACGCTGATCTGGCTGCGGTCCGCTGGGCGATGCTCCTCGAAGGGGACCCGGGCAGCGTGGCGCTGCTCGCCCGTAGCGGTCGGCTGCACGAGGCACGTCTGCAGCTCTTCCACCCAATCCCGCCGATGCTCGCCGCCGCTACCTCCGGTGTCCCCGAGGTCGTTGAGCGACTCAGCGAACGCCCTGAGTTTGCGGGTCTCCCAGAGATCAGAGTTGCCGTCGAGGACAAGTACGACGGTGTTCGCGCGCAACTACACGTTGACGGTGAACGCGCCGCACTCTTTGGACGTGACCTTCACGATGTGACCGTCTCATTCCCTGAGATCGCCGCCGCTGCGCGCGCCGCGGGGATCAGCGGCATTCTCGATGGAGAGATTGTTGCCTGGGAGGATGGACGCCCGCTGCCCTCCAATACGCTCACCTCGCGACTCGCTGGCGGTGCGCAAACACTTTCAGCACAGCAGCGGACCCCCGCACTCTTCATTGCGTTTGATTTTCTTGCACGAGGCGGTGAGCCGTTGATTCAGCAGCCGTATCACGAGCGTCGACGCGCGCTCGAAGAACTGGGACTGGAGCAGATCAGCGACGGGCAGATTCGGATCGCAACCCGTGTGCAGGTGGAAGGGGCCGAAGCCATCGAGACCGCATTCATCCACGCGCGACAGCGTGGATGTGAGGGACTCGTTGTGAAGGCACCTGACGCACCGTACGCACCCGGACGTCGAGGATCCGGCTGGCTCAAGGTGAAGCGATCGTTGGACACCATTGACGTCATCATTGTTGGGGCAGAGCCAGGGCTCGGCCGGCGCCGCGCCCTCCTCTCCGAGTGCACGTTTGCCGTGCGAGACGATCTCTCTGGGCGACTTGCGACCATTGGTCGTGCCACCGTTTCGCTGCCAGATGCAGAGGTTGCCTCCCTCAGTCAGTGGCTCGAGGCGCACACGATTGCGCAACTCGGCTCGTATCGCAGTGTTGAGCCGCGCGTGGTAGCCGAAGTTGCCTTCGATGCGGTGCGAAGGAGTGAACGCACCGCATCGGGCTTCACCCTCCGCTCCCCACGGATCACGCGACTTCGTTCAGACTTGGGCCCAGACCAGGCGGCAACCCTCGCCTCACTGGAGAGCCGCTGCCATCTTGGCAGCGCACAGCCTGACGCATGAACCGAGCGAGAGGAGCATGAGATGACTGATCAGATCTCGCACGAAGCGCTCCTCAAGGCCGCCGCAACGTCCACCGATGAGGCGGGGAAGGTGGCGGAGCTTCGTGCCGCGATCCCCGCAACGACCGCGGGGATCTACCTGAATGCGGGAAGCGTTGGTCCGCTCCCGCGCGAAGTGGATGCGGCGATCCGCCACGTGCAGGAGCAAGAGCTTGCAACCGGTCGCGCATCAGAGCACCTGATGGATGACGTGGAGGTGCGCGTGGACGAACTTCGCGGCGTCTTCGCCTCGGTGCTCGCCACAGACCTTGAACTTGTTGCGGTGGCGCACAGCACCACCGAGGCGGTCATGCGCGCGCTCATTGCAACCGAAGTCAAGCCAGGTGACCGCGTGGTCACACTCGATGAGGAGTACCCAGCGATTCGCGGCAGTCTCGCCGCACGCGCCGCTCGCTTAGGGTTCAGCGTTGCGACGGTGAGTGCGCGCGACGAGCGCGGGAACGCGATCAGTGATGCGGAGATCGTTGCGCGTGTCACCGAGCTCTTTGCTCCGCCCACCCGAGCGATCGTGATCTCGCGCGTCAGCTGGATCAGCGGGCGCATCCTTCCGCTCGAAGAGATCCTCCCGCGTGCGCGCGCTGCAGGAATCATCAGCATTGTTGACGGCGCGCAGTCTGTCGGCGCAATGCTCGACGCTGTGGACGCGTTGGACCCCGATGTGCTTGCCTTCCCTTCCCAAAAGTGGCTTCTCGGTGTTGAAGGACTTGCTGGCATGCGGCTTTCGCGCCGCGCACTTGCTGCGGGCGGACTGCAGACGCCAATCGGCGGCTTCCTCGCCTTCCGTGAGCCAGCGCTTGACGGCGTTGGCGTGATGCACGACGACGCTCGTCGATTTCAAACCTCAGGGTTCGCGCGGCCAGCGCTCGTTGGCTCTGCACGTGCCGCCGGTTGGCTCTCCATGCAGGTGGGCTTGCCGTGGGCGGTTGCTCGTGCGGGTCGCCTTGCACGCGCCTTTGCTGCAGGCGCCGCTTCTATCTCGGACGTTGAGCTCCTGGTCGGTCCAGGGCGCCACGCCACGATCGTCGCACTCCGCGTGAACGGCTGGGAGGCGTCGCAGCTCGTTGAAGAGTTCAGTCGGCGCGCCTTCGCCATCACCCGACGCGTCCCAGGCGTGTCCGCCACGGCGGAACGCCCCGCCTCAAGCCCCGCCCTGCGCACTTCGTGGGGGTTCTGGAACACCGATGAAGAGGTCGCCCGAATGCTCGAACTGCTCACCCTCTTCGCTGCGCACACGCCAGAGAGCCTGCCGAAGCGCCCAACGATAGAGATCATCCAGCGCTGAGATGAGCGGCAGCCGCACTCCGCGTGGGTTCTTCGGGAAGCGTCTCTATCAGCTACAACACGCGCCGCGGCCGGTCTTTCGCGCGGTGCTCGCAAGCGGAGGAAGTGGACTCATCTTCATGCTGATCTATCTGGCATACGACCTTCATGTTGAGCGTGCGCTGATGGACGGTGTTTCACCATCACTGATCGTTGGCGGGGGAGATCTGCGCACGGAGGCCGCTGCGCTCGTTGTCCTCGGTACCTCAACCTTCGGGAGTCTGCTGACGTATCTGATCGTTCCGCAGCCATCGGCAGACGGCACGGCGACCATTCGATCAGGATGGTCGGCACTTCTTGGGCTCTTTGCGAGTCTTCCCATCGCATACATTGGGCTGGTGATCGAGAGTCAGTTTCTGAAGCCGCTCCTGCTCGGGCTGTAGCGCGCACACACCGTCAGCGCGAAATGTATCCAACCATGCGGTACCCAACGCCGCGCACGCTGACGAGGATCTCAGGCTTGCGCTGATTCCCTTCGAACTTCTTCCGGAGGCGGTTGATCGCCACACGGAGCGCCTCGTCTCCGCCACTCCAGCTCTCTCCCCAAATCTTCTGTCGAATCTCCTGATGGGTGATCGCTTCGCCAAGCCGCTCAACGAAGAGCGCGACGAGTCGCTTCTCAATCCCGGTGAGGAGTGCGCTGCGTCCATCCACGTGAAGTGACCCACTTGCTGGGTCGAAGCGGATGGCGTGGGGGGCAGATGTCATGGGAGGGGAATTCTACTCGCTTGTTACAGGGCGCGCCGACCCGTTCCACCGCCGCAGGACTGCCTAGACAACTCCCCCCGCTGCGATCGCGAGCGTGGCCGCCCCCGCAAGGGCGATCCCGATCCCCTGGCGCAGACCGATGCGCTCACGCAAGATGACGGCGGCAAAGATCACCGTCGTCACTGGTGCTATTGAGGTGAAGACCGCCGCAACGGCAACACCGCTCTCTTGAGACGCCAGCAGGAAGAAGAGATTGCCAAGCGTGTCGCCACTCCCTGCCGCCGCGAGTGTCAGGACCAGTGCGATGCGACCGCGACGTCCGGATGGGATTGCACCAGGTCGAATCTCTTCGGCCCCAGGTGGGCGTCGACCGATTGCGCGTGCAATCAAGAAGACGCTGAGGAGTGCACTCACGCTTGCAACACGAAGTCCGGTGAGGAGCCAGAGCGTGCTCTCAGATTCGACACGAGCAAAGAGGAGACTGAATCCTGCAAAACAGAGGCCAGCAGCTACGCCGTAGAGTGCTCCGCCAAACGCGGCCGCCCCACTTGATGCATCTGGATGCGCACCGGGATCACCAGCGTTCGCCGTGTTTGCGTCGGCACTTGTAGAGACGATGTAGATTGCGACGATTGCGAGCGCGAATCCTGCGAGTCGTAGCGGCGTCGCCGTCTCTCCGCTTGCAAGGGCAACTGCAACGGGAATCAACGCGGCAAGTGTCCCGGCGATGCTTGCAACGACCGAGATCTTTCCGTGCGCAAAGCCGTGATACAGAGAGAGCACGCCAGTCCCACCCGTGATCCCCGCGATAGCAGTCAGCTGTAAGGTGGCGCCATCTGGAATCGACTGACCACTGATCAGTGCAATCGGAATCAGGATGCCGAGCGCCACACTTTGGCTTGCGGCAACCACAAAGAAGGTCGGGAGGCGACGACTCGCAATGCCGCCCACGAAGTCTCCACCGCCCCAGGCGAAGGCGGCAAGGATCCCGTAGAGGGCGCCGATCACGAGGGGCCCCCGCGATATGTCATGCGGAGATGTTCGCCTACTCCTGGAAAATCGAACGGTTCCCCCTCTCCGAAAAAGCGGTGTCGCTCGTAGAAGGGAACCGCGCGGATGCGCGCGTTGCACCAGAGTGGGCGGGCGGCGCCCTCACGCCCCTCCCACTCTCTGAGCGCCGCTTCGAGAAGGGAACCGCCCAGCCCCTGGCTGCGCAGTTCCGGTGCGGTGGCCATACCGCGAAGCTGGGTGCTCCGCTCCCCACTGTCCGACGTGACTTCATAGAGGGAGACGCACGCCACGAGGACACCACCCAGCCACGCGCCCCAATGCACGCCGAGTCCCTCCAGATCTCCTGGCAAGAGCGCACGCTCAAGTGGGCCACCGCCGCGAAGCACTTCGCTTCGAAGGGGCAGGATCTCTTCCACCGTGACGCGTCGAATCTCAGGGAGGCTCATCTCGGCACGGTACCGCGTCGCACGCGTTTGAGTCGTGGGCTACCGTTCGTGCATGCCAGAGAACAGCCCTGTCGCCCCCGCACTCCCTACCCTCGATGCGCTCACGGGTGAGCCCTTCACCATGGACCTTGCTGCGGTGAAGCGTGCGGCGGCGCGAACCGCGGGCCGGCTCCATGTCACGCCACTCCTCAGCTCCATTGGCGCAGCGGAGGCGCTGCGCCGAAGCGGGGGGCCACTCCTCGGGGACGGTCGCATTCGATTGAAGTCAGAGCATCTGCAGCGCACCGGCTCCTACAAAGTGCGCGGCATGTTGAATCGCGTGACGCACATGGTCGAGCACTTCGGTGAAACGGAAGTGCAGCGCCGTGGCTTGATCACCTTCAGTGCTGGGAATGCCGCTGCCGCATATGCGTGGGCGGGGCGTGAGTTCAGGGTCCCAGTTCACGTTGTGATGCCGCGCAGCGCCGTTCCCGCAAAGATCGCCGCGTGCGAGTCGTATGGCGCAACGGTGCACCTTGTTGACGGGTTGATGGGCGAGGCCGCACTCCTGAAAGACCAACTCATTGAGGAACTCGGACTCTTTGACGCACATCCGTTTGATGACCCGTATGTCATCGCAGGACACGGCACGCTCGGCGCGGAGATCCTTGATCAACTTCCCGAGGCGGATGTGGTGATCGGCGGACTCGGCGGCGGCGGCATGCTTTGCGGTGCCGCCGTTGCACTCCGCGCACTGAAGCCATCCATTCGAATCTACGGCGTAGAGCCAGAAGGCTCCGCTGCGGTGAAGCTTGCCGTCGAGGCGGGTAGCGTTGTCCCGGTGCAGCCGAAGTCGATCGCCGATGGTCTCGGTGCGCCGTACGCTGGCTCATGGACGCTGCCGCTCGCCTCAACGCTTCTTGACGCCTGCATCACGCTTCCTGATGAAGAGATCCTCGGCGGCCTCCGCTTCCTCGCGGAGCGCTGCAAGCAGGTGGTGGAGCCCGCTGGCGCCGCTGCGCTCGCCGCACTCCTCTTTGGACGCATTCCTGTGTCTCACGGTGATCGCGTGGTCATCATCGTCAGCGGCGGCAACGTAGACCTGACCCGGATGCCTGAGTTTCTCTCCCGCGCCTTGGCAATCCCCGGTGCCCAATAGCCCGTCAAAACCATTGTCACGTCCCTTTTTGGGGCGTACGATTGCCGCAACGTGACCGCCGTGTCACGAAGGGAGGAAACTCCATGACCGCGTTTTCATTCGAGAACTCACGAGGGACCACGTATTATCTGCACGCTCGGTCGCGCAAGGTTGCGAACGGAAAGAGCGTGACGCTCTACTTTTTCGCAAAGAAGCCAGGGAAGGGGGCCGTCGCGGCACTGCCTGAGGGATACAAGGTGAAAGAGTCCGGTCGCACCGGTCTTCCGATCTTGAAGAAGAAGTCGGGGCTCTTCGGCTGGTTCTAGTACGGCAACCCACCGTGCCACGCAGTCGGCACGTCAATCGGTGAGACTGAGCGCATGAACGATCTGATCACTATCGTCGCACTGGTCCTTGCGGCCATCGCGGCCGTTGCTGCGCTCTTCGCCGCCGCACGATCGGGTCGCAGCGCGCCGCCCGATCCAACGAGCACGTTGCAGGCACAGCGCGTGGAAGACCAGCTGCAGTCGGTTGTTGAGCGCCTCGCGCGCATTGACGCGGCTCAGCAGGGGATCGACCGACTGCGCGAGCCGATGGACGAGCTCCTCTCCGTCTTCCAAAACAAGCAGGCGCGCGGCCAGTACGGCGAAGCACGTCTTGAAGAGATCGTACGCGACGCGCTACCAACGGACCTCTACAGCTTTCAAGAGACGCTCTCCAACGGGAAGATCGCCGACTGCATCGTGGGACGTGGCGCCGCATCCAACCGCGTCTGCGTCGACTCAAAGTTTCCGCTGGAGGCATACCAGAAGCTCGTGGCGGGTGACCCTGCCGCCGCCGCTCAATTTCGCACGGCACTCAAGGCGCACATCGATGCGATCGGATCCAAGTACGTGATCCCAGGTGAGACGAGTCGTCTCGCCGTGATGTTCATCCCGTCAGAGGCGATCTACGCGGAGCTCTTCACGAGCTTCCCAGACATGGAGCAGTACGCAAATGGGAGGCGCGTCGTCTTCGCGTCACCGAATACGCTGCACGCACTCCTCGCAACGGTGAGCATGTTCCACGTTGAATCGAAGATCGGCGAGCAGGCGGCTCTGATCCAACGCGAAGTAGGCGGTCTCACCAGAGATGTGGAGCTTCTGGCAGAGCGCATCGAGAAGCTCGCGACCCACTTCCGGCAGATTGGCGACGACATTAGCGGGGCGCAGACCTCCGTGAAACGGATCCTCAGTAAGGGGGAGCGGATCGCCAAAGTGGATCTTGGAGATGCGGAAGATCTACCCGCGCTGCGTGAGGGGTAGCCCCGCGCATCCGCCTGCGGTAAAGTGAACCACAGGCCCGAAACTCGGGTCAACGGTAGGGAGGAACCATGGATTCGAAGAACCTGTACATCGTCGCTGGCGGTGCCAGCCTCGCGATCTCAATCGCCTTCTACTTCGGTATCGGCGTTGAGGCGAACCAGATGCACGGCATTTACATCGGCCTCTGGGTTCCAGCGATCCTTTCGCTTGGCAACCTGTTGGCCAAGAAGGGCAAGTGAGCGACCCGATCGTCTTCGCGCTCGGTGTGATCGTGATGATCCCCGTGCTCTTCGCGGTCTACAAAGACCTGCGCAGCTAACGAAGTCGATCTCAGAGCGCTCCGTTGCAGCTGACGCTGCGACGGGGCGTTTTGCTATCTGGCGATTCTCTCGCGCCGCTATTTTCCGAGGTTTTCGGGGCCGAACGAATTGGGCAACAGGTAGTCGAACGGATAGCGATTGAGACGCTCGATCTTCAGGTTCTCGTCCAGGCTGACGGCGACGATCGGCATCTGCAGGGAGCCCGCAAACTCGCGGATGCGCTGTCGGCAGACGCCGCACGGCGATGGTGCTTCAGACGGGGATTGGACGGCGAATGCCAGCGCGACCGCCTTCGCATTGGTCGCAAGGCGCATGGCGTTCATGGCGTGCTGTTCTGCGTGCACGGTGAGGGTGTAGTCGGCTCCCTCCATGTTCGCACCCACGTGGATTCCACCGTCTTCGTCGGCAACCGCCGCACCAACCAGATAGTTGGAGTAGACGGCGTAGGCACGCGGTCGGATGCGTATCGCCTCGTCGACCAACTTCTGCTCGAGCGGCGTGAGGTCCGACTGTTGGATTCTCACCTCGGTGACCACCCTTCTACCTGACGAATGAGGCGCCGAATGTGAAGTCCGTGCAACGGCGCCAACGGCATTGACCATAGCGGCTTGAGCCACGCTTCAGAGCCGAGCGATGCAGCATCTGCACCAGACCATCCATACTCTCGCACGTCGTCGAACGTGCGCACGCCGCCGCCGGCAATGATTGGGAGGCGGATGCCAGCCTCACGCAACTCACTCACGACTCGCAGGCCGATCGGCTTGATGGCGCGACCAGAGAGCCCGCCGTAGCGATTCTTCAGCAGCGGCGCGCCACTCTTTGGGTTCAATCGTAGGCCTTTGACTGTGTTGATCGCACTCAGCGCGGCGACACCGTTCGCTTCCGCCAGGCGCGCGTGAGCAAGGTAGTCAAAGTCCGGCGAGAGCTTAAGGATCACAGGGAAGCGCGAGGCGGGAACCGCACGCTTGAGCACCTCTTCGATGATGGGATTGAAGTCGAAGTTCACGTTATGGCAGGAGACGTTGAACTCCACTGCAGCGAGTGATCCGGAAGGCGCCTGGCTGTTCACGCGCTCCACCAGCGATGCAAACTCGTCGGCGCTGAATCCGCCGAGCGAGAGGATGCGGTTCTGCTCACCAGTTCGTGGGAAGTATTCGTCGAAGTAACGGTCAATGCCGATGTTTGACCAGCCAAACGCATTGAGCCAACCCGCATCCGCCTCTTGCAGCGCGCCGCGGTAGAGGCGGAGCAGCTCGGGGATCTCCGAGATGCGCCACGACTCTTTCAGGGTGAAGTGGCCTTCGCGCGGTTGCGTCGTTGGGCGGCGCTCGGGCCGCGCCGCGCCGCGACCGAGGGAACCAAAGGTTGCGGACGGGGCATGGCCAACAACGG
>JAYQPX010000003.1:41984-73349 GCA_038145565.1 Chloroflexota bacterium | reverse complement strand
GCCCCTCTACTCTTTCCGGGTGAAGTGTGCGTGGGGGGGTTGCGTGGTGTCAGTGCGCACTGCCACCGCACCAAAGCGTCGAAGGTCCACAAAGTTGGAGATCGGTGAAAGCCCAAGTACGGCAAACCGCCCTTTCGGTGCGCCGTATCCGAGGAGGCTTGAACTGGTGATGAGGCGATTGCGAAGCGAAATCCCGTTGAGGTCGATCATGCCGCGATCGTAGCGCGCAGCAGCAGCACTGCGATCACTGATGCCGCCATGCCCACCAAGAGATTGTCGCGCCAGCGTCCAACCAGCGCCCCCACAACCACAGCAACTGCTTCTGGCCCAACTCGGAGCGAAGTGTCGGCAACGAACACGTTTGCGGCGGCGATTGCGCCGAGCACCGCGGGGCCAATCAGGCGAAGGTAGGCGAGCACTGGCGCGGGGAGGCGATCAGCCCCTGGTGCAAGGAGTGGAAGCGCGCGCGCGGCATACGTTCCGATCCCGCCGAGGATGGCGAGTGGAACAAGATCGGTGCGCAGCGGATCAATCATCGTGCGCCTCTGCTTCGATTTGCGACTACGAGTCCAACCAGTGGCCCCAGCAGTCCACCGATCATCACCGCAGCACTCGCGTTGACGTGCAGTGCTGCGCCCACGGCCGCAACGGATCCTGCGGCGAGTGCGGCGAGCGCCGCTCGGTCTCGAACGAGCCCAACCGCAAGTCCTGCCATGGATGCAGGGAAGACAACATCAAGTCCGATCGTGGCGGGATCAGGAAGTGCCGCACCCGCAAGCCAACCAGCGAGCGTTGCAAGGTTCCACGGCACAAAGATCGCGAAGCCCGCGTACCACGCACCAGGAAGATCAATGCGGCCGAGTCGTGCCACATGCGCGCTGGTCAGCGCAAACGCCTCATCTGTCAGCAAGAATGCGAGGCCCGCGCGCACACTTCGCGGTAGTGCTGCCGCGTGTGGCGCAATGGACGCGGCGTAGAGGAAGTGGCGCGCGTTGAGGAGCCATACCAGGAGCACGATGGAGGCCCATGGTGCTGCGACCGCAAGCAGCCCGACCGCCGCAAACTGCGACGCTCCAGCAAAGAGGATGGCACTGAATGCCGCCGTCTCAACCAGCGAGAGGCCACCTTCGCGCGCTGTGAATCCGAAGATCGTGCCGATCACGATGGCGAGCACCCAGATCCCGATCGAGTCAATCGCGAGCCGTCGGCGCGCCGCGCGGAGCTCGTTCGCTACGGCGCCACTCATGGTGCTGGCGTCAGGACGACAACCGGAATCTCGCGGTCGGTCTTCCGAGAGTACGCCGCGTAGACGCCGTACGTGACATCGTCCGTGCGCTTCAAGAGGCTACGCCGTTCGTCGCCAGCCGCCACGCGCGCAACATAAGGGAGCGATCGGCCACGGCGAATCACACGCACGTGGGGATCAGCGACAAGATTTTCGTACCAGCTCGGATTTCCAGGACGACCATAGTTGCTCGCCACCAGGACGATGCGATCGTGATCTGGAAGATAGGTGATGACAGCGCGTCGTGGCAGCCCGCTCTTGCGCCCGGTTGTCTCTAGGATGATCCCAGGTCGCCAGAAGAGGCTCGGAGAGATGCGTCCGTTTGTCGCAAGCGCCAGTCGCGCGTGCAACGGCACAACGAGGCCAATGAGTCGTCCGAACCAACGCTGCACGGATTTACGCAGCGCCGATCGCGGCGTTGCCCAATCATCACGCGGCATCTATCGCTCGGCGTATAGGTAGCGAACCGAGAGCGCGGCAACTACCGCGCCAACGAGCGGTCCAACGACATAGATCAATGCATAGGAGAGATCGCCGTAGACGAGTGCGGGGCCGAACCAGCGTGCAGGATTCATGCCCGCTCCGGAGAGCGCGCTCCCTGCGAGCATGCAGGCGGTGACTGCACCGCCAACATAGATGGCGCCAACCTGCGGCGCGCGCGCATCTCCGGCGGCGAGGAGGGCGGCGAACACGATCACGGACGTGAGCACTGCTTCGACACCGATGAGCAGTGGTGTTCCCGCACCCATCGACGGAAGCGGCGTCGCTCCGCCGGAAAATCCGTAGACGCTCGGCTCGCCGCCAAAGCCGCCGAAGGCGAGCTTCAGCGCGAGTCCAGCGAGGATCGCCCCCAGGAGCTGGACGACGATGTAGCGGATCCCCTCAACGGTGCGGATCTTCCCTACCAGCCAGAAGGCGATGGTGACTGCAGGGTTGAAGTGCCCGCCGCTGACGGGGCCGAACGCAGTTGCGAGGGCGGCAACGACCAACCCAAAGGTGAGGGAGATCCCAACGAGTCCTACCGCTCCTCCAGTCTGGGCGTCTGAAATCACCGCGGCACCGCCCACGGCAACGAAGAGGAAGGTTCCAACGAGTTCGGCGGAGAGGGTGGAGATGAGGGCTCGACTCGGCACGGATCGCCTCCTGACAGACAACGCTCTGTGCCTAGGCGGCACCTGGAGGGTGAGTGTAGGGCAGCCCCCTATCGGCGAGCAGTGGGATGCCGTATGCTTCAGGGGCTGGCCCGGACTTCGGGCAGCATAGGATGCACGCACGCGACCGAGATCAGTCAACCGTTCCCTCTAGGGCTCGCGAGACAAACCTTCGGAACACGAGGCGAGCCAACAATAGGAGTGAACGGAATGTACACAGACAAGAACTTGGTCTGCATGGATTGCAGCCAGGAGTTCGTATTCACGGCGCGGGACCAGGAGTTCTACGCCGAACGCGGTTTCACGGAGCCGAAGCGCTGCACACCATGCCGCAACGCCCGCAAGGCGCAGCGCGAGGGTGGTTCAGCGGGTGGCGGCTTCGGCGGCTACACCGGCGGTGGCAGCTACAGCGCGGGTGGCTACGGCGCCCCGCGAGCTCCACGCGGACCACGCGAGATGCACCCGACGACCTGCTCGGACTGCGGTAAGGAGACGATGGTCCCCTTCCTGCCGACGAGCGGCAAGCCGGTCTACTGCGACACCTGCTTCGCAAGCCGACGCCCAGCGCGCTGAGCGTACGAGTTACGTCGTTAACCGGACGGCCGGGACCCTTCGGGGTCTCGGCCGTTCGATTTTCCCGCGGTAGCATCGCCCCATGAGCGGCTCCCCTGATCCGCAGCGGCGCACCACTCCTCACCGTGTGCGTACGTGGCGAGACGGCGTCGCACATGAGCGCGAAGACAAACTGACGGGTGAAGAGCCTGCACAGATCAGCGTGGTAGACGCAAATGGTCTGCGACTCGATGTTGCGGTGACCATGCGCACGCCAGGTCAGGACGAAGAGCTCGCCGTCGGCTTCCTCGTCAGCGAGTCGCTGATCACGCAAGCGTCTGTGGCGCGCATCACGTTTGGCGACCCACTTGATGCTTCACAGCCGGAGAACCACATCAGCGTCCACCTGACCAGCGCGTTCGATGCGGCGCGGATTCCAACGCGCACAACGGTTGCTACCGCGTCATGCGGAATCTGTGGCAAGGCGTCCATTGACGACGTCGTCCAGCGACTCGGTTGCGTGCAGCCGATCATACGCATCGATCACGACGCACTGCTGGAACTTCCCGCGCAGCTTCGCAAGGCGCAATCCATCTTCGGAGAGACGGGGGGTCTGCACGCCGCAGCAAACGTCGCCGTTGCGCCGAGCGGGGCGCTCAGCATCACAGCCGTTCGCGAAGACGTTGGGCGTCACAATGCGGTGGACAAGTTGGTTGGTGAAGCGGCGCTTCGCCACGCACTCCCACTCAGCGGCGCACTGCTGCTCCTCTCAGGTCGCTGCTCGTTTGAACTCGTGCAGAAGGCGGCCGCCGCCGGCTTCGGCGCGATCGCATGCGTTGGCGCGCCATCATCGCTTGCGGTGGAGACGGCGGAGCGACTCGGCATCTGCCTGATCGGCTTCTTGCGCGAAGGTTCGTTCAACGCCTACACCCAGTTTGACGTGGTGCAGCGCTAGCGTTTCTCGGGGCTTGTCTCAATCTCCTTCAAGCGATCCACGAGCAGACCGCAGTGCGCAAGCGCCGCTCGCTCATCAAGCGCACGGACGATCTCGCGCTCATCAAGCAACGAAGTAATCTCCTTGGTTGCGCGCGCAACCTCAGCGAGCGGACGCGACGCTGCGCGTGCGGCGGCGGTAGCTCCTTGCACGAGTGCATACGCCTGGTCGCGTGGCGCGCCTGCGTTGACGAGTGCGGTGAGGAGACGCGAGGCGGCGTGCAGTCCGAGGCCCGCGTCGAGATTCCTGCGCATCGCATCTCGATTGACCACGAGCCCATCAATGATGCCGTGCATGGAGCGCAGCGCGAAGTGAATAAGACCAGTGGCATCTGGGAGGAGGATGCGCTCCGCTGAGCTATGACTCATGTCGCGCTCATGCCAGAGCGCTTGGTTCTCCGCTGCCGCTGCTGCGTATCCACGCAAGATGCGTGCAAGTCCGGCAATGCGTTCGCTCTTCACCGGGTTGCGCTTCTGTGGCATAGCCGAACTTCCCGCTTGACCACTGCGGAACGGCTCACGAACCTCGTCGAT
This sequence comes from Chloroflexota bacterium, assembly GCA_038145565.1. Taxonomy (GTDB): domain Bacteria; phylum Chloroflexota; class Limnocylindria; order Limnocylindrales; family Limnocylindraceae; genus Limnocylindrus. Next base: position 68,834 of record JAYQPX010000003.1, on the reverse strand, counting down.
CTCCGTGTGTTGGAGGTTGCGGATCTCTGTCGCAAATCGCTCCAGCGTGCCGCCTGTGATCGCGATCGCGGCAACGAGTGCGGCGTGCCTGTCGCGCTGCACGATCTGCGTGCTGACCGGATCCACACGCAGGCCAAGCGCGGCGAGCACCTCCTGCTCTATGGCGGGATCAATCTGGCTGTACGTCCCAACAGGACCCGAAATCTTCCCGGTAGCCACCTCGTCGGCCGCTGTGGCGAGTCGGGTACGGTTGCGAGCCGCCTCAAACGCCCAACCGGCGAGCTTGGCACCGAACGTCATCGGCTCCGCATGCACGGAGTGCGTGCGCCCAGCCATCACCGTGTCGCGCTCCTCGCGCGCGCGTCGGATGATCACCGCAATGAGCGCGTCGAGTTCGGCGAGGATCAGGTCAGCGGCGGCACGGAGCTGGAGGGCGAGGGCGGTGTCGATCACATCGCTGCTGGTGAGGCCGTAGTGGAGGTAGCGTCCTTCTGGCCCCACCGACTCGGCAACGGCATTGACGAAGGCGAGCGTGTCGTGATCGAGGGCAGCTTCAAGCTCGGCGATTCGTGCGAGGTTCACCGCGGCGCGCGTGCTGATCGCCTGCGCGGCTTCGGTGGGGATGTCGCCGCGTTTCGCCTGAGCCTGGGCGACGGCCACCTCAACGCGGAGCGCGGCGTTCCAGCGCGCGGCGTCCCCCCAGACGTTGCGCATCTCGGGTGTGGTGTATCGATCAATCACGATCAATCACGGGCGGTTGATGGAGCGTCGCATCGGTCGCCACGCGCGCTCAATCGTCTGCGTGCGCTCAGGACCAACGGAGAGCAGCACAATCGGCGCGCCCGCAAGTTCTTCGAGTGCCGTCACGTAACGGCGCGCGTTTTCAGGGAGGTCGGCCAACGCTCGGACGCTGTGGATCGGCTCGCTCCAGCCTGGGAATCGCTCGTAGATTGGTGTGGCTCGTGAAAGCTCCGCGGTCGATGAAGGCCAACGCTCCACGCGCTTGCCGTCGATCTCATATGCAACACAGAGAAGGATCTCGGGGATCCCAGAGAGCACATCGAGCTTGTTGAGCATGATGCTGGTGACACCATTGAGTTGGACCGCGTAGCGTAGCGGCAGCGCATCGCTCCAGCCAACCCGTCGACGGCGTCCAGTGGTGGTGCCAACCTCGTGCCCTGTCGTTGCAATGCGCTCGCCGATCGCATCGGTCAGCTCTGTGACGAACGGTCCTGAACCGACACGCGTGGCATACGCCTTCATCACGCCCATCACCTCATCGATCTGCAGCGGTGCGATTCCGCCGCCAGTGGTTGCGCCACCAGCGATTGGATGTGATGACGTGACATACGGATACGAGCCGTGGCTCAGATCAAGCAGCGTCCCTTGTGCCCCTTCAAAGAGGAGATGCTCACCTGCACCGAGTGCGCGCTGCACCAGTTCATCTGTATCTGCAATGTGCGGACGGAGTCGCTCGCCCCATGACGCAATCTGCGCCAGAATCGCTCGCTCATCGGTGGCGGCTGGGTCCTCTGCGCCGAGTGCGTGCAAGAGTGCGCGCTTCTCTGGAAGTGCACGTGATAGTCGAGATGTGGCGGAAGCTGCGTCGAGGAGATCTTCGACACGAAGTCCAGTACGTGCCGCACGGTCCTCATACGCTGGGCCAATGCCGCGTCCGGTCGTTCCGACCTTCGCCCCACCAAGTGCTGTTTCGCGCGCTTTGTCCAAGGCAATGTGATACGGGAGGATGAGCGATGCAGCGTGGCTGACGCGCACGCGAGAGATGTCGATGCCACGCGCAATCAGACCATCAAACTCGCCAAGGAGCGTCTCTGGGTTGACCACCACGCCCGGCCCGATGATCGGTGTGATGTGTCCGTAGAGGACGCCGCTCGGCACGAGGTGCAGCTTGAACGTGTCTTCGCCGATGACAATGGTGTGCCCCGCATTGTCGCCACCCTGGTAACGCACAACCGCCGCAACCTGCTCGGCAAGGAAGTCGGTCGTCTTCCCCTTCCCCTCGTCGCCCCATTGGAGACCGACGATCACACTGGCAGGCATTGCGTCCCCTTTCAGTAGGAGCTGATTGCGCCGGGTAGAACTCGGCGCGCGGATCGTACCCTCCCGCGCCTTCCGCCGCTCACTTCGGCGCGCCGCTAGACTCGCCGTATGAGCGTCACCCCCGCACCCGTGGAGCCCTCCGCACCGCGCAAGCGTTACGGCGGTTCGTGGCTCCCGAAACCCTCGCTCTTTGTCAGTTGGCGCCCAAACGGGATCGGCCTGCAGAAGCCGAACCACGTCATGGAGACCCTGCGGACGATCTGGGAGAACCGCGGCAACCTTCGATACGCATGGCGCATTCTCAGTAAGGGGGTCTGCGACGGCTGCGCGCTCGGCGTCGCTGGGTTCAAGGACTGGACGATCGACGGGCTTCACCTCTGCACCACGCGCCTCAACCTGTTGCAGGTCAACACGGCGCGCGCGCTAGATCTGGCACGCCTTGCGGACGTTGCTTCGCTTCGCTCACTCTCTTCAACGGAGCTCCGTGCGCTCGGTCGACTCCCGTATCCAATGCTGCGCCTGCGTGGCGAGGCGGGATTCAAGCGCATCAGCTGGGAGCGCGCACTTCAGGTTGCGGGCTCGCAGATCAAGGCGGCTGGTCCTTCGCGCATCTCTTTCTTCCTGACGGCGCGCGGGATCATGAACGAGACCTACTACGCCATCCAGAAGGTGGTGCGCTTCCTTGGGACAAACGACGTGGACAATGCCGCGCGCATCTGTCATGCGCCGAGCACTGGTGCGTTGAAGCACGCGATTGGCTACGGCGCAACCACCGTCTCGTACCGAGATGTTATCGAGAGCGATCTCATCATTCTTTTCGGCTCGAATGTGGCGAACGCGCAACCGGTCTTCATGAAGTATCTGCACCTCGCCAAGAAGCGCGGCGCAAAGATCCTTGTGGTGAATCCGTATCGTGAGCCTGGACTTGAGCGCTACTGGGTCCCAAGCAATGCCGATTCGCTCCTCTTCGGCACGAAGATGGCTGACGCGTGGGTGCAAGTCGCCCAAGGGGGCGATATCGCATTCATCAGTGCCGCGCTGCTGAGGCTCGAAGAGCTCGGCACACTCGATCAGAAGTTCATCACCGAGAAGAGTGCGGGATGGAGCGAACTCCGTGCGGCGCTCAGCGGGCGAAGCATTGACGAATTCCTGGCGATGTCAGGTGCGACGCGCGCGGAGCTCGAGACCTTCTGCGAACTTTACGGAGGAGCGAAGTCGGCAGTCTTGATCTGGTCGATGGGGATCACGCAGCAGGCCTGCGGCAGCGAGAACGTTGCCGCGATCGTGAACCTTGGACTTGCACGAGGCAACATCGGCCGCCCCGGCGCCGGACTGATGCCGATCCGTGGGCATAGCGGCGTGCAAGGTGGCGCAGAGATGGGCGCGTATGCGACGGCGCTTCCAGGCGGCCTCCCTATTGAGTCGCGCTACACCGAACCACTTGCTGCAGCATATGGATTCCCGATCGCGCCGAAGAGCGGACGCTCCGCGCCACAGCAGCTCGACGCCGCTGAGCGCGGCGAGATCGATGTGCTCTGGAGTGTTGGTGGGAATTTCTTGGAGACGATGCCTGATCCGGAAGCGGTTGCGCGCACGCTCGCCAAGGTGCCGCTCCGCGTGCACCAAGACATTGTGGTCAGCAGTCAAATGCTCGTTGATCCGGGTGAGGCGGTCTTGCTCCTCCCCGCAACAACGCGTTACGAAGTTCCAGGCGGCGGAACGGAGACCACCACAGAGCGTCGTGTGGCGTTCAGCCCCGAGATCCCTGGACCGCGCATTGGCGAGGCGCAACCGGAGTGGGAGGTCTTCACGCAGTTGGCGCACGTGGTGGATCCAGCTCGCGCGCATCTCGTTGCATTCCCTAATGGCACACAGCAGATCCGGGAAGAGATTGCACGCATCGTCCCTTCCTACGCAGGGATTGAGACGCTGAAGGAGAGCGGCGATGCAATTCAGTGGGGCGGCGAGCGACTCTGTGAGGGGCAAGTGTTTGCCACGCCTGATGCGAAGGCGCACTTTGCAACCGTGCTCCCAATTGAAGCGACGCTCCCAGCAGGGAAGCTGAACCTCTCTACGCGTCGCGGCAAGCAGTTCAATTCAATGGTTTGGAAGGAAAAGGATCCACTCAACGGTGCGGTGCGGAGCGACATCCTGATCTCCGCGGCCGATGCCGCCGCCCGCGGCTTTGTCGATGGCGCCGCCGTGCGTGTGCGCAGTGCGACAGGCGAGGTGCGGGCACATATCAAGGTGGCACCGATTCGCGCTGGGAGTGTGCAGATGCACTTCCCTGAAGCGAATCCGCTCATTGATGGTGTGCACCGAGACCCGATCAGTCACGTGCCCGACTACAACGCGATCGTTGAACTCATCCCTGCTGACGCAACGGCATAGCGGTCGGTGATGGCGCCGGGGAGCGCACCAGTGAGAGCCCCAGCCAGCGCGATCGGCATCCTTCTTGCTGGTGGCGCAAGCCGCCGATTCCCTGGTGGGAAGCTCGACGCGCTCATTCCAGCCGCGCTCGCTGATCTGCGAGGTCGTCCTGAGCTTGCAGGAGCACGTGTTCTTGATGCTGCGTACGAAACGCTTGCCGCAGCTGTTTCCGAGGTCTTCGTGCTTGGTGATGTATCGCTTCCTCATCCGGCAAGTGTGGTGACGGATCGTGTGCCGCATGCGGGACCCGCGGCGTCACTCGCCGATCTGCTCGCAAGCGACCGACTCCGCGATCACACCGACGCTACGCGCGTGATCGTCTTCGCCGCCGACGCACCATTCGCACCTCCGATGCTCTTGGGGCTGATGGCCGCGGCGCAGGGGAGCTTGATCCTTCGGGAGGGAGAGCCACTCCCCTTCGCCGCAACGCTCGGTGCACTCCGCGAAGCAATGCAGAACGGCCAGCTTCCTCGACTCCGCGATCTTGCAGCGGCACTCGGCGCCGCGCCGCTCGATCCCCGCATCGTGAGCCGACTCGACCCACTCGGTGCCGCCCTCGCAGACCTCGATGCACCCGAGGATCTTGAGACGCCAAGTCCGCGCTGAGCGTGGGATGATCGCCGCACGATGAGTGCTCCAATCACGATCCTCTGGCTGCGTCGCGATCTTCGTCTCGCCGATCATCCTGCGCTGATTGCCGCCGCAGCCCACGCACAAGAAACCGGCGGCAGGCTTCTGCCGATCTTCATCTGGGAGCCAGGCGTCTTCGCAGGTCGTCGCGCAAGCGCAAATCGAACCTGGTTCCTGCGTGAAAGCCTGCGCGAACTGTCGCGCGAACTTGAGAAGCGCGGCTCCGCACTCGTGGAGGTCCAGGGACCTGGGTCGAGCGCGCTCCCCGCACTCGTGGAGCACCTCGCCACGAGCGGCACCGCGGCAAACGAGATCGCACTCTTTTTCACGCGCGATCACACGCCGTACGCTCGTGCGCGTGACCGTGCGGTGGCGGAGCAGTTGGCGCCACGCGGGGTCAGTGTGCACGCCACGCGCGGCCTTACCGTCGTTGAGCCAGACGAACTGCTCACCGGTGGCGGGACCGCCTACGGGGTGTACACGCCGTACTTCCGTCGCTGGCTTGAGCGCGTCACTTCGAGCGCCGAGCGGCCACTCAAGAGCCCAGCAAAACTGCCAGCGTCACCGCGTCTGACACTTCCTGCAGCGCTGCAACCCGATCATGTGGCGATCGAGCGCGCGGCTCAGCCAACAGCAACGGTCGCACTCCTCCCCGTGCCAGGCGAAAGCGCTGCGCGTGCCGCGGCAGAGCGATGGATTACCGCCGCGCGCGGCAACGGCGCGAACGGCTACGCCGCACGAAGAAACACGCTCGCCGATGAAGAGGGGACGAGTCGACTCTCCGCGGCCCTGCATCTTGGACTCCTCTCGCCGCGCGAGCTTGTGTCGCGACTGCTCCCGCTTCCACCCGAGCGCGAAGGGGAACGTTCCGGCGAGCGACTCTGGGTCAGCCAGATTGCCTGGCGTGACTTCTACACCCAGGTGCTTTGGCATGCACCGCACGCAGCACGATCTTCATGGAAGCCTGCGTATGACGCGATCGAGTGGGATGCGCGCGAAGAGACGTTCATCGCGTGGCGTGAAGGTCGCACGGGGTACCCCATTGTGGACGCGGCCATGCGACAACTTCGCGAGACAGGCTTCATGCACAATCGCGCGCGCATGATCACCGCATCGTTCTTGACGAAAGATCTGCTCGTTGACTGGAGAAAAGGGGAGGCGCACTTCTTGCAGCATCTCGTCGATGGCGATGTGGCGGCAAACAACGGCGGATGGCAGTGGTCGGCAGGGAGTGGAACCGATGCGCAGCCGTACTTCCGCATCTTCAACCCCGTCACCCAATCAGGGAACTTCGATCCAGATGGTGCATATGTGCGTCGCTGGATCCCTGAACTTGCGGCACTCAAAGCGCCTGCGATCCACGCACCGTGGGCACACGCGGCGGCACTGGCGGCGGCTGGCATCACGCTCGGCGTGCATTATCCAGAACCGATCGTTGATCACGCAGTGGCGAGAGTGCGGACGCTGGACGCGTATGCGCGTGCCGTCAAGGGACTCCCGGCACCCCGTGGCGAATAAGTCCCGTGTCGAATAAGAGGAGTACGCGCGAAACGCACGACGCGTCTCGGCACGTCCCGCCGAGCCTTCGCGCCGAGAAGATCTGTGCGTCATGCGGTCGACCGTTTTCGTGGCGTCGGCGCTGGGCGAAGGTTTGGAGCGAGGTGAAGTACTGCAGCGATGCGTGCCGGTCGGCCAAGTGAGCGCCGCTTCGCACATCCTCGTTCTCCCCGACCAACTCACCGACCAGGTGGGTCCCATCAGAACGGCGCTAAAAGATCCGCCAAACGCACCAGGCGTGATCTTCATCGAATCCCTCGACGCGCAGGCGGCACCGAGACATGTGCAGGCACTCGTTGCGCAGCGCAGTGCCGGACGTGAGTTCGTTGCGGAGTTGCGCGCACGAGGCCTCAGCGTACAGGCGCTCCGCGCAGCCACCTACGAAGAGGGACTCACGGCCGCGCACGCACTGGCACCGATCACACACCTGCTCGCAATGGAGCCTGCCGCACCGCAGTTAGGGGTGCGCATGCAGGCCTGGGCCGAACGGGCCGGCGTACAGCTCAGCCTTGTACCGAACGAGCTTTGGCTGACCACGCGCGAGGAGTGGGAGGAGTTTGCACGCGGACGCAAGGAGTTACGCATGGAGTTCTGGTACCGCCGCGTTCGTAAGGCGCGCGGATGGCTGATGGAGCCCAGCGCAGGCGACGAACCGCTCGGCGGCGTATGGAACCTGGATCAGGAGAATCGGCGCCGCTTGCCAAGAGGAGCAGTGGTGCCGAGTGCGCCGCACTTCCCTCCAACGGACACGGCACAGGAAGTGATCAACGAAGTGCGCGCCGAATCGGCGGCACACTTCGGCAAGGTTGACTCGTTTGGGTGGCCAACGAACCGGGGGCAGGCCCTTGAAGCACTCGAAAGCTTCTGCACGGAACGTCTGGCTGACTTCGGTCCGTACGAGGATGCTATGTCGCGTGAGCACGAGCACCTCTACCACTCACTCCTCTCAAGCGCGATGAATCTTGGCTTGCTCACCGCACACGAAATCAGCATCCGCGCACTGGATGAGTTCGCACGCCGCCCAATTGAGATCCCATTGCAATCTATTGAAGGGTTCATTCGGCAGATCCTGGGTTGGCGCGAGTTCATGCATCACGCCTACGATCGATTCTTCAAAGAGTGGGAGACGTCGAACGGATTGAACCATACCGAGCCGCTCCCTTCGTTCTACTGGAGCGGTGAGACGAAGATGGCGTGTATCTCGCGTGTCGTACGGAAGCTCATCAGCGGCGGCCATGCGCACCATATTGAGCGCTTGATGTTGCTCGGAAACTTCGCACTGCTGATCGGGGCGCGCCCGCAGGAAGTAGACGCGTGGTTCCTTGAGACATTCGTCGATGCGCACCCTTGGGTGGTGACCCCCAACGTGGTGGCGATGAGTCAGTTCGCAGATCTTGGAAAGATCACCAGCAAGCCGTACATCTCAGGCGGCGCGTACGTCTCGCGCATGGGGGACGACTGCTCTGCATGCGCCTATGACCCAACGCTCTCCACTGGCGACCGCGCCTGTCCGTTCACCACGCTCTACTGGGACTTCATCGACCGACATGCGGAGCGATTTGTGAAGAACCCTCGTATGGCTCGTCAGGTGCGGTCGTGGGAGTCACGTAAAGAGACGGTTCGCACCGCGATCCTCGAAGAGGCGAAGTTGATTCGAGCGCGCGCCAAGCGAGGTGAACTTTGAGTCGCGCGCGCGAGGGCCATCCAAGCTGGCGTCGTATCGTCGCGGTCTACATTGCGGTGCAGTTCGCTGAGATCTTCGGGGTGAGCATGATCTACTCGTACCTTCCACTCGCGCTCGAGGGGACGGGCGTGCCGATCGGCGACATCGCCTCGTTGACCGGCATCGCGATCGCAGGTCTCTTTGTCATTGGCGCGCCGCAGGTACCAGTCTGGCTTGCAATTGCCGAGCTCCGATCTCGTCGACTCGTTATCGACCGCAGCGGTTAGATTGCACTGGAGGCACTGATCGCGTTCGCGATAGCGGATCAGGCGTGGCAGCTCGTTGCTGCGACCGTGGCGCTCGGCTTCTGGCTCGGCAACACGGGCGTCATGCTCGCCACAATCCGTGAGGTTGCACCAGCACGCGAGCGTGCGAGAGCGATCTCACTCTTCAGCGCCGCTGCGCCGATGGGCTTCGCCGCAGGGCCGCTCCTTGCGGCGTGGTTGATCGGCGGACTCGGTCTGACTCTCGCCGCACCGATCGCCGTTGCAGCGCTGCTGAATGGCGTCCTCATTGTGGCGAATGTCGTTGCGATCCCCGATGTGCGTCCCGAATTTCCGCAGCGAGGGAGTGTGTTGCAGGTTGCGAAGCGCGGCATCGTGGAGGTGCTTGCAGATCCGATCGCACGTGCGGGCTACCTTGTCTTGATGTTGGCGATTGCGGGAGAGCGGATGCTCCGTCCAGCGTTGCCGCTGCGCATTGCAGAAGTTTCAATCGGACCAGAGGTGGCCGGAATGGTGGAGCCGCTCGCGACCCCAGGAGTGGCCGGAGCCGTTGGGCTACTGATCGGCCTCACCGCGCTCGCCGGCGCTGTTGCCGCGCCAGCGATCGCCTTCTACACCTTCCGCCGTGTTGGAATCGCGCGCAGCGCGGGGGCTGCCTTCGCCGCAGGCGCGGTAGCCGCCGCTGCACTCGCCGTTGCGCCAACGCTCCCACTTCTCGCCGTCGCTATCACCGTGATCGCCGCCGTCTCGGCCCTCTTACAGGCGGCAGTCTTCACCTGGCTTGCGGAGCGTGTTGTCCCCGCGCGTCGCTCGGCCGCGCTCAGCCTCTCGCTCTTCCCCCTGTACGCCGGAAATGTTGCAGGACTCGCGGCGGCCTCCATCGCCGCACGCGCTGGCGCTCCGCGCGTAGGGGACCTTCTCGCACTCACTCCGATCTTTGTGGCATCAGCACTCGTGCTCGCTGTAGGCGTGGTCTCGGCTGCGCTACTTCACCGTCGCCGCGCTACGCTCCGTGCATGAGCAGCATCCAGACCGTCACAGGCGTCATTGATTCCGCACAACTAGGTCTGACGCTGACTCACGAACACATCTTGAACGATGTGCTCTCGTGGTGGCACCCGCCGCTCAACGATTCGCCGCGCGCACGCGCGCTTGTTGACGAGAAGGTCTCCATGGAGAACCTCTGGGAGCTTCGTCACGATCCATTCATCAACAAGGACAACTGCACGATGACCGACCGCGCGCTTGCAGCGAAAGAGCTGCAGCGATTTGTGGCGCAGGGTGGCAAGAGCGTCATCGAGACGAGTGCGGACGGCAACGGCCGAGACCCAGAGGGTCTCGCCGAGATCAGCCGCACGACCGGGCTCAACATCATCATGGGGACCGGCTACTACCTTGATGCGTCGCAACCTGTGGAGAACGATGCGAAGAGTGAGCGTGATATCGCTGAGGAGATCATCCGTGACATCACCGAAGGGGCACGCGGCACCAAGGTGCGCTCCGGCATCATCGGGGAGATCGGCGTGGGGAGCAGCTTCACCGCACGCGAGAAGAAGTCGCTCGCTGCAGCATGCGCTGCACAGCGCGAGACACATCTCCCCATGCAGGTACACATGCCCGCCTGGTTCAGATACGGCGATGAAGTACTCGACTTTTGTGCGGCGCGCGGCGTACCGATGGAGAGCATCGTCCTCTGTCATTCCAATCCATCTGGTGACGACTATGACTACCAGTCACGGCTGATCAACCGCGGCGCGTACATCCAGTACGACATGATCGGCATGGAGGTCTTCTATGCAGATCAGCAGGCGCAGTGCCCGAGCGGTGAAGACGACGCGCGCAACATCGCACGCCTTGTTGCAAAGGGGCATGGTGAACGCGTGCTGATGTCGCAGGACATCTTCCTGAAGAGTCTGCTTCGCACGTACGGCGGGCCAGGGTACGGCCATCTCATCGAGTTCTTCTTGCCGCGCCTCGAGCGGCACGGCCTCGCGCTTGAGCGTTCGCTTGAACTGATGACGGATAATCCGCGCAGGTTGTTCGAAGAGGCGCGTTGATGGTTGACGTCCAGACAGTGACCGGACCCATTCGATCAGACGATTTGGGGCTGACGCTCACTCACGAGCACGTCTTCAACATCGTGCTGCCCTGGTGGCATCCTCCATATGACGATAACCCGAGGTCAAAGGAGATTGTCGACGAGAAGGTCGGAATCTCGAACATCTGGGAGCTTCGCCACGATCCCTTCTTGAACAAGGACAACTGCATGCTTGACGACATCGAGTCGGCGATCCGAGAGGTCCGACGTTTTGCCGGACTCGGAGGCCGAACGATCTTGGAGGCGTGCGCGGATGCTGGCAACGGTCGGGATCCCGATGGCCTCGTTCGCGTGAGTCGCGAGTCGGGTCTGAACATCATCATGGGGAGTGGGGTCTATCTGGAGCCGACGGAGCCGGGTGACCACCTTGCCATCTCCGAGGCAGAGGCAACTCAACGCATCATTCGTGACATTCAGGTTGGCGCACAGGGCACATCAATCCGATCTGGGTTCATTGGAGAAATCTTCGTGGGGAATCCGTTCACACCGCGTGAGAAGAACATCCTCGCTGCCGCATGCACGGCACAACGTGAGACGCATGTGCCGCTCCAGATTCACATGCCTGGCTGGCAGCGACTCGGTGATGAGGTCCTCGACTTTGTGGAGGCGCGTGGCGTGTCTATGGAGAGCGTCGTGCTCTGTCACTCAAACCCGAGCGGCCCAGACCACGACTACCAGATCCGGCTGCTTCGCCGTGGCGTGACGCTTCAGTACGACATGATCGGCATGCAGGTCTTCTACGCTGACCAGCAGGCTGCGTGCACGAGCGACGAAGATGATGCACGGAACATCGCCCGACTTGTGGCCGAGGGCTTTGCGAAACAGCTACTCCTTTCGCAAGACATCTTCATGAAGATCTTGCTGCGAGAGAACGGTGGGCCCGGTTACGGGCACATCGTGGAGTTCTTCCTTCCGCGGCTCGTGCGACATGGCGTATCGTTGGAGCAAGGGATCGCAATGATGACGGAGAATCCGCGCAGGTTGTTTGAAGGTGCGGCGCAGTAGCGCCAGAAGGGGGAGCGATGAAGGTCTTGCTGGTTGGAGAGTCATGGGTATCTGAGGCGACACACTACAAGGGCTTCGACTCTTTCACGTCGGTCACCTTCCACTCAGGCGCCGACTGGTACAACGCGGCGTTGCGCAGCAAGGGGATGGAGGTTGAGCAGCTTTACGCGCACGATGTCCCGGCGAAGTTCCCATTCACAAAGGAAGGACTCGACGCCTACGATGTGATCGTCCTCTCTGACATTGGCACGAACTCCTTCCTGCTCCCAACGGAGACGTGGCTGCAGGGGAAGTCGATGCCGAATCGGCTGACGCTACTCGCCGAGTGGGTGAAGGCCGGCGGCGCGTTGATCATGGCTGGCGGATACCTCAGCTTCCAAGGGTTTGAGGCGAAGGCGCGCTTCGCGGGCACCGCTGTCGAAGAGGTGCTCCCAGTGACCTGCTTCACGCACGATGATCGCGCGGAGACACCCGAAGGTGCCGTTCCCGTGGTCAACGATGCCGTGCATCCGGTGCTTGCCGGTGTTCCATCGAGGATGCCAGCGCTGCTCGGATACAACCGCGTTCAGTTGAAACCAGGTGCAACGCTGATCGCTTCGGTGAACGGTGATCCACTGATTGCCGCATCTCAAGCTGGGAAGGGGCGAACGCTCGTCTGGACGTCGGATATTGGGCCGCACTGGTGCCCTGAGCCGTTTGTGAAGTGGGAGGGCTTCGCCCCACTGATGGCGAACATGATCACCTGGGTCGCGGGAAAGTGAAGCTCAACGGGCCACGCGTTGCTGCCTACGAGGCTGCAACCCGCACCTTTCTTGAGCAGGCGGCAGGGCTCGATCCAGCGAAACTCGACCTGAAACATCCCCAGGGTTGGTCGCCGCGGCAGGTGATCCACCATCTTGCGGACAGCGAGGCGCAGTCATACGCACGGCTTCGACGCCTCGTGGCTGAGCCGCTCGGCTCAATCATCCAGGGGTACGACGAAGGCCTCTGGGCCGCACACCCTGCACTCGGATACGAGCGCGATCCAATTGAAACGCCGCTCGCCGTTTTTACCGCAGTGCGCGCCGGTTCACTTGCTGTGCTGCAACACCTTGAAGACGAAGATCTCGCGCGCTTTGGCGAGCACACGGAGCGCGGCAGGTACACCATCGACGACTGGCTCGCGGGCTATGCAAGACATCCACTAGATCACGGTGAGCAGATGGCAAAAGCGATACGCGGCGAGAAGTAGCGCTATCAGCCGGGGAGGTGGCGCTCCGGATGGCCGATGTAGCGCGCATCTGGACGGATGATCTTGTCGACGCCCGCCTGTTCGATCACATGGGCTGACCAGCCGGCGATGCGCGCGATCGCGAACGTAGCGGGGAAGAGATCTGGCGCAAGGCCAACACCTTGGAGCACCGCCGCCGCGTAAAACTCAACATTCGTCTTCATCGCGCGACCTGGCTTCATCTCTTCGAAGACGCGAAGGATTACCTCTTCTGCGCCAATCGCAAGGTCAAGCCAGTCGGGACGGTTCGGCATCGCCTCAGCCACCTTGCGCAGTGCGGCAGCACGCGGATCATATGCGCGATACACGCGATGCCCGAAGCCCATGATCAGTTCGCGTCGGGCGAGTTTGCCGCGCGCCCAGTCTTCTGCGCGATCAATGGATCCAATCTCGCCAAGTTGTCCGATCACTTCTGCTGGTGCGCCGCCGTGCAGGGGGCCTTTGAGTCCGCCGATCGCACCGCAGATTGCAGAGGCAATGTCTGAGCGCGTTGCGATGATTGCGCGTGCGGCGAATGTGCTCGCATTGAGACCGTGCTCGGCGCCCGCCATCAGATATGCATCGAGCGCGCGAGCGGTTCCTGGCTCTGGTGTCTTGCCGTGCAGCTGCTGCAAGAAGGCCGCGGCAATACCGAGGCCGGGCTCTGGGTCAATAGGTTCAAGTCCCTGGCGAAGTCTCGCGAAAGCGGCGAGTGCAGAGGGCGCAAACGCTGCGATCTTTCGCGCCTCATCTGCGGTGGGCGGCCATCCCAATCGTTCACCAGCACCCCAGACTGAGATTGCGGTGCGAAGTGCATCCATTGGATGTGCGTGCGCAGGGAGGAGTCTGAGTGCGGCAAGAACAGCGGGTGGAACCTTGACTGGCTCGAGGACCGCGTTCGGGTGCCACTCACCGGTAAGGAGAAGATCGAGCACGCTTGCATATGTTCCCTTGGAGACAACCTCTTCAATGGGGTAACCGCGGTAGAGCAGCTTGCCGTTGGCGCCGTCCACAAAACCGATTGCGGTCTCTGCGCCAATGACGCCCGCAAGCCCTGGGCTGAACTGCTTCTCTTCACTCATCTGCGTGGCCTCCGATCAACAAACTCGATGGCGAGCCGCAAGAGTACCGAACCGAGCAGCGCGACGAAGAGGGAGCCAAGGAAGCCTCCTGAATCGCCGAACCCAGTGCTCTTTGCGAGCGTTCCGCCAATCAGACCGCCAAGAATGCCGACCAGGATGTTCGCGAGGCAGCCTCGCGCCGCGCGTCCACGGATGAGCCACGAGGAGAGTCCTCCGGCGAGAAATCCGAGGAGCGCCCAACCGATCGGATCGAGATCGAAGAAGTCCATCAGCGCGATCGTACGCCTCTCGAGAGAATCGCGAGGCGAGGCGTGCCAGCCCTCGAAGTGCCTCGGCTAGACTCACCTGATGGTGGAAGGCAGCCTCTCCGCAAGGATCAGCAGCGCCCCCTCTGATCCCATCTTTGGGATCGTGGAGGCCTTCCGCGCCGACACTCGTCCAGAGAAGATCAACCTTGCCGCTGGCGTCTACATGGAAGAGAACGGAGTCACGCCGATCCTCGCCAGCGTCCGAGAGGCCGAACGCCGTCTCCTTGCCAACTCAACCACCAAGCTCTACAAGCCGATCGGCGGCGACCCCGCACTCGTGAAGCTGATGCGCGCACTCATCTTCCGCGAGCCTGGAGCCCCATTTGGCACGCTCCCGCCAGTCGCCACCAGCGGACGCGTTGAGGTGCTGCACACACCAGGCGGAACCGGAGCCGTTCGGCTCGCCGTGGAGTTGGTGGCACGCTTGCGACCAGAGGCACAGATTTGGGTGAGCGATCCAACCTGGCCGAACCATCCGCAGATTGCCGACGCGGTTGGCGTACGCCACCGATCGCATCCATGGACCACCGCCAACGTTCGTGAACTTGAAATGAAGGCGCTTCTCGACGCAATTGCTTCGGCGGCACCCGGCGACGCCTTTATCTTCCATGGTGCCTGCCACAACCCTACGGGCATCGATCCGACCGCTGCACAGTGGGGTGAGATTGCGAGCGCTGTCGCGGCACGCGGCGTGCTCCCAATCCTCGACTTCGCCTACCAGGGACTCGGCGACGGACTCGTTGAAGATGCCGCCTCACTTCGCGCCTTCCTCGCCACAGGCTGCGAGGTCCTTGTTGCTGCGAGCGCGAGCAAGAACTTTGCTCTCTATGACGAACGAGTCGGCGCACTCGCCATTGTTGCGGCGGACCCGGCTGCCGCCGCCGCAATCCTCACGCATGCGAAAGTTGCAATTCGCGCCGCGTGGTCGAACCCACCAGGTCACGGTGGGGAGATCGTCGCGGAGATCCTTGGTGACGATGCACTGCGCGCACAGTGGGAAGGCGAAGTCACCGCCATGCGTGAGCGCATCAACGGGAATCGGCGCGCCTTTGTAGATGCGCTCGCACACGCTGGAGCGGGCGACTTCTCGCACCTCCTCACCGGTCGCGGCATGTTCTCTCTGCTCGGACTCAGCGACGCGCAGCTTGCGAAACTTCGCGATGAGCACGCGATCTATCTTGTGGCGCGTGGGCGCATCAACTTTGCCGGCCTCTCGGCCGCAAAGATTCCAATCGTTGCAACGGCGGTCGCAGCGCTGTTGCGCTGACGGTGGTGCACTCGTGAAGCTGATTGCGCCACGACTCGTCCCTCGCGTGTGGGGCGGCACTCGGCTGAAGCACATCCTTGGCGCAGAGGAGGTGCGGTGCACTGATGGCGGGGAGCCGATCGGCGAAGCTTGGTTTGGAGAGATCGGCGACCCTCGTCCCCTTGTGAAACTGCTTGACGTCCATGACCGCCTCTCTGTGCAGGTCCACCCAGACGACGCGCTCGCTGAAGAGTTGAGCGGGGCAGGCGCGGTTGGCAAGCATGAGGCCTGGGTGATCCTGGATGCCGCACCAGGTGCGCATCTACTTCTCGGTCGCGACGCGGCAGTCAGTGCAGAACAGATCAGGGCAGCACTAGAAGGCAGTGGAGAGATTGAGTCGCTCCTCGCGCGGATCCCGGTGAAAGCGGGCGATGCGCTGGATGTACCTCCGGGAACGCTGCACGCGCTGATGCCAGGTCTGCTCGTATGGGAGGTGCAACAACCATCGGACCTGACGTACCGCGTCAATGATTGGGGGCGCGACCTCGCGGATCGACCGCTGCACCGGAACGAAGCGCGTCGCGCAACTGATCCAACCGCAACGGTGAAACGTCTGCAGCCGATTGACTGGGTGAAGGGTGGGATTCACGTCATCGCAAGGAGTCGTGCATTTAATGTGCGCGCTGTGATTGGACCGTGGAGTGGCGAAATAGATACGCAACGCGGCGCAATACTTACGCTGATAACGCGTGACACCGAAGATGCACAGGCCCAGATTGGAGGAGTCACGATGCATGCGCTGCAGAGCGTTTCATGTGAGGAGGTCTCAACGTCTCTGACCCTCCCCGCGGGCGCTGGGCTATTAGTTGCTGAACCGGGCCAGACCAGTTGAGCGGGTGATCAAGACTGGGCGCGGCGGCGTTTACGCGAGCGGGATGTTTGGTTGCGTTTTCTAAACAATTCACGATTTGTGCGTGATTTCGTTGGATTTCGCCACCAAATCTCGGGGAAAAAGTTGCGCAGCCGCTCCGCCTCCTTCATGATGGGGCTCCTCGACTGCATCGGACGCAGCCGCACCATCGTCTTGGCGAAAGCCGCAGCCTGGTGATTGCATAGTCCGAATCAGCCCCGAGCCCGCGTCGGATCCGGCGCGGAATAGTAGAAGGAGGACCTCATGAAGGTCTTTAACAAGAAGGGCTTCGCAGCCCTTGCAACAGCTGCGCTTCTTGCAGCTGCTTGCGGTGGAAGCACGACGGAAGGGAAGACGCTGACGATCGGCATCAGCCTTCCGCTTTCGGGCTCCTCGCTCGCGTCCGCCGGCCCAGCCCGTGACGGCGCACTTCTCGCAATCAAGGAGACGACGATCGAGGGCTACACGCTCGCGACGAAGATCCTTGACCACGCCGTTGACGGCGTCCACAACCCGGCTCAGGCCGCGACGGACATGACGACCTTTGTTGGCGACGAAAGCGTCGTAGCAGTGGTCGGTCCGTTCAACAGCTCTTCGGCGAAGGCACAGATCCCGGTTTCTTCGGAAGCCGGTCTTGCACAGTGCTCGCCATCGAACACCAACCCAGATCTCACCAAGGGTGAGGCGGGTGCTGCGCTTCGCGGTGGCCGACCAGTCAACTACGTTCGCGTAGCTGCAACGGACGACTTCCAGGGCCCAGCGGTTGCTGTGTACGCAAAGTCGCGCGGCAAGTCGAAGGTGTTCATCGTTGACTCGACCGACACCTACGGCAAGGGCATTGCCGATGCATTCGCAGCTGAGTTCGAGGCCGGTGGCGGCACGATTCTCGGTCGCGAAGGTGCACCAGCAGGAACCACCGATTTCAACGCAATCGTGACCTCAGCGCTGGCCCTCGGCCCAGATGCGTTCTTCTATGGTGGTGTGACAGCGGACGGTGCTGGACTCTTCCGCAAGGCCATTGAACAGGCCGGCGGCGGAGACATCGAGTTCTACGGCGGCGACGGCATCCAGGACGGCACAGGCGATGGTTCGTACATTGCAATCGCGGGATCAGCTGCTGCGAAAAGCTTCAGCTCCGTAGCTGCAATCGAGAACATCCCTGACAAAGCTGGATTCGCATCCAAGTACGAGGCTGAATACGGTGAGGCCCCAGGTGCATACTCTGCAGCTGGATACGCATGCGCCCAGGTTGTCCTTGACGCCATCAAGCGAGCCATTGCGGCTGGCGAGGTGACGCGAGAGGCTGTACGCGCTGCAATGGCTGACACGTCAGTGACGTACTCCACAGTGCTTGGAAGCATCTCGTTCGACGAGGTCGGCGACACGTCCCAGAAGGTCATCTCCCTCTATGAGGTTGTCGATGGCAACTGGACGTTCGTTGAACAGGTTGATTACGCGGCCAAGTAACTTGTAGCGGGGTCTCCCCGCAACAGGTCGCGAAGATCGCGATGAAGGGCCCCCTTCGCCCACGAGGGCGGTGGGGGCCCTCTCACACCTGATCCAGCGAAGTACGTACCCTGTGCCTTGCCCAACCGGCAGCGGACAGGCAGAATCATTCAACACCTCAGGGCAACCGTGAAGGAGGGCAGATGGCAAGCGCGACGGGAACCGTTCGGACCGAGCGCGTGCGCGGCCAGCTTTTCCTACCGGCTGTGATCACGGGCTTCCTTGCCCTGATGCTTGGCATCCTAGGATTCGATCAGTTCCTTAATGCGATGACGCTCGGTGCGATCTACGCACTAGTCGCTCTCGGGTACACGATGGTTTATGGAATCATCGAACTCATCAACTTTGCGCATGGCGATGTCTTCATGGTCGCCACGTTTGTATCAATTGGGGTGAGCACGACACTTCTCGGTCAGACCGGTGCAATCACCGACATCCCCACCTTGGTGTTCAGCCTCGTCGCCCTCTTTCTCGTGACGATCGTCGTGATGGCGATTGTCGGGGCGTTCATCGAACGTCTCGCCTACCGCCCCCTGCGGCACGCGCCGAAGCTTGCTCCGCTGATCACTGCGATCGGTGTGAGCTTTATCCTCCAGAACATCATCCAGTTCTTCGTCGGGCCGTACATCACCAACGTCCCACAGCTGTTCCCCACGCAGTGGGTGTTCACCCTCGGTGAGAGCCGTGTCCCCTTCCTCAATCTCTTCGTTATCGGATCGGCGATCTTCCTCATGCTGGTCCTCCAGCTCTTCATCGCACGAACCCGCACTGGCCGCGCGATGCGAACGACCGCGATGGATCGCGACGCATCCTCCCTCATGGGTGTGGACATCAACCGCACGATCATGATCACGTTCCTGATCGGGTCAGGGCTGGCTGGCGCCGCCGGCGTCATTCACGGCCTTTACTACGGCAACACCACGTTTACCCTGGGCTTCCAGTCGGGGCTGAAGGCATTCACCGCCGCTGTTCTCGGTGGGATCGGCAACACGGCCGGTGCCGCGCTGGGCGGGTTCCTGATCGCGTTCATCGAAGTGATGGCGGCCGCGTTCGGGTTCGGTCGATGGGGAAGCGCGATCGTCTTCTCGCTCCTTGTGATCATCCTCGTCTTCCGCCCAACCGGCCTGCTCGGCTCTCAAACAGGTGATCGCGCATGAGCGCGCTGCTGGCCCGGTTCGCCCCCTTGCGCGCACGGTCGAACTCGTATTTCGCGCAGCATCGATCCCTGGGAGTCCTCGTCGCCGTCGTTGTGATCGGTGTTGCCCTCCCGCTAATCAGCAGGATCCCGCCGTTCGGTGAACTGCAGTCGATGAACGCCTGGGTGAACGCCTTCACAATCGCTGGGATCTACGCCCTCCTCGCGGTAGGCCTAAACGTCGTGATCGGATTTGCAGGACTGCTCGACCTCGGCTACGCGGCATTCTTCGCGCTGGGTGGTTACACGTACGCAATTGTCGCCTCCCCGTTCTTCGACATCCATCTCCCGTTCTGGCCGATGCTCATCGTCGGCGCAATCATCGGCGCTATGTTCGGCATCTTCCTCGGTGCGCCGACGCTGCGTCTGCGTGGCGACTATCTTGCGATCGTCACGCTTGGCTTTGGAGAGATCGTCCCGATTGTGTTGCTCAACTCGGACCCCTTCACCGGAGGAACCAACGGCCTTGGGGGCGTGGACAAGCCGGTGATCCCCGGCATCCTCGAATTCACGCTGATCAACCCGTGGCCCTTCTATGTCCTGATGATGGTGATGATCGCGCTGAGCATGATCGTGGTATTCCGCCTGCAAGAGAGTCGAATCGGTCGCGCGTGGGATGCGGTGCGAGAAGATGAGCTTGCCGCCGAATCTTCTGGCGTCAACACGGTGATCTCCAAACTTCAGGCGTTTGCAGTTGGTGCTGCAATTGCGGGATTCGTCGGTGTTTTCAATGCCGCCAAGCTCACGATTCGTTGCCCCCGACCAGTTCAAGTTCGTCGTCTCCATCTCTGCAGTTGCGGCGGTGGTCCTTGGCGGCATGGGGAATCCGGTCGGCGTGGCGGTCGGAGCGTTCGTCATCTATCTCGTGCAGAGCATCTTCTTGAAGCAATTGAACACGCTCATTGACAACTTCAACATCCCTGTTCTGCAGGAGATCGACTTTCTCGAGTTCCAGTACGTGCTCTACGGCATCGTCCTCGTGTTGATGATGCTGAAGCGACCGCAGGGGATCTTCCCCGCAAAGCGCCGGCTGCGCACCTTCAAGGACTCGATAGGAGCCGGCAAGTGAGCCGCGGCGGAAACTCCGACCTCGTGCTGAAAGCGAGTGCCGTCACGCGCCGCTTTGGCGGCCTTGTTGCTGTCAACAAGGTTGACTTTGAGATCCCGCGTGGAATGATCGCGGCGATCATCGGACCGAACGGGGCCGGCAAGACCACGCTGTTCAACGTGATCGCGGGAATCTACGCGCCTACGGAAGGCCATGTAGAACTCAACGGGAAGCGACTCATCTCACCGCCCACCGGCGCCAACCGAGAGCCGCTACTCCTGCTCGCGCCAATCATTCCGATGATCGCCGCGGTTGCGTATTTCCTGTTCGTCGTCGGTGGAGTTGAGGGCTTCTATGAAGGCGTGCTCTCCGTTGTCATTGCCATGCTCGGATTCGTGACGGCGCTGCTGCTCACGATCGTGCGACCGCTCTGGTACGTGCGACTGATCAAGCGCTTCGGCATCACGCGACCCGCCCGACCGAACGACATGGTGGAGGCGGGGCTCGCGCGCACGTTCCAGAACATCCGTCTCTACAAGAAGATGACCGCGCTGGAGAATATCCTCGTTGGCGCGCATGTGCACCTGCGCTCTGGTTTTCTCGGCACGATCTTTCAGTCGAAACAGACCAGGCTCGAAGAGGCAAACTCCGAGCGTGAAGCCCGCGAGCTTCTCTCCTTCGTTGGGCTGGCAGGGGAGGAGAACACCCTTGCATCGGCCCTGCCGTACGGGAAGCAGCGACTCCTCGAGATTGCCCGTGCTCTCGCCGGGCGTCCCGAGCTTCTTCTCCTCGACGAGCCGGCGGCAGGAATGAACCCAAAGGAAACCGCTGAGATGACGGCACTCATCCGTCGTATCCGCGACGAACGAAACATCACAATCCTGCTCATCGAACACGACATGCGCGTGGTCATGGGCATTTCGGACCGGATCACAGTACTCGACCATGGCGAGAAGATCGCCGAAGGACAGCCGGCCGAGATCCGAAGCAATCCGAAGGTGATCGAGGCCTACCTGGGTCGCGGCGCCGCGAGTGGGCACTGAGAGGGGCGTCAGATGGCTCTGCTTGAACTGAAGGACGTCCACACATACTACGGGGCGGTACACGC
Source organism: Chloroflexota bacterium (assembly GCA_038145565.1). Classification (GTDB taxonomy): domain Bacteria; phylum Chloroflexota; class Limnocylindria; order Limnocylindrales; family Limnocylindraceae; genus Limnocylindrus. The sequence continues at coordinate 47,454 of JAYQPX010000003.1, read as the reverse complement.
CCTGCGCGGAGTCTCGCTGAAGGTCGAAGAGGGTGAGATCGTCACCTTGATCGGATCCAACGGCGCAGGAAAGACGACGACGCTGCGCACGATCTCCGGTCTGGAGCGTGCCCGTTCAGGCAGCATCACGCTCAACGGAAAAAGCATTGAGTCGGCTCCAGCGCATGAGATCGTGCGTCTCGGGGTGGGTCACAGTCCAGAAGGTCGTCGCGTCTTCACTCGAATGTCCGTGCGCGAGAATCTAGAGATGGGCGCGTTCTTGCGCAAGCCAGGTCCTGATGTTCAGGCAGACTTCAAGAAGGTCTTCGATCTCTTCCCGCGTCTCAGAGAGCGGGAGTTCCAGGCGGCAGGAACCATGTCTGGCGGCGAACAGCAGATGCTTGCGATCGGACGCGCGTTGATGGGCCAGCCGAAAGTGCTTCTTCTCGATGAGCCATCCATGGGGCTCGCGCCGATCCTGGTGGAGCAGATCTTCGACATCATCAAGGAGATCAACGCACGCGGAACCGCAGTCCTTCTCGTCGAACAGAACGCCATGATGGCGCTTGGCATTGCGAACCGCGGCTACATCTTGCAGATCGGCGAAGTCACGCTCGAGGATGATTGCAAGAAGCTTGCGAACAACCCGAAGGTGAAAGAGGCGTACCTCGGCGTCTAGTCGTCGACGCGGAACACGTCCGCACGCTTGAGATTCTTGAAGAGCTGACCACCATCCCGGCGCTCCGCCAGCGCCAAGGGCATCTTTCCTGCGGGGAGGCCGAGCAGGCGCTGATGGGACCGGATTGCCCGCGTCAGCCCCTCAAGGTGGTGCTGAGGTTTCGTGCGCTTCTCCCACCAGAGTCCGTCGATGACCAGTGCGCCACCCGCACCGTCTCCGCCGGATTTCTCGCGGTGCATCTGGATTCGGCCTACGATCGCGTCACCGGCATGGATCGGCATTGTGTACGGCCCGAAGGCGCGCCGCCTCTCAGGCGTGTAGATCTCCCAGCGATAGTGGAAGTCGTACAGCTGCTCGAGTCGCGCGCGATCGTGAACCAGTGGGTCGAGTGGGGAAAGCAGCGTGACTGCGTTCGGATCTGCAGCTGCAATCCGGCTTCCGGTGGTTGCGCGCGCGGCTGCTTCGAGCGCAAAACGTTCGGCCGCGGGGAGTCGCCAGACACCTGGGAGACCCGCGATCTCCACCTCCATGAGCTCCCCTTGGGCAATGAGTCGCTCCACAAGTTGCTTCCTAGTGAGCGGCCAGTCACGCGGAACCCACGCCGCGTTCGCTGAGGTGAGACCCATGTCGCGATGTCGCGCCAAGAAGGTGTGGGCGATCTGTTCCTCTTCGCTGACGCGGCGCTCCAGCACGTTGCGGGGGAGGAGTCGCTCAGGGAGGTCGAACCAGCGAATGGAGCCTTCGCGTCGGGCAAGGTAGAGCTCGCCGGAGTTTGCGAGCATTTCGAGCGCCGCGCGATACGCGGGGGTTGGACCCCATGACCAGTCGACCGGCTTCGACGGACCAAAGTCACTCGCGCTCAGCGCACCTTCGTTGGTAATGCGCGACATGATCGTCTCCGCCCACGGCTTCAGCTTCTTGTAGGTGCCGTCGCTCCAGAATCGTTCGCGTCGTCTGTCTGCTGGTCGTCGGTAGTAGGGCAGTTCGCTCGTGGGAATGATCACGAGCACGCCGTTGTACTGCTCAATCAGCGCGCGCTTCGCCGGCACGTTCGCGTAAAGCAGCTCATCCACCCAGCGTGGCTCAAAGCCATCAATCCGTGCATGACAGACCAGCTCGTGGCTGCGGCCAGCAAGATCAACAGGGTCAAACTGCAGCGAGCCGAGTCGCTCGATCAGCGCAAGGACGGAGCCGCGACTTGCGGGGAGTGAGCGTGGCGGGAGGAGCATGTGTCGCTCGGCGAGAAAGCGACGAGCGGCGGCGCGCGTGATCTTCATCGCAGGAGCATGACGGCCAGTCACGATGGTCGTTCGCTGACGGAAACTTCTCGCGCACCAGTTGCGCGAAGGAGTGCTTCGTAGGCGATGGGAAAGACATCAAGGTGGGTGCCGCATGCGGCCCAGAGTTCACCCCGCGACGAGAGTCCCGCGTCCGCGAGAACAATCGGCGCGTCGTGTTCAGGTGCTGGCGTGTGTCCAAACGGAGGGATGCCGCCAATCACGAAGCCTGTGAAGGCACGGGCCTCATCGGCCGTAGCGCGACGAACCTTCTCTTCTTGCGCGAGCTTGAGTGCGCGGCCGAGTGCCATGAGATCAACGCGATCTGCACCCGACACCAGGCAGAGCACGCCGTGCGTTTTTACTCCCCCCTCGATGGAGAAGACGAGACTCTTGACGATCTGCCCAACCTCAACCCCGAGCGCGGCCGCTGCCTGTGCCGCGGTGGCGGTGCTCTCCGACATGGCGTGAGGGCGCACGTGGACCCCGGCGTCGCGGCCCGCCGCTACCACTCGCTCGGTGAATGCACGTCGCTTCGCTAGATCCATGCGAGCATCCTAGCCTCAGTGTGCGGTGCCACCCGCCTTGATGGTGCGACTTCGTGCGGTCACCATCATTGCAACTCCAGCAACCACGATGCCACCGCCAAGCACGATCTGCGGTGAGATCGGTTCCGCAAGGATCAGACCGCCCGCGATTACGGCGACGACTGGGTTGACGTACGCATAGGTCGATACGAGTCCAAATGGCGCAACGCGGAGGAGCCAGGTGTAGACGTTGTAGGCGAAGAGGCTCCCAACCGTCGTTAGGTAAAAGAGCGCAAAGAGGACGTCCGGTCCGATCGTCTCAGTGCTGATCTGTGCCGGCTCACCAAGGAGCACCGCAACGATCGCGCCCCCAGCGCTCCCCGCGAGCATCTGGATCGTGACGGCGACGCGTTGATCTGGTGGGGTGGCTGCACGTCGCTGGCTCCAGATTGACCCGCCACCCCAACTCAGCGGACTGATCAGGATGCAGGCAAGTCCAAGTGGATCGAGCGCTGCGCCATCGGTGCGCGGCGAGATGAGGATTGCCACACCCACGATGCCGATCACGATGCCGAAGAGCGTGAGTGGCGCAATGCGGTCCTTGTAGACAACCCGACCGATTACAGCGACCCAGATGGGGAGGAGTGCGATGAGGAGGGCGGTGATTCCTGATGGGATGGTCTGCTCACCAAACGAGGTGACACCAAGCCCCCCAACATTCAGGGCAAGCCCAACGATCACCTGATCGCGAATCTGTGCGCGCGTCAAGCTGCGCAGTGCTGGTCGCGCTACCACGGCGACGATCGCGAGCATCACTGCACCCGCAAGGGCGAAGCGGAGCGCGACCATGGTGAACGGGGGGATGGCGCTCCCTGCAGATGGATCGACCACAACACGGATCGCAAGGTAGGTGGTCCCCCAGACGATGTAGATCGCGAGCATCCCGAGTGCAATGGCAAGCGGGGAGGCCGAGGTCAGGCGCGCACTGGAAGACATGCGCAGATGATACTCGTTTCCTCGCGTATCCTTCTGCGATGCGCGGCTCACGACTCCCCTGGATTCTCCTCGTCGCGATCTCCGCATTTGGATACGGATCAGGTCCGCTCTTCGCAAAATGGATCTATCCCACCGGGTTCGATTGGCTCGACCTCCTCGCTTGGCGTCACTTTCTCGCCGCACTCGTTCTTGGTGTGATCGTGATTGCACTCCCCGCAGGTCGAGCGGCGCTGCGTTCGCTGTCGCTGCGACGCGCACTCTCCGCGCTCGCAATCGGCGCACTCTTCGTAGCGAATGCCTCAACCTACTTTGCGAGCCTGATCTGGATCGACGCCTCTCTCGCCGGACTGATGACGTATGCGTACCCAGCGATCGTTGCAGTCCTCTCCATCTTCTTTGCGCATGCACCATCAGGTTTGCGACCCTGGGCGGCACTCGGGATCGCCACCACCGGCGTGGCGCTCGGCGTCGGCGGGATCTCGGCTGGGAAGGAGCCAGCGCTCATCGGACTCGTCCTTGGCGTTGCCTCACCCATCATCTACAGCTGCTACATCATCCTCGCCGCTCGTCTGGGCGGAGAGTCAAAGCGCGGCACCGGATCGAGCCGCGGTGGCGGCATTCCGCCGCTTGCTGCGGTTCCACTCAGCCTGGCCGGGACCGCACTCGGCGTCTTCGCGCTGCGGCTCCTCGCCGGGCGCGACCTGCTTCCAGCGCCGATCCCAGGCGATGCCCTCCTCCCAATCATCGGCGTAGCCACAATCGCCGGCATCGTGCCGATCGGTGCCTTCTACGCGGGCGCACAGCGCCTCGGCGCCGCCCGCGCCGCACTCGTCAGCACCGTGGAGCCGATCTTCACGATCGTTGCCGCAGGTCTCATCTTTGGTGAGAGCCTCACCGCTATCCAGTTCCTGGGTGGCGCTCTGATCCTGGGGGCCGTCCTCGTGGCCGAGTGGGAGGCGATCCGACCGAGCACACCCGCACGGAAATAAGTTAACGCGCCGTTTACCTGGCGATAGCAGGCTGTTCACACGTCCCACGGAGGATGAGCAAGCGCCCGCAATCACGGCGAGCCAGGGGCGCCTCGCCAAACAGGTAGGAGTAACGATGAAGAACCCATTGAAGAGGCTCGGCGCAGCAGCACTGATTGCTGTGTTTGTCGCTGCGTGTGGAGGGTCGTCCGAGAGCGCATCGTCTGATGCGTTGAGCGGCGAGATTGCAATCGATGGTTCGAGCACCGTGTATCCGATCACGGAAGCTGTCGCCGAAGAGTTCCAGAACGCGAATTCTGGAGTTCAGGTGACCGTTGCCTTCTCCGGGACAGGTGGTGGATTCAAGAAGTTCTGCGCGGGTGAGACTGACGCAAACAACGCGTCGCGACCGATCAAGACTGGTGCGGAGTCAGAGGATGAACTCTGCATGACAAACGGTGTGGAATACATCGAGCTCAAGGTTGCACTCGACGCGCTTGCCGTTGTGGTGAACCCAGAGAATGATTTCGTTGACTGCTTGAGCGTTGCAGAGCTCAATGCTATCTGGGGACCAGACTCCACCGTGATGACGTGGGCCGATGTGCGCGCTGGCTGGCCAGCCGAAAAGATCGAGCTCTACGGCCCAGGCGCCGATTCAGGCACATTTGATTACTTCACCGAAGTGATCAATGGAGAGGTAGATGCTTCACGTTCCGACTACACCGCTTCTGAAGACGACAACACCTTGGTGCAGGGGATCAGCGGTTCGAAGTATGCGCTCGGCTACTTTGGCCTGGCATACGTGACGGAGAACGCAGGGAAGGTCAAGGCGGTTCCAGTTGACGGCGGTGCGGGTTGCACGATGCCGACCGCGGAGGCCACCAACAATGGAACCTATGCTCCTCTCGGTCGACCGTTGTTCGTTTACCCATCGGTGGCAGCGCTTGCGCGACCGGAGGTTGCGGCCTTCTTCCGATTCTTCCTTGAGAACACCAACGAGCTCTCAGAGGCGGTTGGATACATCGGACTGAACGATGCAGACTT
>JAYQPX010000003.1:0-41974 GCA_038145565.1 Chloroflexota bacterium | reverse complement strand
GGTCCAGCGGCCCCTGGGCGCCGCTACTATCTGAATGCAGAACCTGGTCGGCCAGAGAGAAAGGTTGAGATGACCTACATCACGTTGCCACGGTCGAGGCCAGCCGAACGAGCGATCGAGTTTGGACTTCGCGCCGCAGCCGCGATTGGTATCGTGACAACGGTTGGAATCATCGCGGTGCTCGCCGTTGAGGCGCTGCTCTTCTTTGCAGAGATTGCCCCGGTGGACTTCTTCACTGGAACACGCTGGTCGGCGTCCATCAAGCCTTTTGCCTTTGGGGTCATCCCGCTGGTCGTGAGCACACTCATGATTGCGGCGATTGCACTTGCGATCGCTGTCCCGATTGGGATCCTTGCAGCCGTGTGGATGAGTGAATTTGCGAGCATGCGCGCGCGCAACATCGTCAAACCAATCCTAGAAATACTTGCTGGGATCCCGACGATTGTCTACGGCTTCTTTGCGATCACGGTGATCACGCCGCTGTTGAAGGCAACCATCCTGCCTGAGCTAGGAACCTTCTCAGCACTTTCGGCTGGGATTGTGGTGGGCATCCTGATTCTCCCCCTCATCGCCTCATTGACCGAAGATGCTCTTCGAGCAGTGCCGCGCGGCCTTCGAGAGGGCGCGTATGCAATGGGGGCAACGCGCTGGGAGACGGTCCGACGCGTGCTACTCCCCGCCGCGCTCTCTGGAATCGCCGCCGCCGTGATCTTGGCGATGAGTCGTGCCATCGGGGAGACGATGGCAGTGGTGCTTGCCGCCGGCACCAACCCGCAGCTGACGATCGATCCAACGGAGTCAGTGCAGACAATGACCGCATTCATTGTGCAGATCAGCCTTGGCGACACCCCAGCTGACAGCCTTCAATTCAAGGCGCTCTTTGCGGTTGGTGCAACGCTGTTTGCAATGACCTTTGCGCTGAACATGATCAGCACGTGGATCGTGTCTAAGTATCGGAACGAATATGACTAATTCAACGAGGACGGCGTCACATGTTGGAGAGGCCACGACACTCAGTCGTCGCAAGGTGAAGAACGCGCTCTTCTCGCTGCTCGCACTTGCAGCCATCTTTATCAGCATGGTGACTCTCGCCGGCCTTCTCATCGACCTTGTTGGCAGGGGCGGATCGTCGCTTGACACGCAGTTCCTCACCTCCTCGCCGAGTCGAATTCCCGCCAAGGCAGGCATTCTCCCCGCCCTTGTCGGCACACTCTGGGTGACCGTTTTGGTCGCCTTGATCACCCTGCCGATCGGTATTGGGGCAGCGATCTATCTGGAGGAGTACGCAGGGCGGGGGCGCATCGCCCGCCTGTTGAAGATCAACATCTCGAACTTGGCAGGCGTCCCTTCCATTGTGTACGGAATCTTCGGCCTCGCGATCTTCGTTCGCGGGCTTGATCTTGGTCGGACGGTATTCGCCGCCTCCTTGACGCTCAGCCTCCTGATCTTGCCTGTCGTGATCATCTCAAGCGCAGAGGCCCTCAAGGCAGTCCCGCCGAGTCAGCGTGAGGCTGCATACGCTCTTGGTGCAACGCGATGGCAGGTGATTCGCCGTGCGCTTCTCCCAGCCGCAGCACCAGGAATTCTGACTGGGATCGTGCTTGCAGTCGCGCGTGCCGTAGGCGAGACTGCACCGCTCATCTTGATCGGCGCAGTAACGTTCGTCACATTTGTTCCAACAAACCCATTTGAAGACAAGTACACGGTCCTTCCCATCCAAATCTTCAACTGGGCGAACCGACCTCAGGAAGCCTTCTTGGAAATTTCTGCTGCGGCGATCTTGGTGCTCATCGCGCTCATGCTCCTCTTGAACGGGGCAGCCATCTACCTGCGGGCGCGCCTCTCCCGCGGCCTGCAGTGGTGAGGTACGCTTCGTGTCGATGAGCAAGGCGAAACCTACCGTTCGTGCGACCACACAAGAGGAGGCGCGTGTGACAGCTGGACACGTGAACGCCAGCGCGGCGCGTCAGGAGTCTGCACTTCGCTTTGATCACGTTTCTTGCTCGTACGGGAAAAACCAGGTGGTAAGAGATGTCGATCTTGAAGTCCCACGCAATCAGATCACTGCGCTGATTGGCCCTTCTGGATGCGGGAAGAGCACGCTCTTGCGTTCAATCAACCGCATGAACGATCTGGTGCCTAGCTTCCGAATGGATGGCTCGATCTACTTTGACGGTGAAGACATCTCAGCCCGAAGCGCAGACGTGATCGAGATTCGTCGCCGAGTGGGCATGGTCTTCCAGAAACCGAATCCCTTCCCAAAGTCGATCTTTGAAAACGTAGCGTTCGGTCCTCGGCTGCTGGGGCAGAGTGTCGGACTCGACGACCTCGTTGAAGAGAGCCTGCACCGTGCGGCGCTATGGGATGAGGTGAAAGACAAGCTCAACGAGCCTGGCCTCTCACTCTCGGGTGGTCAGCAGCAGCGCCTCTGCATTGCGCGGGCTATCGCCGTGCGCCCGGAGGTCATCCTCATGGACGAGCCGTGCTCCGCCCTTGACCCCCGATCCACCCTACAGATTGAGGAGCTGATGCGAGTCCTTGCGAAGGACTACACGATCGTCATCGTCACGCACAACATGCAGCAGGCGGCGCGTGCTTCGGACCAGACGATCTTCATGACAATGGGTGACGATCGAGCCGGATACGTCGTTGAGTACGCTCCAACCTCAAAGGTCTTCACTGCGCCTGAACACCAGCTCACCGCGGACTACGTGTCAGGCCGATTCGGCTGATTTCTCCCTCACGCTGCTAACAACTGCAGAGGTCTGCAGTCCCTCTGCGATCTACGGAAGGACGACGTGGCAGGCGCGGCATCGCGCCTCGTAGGTGTCATCGCCACCCATGCCACCAATGACAATCAGTTCGTCACTCACGCTCGCTGGCTGCCCGTTGCGCATGCGCTGGGTTCGCGTCGCCTCCCCACCGCACTTCACGCAAATTGCGGTGAGCTTCGTCACTTCGTCAGCGCGCGCGAGCAGTTCTGGAATCGTGGCGAATGGTCGACCAGCAAAGTCCTGGTCAAGCCCGCTGACGATCACGGTGCGTGGACTTGCCACGAGCTCCTCGATGATGGTAGGCAGGTCCGGCCCGAAGAACTGTGCCTCTTCAATCGCCACCGCGTCTGGATCTCGTGCGAGCACTTCGTCGCGCAGTGACGTGGCATCCTTCGCGACAACGCTCGGGAAGCGCGTCCCCGTCCGGCTCACGACCTCTCCAGGCGCAACGCGGGTATCGCGGGACGGCGTGATTAGCAGGACGCTCTGACCGGCGATTTCTCGGCGGCTCAGGAGGCGCACGACCTCAGCCGTCTTGCCGCTGCTCATGCAGCCGGCAATCACATGCAGCCAGGGAGTACGTATTGAAGCCATCGGCCAGAGTCTAGCGGAGCCCGTCCGACGCGGCTTGATCCACTAGCCAGGTGGACGTGTCAGTCAGTGCAGCCTTGGCAGGAAACTCGGTGATCGTGGAGCTAGTCATCATGATTGACTTCAGCGCGTCTAGTTTTCCCGAACCAACGACACTCACGCAGACTGAGCGTGCGCTTGCAAGAATCCCAATTGAGAACGTTAAACGCGATACACGTGGCTCAATGTGAACTGGCGCTTCCACTGGGGATGCAACTGGCGCGCCCACTCGGGCTAGGCTAGAGCCAGGGAACACACTCAGGCAGTGTCCATCTGAACCGACTCCAATCATCACCATGTCAAAGATTGGAAACCTCTCCGCGTTCAGAGGTACCTGGAACTTATCTAGTTCATTGAGGTATGAATTCACTGCAGCGGGTCCTGGCAGTTGAGTCGGCCAGGCATGTACCTGTACTCCTAGGCTATCTGCGGAGGTCTTCGAAGCCGTGGGCAGAAGGAGTATTTCATCCACAAGCGATGCATTGGAAAGCGGATCGGCTCGATCCACATGTCGCTCGTCACCAAACCAAATGTGCGTCTTACTCCATGGCATTTGGGCCGATAGCCTTGAATCTCGCATTGCAGCGTAGAGCGCCGCAGGAGTACTCCCTCCAGTTGCGCACCAGTGAAACACGCCGCGAGCCGCAACGGATTGCGTAGCAGCTGCTATCACGAGGTCGGCCGCCGCAAGGGCGACCGCCTTGGCGTCTTCTACAACGATGATGTGCGGACCGCTCATCCGACGAGTTGCGCAAACGCGCGCAGAATTGATGGGGAGAGCGGATCGACCTCGCCGAGTTCGAGTGCCTGACTGAGCAGTTCAGCGTCAGTGGCACGCTTTGCGCGCAGTGTGCGCTCATGGACTGGTGTGCCGTTGATTGATGCGCGGACATGGGTGCTTTCGCCATCTGCGCGCACGCTGAGCTCCAACACGCCTCCGCGGCGCTCTGCGGTGATGTGGAGGGCGAGTGTGGTACCTGATCGGCCAGCATCCGGCACCGGCTCGAGCGTGAGCGCAATGCGTCGCCCTTCCTCATCAATTGCTCCGCTCCATGTTCCAGCGTGGTTCGAAAGTGGGGCAGTGACTCGTGCGTTCAAACGTGAGGCGAGCCAGGCAAGGTGATATGTCGGCTTCACCACGTTTGCTGGTGCGGTGAGGTTGCTCCCCGCGGAATACGTGGCGCGGATCTTTGTGATTGCATGTAGATACGGAGAAATCTCTGGCTCATCAAATGCACTTGCAACCGCCTCGCGCCAGCGTGCCTGGCGAATGAGTGAGAAGTCGCTGATGGCAGTTCCTGAGGCTCGTGAAAGCGTGATCAAGTCACGCACGACCTCAATCCCGACGCCTCGCTGCTCCGCACCGTTGAAGAGAATCCGATCTACGCCTCGCAGCAACTCCTTCAAGTCACGACTTGTTGGATCTACGGTGTGATCCCACCAGAGGAGTGTTGGAAGGTCATGCAGTGAGAGCTGCGGGACCATGCTGGAGAGGTGGCGCCCGGCTTCACCGCTCGCATCAATCCAGAGAAGCTCCGTGCACGCGGACGTGCCATCGCCTCGTGGGGTGACCGCGCAGAAGATCTCAAGTCGCGCCCCGAAGGTGGGTGGCCCCTCTGGGTCGCGCGGCACAATGAAGAGGGTGCGCGAAGGGTTTCTTGGGAGGCTCGCAAGTGAACTCGCCGCGCCGACCGCGCGCTCTTCACCGGGTGCCACCACTACGAGGTTCATCACTCCGGTTCGTACTGCGAGCGGAGTCGCCCCGCCTCCCCCTGGTGATGTGTTGGCGCTGATCTGCTGACGAGACTCAGTGCTACTCCAGAGGCGCGCGAGGAGCGCGTCCGCTTCTGCAACTGAGTGTGCGGTGGACTTCCAGCGCAGGGTAGTGAGCTCTGCGGCGCTGAGGTTCATTTGGCGCTACAACCTGCGCCAGCGACGCCCCTCGCGGGTGAGGAGCGCATCCGCGGCATCAGGGCCCCACGTCCCTGCGGCGTAATTGGGAAGTGCGGGCTCAGCGCCGGCGAGCCAGGATTCCATGATCGGATCCACAATCCGCCAGGCGGCTTCCACTTCGTCGGCGCGCGTGAAGAGCGACGCATCCCCAAGGAGTGCATCCAAGATGAGCGTCTCATACGCGTCTGGACTCTCCACTGAAAATGCAGAACCGTACGCGAAGTCCATGTTGACTGGTCGAACATCTGTGCCTAACCCAGGCACCTTGGCGGCGAATCGAAGCAAGATCCCCTCATCAGGTTGAATGCGGATCACGAGCATGTTTGGCTCTGGCGTATCGCCGGTTGGCGAGAAGAGGCGCTGTGGAACATCCTTGAACTGGATCGCGATCTCCGTGGCGCGCTTTGGGAGACGCTTCCCTGCTCGCAGATAGAAGGGGACGCCCGCCCAGCGCCAGTCGTCGATCTCAAATCGAGCGGCGACGAATGTCTCTGTCTCCGATGCGGCATCCACCTCAGGCTCGCTTCGATATCCGGCCACTTCGGTGGCGCCGATCCACCCCGGCCCGTATTGGCCGCGCACGACGTGCTCATCAACCGAATCTGCGCTCAGGAGACGAACGGCACGGAGCACCTTCACCTTCTCGTCGCGGAGAGCCTCCGCATCAAGCGTGGCAGGTGGCTCCATGGCAACGAGTGTGAGGAGCTGGAGGAGGTGGTTCTGCAAGATGTCACGAAGCGCCCCCGTCTCCTCGTAGAATGCGCCACGCCCCTCGACGCCGATCGACTCTGCGACGGTTATTTGAATGTGGTCGATATATCTGCGGTGCCAGATTGGCTCAAAGATCAAGTTGCCAAAGCGGAAGATCAAGATGTTGCGAACGGTCTCTTTGCCGAGGTAGTGGTCGATGCGGTAGACCTGACTCTCGCGGAAGACTTTGCCGACCTCACGGTTGAGTTTCACTGCTGATTCAAGGTCGCGACCGAATGGTTTCTCAATGACGACGCGTCGCCAGCCACCCTCACCCGTTTCGTGATCGAGCCCTGCAGCGCCGAGACCGCGGACGATCTCCGGGAATGATGAGGCCGGAGTTGCGAGATAGTAGAGGCGGTTCCCTCTCGTCCCAACGCTCGCGTCGATGGCGTCGAGGTGCTGACTAAGGGTTGCGTACGACTCGGGATCGTCAAACGCACCTTTGACATAGCTGATGCGCGCAGCAAAATCTCGCCAACGAACCTCATCAATTGGCTTCACACGAGCGTGCTTCTCTAGTGAAGCACGCAAGTCCGTGCGCATAGACGAGTCCGTTGCGTCACGTCGCCCGAAGCAGACGAGGGCGAACTTCTCTGGAAGGAGATCGCTGACCCAAAGGTGGTACAGGGCGGGGACGACCTTGCGGTGTGCGAGGTCACCGGTTGCCCCGAAGAGCACCACGATGTTCGGGTCGGGGACGCGCTCAATCCGCAGACCGGAGCGAAGCGGATTCGCCTTGCTGCGCTTCGGCGTTACCTTTTTCCCTGCACGTGCAAGGCGAAGGGTGCGGATCGTACCACCACCGTCGCCCGACTTTCCGCTCTTCACTCGGGCTTCACCGCATGTCCGCCGAACTGATTGCGCAACGCTGCGAGCACTTTGGCGCTGTACGAGTCCTCTTGACGTGATCGGAATCTCGTCAGGAGCGAAAGTGTGATCAGTGGTGCTGGGACATCAAGATCAATCGCCTCTTGCACGGTCCAACGTCCCTCTCCTGAATCTGCAACCCAGCCCTTGATGGACTTGAGTTCGTTCCCTTCTGCGCGGAAGGCGCGCCCAGCAAGTTCAAGGAGCCAACTGCGAACGACGGAGCCCTGCATCCAGAGGTCGGAGACCTTTGCAAGGTCGACCTGGTAACGGGACTTTGCGAGGATCTCGAACCCTTCGGCATACGCCTGCATGAGGCCGTATTCGATCCCGTTGTGCACCATCTTCACGTAGTGACCAGCGCCAGTCGCGCCGCAGTGCATGTAGCCATCTTTCGGTGCCAGCGTGAGGAAGATCGGCTCCATCTCCTTTACAGGTGCGGCGTCGCCGCCCACCATCATGCAGTAGCCGTTTTCTAGGCCCCAGACGCCGCCCGAAGTTCCGGCATCAATGAAGTGAAGGCCGTGCCCCGCAAGTTTCTCGTGCCGGCGGATCGTGTCGTGGAAGTTGGAGTTGCCTCCATCAATGATCGTGTCCCCTTTCCCAAGAAGCGGAATGAGTTCGTCGATCATGGCCTCGGTTGCATCGCCGCTCGGCACCATCACCCAGACCTTGCGTGGAGATGGGAGCGCGGCAACGAGCTCCTTCACGCTGTAGGTGGGTGTGGCGCCATCCTTTGCGATCTCGTCGGTCTTCTCTCGGGAGCGGTTCCAGATGGCTACCTCATGACCGCCTCGGAGAAGGCGCTTGACCATGTTGCCGCCCATCTTTCCAAGACCAATAAATCCGATCTTCACTGGAGCCTCCTCACTTGTGGCCGCACCTGGGCCGTCACTGAGATGCTAGCGCGTGCGTGAGGCCCGCTGCGGATCAGGCACTAAGCGCGCGGTGGAAGAGCGACTCAACCGCTACGAGCCCAGCGTCTGGGTTCGAGCCCAGGTGGATGCGTAGGATCGGCAGATCATGGGCCACAAGTGAACGCGCGTCACCAAGTGCCTGTGCGTCAACAAGTTGGCCGAAGGTGAAACTGCTCCCGGGGATCTCAAGGTCGTGCGGTCGTCCTGCAACGAGCTGGATAAACCAGCCGATCGGCGCACCGCCCTTATGCAGTTGCCCTGTTGAGTGAAGGAAACGCGGACCGTAGCCAACAGTGGTGGCGCGGTGTGTCCCATCGCGAAGTAGCAGGCGAAGTGAGGTGAGCGCCGCCGTCCGTTCGGGCGTGGTGGCGACGTACGCATGAATGCCGATGTAGCCGCGCTGCGGGAGTCGCTGGAGCTGACCAGCAACGAGTTTCACCGCGTCATCGGCGAATGCGGCAGGGAGCGCGTCGTCTACCCAGAGCTGAAGCGGCCCATCGGCGCATGTTGGAGTCAGTTCTGGGAGTGCGCCAGTTGCGGCGAGCTCACCGAGCACAGCGGTGGTGTTCTGCTTAGATTCGGTCACATTCGGCTCATCAAATGGGTTGATGCCCAGAACGACGCCTGCGATCGCTGTCGCCGCCTCCCAGTGAAAGAATTCTCCGCCAAGATCGATGGCGTCACTCAGCGTATAGCTGATGACGGGGTGTCCCGCCGCCGCAAGTTCGTTGAGTCTGGTCTCTGAGGAAGTTCCATCTGCAGCGCGTGGTGCGCGGCCACCGTTCAATGCAATGCGCACGAAGATTCGATCGTCCTGGTAGCTCTCAAGTGCACCGAGCGGTTCAAGGTCAACAGGGACAACGCCCACGCCCTGCTTCCCCGTGCTCTCAGCGACGAGTTGCTCTGCCCATGCGCCGAAGCCGTGGATCGGCTCATCTACGAGCAGGGTCAACTTATCGCGCCCCTCGCGCGCGAGCGCACCAATGATCACGCCGAGCGCAACGGCGCGGTTGGCGGTTGGCTCAGGTTCGCGAAGCTGGGCGGCAGCAACGGCGCCGGCCGCAAGCAGCGAATCCAGGTCAATGCCGAGAAGGCTCGCTGGTACGAGTCCGACAAAGCTGAGTGCGGAGTAGCGTCCGCCTATGTCAGCCGGGTTCAAGAAGCGTTCGAGCATCCGCTCACTCCCTGGAATGCCATCGATGCTTGGCGAAGGGTCGCTGATCGCGATCATTGATGCGAACGGATCTTCGCCTGCACTGAGTGCGCGTGAGATCCATCCCGCCGCATAGGCGGCGAACGAGAGCGTCTCCGTGGTGGTGCCAGACTTGCTCGCAACGATTACCAGCGTCTTGGCAGGGTCGAGCCCCGCAAGTGCCGCTGCAACCGCCTCCGGGTCCGTGGAGTCACAGATGCGAATCTTCAGCCATTCACTGATTGAAGCGAACGCAGTGGCAAGCACTTCAGGGGCGAGCGAGGACCCACCCATCCCCGCCACGATCGCGGTGGTGAATCCCGCGTCGCGAACCTTTTCACCGAACGCTTCAAGTGCCGGGACCTGCTCGGTGAAGTGTGCTGGCGCGTCGAGCCAGCCGAGCCGATTCGCGATCTTCGCCTGAACCTCGGCGTCACGACTCCAGAGTGTGACGTCTTTATCGGCGAGTCGCGTCGCCCACTCTTCGCTGCGCGCGCGCTCGAACACTGCGCTGATTGCTGCGAGATCTGAGGCGCGGCCGACGCGTGCAGAGAAGGGGAGTCGTAGCTCGCCGCTCACCCTTGCTCCTTCTCAATCTGTTGCACCTTGTTGGTGCGGCGGACAAATCGCTCGGCGTCACTCGGCGTGGCAGCTAGGAACGCGGCGAGAACGGCGGCTGCGGATGCGCGGTCGATCACCTTGGCGCCGAGTGAGAGCACATTCATGGCGTCGTGAACCACGCCCTGCTCCGCAGATGCGGGATCATGCGCAATGGAGGCACGGATGCCGTTGAACTTGTTCGCGGCGATCGTGACGCCGATCCCTGAGCCGCAGATCAGCAGGCCTCGCTCGGCACCACCGCGCTGCATCAGTTCAGCGACGGCACGTGATGCATCTGGGTAATCATCTGTGAGATCGCTCCCGTCGCCGCCGAGGTCGATCCCCTCCCAGTCAGGGGCGATCCTCTGGAGATCGTTGAGCAGTGCAGCCTTGAGTGCAGCGCCTGCGTGATCGGCGGCAACCGCGAGCTTGCGGAGAGACACCTCAGCTGACCTGATGACCGTCGTGGAGGTGCGGCGTTGGGATCACGCCGCGGTGTGTTCCAGCGATCACGCCGCGCGCAACCTCTGCAATGCGCTCCGGCGTGAAGCCGAATTCAGCGAAGAGCTTCGGCGCAGGTGCCGAAGCACCGAAGCGATCCATCGCAATGATTGCGCCATCGCTGCCCGTCCAGCGATCCCATCCGAGGCTGACGCCGGCCTCAATGCCGACGCGCGCGCGAACCGCGGCGGGGAGGACTGACTCGCGGTACGCAGCATCTTGATCACCAAAGAGTTCAAGACACGGCGCTGAGACAACGCGCGTCGGCGTGCCGGATGCCTCGAGGAGTTCTGCCGCGGCGGTGGCGAGGTGCACCTCTGATCCTGTGGCAATGAGGATCACCTTCGCCTGCGTGCTCGCTTCGCGGACCACGTACGCGCCTCGCCTCACACCAGCCGCCGCTCCGGTGATGGAGCCAGGGAGTACGGGCAACTTCTGTCGTGTGAAGGCGAGCACCGTTGGTGCGCTGCGTCGCTCGATGGCAACGCCCCATGCATGTGCAGCTTCATTCGGATCTCCCGGGCGCAAGAAGCGCAGGTTTGGAATTGCACGCAGCGCCGCGTAGTGTTCGACCGGTTGATGGGTGGGGCCATCTTCACCAAGGCCAATGGAGTCGTGCGTGAAGACAAAGATGCTGCCGAGCCCGGCGAGTGCTGCGAGTCGCAGCGAGCCGCGCATGTAATCGCTGAAGGTGAGGAAGGTGGCGCTGAATGGGATCAGTCCGCCGTGATAAGCGATCCCGTTGGTGATCGCCGCCGCCGCGTGTTCGCGCACGCCGAAGCTGATGTTGCGACCAGACTCCGTTGCGGTGAAGCGGCCACTCTCATGGATGTCGGTGAGGTTTGACTCTGAGAGGTCGGCGCTTCCCCCGATCAGTTCGGGAAGCACTGCGGCGAGCGCCTTGATGCTCGACTGGCTGACGTTGCGTGTCGGCGCGTCACCGCCGAGTTCGTAAGCGGGCAGCGCGCGCTCCCAGCCGCTCGGCAGCCCGCCCGCCATGCGGCGCTGGAGTTCTGCCGCCTCCGCAGGGAAGGCGGTCGCGTAGGCAAGGAGTCTCTTGGTATGCGCTGCAACGAGTGCCTCACCACTGGTGATCGCGCTGCGGTAGAACTCGGAAACATCGGCGGGAACGTCAAAGGCTGCATCTGGATTTGCGCCGTATGCCGCCTTCGTGAGCTTCACCTCGTCCGGGCCGAGCGGTGCGCCGTGCGACTTTTGACTCCCCGCCTTGTTCGGTGAACCGAAGCCGATCACGGTGCGGACAGCGATGAGGCTCGGTCGATCGTCGTTGATTGCTGCGCTGATCGCCGCATCGATGGAGGAAACGTCGTTGCCGTCCGCAACGCTGCTCGTGTGCCAGCCGTAGGCGTCAAAGCGCTTCTTTACATCTTCCGACCAGGCGGTTGATGTTGGTCCATCAAGTTGAATCAAGTTGTCATCCCAGAGGTAGATCAACTTGCCAAGCTTCAGGTGACCCGCGAGCGATGCAGCTTCTGACGCGATTCCCTCCTGAAGGTCGCCGTCTGAGACGATTGCGAAGACGCGGTGATCGATCACCGTGTGTCCTGGCCGATTGAACTCTTCGGCGAGGCGCCGCTCGGCGATCGCCATCCCGACACCGTTCGCGAATCCTTGACCGAGCGGCCCGGTGGTTGCCTCAACGCCCGCGGTGAGACCGTATTCCGGGTGGCCAGGTGTGAGTGAGCCCCACTGTCGGAACGACTTCAGGTCATCAATCGTGAGCCCGTATCCAGTGAGATGAAGCAGTGAATAAAGGAGCGCACTGGCATGGCCGTTGGAGAGGACAAAGCGGTCGCGATCGAACCAGCCGGGAGTTCGAGGTGCATGGCGAAGGTGGCGTGTCCAGATGGTGTGCGCCATAGGTGCGCAGCCCATCGGGGCGCCTGGATGGCCAGAGTTTGCCGCCTGGACGGTGTCGATTGCGAGGGTGCGGATCGTGGTGATTGCGGACTGCTCGAGTCGTGGGTCCAAAGGTAACCCCCTTGATTTTGGCTGGTGTCCGTTGATTGTAGACTCCCTCGGAGTCAGTAGTACGGGAGGCGCAATGCCCCGAAGAAGCCTCATGAGTCGCAGGCCAACGAGCGTGCGCGCGGTCGCCGAAGTTGGCGTGCTGGTCGCCATGCTGATCTGGGCGGCGAACTTCACGGTGGTGAAGGCGGCGGTCACCGCGTGGCCGGTGCTCCCCTTCTCCGCGATTCGCATCACCGCTGCAGGAGTCATCGTGCTCCTCTGGACACAACTGCGCGGCGGAAGTATCCGTATGGCGCCCCGCGATCTCGCGATCACGGGTCTCTTTGGCGTGGTTGGCCAAGGAACCTATCAACTCCTCTGGGCTGGGTCACTCGGAACCATCAACGCCGGAACAAGCGCGCTGTTGATTGCGGTTACTCCATTTCTCACCGCGATCTTTGCGGCGCTTCTTCGCATCGATCCACTACGACCCGCAACGATCGCTGGTGGCTTGATCGCATTTGCGGGCGTCGCGGCGGTGGCGTTGGGTGAAGGGGCGGGCGCATTCGGTGGGACGACCGCTGGCGTCACTGCAACGCTCCTCGCCGCCGCCTGTTGGGCCTCATATCTTCTCGCCGGCGCACGGGTGATTCCGCGCACTGGCGCGCTTGCGTTTACAGGGTGGAGCATGGTGATCGGCGGAGCCGTTTTGATTCCCTTCGGCGCGGTTCAGTGGACGGAACTCGGTACGCCAGCAATCCCTGCTGTTGCACTCTTTGGCATCCTCTATGCCACCTTCGGTTCGAGTAGCCTCGCGAACGTCCTCTACTTCACCGCGGTGCCGGTGGTTGGGCCTGCGCGCGTGGCGAGTTTCCAGCTCCTTGTCCCGTTCCTTGCCGTGGTGATTTCAGCGGTTGTCCTTGGTGAGGCACTCGAACCGGTTCAGGCAATCGGCGGTGCGCTTATCTTGCTCGGCATCTGGGCTGGTCGCCAAACCCAACTCCCGCTCCGACGCCGGCTGCGATAGACTTCGTCAGGCTCGCTCGGTAGTCACCGAGCGCCCCGCCCACGCAGAGGAGGCAGAGGGGACGAGATGGCGACGAGGTTTGTGTTCGTCACCGGTGGCGTCACCTCCTCCCTCGGCAAGGGAATCACCGCCGCATCTGTTGGCCTCCTCCTCAAGGCGCGTGGCCTGCGCATCTCCGTCATCAAGCTCGATCCGTATCTCAACGTGGATCCGGGCACCATGTCGCCGTATCAGCACGGCGAGGTGTACATCACCGACGACGGCGCAGAGACAGATCTCGACCTCGGTCACTACGAACGCTTCATTGACGTGAACCTCTCCCAAGCGTCGAACGTCACGACCGGTCGCATCTACTCCACCGTGATCGCGCGAGAGCGCCGCGGCGACTATCTCGGTGGGACCGTGCAGGTGATCCCGCACATCACGAACGAGATCAAGGAGCGCGTTCTTCGACTCGGTGGCGACGATGTTGATGTTGTCATCGTTGAAGTTGGTGGAACGGTGGGAGACATTGAGTCACTTCCATTCATTGAAGCGATCCGTCAACTGAAGAAAGATGTTGGTCGCGGTAATTCGCTCTACATCCACGTCACGCTCCTCCCCGAGCTTGCAGCAACTGGCGAGCTGAAGACGAAGCCAACGCAACACTCGGTGAAGGAGCTGCGCGGCAGCGGCATTCAGCCGGATGTGATCATCCTCCGCGCCGATCACCCGGTCCCAGACGACGTGCGCGAGAAGATTGCGCTCTTTACGGACGTAGCCGTAGAGGCAGTCGTCCCCGCCACCACCGCACGCACCATCTATGAAGTGCCGCTGCAGTTCGAGAGGTTCGGACTCGGCGACCTGCTCACCCGCGAACTTGGAATCAGCGCCTCCGTTCCCGATCTCACCAAGTGGGAGCAGCTTGTTGCGCAGATCGTTGCCGAGAAGCCAGCCGTTGAGATTGCAATTGTGGGCAAGTACACCGAACTCCCTGACGCGTATCTCTCCGTTACTGAGGCTCTGAGGCACGCGGGTTGGGCGCACGGCGTGGACGTGCGCGTGCGCTGGGTGAACGCGGAGCAGCTCGATGACGCGGATGCTGCACACGTGTCCGCACAGCTTGCCGGCGCTCATGGCGTGCTAGTGCCAGGCGGCTACGGATATCGGGGGATTGAGGGGAAGATCCGGGCGGCGCGCATGGCGCGTACCGAGCGCATTCCGTACCTCGGACTCTGCCTTGGGCTGCAGATTGCGGTGATTGAGTTCGCGCGCGAGACCCTCAGTTCAGCAGACGCGAACTCAACGGAGTTCGACATGTTCACCAAGTACCCAGTCATTGACTTCACACCGGACCAGCGCGGCGTGGAGGAGAAGGGGGGCACCCAGCGGCTCGGCCTCTATCCGGCGAAGCTCGCCGCAGGGTCGCGTGCCGCCACCGTCTACGGCTCGGAGATTGCCTACGAGCGGCACCGCCACCGCTTTGAGGTGGCAAATCGCTTCAAGCCACAACTTGAGGCGGCTGGGATGAGCTTCTCTGGCGTCTCACCAGATGGTCGTCTCGTGGAGATCATTGAACTCGCAGATCACCCATGGTTTGTTGCGAGCCAATTCCACCCGGAATTCACCAGCCGTCCGCTGCGGCCGAACCCGCTCTTCGATGGGTTCGTTGGCGCCGCACTCGCACTCAAGGAGGGCCGCCTCGCCGCCTACACCCCGCGAATGGTCGGAGTGCGCGATGATGAGACGGTACAAGCGGAGCGCCGCAAGGCAATTGAGGCGGCTGCACATAAGGCGGCGGCTCGCAGCAACGGGACAGGAGCAGCATCATGAAGTTCTTCCTCGATACGGCGGACATCAACGAGATCAAGACCGGCATCAGCTGGGGAATCGTTGACGGCGTCACGACGAATCCGTCGCTTTACGCCAAGGTGGGTGGCTCTTATGAAGAACTTCTCAAGGAGATCTGCGGGCTGACCAAGGGCCCAGTCTCCGCCGAAGTGATCAGCGACGATGCCGATGGCATGGTGAAAGAGGGGCTCGCCTTCGCAAAGATCGCCGCAAACATCGTGGTGAAGGTCCCAATGACTACGGATGGCCTCGCCGCCATCAGTCGCCTGAAGAGCGAAGGGATCAAGACGAACTGCACGCTGATCTTCACCGCCAACCAGGGGCTTCTCGCCGCAAAGGCGGGCGCTTCGTTGATCAGCCCATTTGTAGGCCGGCTCGATGACATCAGCGAAGACGGGATGACGGTGATCCGCGAGCTTGCGGAGATCTTCTCGCACTACGAAGAGCTTGATCACTGCGAAATTCTTGCCGCCTCCATCCGTCACCCACGCCACGTGACCGAAGCGGCGCTTGTCGGTGCACATGTTGCAACGATGCCGCTGAAGGTTCTTGAGCAGATGTCGAAGCATCCGCTCACGGATAAGGGGATCGCCGTCTTCAAGGCGGACTGGGCGAAGGCGAAGGGCGGAAAGTAACGTTCTTCCCGCCCCCCGTTGACGGGGCGACGCACATCCCATAGAGTCTTCTCATCCCCTCACTCCTCCCGCGCAGAGGCGTTGGACGTTTCGTGCGGGGATCCAAGGAAACACCCACAACGAGGAAGGCACCCAACCCCATGTCAATGAACGACCCACGCAACCGCGGACCCCGACGCGGACCCCGACGCGGCCCAGGGATGAACAGCGGTCAGGGTGGCATGCGCATGCCGCACGGTTCCCTACCACAAGATGTTGAGGTGTTGTCAGAGGCCGACCTCGCCGCTGAAGGACTACTCACGTTTGCAGCGCTCGCCAACATGACGGCGAGTGAGCTCATGGCGGCGGCAAAGAGGTTCAACGTCACCGCCTCTCAGCAGGAAGATCTCCCTCGCGTGATCCAGAAGATCCTCACCGCGCAGGCGGAAGAGCAGGGCCAAGTGTGGGCAGAGGGCATCCTCGAGATTGTTGATGAAGGCTACGGCTTTGTTCGACGCAACGGACTTCTTCCGAGCGCAGACGATGTCTACGTACCGTCACCAATGCTGCGTCGCATTGGACTCCGACAAGGCGACACGATCGGTGGCGTCATCCGCGCACCACGCGAGGGTGAAAAGTTCTGGGGAATGCTTCGCGTCGAGATCATCTCCGGAACAGATCCAGAGTCGGCGCGTCGCAGACCGCACTTCGGAGACCTGACGCCAATCCATCCGATCGAGCTCATCAACCTAGAGACAGATCCTTCGAACCTTTCGCAGCGCCTCATCAACCTGGTGAACCCGCTCGGGAAGGGGCAGCGCGCGCTGATCGTTTCGCCGCCAAAGGCCGGTAAGACGAGCCTCCTGAAGCAGATCGCACAAGGTGTAACCGCGAACTATCCGGAGATCTCGCTCATGGTCTGTCTCATTGGCGAGCGACCTGAAGAGGTGACCGACATGCGCCGCTCCGTGAAGGGCGAAGTGATCTCCTCAACCTTTGACGAGCCAACAGAGAATCACACGCACGTCGCAGAGATGGCGTTGGAGATTGCGAAGCGACGCACCGAGGCAGGGGCCGACGTGGTGGTGCTGCTCGACTCCATCACCCGACTCGCCCGTGCCTACAACCTGGCACTCCCGCCTTCAGGACGAACCCTCTCCGGCGGTATTGATCCGATCGCGCTCTACCCACCGAAGCGCTTCTTCGGTGCCGCGCGCAAACTCGAAGAGGGGGGCTCGCTCACGATCATCGGTACCTGCCTCGTGGACACAGGTTCCAAGATGGACGACGTGATCTACGAAGAGTTCAAGGGGACTGGTAACTCCGAACTCGTCCTTGACCGCAAGCTTGCCGAGAAGCGGATCTTCCCAGCCATTGACGTGCAGCGTTCTGGCACGCGTCGCGAGGAACTTCTCCTTGACGAAGCGACCCTCAAGATGGTCTGGACCATGCGCCGAATGCTCTCAGCCGTCGGTGCGAATGAGGGGATTGAGCTGCTGCTAAACCGCATTGCAAAGACCGAGTCGAACGCCCAGTTCCTCGCCTCCCTCACGAAGGGGACCGAAGGGTCAAACCCAGCCTAGAGAGCACCCTCCACGCCTCTCCTGAGCACAAATCAGGGGCGGGTAGAATGAGGGTTGAGATCGGAGGCAACGATGACGAGAACTGGTCGCGAGCGTTCTAAAGCTGCAAAGCAGGGACAGCTCAGCGGCGCACGTCCCGGCACCATCAGGTTTCGACTCTTCGCGGCCATTCGTCGCCGTGGGATCGCGATGCTTCGCACCCTAGAACGTGCTGGAGACCGCGCGCTCAGCTTGAGCCTCTTCCGAGCTGGTGAATTCCTTAGTCACCCCCTCCCACGCCGCGTCCGAGTCCATCCGAAACTGCGAGAGCGCACCAGTGGACTTGCTGCAGCGGCAATCCTCCACCGCCTCACTCCGAGGCTAGAAGTGTGGGGAGTTATTAGGTTCCTCTCGCGTCGTCGAACGGGACTTGCCAAGCGACTTTCAGGGTTTCAGCGCGCTCCCGAGCAAGCAGCGCCGATTGGCATTGCACTACTTCTTGGTGTTGCGATCGTTGCAAGCATTCTTCCTGGTCCAGCAGTTGACCAGCGAGCACTCGCCCTTGATGACGGAGCGTTTACAGGTGCGCCCGAGACCCTTGAACCGGTTACCCCAGCGCTATGGGGGAGCGCGGTTGACCCAGATCGTAGTGCCGAAACAGGAGAGTCAACCGCCGTCGCGCTCGCCGGAGTGGGCACCGAAGATCCACTTGCGCCTGGTGCGCTTGGGTGGCGTCCGATCGAGGCGGCTCGCGACGCATCGGTTGTTGTCAACGCGAGCGCCGATACGGAGCTGCTGGATGGACCACGAATTCTCGAAGACGGCACCATGCTTCTCCCCGCCGCGGTTGATCTCAACATCTTGGATGGTCGGGCGCATGTCCAAATCCATGTGGTGCAGAAAGGCCAGACGCTCGCACAGATTGCAAGGCTCTACAACATCGGCCTGATGGATGTGGTTTGGTCGAACCGTCTGCCATCCACGAGCAACCCGCCCGCCGGTCGCCGCCTCAAGATTCCAGATACGAAGGGATACGTTCATGTGGTCGCTGAGCATGAAACGCTGAAGTCAATTGCCAATGCATCACGTGTCCCTCAGGCGAAGATCATGGCTTACAACGGACTCCGCTCTGCTGATGTGGTGCTCGGCATGGTATTGGTACTCCCCGGTGGTCGAGGGCCAGCGCTCCCGACGTACCAAGCATCGGGTCAGTCATACGCGTACAACGGACCGCTGCCGCAGATCTACAGCGGGATGACCTTCCGCTATCCAGTTCCTGGCGGACGATTTGTTCGAGGATTCTTCCGTGGCCACGACGGGATGGACATTTCACAGGCGACAGGTGCGCCGATCGTTGCGGCAGCTGCTGGAGTTGTGGTGCGCACTGGATGGGTGAACAACTGCGGTGGCAACCAGGTTGTTATTGCGGTCGGTTCAAATCTCTATACAGGCTATTACCACATGTCAAAGATCTTGGTTTCGCCAGGACAGAAGATTGCGCGCGGGCAGCAGATCGGAAAGATTGGAGAGACGGGCTGCACCACTGGTCCGCACTTGCACTTCTCCGTTTCACGCGGCTATCCACTTGCCAGTGGGTCAACCTTCTACAACCCCGCGCGCTTCCTCCCGTAACGGTGTTCCTCGACGTCGTTGACCTGCATCTTTCCGCCGGTCGAGGAGGCGATGGGGCTTCCACTATGCGCCGAGAATCGCACGTGCCACGCGGCGGCCCAGACGGAGGGGACGGCGGACGCGGCGGGAGCATCTACGTCTCTGTGGACACGGGGCAGACGACGCTACGCGATTTTGAGCAGAAGCGAAGGCTACAGGCTGGGGATGGCGGGAACGGTGGGAACAAGAAGTCACACGGCAAGGCTGGAAAAGATTTAGAGATTGGAGTTCCGCCAGGTACGGCGATCTTTGACGCCGTCAGTGGCGACCTCATCGCAGACATTGTCTCTCGCGAACAGCGGGTGATGATCGTGAAAGGCGGTCGTGGCGGCCTTGGGAATGCGCATTTCGTGACCTCCACGCACCAGGCGCCGCGCCACGCACAGCGTGGCGAACCAGGCGAGGCTCGTGAGGTTCGATTTGAGCTTCGCCTGATCGCCGATGTCGGACTTGTGGGACTTCCAAACGCAGGGAAGTCCACTACCCTCGCCGCACTCACCGCTGCGCAGCCAAAGATTGGCGATTACCCGTTCACCACGCTCGAACCCAACCTCGGTGTGATTGAGCTTGGATTAGAGGATGGTCGACGACCGACCGTGGCCGACCTTCCAGGGCTGATTGAAGGTGCATCCATGGGTGCGGGCCTCGGCTTCGCATTCTTGCGACACGCCTCGCGAACACGAATCTTGGTGCACGTGGTGGACGCGTCAACCGCCGATCCACTTCGTGACGCGGCGATCATTCGCGAGGAACTCGCCGCCCATAACCCCGCGCTCCTGGAGAAGACGACGCTTGTCGTGCTGAACAAGATCGATCGCCCAGGAGTCCGTGAGCGCCTGGAAGAGCTACGCACCGGATTCAGCGCGCTTGGTCTCAAGAGCATTCCCTGCTCTGCACTTGGTGGTGCGCTCGGTGAGGGGATCGCCGATCTCCGCAACGAGCTCGCCGAGTTGCTCCCAGACGCGGAGACGCTAGCTCTCCCAACCGAGCCGGCAGGCGTGGTGGTGCACCGCATTGATCCGATCGCCGTCTCCGGGTTTGAGGTCAGTCGTGATGGAGAGTCATACCGCGTGCGCGGAAAGGCCATTGAGCGACTCGTGCACCAGACCGACTTTGCTCGCGACGAGTCGGCGCAGCGGTTCCATCATGAGTTGAAACGACAAGGGATCGAGTCGGCACTTCGCAAGGCGGGGTGCCGCGCTGGAGACACGGTGGTTATCGGCGAGCTCTCCCTTGAATGGGAAGATCCAGATGAGGCGGACCTGCTGAACACCGCAGATGCGGCGGAGGCGAGCGAGCTCGACCTTGAGGAACTCGGCGAGACGCTGGAAGAGGCGGCTGTTGGAAGTTCGGAGGGGAGCCAGTGAGCAAGATCGGCGTGCTGGGCGGGACGTTTGATCCGATTCACGACGGACACCTTGCGCTCGGCCAAGCCGCGTGTGACCTGCTGAAACTCGATCGTGTGATCTTTGTTCCCGCGGCACGCCCACCACACAAGGTGAACGATCGCGTGACCGACGCGGAGACCCGATGTGCAATGGTGGAACTCGCGATAGCAGGCAACCCGAACTTTGAGTTGAGCCGAACGGAGCTCGATCGTCCTGGACTCTCATTCACCGTTGACACGCTCCGAGAGATCGCAGCTTCGGCGCCGGCAGGCGCACCGCACGAGCTCTACCTCATCCTCTCTGTTGAATCGCTCCTCGGGTTCCACGAATGGGAAGACCCGACCGCCATTCTTGATCTCGCTCGAGTTGCGGCCCTGCCGAGACCAGGGACGCCCACCCCAGACCGCGCCTGGCTGAAGCGACACTTTCCTGGTCGCGAGGATCGCTTCCTCTACCTTGACGGATTCCACCTCTCACATGCGAGCCGTGAGCTGCGAGCGCTCGCCGCGCGAGGTCGTTCACTTCGATATCTCGTGCCGAACCCAGTGGCGGAGTACATCAAGAAGAGCGGTCTCTACCTGGATCGACCAGAACTCGTGCTGAAGCGTCCGATCGAGCCAGAAGATGTTCCTGTGGATCCTGCAACCTAATGACTCGGGTAGGCTGAGCGAGTGATCCCACCGCAACGCAGTATTGAACCACACGATCTTGCGCGAAAGGTCGCCCTCTTGGCTGAGGACAAGAAGGCGGCGGACATCATCGTTTTGGACGTTGCTGGCCTCACCACCATTGCTGAAGCGTTTGTGATCTGCACGGGAGGGTCAGAGCCACAACTTGCAGCGATCACCGCGAGCATTGTCGATGGCATGGCGGCAGAGGGGGTGACACCCGCGCATCGTCATCGCGCCCCTTCGTCCCACTGGATCGTCCTCGACTACGGCAGCGTGATCGTGCACATCTTTACACCGCCTGAGCGCGAGTTCTACAAACTGGAGCAGCTCTGGGCTTCGGCGAAGGTCTTGCTCCGCATTCAATAACAGTTAACCGATCCGAGTCGCGCTCCATCGGGTGAGCGCAGGGCCCCAGGCGCGCTCGCCATCACCCTTTGAGATCGCATCGAGCTCCACCAATCCCGTGATCGCATCGGCAATCTCTCGTCCGCTCCATCGTCGTGCTGCCTCCGCAAGCCTCCCTGCGGGGTATTCGTGCATTCCGATCTCCCGCGCCACCTGAGCCAGGGGACGACCATCTTCCACTACCGCCCCATGGATCTGCGCAAGATCACGAAACTTCCGATGCAGCGTTGACACCACCATGGGCCCAGGTTCGCTGATCGCACGCCCAAGATGCTTCGCCGCAAGAGGTCCGCTGCGCGCCACGATCGCATCGGCAAATGCAAAGAGCGAACCGATTCCGCGATCTGCAACCAGTGCGTCCACTGCGCGCACAGAGATTGCGCCCGTCGGTACGGCGAGCATCAGCTTCTCAAGTTCGATTGCCGCCGTCATTCGCATCCCACTTCGATCAAGGTCTGGCTCGCGGACTTCTGCACCGAGTCGCTCGGCAATCTCCTTCGCCGCATCACCCGCAATCTCGCGTCCCGCCGCCTTGGATCGTTGCAGGATCCATGAGGCGAGTTCTCCAGGGCCTGGTGAGATGCAGTTCACCACGGCACCACCAACATCTTGTACAAGGAGGCCGAGCTCACCCGGTCCTTCTGGCCGTGCCCCCTTCAGGTTTGGTCGTCGCGCGCGCTGGTCAATGAGTGCGACCGCATTGCCAGGCGCAATGTTGGCGAGCGCAGCAGCGACGCCGGCGCGCAACTCTTTCGTTGCGGACAGCCGCCCCGCACCTGCGACCACCGCAAGTGTTCCGCCGCCAAAGAGGCCACCCGTCGCGAGTCGTTGCGAAAGGTCCGCAAGGACCGCACTCCCATTCCCAGAACCGCGCCCCTCCGCCTTCAGGCGTACTCGATCTGGCCCTCCCATCCCGCCAGCCGCCAGCACTTTGGCCAGCGAATCAACCGCCTCCTCGATCAGAAGGAGGTCATCGCCCCAGGCGAGGAGTACCGCAGTATTCGTTGGCTTGGCCATGCGCGGATGGTAGCGCGGTAAGTGCACTGGGTAAGTGACTCGCGCTAGATTTTCTCCAACTGCGGTTTCACCTCTTCGGCGAAGCGGATGAGGGACTCTTCATCGTGCGGGGTGGAGAAGCCTGCGACGAGGTGCTTGTAGCCGAGCTTCACGTATGGAGCAAGCTGCTCGACGATCTGATCGACGGTGCCTACGGGCTGGTTCTCCCAGAGCGGTGAGATGCCGTTCCGCGCGAACTGCGCCTCGTAGATCTTCTGTGCGTCAGCCGCGTTGTTGCGGATCACAACATTGCCGATTCCTACGGTACGCTCGATCTCGTCTGGATTGCGCCCGACGGCGGCACAGTGCTTCAGCAGGACCTCCTCCTTGTGCGCAACCTGTTCTGGCGTGCCGCCAACATTGTTGCCGTCGCCGTACTTGGCAACGAGCTTCAGCGTGACCTGCTCGCCACCACCGCCGATGAAGATCGGCAGGTGCTTCTGGACTGGTGCGGGGAGGTTCCGAACCGTCTTTGATTTGTAGCGAGGTCCAGTTGCTGTTGGTTCGGTGCCGTCGAGCATGCCGCGCATGATTGGGAGTGCTTCGCCCAGCCAGCGGAGTCGCTCTGGGAAACCCTCACCGAAGTTCAGGCCGAAGTGCTGATGCTCCTCCTCGAACCAGGCGGCGCCAATGCCGAGGATGGCGCGACCGCCGGAGATGTGGTCGAGCGTGGTGGCAAGCTTGGCGGTGAGCGCCGGTTCGCGGAAGGTGTTCGCGCCAACCATCAAGCCGATCTTCGCCTTCGTCGTGGCTTCAGCCCAGGCGACGAGGGTGGACCAGCCTTCGAAGATCGGCCCGTTCGGGTTGCCGATGATTGGATAGACGTGATCCCAGGTCCAGAGATTGTCGTAGCCAACGCGATCGGCAGTGACCGCCATGGAGCGCATGGATGCCCAATCGGTGAACTGTGGCCAGATGAGTGCGCCGATTTTGACCTTCTCGTTCACGATGAACCTCCCGCTCTTCTGCTGCCTATCCAACGATATTGATGAGGCGCCCGCTGGCATAGATGACCTTCTTCACGGGGCGACCCTCGAGTGCGAGTTTCACCTTATCTGATGCGAGTGCGAGCGCCTCGATCTCCGCTTCTGTTGCGGTGGTGGAGATGGTGAGCTTGTCGCGAAGCTTCCCGTTGACCTGGATGGGGAGTTCGCGGGTGCTCGTAGTGAGGAGCGACGGATCAACAGCTGGCCAACTGCGCTTGTGAACGGAGCGCCACACCGGGTCGCTCACGTCGATACCTCGCTCCGCCTGAAGGCGGCTGTGCGCCTCCTCGGCAAGGTGTGGGGCCATTGGAGCGAGGGCGGACAGGAGGAAGTCGATCGCCTCGCTCCATGCTGCCCCGCCAGCAACTGGGCTGCCTCGATACGGGAAGAGGGTGTTGGTGAACTCCATCAACTTCGCAACCGCGGTGTTGAAGCGGAAGGCCTCAATGTCGGTCTCGACGCCAGCGATCGCCTTGTGCGCCGCGCGGCGAATGCTGAGTTCCGCGGCGGCGTGATCTTCACCGTTCGGCAGCGTGCCCGCGTTCGGATCGCCAGGCTCCTTTCCGTGTGGATCGAGCGCTAGGGTCCAGACGCGTCCGAGGAATCGCACGATGCCACTGATGCCGCTCCCGGACCATGGTCCGCCCTGGTCCCACGGTCCCATGAACATCAGGAAGAGACGCACCGCGTCTGCGCCGTGTTTCGCAACGAGCGCGTCGGGATCTTCCACGTTGCCGCGCGACTTGCTCATCCGCTCGCCGTCGCTGCCGAGGATCTGGCCCTGATTGAAGAGGCGCGTGAACGGCTCAGATTCGCTGATCAGCCCAAGGTCGCGCAGCGCCTTGGTGAAGAAGCGCGAGTAGAGAAGATGCATCACGGCGTGCTCCGCACCACCGGTGTACTGATCCACAGGACACCACGCATCAACAAGGTTCTTGTCTACGGGTCCGCCAGTGAATGTTGGTGAGAGGTAGCGGTACCAGTACCAGGATGAATCGACGAAGGTGTCCATTGTGTCTGTCTCACGCTGGCCTGGCCCACCGCACTTCGGACAGGGGACGTTCAGCCACGCCGCTGCACTCTTGAGTGGCGACTCGCCGGTCTGCTTGAAGTCAACATCGTCGGGAAGCGTGACGGGAAGCTGATCTTCGGGCACGCCCACAGGGCCGCACTTCTCGCAGTGGATGATCGGGATCGGTGTCCCCCAGTAGCGCTGGCGGCTGATCAGCCAATCGCGCAGTCGATACGTGGTGGTGCGCTTCCCAGCGCCGGCTTTCTCCACTACGGCAACTGATTGCTCAAAGGATGCCGGCCAGGCGGCGCCGCTCCACTCGCCGCTGTTCACTGCAACGGCGGCGCCGTCGACTTTGTCGAAATACGGGAGTTGCACGGTATCTGGAGTTGCGGCCAGTTCGGCTGGCGCAACAACGGTGCGGATTGGGAGTTTGAACTGTTGCGCAAACTCGTAGTCACGCTCGTCGTGCGCAGGGACCGCCATGATCGCACCCGTGCCGTAGCCTGCCAGAACGTAGTCGGCGATCCAGATTGGAATCTCCTCGCCGTTCACTGGGTTCACAGCAAACGCGCCAGTGGCAACGCCGCTCTTCTCCTTTGACGTAGAGAGTCGATCGATCTCCGACTTGCGCTTTGTCGCCTCGATGTACGCTTCTACTGCGGCGCGCTGTGCGGGCGATGTGATCTTCTGGATCAGCTCGTGCTCGGGTGCGAGCACCATGAATGTTGCACCGTGCAGCGTGTCTGGCCGTGTGGTGAAGACGCGCAACTTCTCGCCGCCAGGGTGGTGCGCCGACTTCGCCACGGTGAAGTCCACTTCGGCACCTTCGGACTTTCCTATCCAGTTGGTCTGCATTGTGCGGATCGGCTCAGGCCAGTTGATCCCCTCAAAGGAGAGGAGCTCATCGGCGTAGTCGGTGATCTTGAAGAACCACTGCGTCAGGTCGCGCTTCGTGACCTGGGTGGAGCAGCGCCAACAGACGCGATCAACGCCTTCGACCTGTTCCCGCGCCAGCGTTACCTGACAGGACGGACACCAGTCCACGGGTGCCTGCTTCCGGTAGGCAACGCCCTTCTCGTAGAACTTCAGGAAGATCCACTGGTTCCAGCCGAAGTAGGAGGGGTCACAGGTGACCACTTCCTTCGACCAATCGAACGAGGCACCCATGCTGCGCAACTGGCGGCGCATGTTCTCCATGTTCGCAACCGTCCACTCGCGTGGATGAATCTTGCGCTTGATGGCGGCGTTCTCTGCGGGGAGACCAAACGCGTCGAAGCCGACTGGGTAGAAGACGTTGAAGCCCTTCATCCGCTTGTAGCGGGCGAGTGCGTCGGTCGGGGTTTTCACGTACCAGTGACCAATGTGCAGGTCGCCGGACGGGTATGGCCACATGGTGAGGAGGTAGTAGCGTGGCGCTGCGGGATCGGTGAGATTTGTGGTGTGGAGGCCGAGCGACTCCCAGTGCGCCTGCCAGCGCGGCTCAATCTCGCGAGGATCGTATCGCTCCAAACGATCGTCTAGATCAGCCACAGGTTGGGGCTCCTCTCCTTCTCAAGCGTACCTGCCCGCGAGTCTCCGCTGCGAGGTGCTTGGTGGAGCTAAAGGGATTCGAACCCTTGACCTCTTGCATGCCATGCAAGCGCTCTACCAACTGAGCTATAGCCCCAAGGGGGGCGAGTGTATCAGGAGCGTTCACGCCCCACGATCGGGAGAAGGAGGAGCGCGCCCGCCACGAGGAGGAGGCCACCAGAGAAGGGGGTCAGCCCAACGATCAGTGTGGTCAACGTGCCGCCAAAGATGGGACCCGATGAGATTCCAAGGTCGAACGAAAGATTGAATGCGCCGCTCGCGCGGCCGCGTTCTCCTGGTTCCGTTGCCATGGCAACCGCGCCTGCTGCAGCAGGGAAGATGAGCCCGTATCCAACGCCGTAAAGGATCATTGCAACCAGATCAATCTCAAGTCTTGGGCTAATCGCGAGCAGGATCAGTGCCGCAAGGATCCCGCCGAGTCCAACCAGCGAAATTCCAAACGGACCTCGCTTGTCGACACGCGCTGCGAATCGACTCAACATGATTGCAATGGCGACGATTCCGAAAATACTGAAGAGCCCGCCGCTCACACTTGTTGCGTAGCGGAGCGCACTCTCAGTGTCGCGCCCCATTTCAAGCGCACGCTGAAAGAGGCCATCCTTGATGAATCCAGTGATCGAACCGACGGCCGCTTCTAGGCCGAAGATTGCGACGAGCGCCACACGCAGGTTGCGGTTCCCGAGGATGCGTCTCCATGCGCCAGGAGTCCGGATGCGTGCATCGGAAGGCGTGAACGTCTCCGGAAGGAGCGGCAGGACCGCGAGAAGGCCGCCAGCGATCAGCAGCGCGAGTCCAAGGAACACTGCGTTGATCCCTGCCACGTTGGCAACGAGTGCCGCCCCCGCGGGTCCAACCACCGCCGCAACGCCGATGAGGGCGCCAGCACGTCCGAGGGTCTTGCCGCGCTCGCCAGGGGCCGCCACATCTCCAAGTAGGGCAAAGAGCGCCGCCGCGAGCACACCGCCGGATGCGCCGTGCACCACTCGTGCCATCAGGAAGTGGAGGAGCGAATCGGCGAGCGCATAGACCGCGATCGCAAGTGGGCTGATGACCAGTGCCGCCACCACCACGCGTCGCCGCCCTAGCCGGTCCGCGAGCGCACCGCCAATCAAGTTGAAGGCGAGGTTCGCGAGTGAGTACGCCGCAATCGCGATGCCCACCAAGAACGGTGTGCCGCCGAGCTCTTGGGCACGCGGCCCAATGACGGGGAGTAACGCGAAGTTATCGATGAACGCCAGGAAGACCGCAATGTAAATCGCGGAGCGGCTGCGTCGGCTTAGGGGCGTGGAAATCATTGCTAGAGCATCGCACACCTTTCTGCGAGAGGTAACGGCAGGCTGGCGTGCGACAATGATTGGCGTGAGTGACAAATCAGGGACGCGATTCCCGTACACGCTCGTTCGTAGCCCGCGCGCAAGAAGGCTGACGTTGCACATTGATCCGGAGCGTGGCCTTGAGGCGGTCGTTCCTGCGCGTATCGGCGAGGAGCGTGCGCGACGCGACGTTGAGGCCTTCATTGAAGAGCGCGCGGCCTGGGTGGAGCGTTCACTCGCGGAGCTCCGCGACCGTCGCTCCGCGCTCGGAACGGACGGGCAGCTCGTCCTTGGAGGGTTGATTCCATACGCTGGTCGCGCGCATCGCATTCGCTCGGCAGAGGTGTCGGCGATCAGCGTGGCGGGAGGTGAGATTCTCGTCCCTGAAAAGGTAGCGAGCAGCGAGACGCTCCTGCGTGCTCGTCTGACCACGTGGCTGCGACGGCGCGCGCGCAGCGTTGCCGAGCAGATGATTGCGGTCTATGCGCCGGAGATGAAGGTGCACCCGACCCGACTGCGCATTGGCGATCAGAGTTCTCGATGGGGGAGCGCGTCAGCCGACGGGACGATCTCCCTCTCCTGGCGACTCGTGATGGCGCCCCCCTCCTGTTTTGAGGCGGTCATCGTTCACGAACTTGCGCATTTGCGCGCGCGAGGACACGGTGTTCGCTTCCGGCAGATAGTGGAGCGGCATCTCCCTGACGAGGCGACGCGAATGCGCGAGCTCCAGCGGCTCACTCCTGCGCTCGCCGCCGTTCGCTAGCGACGCTTCTTTGCCTTGGCGGCGGCGCGCTCGTCAGCGTTGGCAATGATCTTCCTGGTGATGCGCTTGATCAGCGCGATTGGCAGTTCATGGTCCGACGTGAAGTGAATCGTGGTCCCGGAAACAGTGAACTGAGCTAGCTCCTTTGTGAATGCTTTGGAGACATGGCCTGCGTAAAGGCTGAGCCCACCACGTCGAGCGCCAAAGTGAATTCGCCCTCCATTCGGAAAGCGAACGCCAGGGACGCGATACGAGATCTCCTCTATTCCGCCCGGCGCGGCGGCAAGGATGGCGTCGCGAAGTCGGCGAAGGCTCTTCGCATCGCTCGCAGGGAGTGCGGAGATGTACGCCGCAACGCTTGGGGCAGTGTGCCGCGGCCACGTGCCTGCCATAAGGTCCTCCCGAACGATGGTGGTGGAGCTGAGGGGATTCGAACCCCTTACCTCTACAATGCGAATGTAGCGCTCTACCAACTGAGCTACAGCCCCACGGAAGCGGCAGAATAGCACGCGGACGGGTAGCATCTGTGCATGAACCCTATCTCCCTTGCCCTCCTCTCTGCCGCCCTCTGGGGCGCGACAGACCTCGTCACCACCTATGTAGGGCGCCGAATCGGGTCACTGCGCGTTGTAGTAATTGCCGTCAGCACATCACTCGTTCTGGCAGGTGGCGTGGCGATAGCGCGGGGTGCGCTGAGCCAGGAGTACGATCCGGTGATCGTCGGCGCCACCCTTCTGATGGGCGTTGGAGCTGGAGTCTCGTATATCGCGGTCTTCACCGCGTTTCGACTCGGCCCACTCAGCGTGGTCTCACCAACGATCTCCGCGTACGGAGCACTCTCTGCCTTCTTGGCCGCACTTTTCCTCAACGAAGTACTTACGACCGCACACCTCCTCGGCGTGGTGGCTGTTGGAAGCGGGATAACCCTGCTTGGGCTGCGAACCACGGGTAGCGGGCGTGAACGCCGCGCCTCCCTCGCCAGTCCAGGTGTTGGCTTTGCACTGATCGGGCTCCTCTTCTTCGCCGTGATCACAGTGCTCTTGACGATCCCAATCAAGGAGTACGGGTGGAGCACGGCAATCACCCTCTCCCGGATCGGCAACTTTGTGACCGTCTGGCTGATCCTTGCGGTCGTTCGCTCAACGCGGAAGGCGCTGCCGCGCTGGGTTCGCACCGACCTGCTCGGGGAAGGCCACCCCCTCACAAGGCGCGGTCTTCTCCTCGCAGGCCTCGTTGGCATCGGCGACACCATCGCCTTCTTCGTCTTCGCCGCAGCGCTCGAGGAGGGACCGACCTGGGCCGTTTCGCTCTTGAGCTCGCTCGGGCCGATCATTGTGGTGTTGGGTGGCTACATCGGCTACCAGGAGCGCCTCCGACGCCCTCAGATCTTGGGTCTAGCCCTGATTCTCCTCGGAATTGTACTCGCCACCCTCCCAGCGTAAAACGAACATCTGTACTAATATGAGCCCAGGGCGGGGGCATTATCCTCACAAGGTGTTGCCCCATCTTGGCCTCCGCCCAACTCCACTCCTCCTCCCGCTTTTCTGTTTGCTGCTCGTCTTCGTGGGCGCATGCGGCGGCATCGAAGGGGAGGCAACGCCGAGTGGCGCGGCATCGCCGGCGACGGTGATCAGCAGCGAATACGGACGGATTTGGGGTCGACTCCCCGCCGACTTCCCGCTCCTCGCTGAGGGGAGCGCGGAGATTCGCCTCGACGTGCTTGCGAGCGGCGCAATCTTCAGTCGACTGAGCGTCGATGCGGCGGTGCGTTCATCCGTTGATGAACTGCGACGCCTCGCCTGGGAGGTGGCGGAGCCGATGAAGCGTAACGGCCGTTTTGAGATCAACGCGGCGCGCGACGATGGTGCATGTACCGCTACGGTGACTGTGGAGGCACTCGGTTCACGAACGTCGCTTGTCGTTTATCTTAGTGAAGGTTGTCCAGCACCTTAGCGATCCCGGCCGCAAGATTGGAGGAAGAGCATGCCACCAAAGCTCAAACGCAACGAGATCGTGATGCCGCTTCTCCTTGTTGGCGGCCTCACCATCGTGATCATCCTCGTCGTTGCGGCCCAGGTGCTTGCGAAATAGCGAACCTACGCGCGCGCACCCGCGCGCCTGCTGCGCGTTGACGAAGATTTAGCGACGCCCGCCGCCCTTTCCTCGGACTGATCCTTCTCGTCGCTGGTCGCGGCCGCTTGGTCGTGGTGACATTGCGCGAAGGAATCGTCCGTACCAGCCAGCAAAGGCGCCGGCAAAGATTCCCGATACGGCAACCCCGTAGAGGTCACCTGCAAACGCACCGAGGTTGCTGAGATGTGCAACGTTGTTGCTGAGGAATGCGCCAACTGGATTTCCTTCAGGAAGCCCGGTAAGATCCGCGGCGCTCCCAACGACGAGAGAACCAAAATACGTGAGCACTCCAAAGATTCCGCCGAGCATCCAAGAACCACGACGCGTCAGCATCCCTCCCATGAACGCCACGACAAAGGCGGGCGGGAGGAGAATCGTCTGAACGGCAAGTTGCACAAGGTTGGAATTGATGGTGTCTGGCTGGACGCTAATCACAACCGTGGCCACGGTGGCAATCAGCGGGACAAAGAAGGCGCGTGTGCGCAGGATTGCAGGGAGTGCGCGAAGGTCGTCTTTGAACGGGATGCGTCCAAAGGATCCGCGGAAGGCAGCACGGAACCCAATTCCCGTCTCAGGGCGCGGTTGAGACGCGTGTGCGGTAACGGTTGGATTCTCCACTGGCTGTGTAGAGAGTGGCTGGTCTCCCGCCGCCGCTCGCTCTCGTGCCGCAATACGACCGCGGCGTCTCGCCTCAGCGCGCTGGTTTGCGTGTCGTGAACTCATGACTCCTCCTTGATGCTCCTTCTCAATCCTAGACGCTCTTCCGCTTAAGTACGGTAGCAATACACGCCCGTCGAGATACTCCTCGCCTGATCTCGCTCAGCTGAAGGGGACGCGATGCGTAAGGCAGTACTTTCTTCCACGCTATTTGTGACCCTGATTGCAAACCTTCTCGCGTACCCCCAATCGGTCCGCGGAGAGGAGCGAGCGTCACTTCTCGTCAGTGAAGTCCTTACTGGCGGAACAACCGCAGTGGACGAGTACGTTCGCATTGAGGCGAGCGGTGGGCTTCCCGTTGAACTGCGTGACGTTGAGTTGATGTACACCAGTGCGAGCGGTCTCACAACGAGGCGCTTAGTCAGTCTGGCGACAGCGGGGAGTCTCGCACCTGGAGACTCACTGCTGCTTGCGCATGCGCTTGGATCCTTTGGGCCCTCTGCGCAGCTGACATGGAGCGATGGAATTGCAAGTAGTGGCGGAGTCCTCCAGATTCGCCGCGTCGGTGCGCCAACGGAGATCCTTGATGCGGTGGCATGGGGGAGCGCCGCACTCAATGCGGGTGGAGAGGGGCTCCCAGCGCCCGCACCGCCGGCCGGGATTCCATTGCGAAGGGTACGTAGTGCGAGCGGTGCCCTCGTGGATACGAACATGAACCGCTTAGACTTTGCCCCCGAAGTTTCGCCGAGCCCCACGCCGTCACCAACTCCATCACCCTCATTAAATGCATCGCCATCACCCTCCAGTACACCAGCTCCGGCGACACTAAACGTCGATGAGGCGCGCACCTCACTCGTGGGCGCACAGATTCGAGTTCGTGGAGTTATCACCGCACTCCCTGGTGAGCTGGCAGAGCCACTTCTAGCGGCAATCAGCGATCCAACGGAGGGAACAGGTTTATTCGTACTACTCCCGCCAACGGTGGCTGGCCTCTCGCGTGGCCAGCTTGTTGAGGTGAATGGTCTCCTCACGCTGCGTCGCCAAGCGCTGACTCTCGTTGCCGCTGCGGCTCCGCTCCTTGCAGGAAACGTCGGAGTTCCACTCGCAGTCACGGTGCAGCGACCAGCGCCAGGGGCATGGGTGTGGGAGACGTGGGAGGGGCGCCGCATTCGCGTGGAGGGAGTGCTCGCGGGAAGCCCCACCTCGCTCGCCAACGGGGCGATCAGCCTCAGGATTCGACTTGGCTCGGGAGAGGAGTTGCTCGCAGCGGCGAGCAGCAGCGTGGCGTCAACCCTGCCCACTGGGCTGCGAGAGGCGGGCCGGAGAGTTCGCGCAGAGGGCCTGATCCACCAGCGCGGTTCTGTAGGAGGTGGGGGGTACCGCCTCTGGCTCGATCCCGTGATCGGGCTCACGGCAGCACTGCAACCGCCTGTGGACGGGGGATTGGTCAAGGGCGCGCGAGGGGTGGCGGCACCAGCCGTGCCAGATTTGCTTCCGCTTGGTGCGCCGACGATTGCGGTCCCGGAAGGAGTCGGACGAGGCTGGCTTCGGGAGATTGTTACATCCCTACGAGTGGAGGCCGGGCGTCTAGAGCTATGGCGTGAGCGGGTGATCAGGCTGGTCGTGCTCCCACCGTGCGGGGAGCCTGTTGACCACGAGGGGGAGGCTCCCTATCCTGATTCTCGGTGATTGCCCGTGGGGGCCTTCGGGTCGGATCGGGCGCTCCGCGGTCGGCATGTTGCCGGACGCGCTCTATGCCCCGAGTGGGGTTGTAGTGGACCGCGCGGAGGATGCGCGACCCAAGGGAGGTTCAAAACATGCCTGAGGTGTATTGCGTGAAGTGCAAGGCCAAGCGAGAGGCCGTCGACACGAAGAAGGTCACGATGAAGAACGGCAAGCCAGCGCTTTCCGGCGTCTGCCAGAAGTGCGGCACCAAGGTCTTCAAGATCGGTGGCTGATTTTCAGCTCGCGCTCGCGTAACTGCGAACGCTAAGCGGCCCAACGGCCCTCGACCGGGAGACCGGGCGGGGGCCGTGCCGCTTCACACAGCGATTTATCCACAATGCAGTCGAAGAGTTATCCACAAAAACGTTGTGCGCGTAGCGCCTCACTGAGCAGGCGAATGAACGGAGAGTTCACTGATGCAGCCACCCGCTGATGCAACCGTGCTCGCGCTTGATCTTGGTGGCACACAGGTGCGCGCCGCCCTCGTGCGTGCAGATGGCACACGACTTGGTCGCGCCGCTGCACCAACGCCAGTAGGAGATGGCCCAGAAGCAATCGTTGCTGCATGCATCAGCACGCTGCAGCTGGCACGAGAGAACGCTGCAGGCGAAGATGCCGATGCAGTGCGTCGTCTGGTAGGCGTAGGGATCAGTGCACCCGGCCCGCTCAATCCGTGGACCGGCGTTGCGGTGGAGCCCGCGAATCTTGGTCCACGCTTTCCAGGTACAAATCTCGCTGGTCCGATCGGCGCTGCACTCGGACTCCCAGCCTTCTTGGAGCACGACACAAAGGTTGCGATCCTTGGCGAGTGTGCGTTCGGCGCGGGGGTTGGCATTGACGATCTGATGTATCTGACCATCAGCACAGGGATCGGCGCCGCAGCGATCAGCGGAGGTCACCTGCTCACGGGCCCAGACGACACCGCACTCGAACTCGGTCATGCACCGATATCGCTCGATGGTCCTCGCTGTACGTGCGGCGGAGTGGGGCATCTTGAGGCTCATGCCGCAGGTTGGGCGATTGCCACCGCAGGCAACGCCGCTGCGGCGAGCGGCGAGAGTGCCTGGCTCGCAGCGTGGCAGCGGAGCCACCCTCAGGCGCGGGTAAGCGCAAAGCTTGTTGCCGATGCCGCTGCGGAGGGAGACGCCGTCGCCGACGCAATCCTTGAGCACGCGATCATGGCGATCAGTCGTGCGGTGGCTGGCTATGTGAACTCCTTCAATCCCGCACGTATCATCATCGGCGGCTCACTCGCCCAGGCCCACTGGCCCCGCCTCAGCGTACGGGTCAGCCGTGAAATCAGCGAGAATGCCTTCAGCGTCCCTGGTCGACGGGTGGACGTCGTGCCTGCAGCGCTCGGCGGGGACGTAAGCCTCGCGGGCTGTCATCCTGTCGTGGTTAGTCGACTCGGCAACCCAGCCTGGGAGCGCGCCGTAGCAGCCAAGAGCGCAGAGAAGCAAGTGAGGGCATAAGTGACGATTCGCGTAGCGATCAACGGGTTCGGTCGCATCGGGCGTCAGAGCTTGAAGGCGATCATTGAGCGCGCCCCTGAGGTTGAGGTGGTGGCGGTCAACGACCTTGTGGATCCTGAGATGAATGCGCTCCTCTTCAAGCACGACTCTACCTACGGCACATTCCCCGGCACGGTTGTTGCCGAGGGTGACGAACTTGTGATCAACGGGAAGCGGATCAAAGTCCTCGCCGCAAAGGATCCCGCCGAGCTTCCATGGGGAGAAATGGGCGTGGACATCGTTGTTGAGTCCACTGGCATCTTCACGGATGCAACAAAGGCCGCGGCGCATCGCACCGCGGGCGCAAAGAAGGTGATCATCAGCGCGCCGGCAAAGAACGAGGACGTCACGATTGTTCTCGGTGTCAATGACGATCGCTACGATCCCCTGAAGCATCACATCATCTCCAACGCAAGTTGCACCACGAACTGTCTCGCACCCGCAGCGAAGGTTGTGATGGACTCGTTCGGCATTCGCCGTGGCCTGATGACAACGATGCACAGCTACACCAATGATCAGCGCATCCTTGATGTCGCGCACAGAGATCCGCGCCGCGCTCGCGCCGCGGGACAGAACATGATTCCAACCACCACCGGTGCCGCTTCGGCTCTCGCACTTGTAATCCCAGAGCTGAAAGGGAAGTTTGATGGATATAGCGTGCGCGTCCCAACGCCAACGGTGAGCCTCATTGACTTCACCGCCGAACTGGATCGACCGGCAACTGTCGAGCAGATCAATGACGCATTCCGTACTGCGGCACGTGGGTCGATGAAGGGGATCCTCGGCGTTTCAGATGATCCACTCGTCTCTTCTGACTTTCGTGGCGACTCCCGCTCCGCAATCATTGATTCCGCCAGCACCATGCTGCTCGGCGATAACTTCGCCAAGGTAGTGGCTTGGTATGACAACGAGTGGGGCTACAGCTGTCGCATTGCGGATCTCGTAACGTTCGTGGCCGCCCGTGGCTGAGAAGAAGGGCATCCTCTCCCGCCTCTTCAAGGCACCCGCGCCTGTGAAGAGCGCGACGAAGCCCACGCCGG
The DNA here is from genome assembly GCA_038145565.1 of Chloroflexota bacterium. Classification (GTDB taxonomy): domain Bacteria; phylum Chloroflexota; class Limnocylindria; order Limnocylindrales; family Limnocylindraceae; genus Limnocylindrus. Next base: position 6,859 of record JAYQPX010000003.1, on the reverse strand, counting down.
CGAAACCTGCGCCAAAGGTTGCAGCAAAAACCGCTCCAGCGAAACCAGCGCCAAAGCCTGCAGTGAAGCCAGCCGAGAAGTCCGCTCTGGCGAAGAGAGCGGCAACCCCTGCACCAAAGGCTGCAGCAAAAACTGCGTCGGCGAAACCAGCTGCGAAGCCGGCCTCGAAGCCAGTTTCGAAACCGGTGGTGAGGACAGCAACTCTCGTTCCGCCAAAGCCATCTGCAGGGAAGCCTGGAGTAAACCTCGGTGCGCCAAAGATGGCGCCAAGCCGTCCAGCCAATCGACCACAGGTAAAGCCTGGGCCGCCACTCCCGCCGAAGGGGGCGACACAGGCATCAGGCGCATCGGCGGGAGGGCCGAGTCGTCCAGCGAATCGCCAAGCATCCAAGCCCTCCGCGAAGTCGCCGAGTTCGTCCGTGACTCCGGCACCAGTGGCGCGTGTCGCGCCACGTCAGCGACCACTCAGCAGCGGCCCGCGCCGAATTGCGACCAACATCTATTCGGCCACTGGGAAGCGAACGATTCGTGAACTTGATGCCAGAGAGATGCGCGTCCTATTGCGAGTCGACTTCAATGTGCCGCTCTCAGACGGCAAGGTAGTTGATGACTCACGGATCCGGGCGGCGGTCCCCACGATCAAGGCTCTCCTTGAAGATGGTGCATCGATCGTGATCGCATCACACCTCGGGCGGCCGGATGGAAAAGTCGTTGATGGGCTTCGACTTCGTCCAGCAGCTGAGCGACTCGCGCATCACTTGCAGATGATGGTTCCCACCACGGGAGACGCACTCGGCGTGGGCACCGAAGATGCGGTGAAACGCCTGCGATCAGGAGAGCTTGTCCTACTAGAGAACGTGCGCTTCCATGCCGGCGAAGAGAAGAATGATCCGGCGTTTGCAGCAAAACTCGCTTCGTATGCTGATGTCTTCGTCAACGACGCGTTTGGCGCGGCACACCGAGCACATGCCAGCACGGTGGGCGTCGCTGGGATTCTCCCTTCGTACGTTGGTCTCTTGATGGAGAGCGAGGTGGAGGCGCTCTCGAATCTGCTGGACAAGCCGAGCCGGCCATTCGCAGCAATCGTTGGTGGCGGCAAAGTTTCCGGAAAGGTGGCCGTCCTTGAGGCACTGATCCAAAAGGTCGACCTCCTTATCCTTGGCGGTGGCGTGGCGAACACGTTCCTTGTGGCATCTGGTCGAAGTGTCGGCAAGAGCCTCTATGAGTCAAAGATGGTGGAGCATGCACGTCGAATCCTGAAGCTCGCAGCGGAGCGTGGCGTCAAGGTACTCCTCCCTGTTGACGGCGTGGTCGCAAAAGAGGTCACGCGCGGCACAGAGTTCAAGGTGGTTTCTACGGAGAAACTCCCGGCTAGCTGGCACATGGTCGATCTCGGCCCAGACTCCATCACCGCGATGCGCGAAGCACTGGCGCCGGTGAAGACGATCCTCTGGAACGGCCCGCTCGGAGTGTTTGAGATCCCAGCGTTCGGCACTGCCACGCGTGAGCTTGCGAAGTTGGCCGCAGAGAAGGCAGAGGCGGGTGCAACCGTTGTCGTGGGAGGCGGAGATAGCATTGCGGCGCTCCAGCAGCTGAACCTTGCGGGCAAGATGACGCACGTCTCTACGGGTGGCGGCGCATCGTTGGAGTATCTGGAGGGGCGAGATCTCCCAGGGCTCGCGGTGATCCCAACCGCAGGTTCACCGTTTGAGACGATGCCGATCCTCTGGGAGGCGCCGAAGCCAGAGAAGAAGCCGGCACCAAAGCCGAAGGCGCCTGCGAAGAAGAGCGAATGAGCGATCGAATCGCTCGCCTACACGCGCGCGAAATCCTTGACTCTCGCGGCAACCCCACCGTTGAGGTCGAAGCGCATCTTGAGAGCGGTGCGTTTGGTCGCGCCGCAGTCCCCTCAGGTGCAAGCACCGGTGCGCATGAGGCGATTGAACGACGCGACGGCGACAAGAAGCGATACGGCGGCAAGGGAGTGCTCCAGGCGGTTGGATCGGTGAGCGGTGAGATCGCTGATGCGCTCACTGGTGTCAGTGTGGAGTCGCAACAGGGCCTTGACGCACAGTTGGTCGCCCTCGACGGAACACCGAACAAGGGACGCCTTGGCGCAAACGCGATCTTGGGAGTCTCACTCGCCGTGGCACATGCACGTGCTGCCGAACAGGGCGTGGAACTCTACGAGTCACTCGGCGGTGATAGCGCCGTAACGCTTCCCGTGCCGCTGCTCAACATCTTGAACGGAGGGAAGCACGCGGAGCAGTCAACGGACTTCCAAGAGTTCATGGTTATCCCGTACGGGTTTGATACGTACGGTGAAGCCCTTCGCGCAGGTGCAGAGATCTTTGCCGCACTACGGACACATCTGCACGATCGCGGACTTGCAACAGGACAGGGTGATGAGGGCGGCTTTGCGCCGAGCCTCCCCTCCAATGAAGACGCGCTCGACGCGCTGATGATGGCGATTGAGCGCGCTGGATATACGCCAGGTGAACAGGTTGGGATTGCCATTGATGCCGCCGCCACCGAGCTGCTCACGAACAACGGTGGATACGAACTGAAACGAGAGGGTCGAACGCTGACGAGCGGAGAACTTATTGAAATGTGGTCGGCGTGGAGCGCCAAGTATCCGATTGTGAGCATCGAAGATGGGCTCGCCGAGGACGATTGGGACTCCTGGAGTGCGCTCGTGCAGTCCATCGGCACATCCGTTCAAATTGTCGGCGATGACCTCTTGGTAACGAACGTCACACGAATTGAGCGAGCGATCAGCGCACGCGCCGCAACGGCGCTGCTGGTCAAGCCGAATCAGATTGGAACGCTGAGCGAGACGCTCGGCGCAATCGGCGCCGCTCGCGGAGCTGGTTGGTCCGCAATCCTCAGCCACCGTTCCGGCGAAACCGAAGACACCACGATTGCAGACCTTGCGGTGGCGACGAATGCTGGTCAGATCAAGACCGGAGCTCCGTCACGCTCGGAGCGCGTCGCCAAGCTGAACCGACTGCTTCGGATCGAATCGATCCTAGGCGCGCGCGCAGTCTTCCCCGGTCGTGCTGCAATCGCACGGGGGAAGATGTGAGTCGCTACGTCGACCGCGGCGCGAACGTTGCGGCGGTCGTTGGCATTGGCATGGCGCTCACGATCGCCGTCAGCTTCCTGATGGTGATCCCAATCGATCCCGCCTACCTCGTCCTTGCTCCGCTCTCCGGCCTGCTGATTGGATGGTACGGAAATCAGCGCGCGGAGCAGCTTCGAAGTCGACCAGGGCGTGTACTTGCGAACGCCGCCTGGAGCGGTCTCATCACCGGAGTCACCTTCGCACTCCTCTTCCTCGCGGTGAAGCTCTTCTTCTTCTCGCTGGATCCCGGCTACCGCGACGAGAGGAGTGGCGGCGCGCTCACCTGTCAGGCGGGACCGGCCTGCGTGTACGCGCGATATCAGGCGGCAGAGGGCGGCGCAACTGCGCTGATCGAAGAAGGGATCACCGATCTTGCGAGCTTTACCGACTGGTACTGGGCGGGTCAGATAGGTAGCGCGCAACTCCTCGTTGGGAGCACGCTTGGCGCGGCTCTCCTTGGTGGGCTGCTTTATCTGCCAGGTGCTCCTCGCGCCGTGCGGAAAGAGAGCGACTCCGCAACGTTGTAGCTGCGGGTCGTTCGCGACGAACGTCGCGTTAACTATTCGCTCTTTGCACTCTTCCTAGTCGCGGCTTTTTTCGCGGCTGGCTTCTTTGCGGCTGGCTTGGCAGCGAGTGCCTTCGCTTCAATTGCCTTTGCGGCGGCGGCCTTGGTGGCCGCTGCGCGCTTGGCGCCTGAGATCGCCGCCTTCTTCTTCGCCTTCTTCACGACGATCGTCGTAGTGGTGCCGGTCGGGCTCGCCTTTGCGGCGGCCGCCTTCTTGGCGAGTCGGGACTTACGTCGGGCGGCGGCGTTTTTGTGAATCGCCCCGCTCTTGGCAGCACGGTCGAGCGCGCTCGCGGCGGCAGAGACTGCGGCAGTGGCATCGCCCGTCTTCTTCCCAGTGAGGATGGCAACGGCGCTCGTCACGCGGCTCTTCGCCTCGGTGCGCTTTGGCTGCTGGACGGCGCCGCGTCGGGCGGAGGCGCGAACCTCCTTGAGGGACTGCGGCGTTCGTGCGCCGTTGTACGTGCGAGGGGTCTTTCCCATTCCATCACTCCATAACTTCAAGGGCTCAGAGCGAGCCGTCGGGCGATCGTAGCAGAGGGGAGCCCCTCACTCGCCCAGCCAGGAAGCTGCTTCGCTGGGAGGTCCGGGGGCGACCGACGGCAAGTGCCGCGTCGTGCGATTCTTGAGGGGCTATGAGCGACATCCCCCAGTCCCGGCTGCGCAACTTCAGCATCATCGCGCACATTGACCATGGCAAGTCAACGCTCGCCGATCGGCTGCTGGAGGCCACCCACACCGTCGATCCGCGACAGATGACCTCGCAGATGCTCGACTCAATGGACCTAGAGCGGGAGAAGGGGATCACGATCAAGGCGCGCGCGGTGCGACTCGAGTATGTGGCGGCTGACGGTTTGAGCTACGGGCTCAACTTGATCGACACGCCGGGGCATGTGGACTTTGCCTACGAAGTCTCGCGCAGCTTGCAGGCCTGCGACGGCGCAATCCTTGTGGTGGACGCGAGCCAAGGGATCGAGGCGCAAACACTGGCAAATGTGCATCTGGCCATGAAGATGGGACTCGTCATCATTCCGGTACTCAACAAGATCGACCTCCCTGCCTCAGACCCTGAGGCGGTGATGGACGAGCTGGAGGAGACGCTCGCGATCCCACGCGAAGAGGTGATCCTCGCGTCGGCGAAAGAGGGGAAGGGGATCCCAGAGATCTTGGAGGCGCTGGTGAAGCGCATCCCAGCACCGAACGGACCGCTCGACGCGCCGCTGAAGGCGCTCGTCTTTGACTCGCACTACGACACATACAAGGGCGTGGTGAACTACATCCGCGTGCAAGAGGGTCGGCTCAAGATGGGCGAGGGGATCACCATGATGGGCTCTGGCGCGCAGTGTGTCCCTGTGGAACTCGGCTACTTCCGACCGCAACACGTGCCTGTGCAAGAGCTCCAGGCTGGCGAAGTTGGCTACATTGCGACGGGCTTGAAGAGCGTGCGCGACGCGCGAGTCGGTGACACCGTCACCACCACACTCAACCCGGCAACCGCGCCGCTCCCTGGATATCAGGTTGCACTCCCACTCGTCTTCGCGGGGCTCTATCCGTTGAAGGGAGACGATTACCCGGCGCTTCGCGAGGCGTTGGAGAAGTTGCACCTGAACGATGCGAGCTTCACGTTCGAGGCCGAATCATCTGCGGCACTCGGCTTTGGGTTCCGTTGCGGCTTCCTGGGCCTCCTGCACATGGAGATCGTGCAGGAGCGACTCGAGCGCGAGTTCAATCTCCAGCTGATCGCTTCGGCGCCGTCCTGCAAGTACCAGGTGCACCTAAGCAACGGAAAGGGTGAGCTGCTGATCAACAATCCCGCGCAACTACCGAGCCCAAACCACATCGATGAGATTCGCGAGCCGTGGGTGAATGCATCAATCGTGACGCCGTCGAATTATATCGGCACCATCATGGACCTCTCCACCGATAAGCGAGGCATCTTTGACGGTATGGAGTATCTGGACGAGAAGCGCGTGGTGATGCGCTTCCAGATCCCGCTCGCAGAACTGATCGTTGACTACTTTGATCAGCTGAAGAGCCGCACGCAGGGGTACGCATCCCTTGACTACGTTGAGTCGGAGTATCGCGTGGCGCCGCTCGTGAAACTCGACATCTTGGTGAATGGGGAACCTGTGGATGCGCTGAGCACCATCATTCATCGCGATCGAGCGCAGGGATCTGGACGTAACCTCGCCTCCAAGCTCAAAGAGCTGATCCCGCGCCAGATGTTCGAAGTGCCGATCCAGGCGGCGATCGGCGGCACGATCATTGCGCGCGAGACGGTGAAGGCGGTGCGCAAGAACGTGCTCGCCAAGTGCTACGGCGGTGACATCACGCGCAAGAAGAAGCTGCTCGAGAAGCAGAAGGAGGGGAAGGAGCGGATGAAGCGCGTCGGCTCCGTTGAGATCCCTCAAGAGGCCTTCCTCGCCGTGCTTCGCACCGACAGTGATTAGTCCGCAGCCACCGCGCGGTCTCTACCTTCACGTCCCTTTCTGTCGCTCGCTCTGCCCCTACTGCGACTTCGTCGTGATTGCCGGCGCTGCTGCCTTCGGCCCGCGATCACGGATGAGCGGGTACTTGCGGGCGGTGGAGCGCGAGATCGATCTGCGCGCCACCGCGAGTGACAGGACGTTTGGATCCCTTGGCGGCACGTTGCGGACGGGTGACGGCACTCGCGCGCCGCTCGAGAGTCTCTATCTAGGCGGCGGAACACCCTCGCTCCTTCCCGAGGAGGCGCTCGCTGGGCTGATCGCACGCGTGCGTGATCGATTCGGACTCGCAGACGGCGCGGAGGTGACCCTGGAGTGCAACCCAGGGGCCGATGAGCGCGGCGATGCGCGTGCTGCGGTCCAGGCGGGGGTGACGCGGTTCAGCATTGGCGTGCAGAGCATGAACACTGCGGCACTTCGTGACCTTGGCCGCCGTCACGGGCCGGATGATGTGGTGGAGAGCGTGGCGGCGGCACGCGCCGCGGGCGCGACGAGCGTCTCCATCGATCTACTCGCCGATCTCCCCGACGTCTCTCTGGAATCGTGGTCGACGTCGCTGAGCGACGCGATTGCACTTGTCCCCGACCACATCAGCGTCTACGCCCTCACCCTCGCCACCGAAGGGGCTGATGCTGGAAACGCTTACGATCGACTCGCCACACCTGCCGGCGCGCTTGCATGGCG
>JAYQPX010000002.1:0-108855 GCA_038145565.1 Chloroflexota bacterium | reverse complement strand
TGTGTGTTCGTGATGACCCGAGGGGGCAGGCCCTACATGATTCAATGTCGAGCGCGAGCGCGGCGAGCGCCGCCGCTCGCCCATCAAGCACGTGCCGCGCTTCCCCAGAGCAAATGGCGCTGAACCAGGAGTTCGGCGATTTGTACCGCATTCGTCGCGGCACCTTTACGGACGTTATCGCTTACGACCCAGAACGCGAGCCCATGCTCAACGCTTGCATCAACGCGCACGCGGCCAACGAAGATTCCGTCACTTCCTGAGGAGGTTGCAGCGAGCGGATAGGTGTGGGTTGCCGGATCATCTTGCACAAAGACACCATCTGTCTGTGCAAAGACTGTCCTTGCACGGACAGGGGTGATTGCTCGCTCCAATTCAACGTGCACAGCTTCCGAATGGCTGACCTCGACCGGGATGCGCACTGCTGTCGCACTGATGCGCAGCGCTGGCAGGCCCAAGATCTTGCGGCTTTCGTGCACCACTTTCTGCTCTTCTTTCGTGGAGCCGTCGTCAAGGAAGAGATCGATTGCGGGGATTGGGCTGAGGACGACCGCGTGCGGATAGATGGTAGAAACAGGCTGCTTCCCTGCCACCACAGCGGCGCGCTGTTGTACCAGATCGTCAACGGCCTCCGCGCCGGCACCAGAAACGGCTTGGTACGTTGCGACCACAACGCGTCGAAGGCCCGCCTCTTCATGCAGCGCCTTAAGGAGTGGCGCGAGCTGCATCGTTGAGCAGTTTGGATTGGCAATGATTCCGTGGTGTCGACTGAGTGCCTCGGGATTCACCTGCGAGACCACGAGGGGCACCGACGGGTCCATGCGCCATGCGTTTGAGTTGTCTACGACCGTACATCCACGTGCCGCTGCTTCAGGGGCGAGCATCAGGCTGACGTCAGCCCCTGCGCTAAAGAGCGCGATGTCAACGCCAACAAAGGCATCTGGAGTGGCCCCTTGAACGGGAACTTGCGCACCACGGAAAGAGACGCTTCTCCCTCCTCCAGACGCAGCCAGCGGCACAAGTGTTCGAACCGGGAAGCTTCGCTCTTCAAGGACGCTTATCATTGTGCGACCAACAAGCCCCGTCGCACCAACGACGGCAACAACCAACCCGTCGCTTCCCGTGCCGGCTGCTCGCGCATTGTTGCTATTCATGCCGCGAGTATAACGAACGACCCGCCGCTTTGGCGACGGGTCGTTCAAGCCAATAAAAGTTTGGAGCTGGCCTGACGAGCGCTATTCGCGTGGCGCAGCCTTGTGACGCTGCATGGCCGCTCGTCGGGAGAGGTTTACACGACCTTGTCGATCAACCTCCATGACTACCACCATGATCTCATCGCCAACAGCAACTTCGTCTTCAACCGTATTAACTCGGTAGTCAGCGAGTTCGCCGATGCGGACTAGCCCCTCCTTCCCAGGAAGGATTTCGACGAAACAGCCGAAGCCCATGATGCGGGTCACCTTGCCCATGTACAAAGCGCCCACCTCGACCTCTTTAGTGATGCCATTGATGGCATCGAGTGCGCGTTTGGTGCGCTCTGGGTCGCTTGAAGCGATCTGTACGGTTCCGTCATCTTCGACATTGATGTTGACCTGGAAATCATCCTGCAGCTTGCGAATCACTGCTCCGCCCTTGCCGATGATGTCACGAATCTTCTCAGGGTTGATCTTGATGGTGGTGATTCGCGGCGCAAAGTCTGATAGCTCAGGTCGCGCCGTTGAGATCACCGCATCCATCTTGTCCAGGATCTCAAGTCGTGCGGCAAGCGCATCTTTCAGTCCTGTTCGAATGATCTTTCCAGTGATTCCCTGGATCTTGATGTCCATTTGCAAGGCTGAGATTCCCGCACGGGTTCCCGTCACCTTGAAGTCCATGTCGCCGAATGCGTCTTCCTTTCCAAGAATGTCAGTAAGGACCACGAACTCGCCATCTGGTTCAGACATCAGACCCATTGCCGCACCAGCAACAGCGGCCTTGATCGGTACGCCCGCATCAAGCAGCGCCAAGCTCGAACCACACGTGGAGGCCATCGAGGTTGAGCCATTTGAGGTTACGCACTCTGAGACAACTCGAATGGTGTATGGAAACTCTTCCGCTGATGGAAGCACTGGAAGGAGCGCTCGCTCAGCGAGTGCTCCGTGTCCAATCTCTCGGCGCCCAGGTCCACGCATCGGCTTGTTTTCGCCCGTGCTGTATGGCGGCATGTTGTAGTGATGCAGATAACGCTTCGTTGCAACCGGCGAGATCGTATCCAGGCGTTGCGCCTGGGCAATCGGACCGAGCGTTGCAATGCTGAGCGCCTGCGTCTCACCACGCGTGAAGAGACCCGTGCCGTGGGCACGTGGCAAGAGTCCAACCTCAACGGTGATCGGGCGGATCTCATCCACCTTTCGCCCGTCGACGCGAATGCCTTCCTTCATAGTGAGCACTCGAGCAGTCTTTTTGTGCATGTAGCCGAAGAGGTTCTTGCCGAGACGTGCCTTGCGGCGTGCCGTTTCCAGGAGCGCCTTCGGATCACCCTTTCCGCTTCGGGCCGCACGGATCGAGTCACTGATCCCCTCCTTGACGGTGGTCAGTCGTTGAGGGAGCTCGGCGGCGAGGAGGAGGAGTAGCTCGGCGGTTGCCTCAGCGTCGGTCGCTGCGCGGTGCGTTGGGACCGTCGCTACGCCGTAGATGCGCGCGAGATCCCCCAGCTTGAACGACTCGCTCTCTGGGTACGCCTCTCGGAAGAGGACAAACGTATCCAGGTACTGCCCCTGCTCCGTGGCGAAACTGCGGCCCTTGCCGAGCGCTTCGTCGAGGAATGAGACATCGAAGCCCAAGTTGTGACCAACAAGGATTGCTCCCATTGCGAAGTCGGCGAACTTTTCTGCCGCCTCCTTTGGCGTGACGCCCTTCTTCAGGTCAGCCGTGGTGATGCCGTGCATCTGCACGCCGACGATTGGATTGCCCGCATTGACGAGCGTGCTCCAACGGTCGGTGATCTTGCCACCCTTGATCTTCACGGCAGCAACCTCAACGAGATCTGAAAGCTTCGAATCAAGTCCGGTGGTCTCGGTGTCAACCACGACAAATGTACCGCCGTTTGCAGCGGCCTCTGCGAAGGTGAGGACACTTTCTACGCCAGGCTCAATGTACGGAACGCGTTTCGCCTTCCCTACCTTTGCGCGGAGCTGCTCCTGAAGGGAGACCAGCGCCTTGATGGCATCGTGACCGAACTCAATCGCCTCGGCCATTTTCGCTTCGTTGATCAGATTCGCACCAGCCTCGACCATCATGATCGCGTCGGCTGTTCCGGAGACTACAAGATCAAGATCGCTCGTCTCGAGCTGTTCAAAGGTTGGGTTCAAGATGAACTTGTCGTCGACAAGGCCAACGCGAACAGCTCCAATTGGCCCAAGGAATGGAATCTCCGAGATTGTGAGCGCCGCTGATGCAGCGATCGTCCCGAGGATGTCTGGATCGTTCTCCTGATCCGCGCTCAGTACCGTGATGACCACCTGGACGTCGTCCTTGTAGCCTTCAGGGAAGAGTGGACGGATCGGTCGGTCGGTAAGTCGAGCAGAGAGCGTCGCGTTCTCTGAAGCCTTCCCTTCGCGCTTGATGTAGCCGCCCGGGATTTTTCCCGCCGCATACATGCGCTCTTCAAATTCAATCGTGAGTGGGAAGAAGTCGAGACCTGGTCGTGGGTCGCTTCGATTTGCGGTGCCGAGGACGACCGTGTCGCCGTAGCGAACCGTCACGGCGCCACCTGCAAGGCGGGCCATTCGTCCCGTCTCAATGGTGAGTGTCTGGCCGCCAAACTCGGCGGATACGGTTGTGATTTCCATGTTGCTCCTCTTCAGGCCGCGCCCATATGGCGCCCGGCCGATCTAGTTGCTCAGCGGTGCTGAGCGGGGGTTAGCGACGAAGGCCGAGCTTCTCGGAGAGTGCGGCATGCCGGGCCACATCCTCCCGTCGTAGGAAAGTAAGCAGGCGACGTCGCTGGCCGACGAGCTTCAAGAGCCCGCGGCGCGAGTGATTGTCCTGCTTGAACGTCTGAAGGTGCCCAGTGAGCCCCTCAATGCGCTCCGTGAGGAGTGCGATTTGGACTTCGGCAGAGCCGGTGTCCTGAGCGTGTCGCCCATTTGCAGCGACGATTCGCTCGGTCGTTGTCTTGTCTAGTGGCAAGGTCTCTCTCTCCTGTCTGGGGGCTTCAGGGCCCACCCGTCTCAAATCAATCCTCTTGGATGATCCGAGCGTAGCAATCAGCGCCCACTCCGTCCAGCGAGCCGCCTCAGCAGGGCTGCGCGCAGCCGAGTGGCCCCGTCAGGAAGTCGCTCGACGGCAGTGCGGTCAAGGCTAAGCGTCTGCTCAGCAGGGTCAAAGCGAGCCTGGGCAAGCCGCCCCGTGAGGGGCAGGCGGCCACTCCGGTGGGCCGCAACGCCGATCCGGATCTCGTACTCCCCTGCTGGTGGGAGGGCGAAGCCCTCCCCTTCAACCTGAAGATCGAAGCTCCCGGGAATGCGCTGCGCCGTGATCGCATGCGGTCGGCCGAGTGCCCGAGCGGCTCTGGAGAGCTCCCCAGACGCGATCGCTGCACGAATCGCGGTGCTCCGAATAGGAGCCCCATCTGCGCGCGCCTCCACAACTGGGTGCACTTGAATTCCCCGACTAGCCCCCCAGGAGCGAATCCTCTCGAGACGCCCCTCTCTACCGCGCCCAAGGGCACTCTCCGGCGAGAGCACAACGCTCCGTGCCCCCGTTGCAGCGACCAGGCGTGCCAGGAAGGGCTCCCACTCCGTGTCGCGCATCTCGGCGTCAAACGGAAGATCGCACCACTGCTCAACTCCTGCGGATGCGAATCGCATCTCAAACTCGATGGGATCAAGAAGCCGGAGTGGCGCAACACCGCGGAGGAGACGATCGGGGTGCGGATCAAATCCGATGTGGATTCGATGAAGCCCTGCGGACGACGCGAGACGCTCGGCAGCGGCCAGGATCCGCTGATGTCCCCGATGTAAGCCATCGAAGATCCCAATGGTGAGGACGGCGCCATCCTCTCGCGCGTCCGCGAGCGATGCACCTTCCAGCGACTCCCATCCGTACAGGGATGTTTCGCCCATCGCCCGATTAGAACTCACCCTGCCTCCACTGGATGCCGTCTCCCTGGTGGCGTTGCGTTGGGGGTAATGAAGACGCGCTCCGGCTGCACACCAGTCTCTGTTCGCCGCCCAAGGGCAGCGAGTTGGTCTTCAACCATGAGGCGAATCTGCTCGCCTGTCTGGATGCTATTCACGACGGCCCCACACAGTTGCGCCGAGATAGCGGCACCGTCGCGCAAGAGCAGCGTTGCCGTTTCGTTGAGATCAATGCGAGGAATCGCTTCGATTCCCGCGTCGAGTGGCAAGAGTAGATCAGAGAATCGCCCCGCGAGCGCCGCCTCGGCGATGGCCGACATTGGGTGTGCCTGCGCAACGTTGAACGGTCCAGAACCAATCCGCCGCAGTGCTACGAGGTGCGCGCCACAGCCAACTGCCGCGCCAAGATCGCGGGCGATCGCACGAATATAGGTTCCTGAGCTCACATCAAGCTGAGCGCCCATCAGCGGTTCGTCTGGGTGACTCTCATCCCATGACGTCACCTCGAAGCGAGTGATCTCAATGGAGCGGGGAGCGAGATTGAGCATCTCTCCCGCACGAGCACGTTCGTAGGCTCGCACGCCGTCACTGCGTTTCGCAGAGTGACTTGGTGGAACCTGCTCGAGCGCGCCACGAAAGCGTGGGAGCAACGCTTCGACTTGGTCGCGCGTCGCTCGAATCGTCGCTCCCCTGATCAGTTCGCCGTCAAGATCGTCGGTCGTGGTTGCGCCGGCAAAAGAGAATGTTGCCTCGTAACGTTTCGCCCCCCCCTGATGCAGGGCGGCGAGACGTGTTGCGCGTCCAAGGACGAGGACCAGAAGACCGGTAGCAAACGGATCAAGTGTGCCGCCGTGACCGATTCGCGGCTGGCCGGCGATGCGACGCACCTTCGCCACCACATCGTGACTGGTGGGCCCATTCGCCTTGTCAACGAGTAGAATGCCGTCGATGCCAGGGGTACTTGGGCGTCGACGTGCCATCGCTAAGACTCGGAACCGCGCCCCGTGCGAAGTGAGCTGACAGCGCGAAGGGTCGCAGCAACCGCTTCGTCAATCGGGGCCGAAATACTTGCGCCGGCCGCTCGCGCATGACCGCCGCCCCCAAAGAGTGCGGCGATCTTGGTGGCATCAAGAGCCTGCTCCTTAGTTCTGATCGAGAGGCGCGTCACGTCAGTCCCCTCTTCCTTGAAGAGGAGTGCGACATCCGCCTCACTTATCTGAGCCAGCGTGTCGACGATCCCTTCAGTCTCCTCTGGCTGTGCGTTGGTCAACTGTATGTCTGAGTTCAAGACGGCGGCCCAAACGGTTGATCCGCTGTCTGAGGTTTCGAGGCGATCGAGTACGCGCGCGTGAAGTCGCACCTGTGTTGCTGGTTTAGAGCGATAGAGGCGCCGGGAGATCTCACTGATCGGAGCGCCAGCTTCGAGGAGTAAGGCCGCCACCTGCAGTGTCCGCGGAGTTGTGTTGCTGTGCTGAAAGGTTGCGGTGTCCATGATGATTCCTGCGGCGAGTGTGGCGGCGAGACGACCCTCCTCGGCAGTGAGATCAGATCCGAGCACAACAGCGATCAGCGTGACCATCTCGCAAGTTGCAGCAGCCGTTGGGTCGATCCACTGCAGCGGAGAGGTGCTGTTGTTCGAAACGTGGTGGTCGATAGTTGCTCGCAACACACTACTTGGCAGCGCTTCCATGACTGCGCCTGCCCATCCAGCACGGCGTGCCTCGCCACAGTCAATGAGAATTACAGCATCGGGGGTCCACGCGGGCGGCGACGTATGAACTCGATCGATCATCGGAATCACGTCATAGACCTTCGCCGGAGCGTCGGCACAGAAGACGGCAACCTCCACTCCTCGCTGCGTCAGAATCGACTGGAGCCCCAACGCCGCTCCGAGCGCATCTGCGTCAGGCCGTTCATGAGGGATAATCCAGACCCGCATTGCGGTTTGCAGCAGTTGAAGCAGCTCGGTTGGCACAACGGCCCTCGCCTGCACGTGAAGAGTCGAAGTTCGACTGGGCAGCGTCATAATCCATCCCCTAGTTGCCGAGGTGCGCTAGGGCTCGGGAGCGGGGTCAACTCATCAAGCGGATCGTCACCTCGTTCAATGCTTCCGAGCAGCTGCTGAATTCGGCTACCCCGCTCGCCCGCCGCATCGAGCTCAAAGTGCAACGCTGGAACGCGCCGAATGCGGAGGCCCTTTGAGATGACCGTGCGCAAATACGGCGTTGCGCTTTTCAGCGCCGCCAGGGAGGCAGCACGCTGCTCCTCCGTACCAATCGTGCTGATGAACACCTTTGCGTGGCGCAGATCGGGCGATGTCTCAACGCCAACAACCGTTACGAAGCCTAAACGCGGATCTCCAAGGGAACGAGAGATATGCGTGCTGATCTCTTCCCGAAGAAGTTCGTCGACCCGCGGCATTCTTTCTGTCATCACAGCGCCCTACGAGTCGACTGCTCCCCAACGATCTCCAAGATATCCCCTTCCTGGACAGTGATCGTTGACCCAAGACCAATGCCACACTCTTGACCCTCCTTCACCTCACGCACATCATCGCGGAATCTTCGTAGTGACTCCACAACGTCTGTATCCACCGCCGTTCCGCCACGCATCAAGCGAACCTTGGATCCACGCGTTACGCGTCCCTCCCGGACGACGCAACCAGCAATCACAACGCCCTTCCCTGGGAAGATCTGCTTCACCTCCGCACGCCCTTCAATGACCTCCGACTTCTCAGGGTCGAGCATCCCCTCGATTGCCGCCTTCATATCGTCGGCGAGTTCATAAATAATCTCGTAGAGCCTGACATCCACCTTTTCGGTATCCGCCATTCGGCGAGCTCCTGGGGTGAGCGTTGTGGTGAAGCCGAGGACAATCGCGTCAGAGGCCGACGCGAGCAGGATGTCGTTTTCGGTGATCTCACCTGCGGCCGACATGAGCACATTGATGCGCACCTCATCGCTCTGCAGCTTCTCAAGTTGGTGCTCAATAGCGCCAAGTGAGCCGGCTACGTCTGATTTCAAGATGACACGGACCTCTTTTCCGGCCCCTGACTGGATGCGTCGATAGAGCTCCTCCATGGTCGCTCTGCCACCGCCGTCGCGTGCAGCTGTCGCTTCGTTCTTGGCGGTCTCAGCGAGGTCGCGGGCCTCCCGTTCATCTGCGGCGACTCGGAAGATGTCCCCGCTCGAGGGGACCTCGGGGAGGCCAGAGATGACGACAGCAGTGGACGGACCGGAGCTTTTTACACGTGCGCCGTCTGTGGTTTCGAGCGAGCGGACCTTCCCTGAGATCGCCCCTGCAACAACGGCATCACCGATCCGAAGGGTCCCAGTTTGGACGATCACCGTTGCGATCGGGCCACGCCCCTTATCGCGTTGCGCTTCGATCACCGTGCCAATTGCAGGTCGTGATGGATCCGCCTTGTAGTCGCCAAGGTCTGCTACGAGTAGGATCATGTCCAGCAAATCGTCAAGGCCGACCCCCGTCTTGGCCGAGACTGCGACGAGCGGAACATCACCGCCGTACGCCTCAACGAGTACATTCGCTTCGGCAAGATCGCTCTTCACTCGTTCTGGATTCGCGTCCGGCTTGTCCACCTTATTCATGGCAACGATGATCGGCACGTTTGCCGCGCGGGCGTGGCTGATCGCCTCTTTCGTCTGGGGCATCACCCCGTCATCGGCGGCCACCACAATGATTGCAATGTCTGTGACACGTGCGCCGCGGGCGCGCATCGCAGTGAATGCCTCATGCCCAGGCGTATCAAGGAAGAGGATGCTTCGATCCCCGCGCTTCACCAGACTCGCGCCAAGGTGCTGAGTGATTCCACCGCGCTCCCCCGCTGCAACGGTTGTCTTTCGTAGCGCGTCCAGGAGGCTCGTCTTTCCGTGATCGACGTGCCCCATGACAGTAACGATCGGTGCTCGCGGCTCAAGCGTGGCGGTTGCCGACTCTTCGAAGAAGATCTGCTTGGTTGCCGCCGGCGGAGCCTCTGGTGCCTCTGCGGGAGCCTCCTCTACCTCTTCAGGTTCTGGCTCTGCCACGTTGAATCCGAGTTCTGTTGCAATCAACGCGGCCGTTTCGCGATCAATTCCTTGGTTCATCGTTGCAAATACCCCACTGCGAATTAGGGGATTGATGATGTCGGCTGGGTTGACCCGGAGAATCTGTGCAAGTTCGCCAACAGTCATAGATGGTGGCAGCACCAGAATCCCTGTTTCATGAACCTGGAGCGGCTTGGGCGGGCGCGGTTCAGGGTTTGCGCGGTCAGGACGAACGGGTCGTACGCTCCTTCTCTGCTTCGTCATGCTCCCCTCCTCTCACTCCATCTCTCGATCCAGGCGCGACGCGCCTGATCAATCACGTCAACCTCTTCATCGCTTGCTGGACCACGCAGGCCTTGTCGGATCGCTGCGTGAAGGCCTACTTGATGCGAGCCGCCGCACAACCATACTCCGCGTCCACCGCGTTCTCCAATCCGAATGGCGCCATCCCTCTGCCGACTAACTCGCAGCAACTCCGTCATGGCGAAGCGCCGCTTGCAAAGCAGGCATGTGCGCTCCACCGCTCTGCCCGTACCTATGCCTCACCCTCTACCGATACCGTTTCTTCGCCTTCCGGAGCAGCAACTGATGGGCTGCCAGTTCCGTCACTTGCGATATCAATGCGGTAACCAGTTAGGCGTGCAGCGAGCCGGGCATTCTGTCCTTCACGGCCGATCGCCAGTGACAGCGCATGCTCTGGAACGGTGACGACTGCAGACTTTGCGTTCTCGTCAACAACAACAGAGACCACGGGAGCTGGTGAAAGCGCTCGGCCAATCATCTCTGCCGGATCATCGGTATAGGCGATGATGTCAATCTTCTCTCCACCGAGCTCCTCAACCACGGCTTGTACGCGGGCGCCACGTTGACCGACGACAGTGCCAACAGGGTCAAGCCCAACCTGGTGACTGGCCACGATGACCTTGGCGCGGTGGCCAGCTTCGCGTGCGATTGAGGTGATCTCAACCAAACCCGTACTGAGTTCCGGAACCTCAAGCTCGAAGAGTTTCTTCACAAAGTTCTTATGCGATCGTGTGAGCAGGATCTCCGGGCCGCGAACGGTGGTGCGAACCTCAAGAAGCAGTGCCTTTACATTCTCTCCAATGCGGAACGTGTCGAGCGGCGATAGCTCCGTGGATGGGAGGTACGCTTCTGCCCGCCCAACGTCGAGGACCAGGTTCCTGCGGTCCACGCGCATGACAATGCCAGTGAGAATCTCTCCTTCGCGTTCGGCGAACGATCGCATCACCTGTTCACGCTGGATCTGCACGAGTCGCGCCTGCAGGGTCTGTCGAGCTTGTGCGGCCACAATACGCCCCATCTCTGGACTCATCTCTTCAGTCTCAATGAGCTCGCCAAGCGCGGCCTCTGGGTGGTTCGCCTGTGCCTCCTCGAGCGTCCATTCGGCCCCAGGCGTGAGGACCTCATCTACGACACGACGGGCGCGGAAGACGCGCATGGAACCCGTCTCTGGGTGGAGCCGGACATGGATATCCGCCGCACCGTGTCGGCGATTGAGGGCCGCGGCATAAGACTCTTCTGCCGCCTGCAACACGCTCTCGCGATCAATTCCACGTTCAGCACCCAACTGGACGAGGGCGCCAACAAGCTCCTTGCTCATTTCTGCCTCCCTTCTCGCTTGGCAGCCCCGATAAAAAAAGACGCGGGGGTCACCCACGTCTCTCGTCCGGCGGCCGTTATTGGGTTGATGATAGCACGCCTCCCCCGAGGCTCAAGCCGTGAGGTCGGCCACGAGGGGCGCGCAGCGCAGCGTCTGGAACGTCGCGTAGGGCGCTAGCGGCTCGGGTAGTGCTCGGTGACGTAGCGGTCGAGGATCTCCGTGAACTCTGCAACGATCCGTTCGCCTCGTAGCGTTGTCAGCAGCGCACCGTCCTTGAATACGGGGGCAACTGGTTCCTCAAAGGTCCCTGGAAGGCTAATTCCAAGATTCGCGTGTTTGGACTCCCCCGGTCCGTTGACCACACACCCCATGACTGCCACTTCCATCGCCTCGACGCCAGGGTGTCGATCGCGCCACACGGGCATTTGCGATTTCAGATAGTTCTGGATCTGCTGGGCCATCTCTTGGAAGAAGACACTGGTAGTTCGCCCACACCCGGGGCACGAGGTCACCTGCGGCGAGAAGGCACGCAGCCCGAGCGACTGCAGGAGTTGCTGGGCCACTTCAACCTCAAGCGCTCGATCGCCGCCAGGCTCTGGGGTGAGCGAGACCCGAATAGTATCCCCGATCCCTTCGTTCAGGAGTATCGCGAGCGCAGACGATGTGGCGACGACCCCCTTCATCCCCATCCCCGCTTCGGTGAGGCCGAGGTGGAGCGCGTAATCACATCGAGAGGCGAGCTCTCGGTACGCATCGATCAGATCACGAACGCTTGATGTCTTTGCCGAGAGCAGGATGCGCTCATGTGGCGCACCAGTTTCTTCTGCAAGCTCCGCGGACTGGAGCGCGCTTCGCACGATGGCCTCAATCGTTACGGCTCGCGCACTCTGTGGAGCCTTTGAGTTTGCATTCTCCTCCATCAATCGAGTCAGCAGATCCTGGTCAAGTGAACCCCAATTCACACCAATTCGGATAGGTTTCGCATGATCATTGGCGATCCTGACAATGGTTTGGAAGTTCTCATCGCGACGTTTGGTACCAACATTTCCTGGATTGATTCGATACTTCGCCAGTGCAGCAGCGGTTGCAGGGTAAGCGGCCAAGAGCTTGTGACCGTTGTAGTGGAAGTCACCAACAATCGGTACGGTCACCCCCTCGTCGGCAAGCCTGCGCACGATCTCAGGAACCGCTGCTGCCGCCTCTTCGTTATTCACGGTGACCCGAACGATTTGACTGCCTGCGCCCGCGAGGTGAGCAACCTGCGCCGCCGTAGCAGCCGCATCCGCAGTGTCCGTATTCGTCATTGACTGCACTACGATGGGGTGTGCGGAGCCAACCAGTACACCGCCTATGCTCACGGAGGGTGTTGGTCGACGCGTTGGTCCAAGCAGATCTGGACGATCAGCGGCGGGGCGTGGGACAACCGGGAGGTCGCGACTCATCATGCGCCTCCGCCAAAGACCATTGCGAAGTCGCCAAGCGTGATCCAGAAGAAGAGAAGCAGCATTGCGAGCGCCCCCGCCGTGACGAGTGCCTGCTCGACCTTCCTGCCGAGCTCTCCGCCAAGCGCGCGACGAAGGAGGAGAGCCGCGACTCGACCGCCGTCAAGCGGTGGGATCGGGAGGAGGTTCAGAATTGCAAGATTCGCGGAGAGGAGGGCGGCAATCTGAAGGAGTCCGCTGAATCCGAGTCGCTCAGCTGCTCCGGCAACGCCAACGGCAATTCCAACCGGTCCCGAAAGCGCTGGGCTATCTTCGGCACTGCGAAATGGTGCACTAAAGAGATCGGCGAGTCCGCCGATGATTGCTCCTCCCGCTTCTATGGTTCGCTCTGCCGCAAGGCGAACAACATCAATGACTGGTCGTTCAAGCGAGCCGGCTGGGAGAAGGTCAGCGATAGTGATTCCTAGCACTCCTTGGTCGGCCGCCTCTTCAATGGTGCGCAGCCGAATTGTGATATCACGAGGGACGTTGGCGCTGCTCAGGACCGTGAGCTGCACATCTGAACCCGCCGCCTCGCGCAGTCCTGCGAGCGGAGTTTCGAATCGATCAAACGGAGCGCCATTGAGTGAAGAGATGCGTTCCCCTGGCAAGATTCCAGCGTTCGCGGCTGGCGATCCCGGCTGCACATCGGCCAGGAGGATCTCTCCACGCTCAGCCAGTGGGCCTGCGAGTACCAGCATGAGGGCGAATGCAACGAGTAGATTGACGACAACGCCCGCAAGCATGACAAGCACTTTCGACGTGAGTGAAGCGCGTTCCCAACCGTCAGGCTCGTTACTCCCTTCAGCAGCACCCGCCATGCGCACAAAGCCACCGAATGGAAGTGCGTTCAGCGTGAGGAGAGTGCGGGCCCCGCGGTGCAGCACCGCAACCCGCGGAGGAAAGCCGATGCCAAATTCCTCCACGGCGATCCCCCTGCGACGAGCCATGGCGAGATGCCCCAGCTCGTGAACCACGATCAGCGGGACGACCAGAAGAAGAAGGACCAGAGCTGGTCCCAAAACTCCGCCAACAAGGGCAATCAGCTCAGCCATGCGATCAGATTACGCCCGCTGCGCTTCGGATGCTCGGAGCCTTCGGAGCCCGCTCATACCGGGCGCCACTGCGCCGAGAAGGCTTGCACCTCATCCCTTAGGTCGCTGAGTGCCTCCACGCTCTCAGGGGCGGCACGTCCACCGAATCGACCGCACGCGTCGCGAAGGAGTGCGGGGATGCTGCCAAATGGGATCTCTCCTGAGGCAAATCGGGTGGTCGCGATGTCGTCGGCGACAATGAGCGCCGCCGGGGCCGCACCGCCCGCCTCCCCCGCCGCAAGCGCCACCGCAAGGCCGGGGAATCGTTGAAGATCAGGCTCTTCGAAAGTGAGTTCTCGCAAGTCAGCAAGGTTGACGGTGCGGCCTGGCTGCTCGCTGCGCCAGGGATAGTTCATTGCGTAACTGATTGGCACGCGCATATCTGGAGCACCGACCTGCGCTTTCATCGATCCGTCAGTGAAGCTTATGGCGCCATGAAGGAGGCTCTGCGGGTGAACCAGGATCGAAATCCGATTCATCGGCGCATCAAAGAGCCGATGCGCCTCGATCACTTCAAGCCCTTTGTTCACAAGAGATGCCGAATCAATGGTGATCTTTCCACCCATCTTCCATGTTGGATGCTTCAAGGCGTCCTCAATGCTCGCGTTTGCGATGCGCAACGCATCCCAGGTTCGAAAGGGCCCCCCACTCGCGGTCAGCCAGAAGCGCTCGACTCGATCCACTGACTCGCCAGCAAGACACTGCCAGAGGGCCGAGTGTTCGCTGTCTACCGGCCGCAGGCGCTCAAGGACCGACGTGCCACGCTGTGCGGCGGCGCTCCGTGCGGCACCGATCACCAACTCTCCACCTGCAACGATCGTCTCCTTGTTGGCGATCGCAACAGCCGCGCCAGCGTGTAGTGCGTTGATCGTGGTGTGGAGGCCTACGATCCCCGTTGCAGCGGCAACGACAAGATCTGGTGCCACACCCAGGATTGCATCGCTCAGCTCCACGCCACTGAGCCCCACGAACCGCTTCGCACCCGGGTGGGCGGAAGCTAGCTCCTGTACTGCGTCGCTCTCGCGACCAACAGCGTATGCAACAAGTTCGAAGCGGTCTGGTGCATCACGAAGAACCTGCAGCGTCTGTGTGCCGATAGATCCCGTCGCACCGATGATGGCGACCCGCTGTCGGTTCATCAGTTACCAGAGAGCAAGTACTGCGCAACTTCGAGCAGGATCGCAGCGAGGAGAGCAACTGGCGCTGCGAGAAGAAGACTGTCAATTCGATCCAACACGCCACCATGCCCTGGGATCAGGGTTGCCGAGTTCTTGATCCCGGCCGCGCGCTTAAAAAGCGACTCGATGAGGTCGCCCGCTTCGGCGGCGACGGCAACAAGGAAACTCACCGGGAGTGCCCAAATTAATGGCGCGTCTAGCCACGTTGCAGCAGTGGCGGAGCCAAGAGCCGTTGCTGTGAAGAGTCCTCCAATCAAACCCTCAATGCTCTTGCGCGGTGAGATGAGTGGCGCAAGCTTTCGCCTTCCCAGCCGTCGACCAATCAGGTACGCGCCCGTATCAGCGCTCCAAACTACTGCGAGGAGCCACGCGAGCCATGGTGCGGGTGTGGTTTCACCAAGCAACCCGAAGAACGGTAGGAGTAGAAGTGGAGAGAGCCAGACGGCAGTTGCTACCGTCCCGAAAAGCGAACGAGCGTATGGCGCGACGCTTCCGCGCTTTACGTGAAGTGCCTGGACAAGCTGAAGTGCGATCAGCACCAGCAACGTCATTACCCAGAAGGCCACCGCTCCCACGGGGCCAATGGCAACTAACGCGGCGAGCGGCACCACCAAGAGGGCGGCGCTCCACGCAGCAGAGGCACCACCTGATATAGCTCCAACGATCTGCGCGCCTTCTCGTGCCGCGAGCAGGATCAGGAGTGCGGTGAGCGGAAGGGTTCCATACGGCCAGATCAAGAGCCCAGCAGCGAATGGAAGGATGAAGAGCGAGCCGACTGCACGCGTTGCGATCCCGCTGCGCTGCCCGCTCATCGTCCAAACCGCCTGGTGCGTGCCGCATATGCGCGCATGGCTGATTCCAAATCCGCTCCACTGAAGTCGGGCCAGAGTCCAGGCCATGTGACGAGTTCGGTATACGCAGTCTGCCAGAGCAGGAAGTTTGAAAGTCGCTCTTCGCCGCCGGTGCGAATCAAGAGATCCGGATCGGGCACTCCGTTCGTGTATAACGCACTGCTGATCGTCTCTTCGTCGACTATTTCGGCACTGATTCCTGAGCGGACGATGGTGCGAACCGCATCCACGAGCTCCGTACGCCCACCATAGTTAAAAGCGACATGAAGCTGCATGGCGCGGCCAGCAGAGGTGGCATCACAGGCACGTTGAATCCGTTCCGCCGCGTCTTTCGGGAGTTCCTCAAGGCGTCCTAGGAAATCAACGGCGATGCCGTTACCCACAAGCGTTGACGTCTCACGCTCTATTGTTTGGGCAAGCAGAGAGAAGAGCTGATTAACCTCGCGGTCGTCTCGACTCCAGTTCTCGCGACTGAATGCGTAGACAGTCAGGTGCTCAATGCCAAGTTCTGCGGCGCGTGTGATGACGCCTCGCAGCGTTTCGGTTCCTGCCGCATGACCTTCTAGTTCATCGCGTCCCTGGGCTCGAGCCCAGCGCCGATTACCGTCCATGATGATGGCGACATGGCGCGGCAGGCCCTGTGCGGCCGGTCCGCGATGGACGAGCGGTGGTGCGTCAACCGGACGATCGACGCTACGTTCGGTCAACCTTCGAGAACCTCGCGCTCCTTGGCCGACGCCATGCGGTCGATCTCTGCAATCTTTGCGTCCGTCGCTTTCTGTAAGGCATCAAGCCTACGCCTAGCGTCATCCTCGCCAATCTCCTTTGACTTCTCGAGTTTCTTGATGCCTTCTTGCTCGTCACGGCGTGCGTTGCGAATTTCAATGCGTGCCTCTTCGGTTCGCTTACCCATCTGCTTCACAAGATCTTTGCGGCGCTCTTCCGTCATGGATGGGACCCGAAGTCGGATGATGTTTCCATCAACCGCTGGGGTCATTCCGAGCTGGGCGTTGTTGAGCGCCTTCTCGATGGCTTGGATTGCGGTAGGATCCCACGGCTGCACAACAAGAAGCGTGCTCTCTGGGACGCTGATACCAGCCATTTGGATCAATGGCGTCTTCGCACCGTAGTGGTCAACCGTTATGTGCTCTACAAGTGCCGCACTCGCTCGTCCCGTGCGAAAGCCTCCGAGATCTTTGCCGAACGCCTCGACGGCCCGAGCCATCCGCTCTTCGACCGTACTGCTCATCTGGTCCCCTCCTTGGAAATCATCGTGCCGACCTCTTCGCCACGCACCGCCTTCAGCACATTCTCATGAGCATCAAGATCAAAGACCACGATAGGAAGACCATTCTCCATGCAGAGTGACACTGCCGCTGCGTCGAGCACTTTGAGGCCCTCTACGAGCACTCGGCCGTAGCTGATTGCTGGAATCCTGACCGCATCCGCGTGGACATGAGGATCCTTGTCATACACCCCATCGACCTTGGTTGCCTTGAGCATGACCTGGGCGCCAATTTCAACCGCGCGAAGCGCTGCTGCGGTGTCCGTGGTGAAATACGGGTTGCCGGTTCCAGCAACGAAAACCACCACACGACCCTTCTCAATGTGGCGGATTGC
Organism: Chloroflexota bacterium; assembly: GCA_038145565.1. Classification (GTDB taxonomy): domain Bacteria; phylum Chloroflexota; class Limnocylindria; order Limnocylindrales; family Limnocylindraceae; genus Limnocylindrus. The sequence continues at coordinate 91,847 of JAYQPX010000002.1, read as the reverse complement.
ACGGCGGCGGATGTACGGCTCGGCGACCTCATTCATCTCAATCGCTGTCATCACGCGGGTCTCAACGCCTGCGCGCTCCAGGCCATCTTGTAGCGCCAGCCCGTTCATCACCGTTGCCAGCATGCCGATGTGGTCTGCTGTGGCCCGCTCCATCCCGGTCGCGCTCGATGCGGTCATCCCTCGGAAGATGTTGCCACCGCCCACAACAACGCCAACCTCAACGCCCAGGGCACGGACGCTCTTGACTTGTTCAGCAACGAATGAGAGAACTTTCGGGTCGACGCCGTACTGCTGATCGCCGAGGAGCGCCTCTCCGGAGAGCTTCAGGAGAATACGGGAGTAGCGCGGCGTTGGCGTCATGGCTCTGCCACGTGGCTCGCCATGGCGCGACTCAGAGCTCCTCGCCGAGTGCGTAGCGCACGAAGCGACGGACGCGAATGTTCTCGCCGATCGTTGCAATCGCGTTGGTGATCAACTGGCCAACCGTCTCCTCGCCATCACGGAACGGCTGATCAAGGAGGCACACCTCCTCAAACCACTTTCGGAGCTGACCCTCAACAATCTGCGCCCGAACCGATTCTGGCTTCTTGGCAAGCGCCTCATCCGCCTCCAGTTCCGCGCGTTTTGCGGCCAGCACATCCGCCGGAATCTGCTCCTGGCTGACGTATTTAGGGCTGAGGCCGGCGATCTGCATGCCGATATCTTTCACAAGCTTCTGGAACTGCTCGTTACGCGCAACGAAATCTGTTTCGCAGTTGACTTCAAGCAAGACGCCGACGCGACCACCGGTGTGGATGTAGGAGGATACGAGCCCCTCACGTGCGTCACGACCGGCCTTCTTTGCAGCGGCGGCGAGCCCTGCCTCTCGAAGCGCCGTGACTGCCTTCTCAACGTCTCCTCCAGCCTCTTCTAGCGCTCGCTTGCAATCCATAAAGCCAGCACCGGTTCGCTCGCGAAGATCCTTTACCGCTTCCGCGCTGATCGCCATGACGTACTCCTCTTCTTCGGTCTGCGTTATGCGTTTGGGGCGCTCTCGTCTCGGGCGACCGCTGGGGCTGGTTCCTCGTCAGGCGAGAAGCTCAACGTTCCGGCCGCACTCAGTGCAGCAACAAGATCGTCCTGTGCATCAGACGCCGATTGGCTCTCCGGTGCAGCGGCGGCCGCCGCAGCGGCCTCTTGTGCTTCAAGTTCAGGGAGTCGAGCGGCTCGTTCCGCCGCGCCCTCAATCACTGCGTCGGCGACCGCCTTGCAGATCAACTTTATGCACTTAATCGCGTCGTCGTTCACTGGGATCGGATACTGCAGCTGATCTGGATTGACGTTGGTGTCGGCAGTCCCAACAACGGGGATGCCGAGCTTGTTGGCCTCCACAGCGGCGAGGGTTTCGCGGCTCGGGTCAATCACGAAGACCATGCCAGGGGCACGGCGCATGCGGCGCATACCGCCTAGAACTCCGCGCAGCTTCTCAAGCTTGTCGCGAAGCTTCGCCGCCTCCTTCTTTGACATCAACTCGAATTCGCCCGCCTGTTCGCGCGCTTCGAGCTGCTCGAGGAGCGTCAGGCGCTTCCGAATCGTGCTGAAGTTCGTGAGCATCCCGCCGAGCCAGCGCTTGATGACGTACGGCTGACCGGCGCGCGTCGCCTCCTCAAGAATCGGGGCCTGCGCCTGCTTCTTGGTCCCAACGAAGAGAATCGTCTCGCCATTTGCGGCGGCTTCGCGAACTGCTACGAGTGCAGCCTCAAGATGTTTCGCACTCTTGGCAAGATCGAGGATATGAATACCGTTTCGCTGGGCATAGATGAAAGGCGCCATCTTCGGATTCCAGCGCCTGGTCTGATGCCCGAAGTGGGCGCCGACCTCTAGAAGTTCGCGCATCGTAACTGCGGCCATGGTTCTCCTCATCACGGTTATGCCACCGCGGGACGCCATCGCGACCCCGAGGGGCCACCGTTGCGAGGCGACATGCTCCGCGTGCGTATTCCCTGACTAAGGTCAAGGGCTCCCAATTGGGTGCCGAGTGATCCTACCACCCTCCCCCCACCTCGTCCCCCGCTCGGCCACCCCCCGCACAAGGCGAAGGCGGCGCTCCCCAGGTGGTCCAGCAACCAGAAGAAGATCAACGCGAGTCAGCCCGCTGATCGCTGCACGCTGGCGGCGCAGTGCGGCGCGCTTTCTGTGGCCAAGGATCTCCGATGGAGTGGCATCCCCGACTCGTAGCCGAGCACGCACCTCAACCGCCACCATGCGGTCGGTCTCGTCACGCGCAAGGATGTCTATCTCTAGCCCTGCGATGCGAAGGTTACACGCCAGGATCTGCCACCCAGCGTTGGCGAGCGCAGCTGCCGCCTCTCGTTCCGCGGCCGCTCCAATTTCCGCCCGATGGTTCGTCACAGTAAGAGACTCAGCAGTTGCGCGTACCGTCCGCGTATTGGCTAGACAGGGCCTCCGCAACTTCGGGCGATTTGCGCAGCAACTGGGGCATACGTTCGTCGGTGATGTGGCGTGACGCCAATCTGATCAAGAGCGGCAAGGTGGAGCGGTGCGGGATATCCGGCATTGGAGTCCCACCCATAGCCTGGATATCGCTCGGCGAGTCGCTTCATTAACTGATCACGCAGCACTTTTGCAACAATGGACGCGCAGGCAATCGAATAGACGCTGGTGTCTCCTTTGATAATGGTTTCGTGGGGGCCGATCAGGGCACTCAGTTCGTGCGCGGGTGAACCGTCGACAAGCGCGAACTGAACTGATCGGCCGAGGCGCCGCTCGAGCGTGTGGACCGCCCGTTGCATGGCAAGGTGGGATGCAGCACGTGGATTGAAACGTTCAACCTCTCGCGCAGAAGCGGCACCGAGCCCATAGGCAACCGCTGCACGACGAATGATCGCGTCAAGGTGCTCACGTCGGTTGCGTGACAGGGCTTTGGAGTCACGAACGCCGCTAATGAGGTCGCCGTCTGGCATCAGAATTGCACACGCAACCACAGGTCCAGCGAGTGGGGCAAGCCCAACTTCGTCAATGCCAATAACGGCGCGTGCAGGTGATCCGTGGTGAATCTCTCGCTCACGTGTTGGGTGTCCGCGGCCACTGCTTGGCCGGGGGGCGGTCACGCCTTCGCCTGCTCCGAATCGTCTGCCGCGGCTACCGCTGGCTCTTCTGCAGGCGTCTCTTCCGGGGCGCGTACGATCTCCGCGGCCACGACAGGCTCAGCCTCTGGTGCTGCTGCTTCTACAGCAGGTGCGACCGGCTCGTCAGTGGCGACCACACCCACTACGTCTGCTGATGGGGCTTCGGCAACAGCTATTTCTTCGACTGCGGTTTCAACGACCGGCTCTACCACGGGCTCAACGTAGACCGGGTTGAGGATCTCGCCGACCTCCGCGCGCTTTTCGCGGAGCGATGACTGCTTGCCGACACGATCGCGAAGGAAGTAGAGCTGCGCACGATGTGACACTCCGTGGCGAACGATCTCGATCTTCTCGATGCGAGGGCTGTGCACCTTGAAAGTCCGCTCGACCCCTACGCCCGAAGCGATGCGTCGAACGGTGATCGTGAGTCCAAGCCCGCCGCCGCGTAGGCGCATGACCGTCCCCTCAAACACCTGGATGCGCTCTCGATTCCCCTCGACAACCTTCGCCGATACCTTGACGGTGTCGCCGGTTTTGATCGGCGGCAAATCGCGCTTCATCTGCTCGTTCGTGATTGTTCGGATCAAATCCATGGGTTCTCCGTGTTGACTCAGCAGGAGCCTGCTGGTGCGAAGCGGGAGGATAGCACAGGGGGGCGAACCCCTCCGCTATTCGCCCTTCCTGGGCGGCGCTAACCCCTGCAGGAGGTCAGGGCGGCGGGAAGCGGTCCGCTGGCGTGCCTGCTCACCCCTCCAGGCAGCGACAGCAGCGTGATTGCCCGAGAGGAGGATCTCAGGGACCGCCACCCCGCGGTATTCGGCTGGGCGAGTGTACTGCGGGTACTCAAGCAGGTTGGTTGAGAACGATTCTTCCGCGAGTGATGCGGTATCGATCGCGCCCGGGACAAGGCGAAGGAGTGCGTCACAGAGGACGATGGCGGCAGGCTCCCCTCCGGAGAGGACAAAGTCGCCAATACTCAGCTCCAGATCAACGTACGCTCGCACACGATGGTCAATTCCTTCGTAGCGACCACAGAGAATGATCAGGTGGCCAGCGCCTGCAAGGGAGCGCACGCGAGCCTGCTGGAGCCGCTCTCCGCCAGCATCCAAGAGAACCACAGTGCTCCCGTCGGTCCGCAGCGCATCAATCGCGTCAACTAGCGGTTCGGGGCGCATCAACATCCCAGCACCGCCACCGTACGGTTCGTCGTCTACCGCACGATGCTTTCCGATCCCCCACTCGCGGAGGTCATGGACGCGCAGCGACGCGAGACCACGTTCAATGGCGCGTGCAGGGATGCTTGCCGACAGAGCGGCCCCCACCGTCTCAGGGAATAGAGAGACCACATCAATGCGGAGGACTGGAGGCTGCTCGCTCATGGCGTTCGCACCGAGTTCGCGGGGCGAGATTTCTTGACCCGCTTCGGCGCTCGCGGCGTGAGATCTGACCCGGTGAGGTCAGCAATGATCACGCCCTCACGCGGTTTGAATGTGACAATGATTGAGGCTACGGCTGGCAGGTCGAGCTCCCCACCATCTGGCGTGCGAAGGATATAGACCTCTGCCCCACCAGCTCGGTAGCAATCGATCACGGTGCCGATCGCCGCACCCCTTGTGTCGCTCACCTGCACGCCGATCACCTCGTCCCAATACACGCGACCAGGTTCACCGAGGTCTGCAGCGAGAGGGAGCGAAAGATATTTCCCAATGAGGATCTGTGCGGTGCCGCGATCTGGAATCTCGGCGAATCGAGCAAACGCGCCAGGTGACGCGGGGCTCCACTCGGTGAGCGTAAGTTCTTGATCGCTCTCTTCAACCCGAAGCATTTTTCCCACGACAAAGCGCTCATCCGGGTGATCGGTAAGGATCTCAAGGCGGAGTGTGCCGTCAAGCCCGCGCGTTCCACGAACCTGCGCAATACGCAGGTCGCGAACGGCGTCAGCCGATTTCGAGGACGTAGTTCTCTCCGGTTCGATTGGAGATTACTTTGAGCAGGCTGCGCATTGCCTTTGCGATGCTGCCGTTTCGGCCAATGACGCGACCCATGTCGTCCTCATCAACAATGAGGCGGAGGACAACCGCGTCGCCATCCTCTTCCACTTCAACGCTCACCCCATCAGGATTATCTGCAAGTGACTTCGCGACATAGGCAACAAGCTCTGCTGCTGGCACTTATGCCTCCTCTGCTGGCGCTTCAGTCGGAGCTTCAGCGGCCGTCTCGACAGCTGCTACGGGAGTCGCATCTGCAGCTGCATCCGCTGCCTCTTCAATAGCAACCTCCGCCGCCGCTTCAGCGGCGAGTTCTTTTGGTGCCTCTGGTGCAGCTTCAACTACAACCGTTGGCTCTTCAGCTACTGGTCGAGTCCCTGGGGCGGTATAGCCCTTCTCTGCGGCCTTCGGACCTGTCTTTCCGCCTGAAGATGTTCCGCCGGCGCGTGCCTTGGCTATCAGCTTGCCCACAACTTCAGAAGGCTGCGCACCTTTTGAAATCCATGCGTCCACCTTCGGTAGATCAAGGACGAGCGTTGCTGGCTCAGTGCGGGGGTTGTAGTGCCCGAGGGTTTCCAGCGAACGCCCATCTCGCGCGCGGCGCCGGTCGGTCGCGACAACTCGATACGATGGCTGTCCTGTTGCCCCTACTCGTGTCAACCTGATTCGAACGCTCATCCGTGCAACTTCCTCCGTGGGCCTGGCGGTCGCCAGGCGAGTAACCCCGAAGCGGTGGGGTATGTGTCTGGCGATAGTAGCCGCTCGAGGTCACCTGCGCATCAGGGGCGCCGCAGCCTTACCGCCTGCCCCCCTTCCGACGGGCCTTCTTCGCCTTCCGATCCTCCTTTGGGCGGATATACCCGCCAGCATGCTTCCCTGGGAGCCCCCCACCCCCGCCAGCGAGTCGCGTAGGGTCAATCCCCCCCGTTCTTCGGATCAGAAGGCGCATCTCCTCCAGACGCTTGACGAGACGGTTCACCTCCTCAATCGCACGGCCGGCCCCTGCAGCGATGCGGCGACGTCGAGGGATTGAGAGTAGCGATGGATTCTCGCGCTCAGTCGGCGTCATAGCGAGGATGATCGCCTCAGCCCGCTTCAATTCCCCCGCCGCCACCGCCTCTTCGGCCTGGGCAGCAACACCCCCCATACCCGGAATCATCTTCACGATCTGTCCGATCGGGCCCATTGAAGACATCTGTCGCAACTGTTCGAGCAGATCAGAAAAGGTCATCTCGCCCTTCGGCGCGCCACTCCCGCTCTTTGTTGCAACGGGTGCGCGTGGATCACCGCCAGCATCGCGCACAATCTCTGCAAGCGTTGCGAGATCTCCCATCTCGAGGATGCGGCCAGCGATGCGATCGGGATGGAAGCGCTCAAGGGCTTCAGGGCGCTCGCCTGTTCCGAGATAGAGGACGGGGATGCCGGCACCTCCCGCAATCGAGAGTGCTGCGCCACCACGAGCGTCGCCATCGAGTTTCGCCAAGATCAGGCCGGTCGGATCCGCCGCCTCTTTGAAACCCTCAGCAACACGAAGCGCCTGTTGCCCAGTTGCGGCGTCCAGCACAAGGATGCGCTCTCGCGGGTTCACCGCTGCACGTAGGTCAGCGAGCTCACGCATCAACTCCTCGTCAAGTGTGGTCCGTCCCGACGAGTCGATGATGAGGAGGTCGCGTCCAAGCTTCTTCGCCGATTCCAGCGCACGGCGCCCGATCTCTGCCACTGGGGTGCCGATCGGTTCGCGGTGGAGGGGGACGCCGATCGCGGCACCCAGCAGCGCAAGCTGCTCAGCCGCTGCGGGCCTCCGCGGATCTGCCGCAACAAGTAGCGGGCGTCGCCCATCACGAAGGAGTCGCAGTGCTAGTTTGGCGGCGGTTGTGGTCTTCCCAGCGCCCTGGAGGCCGAGAAGCAGGATGTTCGCCGTTCGCTCGCGCAGGTCAAGCTCTCGACCTGAACCGCCAAGCGCCTCGGTGAGCGCCGCATGTACGATCGCAACTAAACGCGCTCCATTCCCTATGCCGCCGACCACCTTTGCGTCGTGGGCACGGGTGCGCATTGACGCAATGAGTGAATCAGTAACTGAAAGCGCAACGTCAGCATCAATGAGCGCAGTGTGGATCTCCGCGAGACCCGCCTCGAGATCAGCCTCACTGATGCGGCCCCTTCCGCCAAGCCGTTGCAGTGAAGCGCGGAGCCTGCTTCCCAGCGCATCGAACATATGAGGAGTGTACGCTGCGCGCATGAAGAAGAGGGGTGGGGTCGCCGCGCAGCGCGCAGGAGTCAGCACCGCCGTTCGCCGTGATGTCCGCATCCTGATGGCGGCGCAATCCGCCTCCACGTTCGGGTCGTTCATCACGCGTGCAGCCCTCCCGCTGCTCGCAATCATCGGTCTCGGAATCTCTGCCGAAGAGGCCGCGTTCATCGCAGGGGTGGACCTTATTGCTGCAACGCTGGCGAGTCAAATTGCCGGCGTCTGGATTGATCGCCTCCCTCGTCGACCAGTCATGATCACCGCCGACCTTCTCCGCGCACTGCTTCTTGCAAGCATCCCGATTGCTGCGTTCATGTCTGGCGGCGTGTCGCTCTTCCATCTCATCGCGGTGAGCGCTGCCAGCGGGGCGTGCAGTACCGCCTTTGATATCGCTGAGCGAAGCTATCTTGCTGGACTTGTCCCTACCCCCGATTTGCGCTCCGTGCTCGCCAAAGTTCTCGGAATCCGAGGCGCTGCAGAGTTCTTCGGTTTCGGGGTCGCAGGTCTCTTGGTCGGCAGTATTGGAGGTCCAGCCGCCATCGGCGTGGATGCGCTCACGTATGTTGCCTCCGCGCTCCTGCTGACCACACTCCGCGTCAGAGAGCCGCGCCTGCCGAAAGCGACAGCGCGCCAGAGCTTTCTGGTGGAGGCAGAAGAGGGACTTCGCCGCACGTGGGCAATCCCAATCTTGCGACCCCTGATCGCTTCAAGTGCGGCGATCGGCATCTATTTTGGCCTTTTCCGCTCGGCGTACATGATCTACGTCGTTCGAACGCTCGGTCTCAGCCCCGAAGTGGTCGGCTTCGTCATCGCAAGCGGCGGGATCGCGTCATTCGCTGGCGGGCTACTCACGGAGCGAATCTCACTCGCCCTCGGTACGGGTCGTGCGATCAGCGCGAGTTTGGTGATCGTAGGAATCGGACTTGCGCTCGTCCCCCTCGCACCAGGCGCTTCGCTTGCCGGCATCGTGCTTCTTGTTGCACACCAGTTCCTCAGCGATGGCTTCGAAACCGTCTGGGAGGCGAACCAGGGTGCGATTCGCGGCCGTGTCCTCCCTGACGCACTTCAGGGACGCGCCAACGCTGCATTTGAAGGGGTGAGCCTTCTTGGGCGACTGACGGGTATCGTTGCCGGCGGGTTGATCGGAGGCTCTGTCGCTGGGAGCGGTGCGGCGCTCTACCTCGGCGCAGCTGCCTCCATCGCCGCCGGTGTTGTGATCGGGCTAACCAAACTGGGGCGCGTCCAGAAAATCAGCGAGCTCCCGCGCGCACTAGACCGCGTCGCCTAGGAGCCCGTCCACAAAGGCGTCTGCATCGAACGGGAGGAGGTCCCTCCCTCGCTCCCCCACACCCACCCAGCGAACTGGGAGGCCGAGTTCCCGACGCACAGCCAGCGCAACGCCACCCCGCGCACCAGCGTCTAGTTTTGTGAGGATCACGCCATCTACACCTGCTGCGCGATTGAACCCGCTCGCCTGCGCCAGCCCGTTTTGTCCAGCCGTTGCGTCAATGACAAGAAGCACTTCAACGTCAGCGGTTGGGGCGAGCTTCTGAATCACTCGGCGCATCTTGGTGAGCTCATCCATTAGGCCAGTCTTCGTTTGCATACGGCCAGCGGTATCAATGATCACCGGGTGCTGGCCTTTCGCGCTCGCCTGGGTCAATGCATCGTGAATTGCCGCGGCAGGGTCGCCGCCAGGCTTCCCTTCAACAACTGGAACCCCCTCTCGCGAAGCGAGGAGTCGCAGCTGATCAATTGCCGCTGCACGGAACGTATCCGCGGCGACAAGGACAGGCTGCAGCGACGCAGCCTTTGCACGTGCCGCGAGCTTTGCTGCTGACGTAGTCTTCCCAGCTCCATTCACGCCGACCAGAAGGATGACCTGCGTGCTGCTCGCTGGACTTGGTGCATCGCTCGGCAACTCCTCGCGCATTAGTTCCAGAAGTGCCGTGCGCAACCGCTCACGACCCGTGCCACCCTGAACCTCACGCGCGGCGCTGATCAGTCCTGCTGCGACGCCCGTTCCAGCATCGCTCTGGATGAGGGCACGCTCTAGTTCACTCCAATCGGGTTCGGGCGCGAGTGATCTGCGCAAGGCTTGCAGGATTCCACCGCCGGAAGGCGCGGCAGCGGCACTGATGCTCGCCTTCTCTTCGGTGGTGCTCTTTCGCCAGAAGGCGAGTTTCAACGTGCCGCCTCGCGCTCCGCTCGTGCGGCGTCAGCGATCCGCTTCGCCTCGTCAAGACGCAGGCCGAAGACGCGACTCGTCGCATCCTCTCCGGCAGTCACCCCCCAGAGGCTATCCGCAACTTCGACTGTGCCGCGGTTATGGGTAATCACCACAACTTGTGTGCGCTCACTGAGCTCACGGATCGCGTCACCAAATCGAGTGACGTTTGCCTCATCGAGGGCGGCGTCAACCTCGTCCAAGACCACAAACGGCAGTGGGCGCACAGCGAGCATTCCGAGCAGCAGCGCCACACCGGTGAGTGCGCGCTCACCACCTGAAAGCAGCGAGAGTTGTTGTCGACGCTTAAGCGGTGGTCGGGCATCAATCTCGACACCGGGCCGGCGCACGCCCTCCTCTGACGTCAATCGAAGCTGAGCATCGCCGCCACCAAAGAGGAGCTGAAAGTTTGCAGCGAACGTTGTTTGAAGTGCGGTGAACTGCTCCGAGAACGTGCTCTCAACGAGCTCGTCCAGTTCTGACATGAGCGCTGTGGCTTTGGCAATGGCACCGTCAAGATCCACCGTCTGTGCTTCAAGGCTCTCAAGTCGTTCACGAAGCTCGCGATGTTCGATCGCCACACTCGCTCCGGCAGCATCGAGCGGTCCAATCTTTCGGCGCAACCGCTCAAGAGCACGGACCTGTTCAGGGTCCGCGGGCTCGGCTGGAGTTCCGGATCGCTGCCCTTCGGAGCCCCAGTAATCGAGAAGTGCCGCAGCCTGTGCGCGTGCAACCTCATCTTGCGCCGATCGCTCCTCACTCGAGGTCTCTTCCGATTCAACCTCACGGGAACCCTCAGCGCGGGCTGCACGCAGCTCAATCGGAAGCCCCTTGGCGATTCGCGGATCAGTTGTAAGCCTGCGCCCGAATGCCACGAGGTCACCAGCCAGCTCCTCGATCAGGCGTTCGTTCTCAAATTCAAGGCCTTGTGCGTCACGTTCGAGCGGTCGCAGCGCCTCATCGAGTTCCGATTCGCGCTGGCGGAGTGAGCGTTTCCGCTCGTCGTCAGCCACGCTCTCTCGCTCAATCGCCTCCTGCTGCTCAGCAAGTCGCTGAACCAACGCCTCGCGCTCAGCAACCGCCAGCTGGGCAGCCTCCGAGCGTCCAAGAAGTACAACGCGGTCTGCTTGCAATGCCGCGCTCCGCAACTCCAGCGCACCGCGCTCTTCGGCGGCTCGTGCAATACGCGCGGAAGCCGCGGCAATACTGGCATCGCCGCGTGCACGTGCAAGCTCCCATGCACGGAGCGACTGTCGGTCGGCTTCAACCGCTTCGAAGATCGTTGATCGCCGTGCGGTTAGCTCTCGAATCCTCTCTTGCCACTCTTGCACCGCACTCCCTGATCCCGTCCCTGAGTGCGCGCTTGCCTGAAGCTCGTCTCGTCTTGCGGAGAGGTCGCGTAGCGTCTCCTCAAGCTTCTGCAGACGTGTGTTTCGGTCTGCGGCCGTACGCGCTGCTGCGATCAGTTCGCGTTCGCTCTCTGCTCGAAGATCAGTGGCGCTCCGCAATGAACTTCGTGCGGAGAGATCTGCCGCGCGGTGACTGGCAGCGAGCGCCGTCGCAGCAGCGAGCGCAGTCTGCTCTCCGGAGGCATCGCTGCGCAGAGAGGCGGCGGCAGAGGTTCGCAGCTCAAGCTCCCGACCGAGCCTCAAAATCTCGGCATCTAGGAGCGCATCTTCTGGCTCAGTCTCGCGAGTTACCACACCACCAGCACGAATCACTGCACCGCCACGTGTCACGATCAAACCGCCGACCGGTAGGTCAGCGAGCGCGTCGAGCGCAGCGGCCACCGACGGCGCCACGGCCACGCCGCTCAACACCCGAGCTAACACCCCATCGGGATCTCTGACAATCTCAGCGCCGAGTGCTGGAAGCGTTGGATGGTCGGTGGCAAGTTTTCCCGCAGATCCTTCGATGAGAAGCGCACCCTGTTCATCATCGAGAAGCGACGCCCCGCTCCGGCTGACAATAAAGCCACGTGCCAAAGCGCCCAGTGCTGCGAGCACCGCGCCGCGCCCCTCTTCACGGATTTCAACCCCGGCTAAGAGGCTTCTGCCGCCAATCGCGCGCGCGGAGCGTGCCAGAGCGCGCTCTTCCAACGCGGTTCGTCGCGCTTCGAGCGCACGCAGTCGACCTTCGATGGAAGCACATTCGGCCTCGGCGGCGCGTGCGGCGCTGTCACGATCACCGACCACTGCTCGCAGAGTTGCCTCTGCGGCTTCGGATGCGCTCGCCTCTTGGGCGGCACGCATCGCCGAGTCGCTCGCCTGTCGATACACCGCCATTGCGGCGTCCCGTCGGGCCGTGGCTGCAACCAGCTCCTCCTCAGCGCGGTCGGCACGGAGTGTTTCAACCTCTGCTGCCATGCGCGCGATTCGAGCCTCCAGCTCCGCCACCTCTGAAGCTCGCGCCCGCTCTGCACGTGCGATTGACTCACCGCCACCAGCCGCGCCTTGATCGCTTTGCAGTGCGCGAAGTTCGCGACGTGCGCTCGCAAGATCTGCGTCAAGGAGCTCGAGTGCCGCAGCCGCTTCGGCATCAGCCGCAGGAGCTGCCGTCGCCCGGACTTGCTCGACAGCGAGAACCTCGCGCTCGGCCTCCGCGACTTCTGCATTCAGGCGTTCCGTATCACGGGCGATCCCCGCCGCCTCAGCATCAGATCGCGCTCGGTTGCGCGCTGCAGTTTCGCGGGCAGATCGAGCTGAGTCAAGTTCTCCTCGCGCCGCCTCAAGTGCGGCGCGCGCCTCAGCAAGGCGGAGGCGACGAGCGTTCGCCTCGCTGTCGGCGGAGCGGAGTGATTGACGCACCGTGCCAAGTTCCGCGCGAACTTCTGTCAGCCGGCTGAGACTTGCTCCGCGTCGGGACACGAACCAGCTGGCGCGCGTGGCACCGAGTGTTGCAATGCGATCAACAGCTTCGGCGAGAAGTTCGTCGCGACCCGCCTCTTGACGCGCCAGTGCTGCAAGGCGGCGCTCTTGCGGTCGCAGCGCCGCAAGGATCTCTTCCACGCGCGCGCGATTCTCAGTCGCCTCCTTCATCTCTCCTTCAGCACGAGCGCGGCGGCGCTCGTGGCGAGCCGTCCCAGCGAACTCTTCAACGAGAGCCCGACGCTCTTCGGCGCGAAGGCTGAGCGCCTGGTCAACTGCGCCTTGCCCAATGAAGAGGAGACCATTCTCTGCAAGGCCAGCCCCATCAAGCAGTTCGTTGAGATCACGAAGTCGGATGCGCTCCCGGTTCAGCAGGTACTCTTGACCTCCGCCACGATCAGCGCGGCGTGCAATTTCAATCTCCGTGAAGGGAAGGTCAAAGAGCCCATCGTCGTTGGAGATGCTGAGCGATACTTCGGCGAGTCCGAGCTGGCGACGCTTCTCCGATCCAGCAAAGATCACCTCATCGACGCGCTTGGAACGAATTCCGCGCCCCGCTTCACCCAGTGCCCAGCGCAGCGCATCGACGATGTTTGACTTTCCACTGCCGTTTGGACCAACGATGGCGGTGATCCCCGGAGTAAACGCGATCGTGGTCTTATCAGCAAACGTTTTGAAGCCACTGAGCCGGACCTCGCGCAGGCGCAGCCGACTCATCGTACGGCCTCCATGGTGACGCCGAGAAGATCAATTGCCGCCTCTGCAGCGGCGGCCTCCGCCGCCCTTCGACTCGGTCCACTCCCCCGTGCAATCTCGTTCCCGTCGATTCGCACGGCGCACTCATAGACGCGCTCATGCTCCGGGCCGCTCGTTGCGATGATGTCGTAGCGCGGGAGCGATCCATTTCTCGCCTGCGTCCACTCTTGAAGTGCTGTCTTGATCCCTTTGCCGATAGAGGCACGCGGTGCTGCAATCTCTTGCGCGAGGTGTGTCAGCACGAATCGCTCTGCCTCCTCGTACCCATGGGACAGGTAGACGGCACCGATGATCGCTTCAAGTGCTGCGGCAAGCGCGGCTGGACGCTGTGCGCCACCACGCTGCGCTTCACCTGCGCCGAGAAGGAGTGCGTCATCAAGGCGCATGCGTTGTGCCACATCTGAAAGTCCGATCCGGCTCACGATGGACGCTCGTCGCTCAGAGAGATCTCCTTCGCTCGCGCTCGGGTCTGCGTGATACAGCGCGGCACTAACCACTGCCCCAAGGAGGGCGTCTCCGAGAAACTCCAGCCGCTCGTTGTCTTCGTGCGCACCGGACTGATGCCGCCGTGATGGGTGCGTGAGTGCGAGACTGATGAGCTCCTCGGCGCCCGCAGGGATGCCGAGGCGCACCGCGAGTTGCGATGCGTGGTCAAGCGTGGAGTCTGCGGCCTGGCTCACGATTGAAGGGGTGGCGCCAAGCGGCCATCGGGCCGCCGCACCTTACGCCTTCTTCTCGACGATCGCGTTGACCGCGTCTTCTACCGTCTTGATCTTGGTCAGCTCCTCGTCAGCAATCGTGACGCCAAACTTCTCCTCAAGACCCATGGCGAACTCCACGAGATCAAGCGAGTCCGCGTTGAGGTCTTCGATGAAGGCGGCGGTCATGGTGACCTTCTCCTTCTCCACCCCGAGCTGCTCGACGATGTAGCCCTGAAGTTCCTGGAAGATTTGGTCCTTATCGCTCATCGGTCGCCCCTCCATCTCTCTCCGCTTTCGCGGTGCTTCCCTCCCGCTGAGCTGTGCCGAGGACACCGCTCACCAGTTTTCGTGCCGGCTCGCCGCTGTACGTGCGTGCCAGAGCCGTCCAGGCTGCGAGTGCCTCCGCAGGCGCCGCCGCGCGCGAGTGTACCACCTCGGCAAGGCCTGCTCGGAGGATTGTGCGGTCAATGTGGGTCATAGTAGCGAGGGGGAATGCAGGCGCAAGGCGGACAAGAGCAGCATCAATGAGGGGGCGTTGCGCTTCGACCAGTTCGATCAACGCACGCGCAGCGAGAAGCGGTTCGCCTTCAACTTCACCGGCATCGGCTCGCCGATTCAGGATTTCGCTGGCACTCCGCAGGCCAAACTCTGCCTCGTAGAGTGCGGTGAGGGCATCCCTCCTACCGACGGTTCGGATTCGGAGTGCTGCATCACGAGGCGCCGCTGGCACTCTCTTGCTTGGCATCTCAAGCGGGTGCTGGGCCGCTGGGAAGACCGTCCGCAGCGACCGACGGGGCAGCGGCGAGAGCGCTAGCAATACGACCGCTCACGCCCTCGCGAACCGCGCGAGTTGCGGTGCTACATGCGAAGGTGACCATCCGCTTCTTTGCACGGCCGTGGGTGATCACCACGCTCCCTTTCACGCCGAGCAAGATCGCGCCGCCGATGCGCTCGTAATCAAGTTTCGCGCGGATGCGAGCGATTGCAGGACGCATCAAGATCGCAGCGATTGGACCGAATGGGAGGCGTCGAAACTCTTGGCGGAACATGTCTGTGATCGTCGTGGTGACGCCTTCAACAAGCTTGATCGAGACGTTGCCGAGCACGGCGTCGCAAACCACGACATCCGCTTCGTCCGCTGCAAGATGACGCCCTTCAACGTTCCCAGTGAAATTCAGATCGGCCAAGTCAAGCAGCTCGGTAGCCTTCTGAATGCGCTGGTCACCCTTCCCCTTCTCCTCCCCGATGGAAAGCAGCGCGACGCGGGGGTTCAAGACTCCAAGAACGTGCTCAGAGAAGATGCTTCCCATATGCGCGTATTGATAGAGATTCTCCACAGTTGCATCAGGATTCGCCCCAACGTCCAGCAAGACGAGTGGCTTCTCCCGTAGCAAGAATTGGACCGCGAGTGCGGGACGATCAACACCTGGAAGCCGCCCTAACCGCAAGACCGCGGCAGCCATCCCTGCCCCTGTATGGCCAGCAGTGACCACCGCGTCAGCTTCGCCTTCGCGGACAAGGTTTGTTGCCACAAGGATGGATGCGCCCTTCCGCTCCCGAAGTGCCTGCGCAGGATGTTCGTCCATGCCGATCACATCTGGTCCGTGAACAATCCTGGCATTGGCGGGGAGTTCGCCACCTGTGATCTGGAGAATGACTGACTCATCGCCTACGAGGATCAGTTCATCAGTCGGATTTTCGAGTGCCCAGGCAATACCGCCAGGGACAACTTCGGTTGCACCGTGATCGCCGCCCATTGCATCAAGTGCAAGGCGGACGCGGCCTAACGGCGCGGCCATGGGTGAACTAGGCGTCAGTGGGTTCCGTGTCCGGCGCTTGGCGTCGGATCACTTCGCGGCCCCGATAGGTGCCGCACGCGAGGCAGGCGTGGTGTGCTCGCTTGGTCGCGCCACACTGCGCGCAACGGTCCATCGCCGGGAGGGTCAACGCGTGATGCGCGCGACGATCTCCTTGGCGAGACTTCGATGCCTTTCGCTTTGGTACGCCCATCGCTGATGAACCTCGCTGCTACGCCCCGAACGGGGATTGGACTTGGAAGCGAAGCCTACCCGATCGGAGCCCCCTCGTCGCGCGTCGGCGAGCGCTCGCCTCAGGACCGCTCTGCTGGGATCAGCCCTTGACCCCTGGATCATCACCTCTTGGCGCGAGGAGGCTCCCCAAGGCGGCGAGGCGTGGGTCTACTTCCTGTTCTGGGCACTCCTCAGTCTCATGTGGGGCACCGCAGTGCCCACATCGCTCTGGGCAGAGGGGGTCACAGTGCAGAACAAGCCGACGGACAAGGTCGAGGCCCTCGACGGCAATGCGCCCAAGGTCGACCGAGTTGCCACGACCGAGTTGCTCCCCTTCACCCTGGGAGTGGCGCTCTTCAAGAATCTCCTCATCGATGCGTGTCTCAAGGACCGCGCGTGCTGGGCTCAGACATCGCGCGCACGCCCCCTCTTGCACGCCACGAACCTGTGCGATCAACCGCACCCCACGATTCGTGCGATCGACTCGCGCCTGAGCGGTTGCGTGGATTAACTCTCCTTCCGACGCACTAGTCAGCGTGAATTCAGGCACGTCAAAACTCGCACCTGGGAGCTCTGCGAGCAAGGGGGAGCAGTCAACGAGGTAGAGCGCAGGCATCGCGCCGTCTGTAACCTTCGTTGTCGCATGGAGGTCACTCATCCGTTGGCGTCAGCGTAGCGTCGCGCCGCTGTAGTCAACACTGGGATCACTCCTTCTGGGACGAGTCGGTCGAGCGGGCCACCGTATCGCGCGATCTCACGAACAAGTCGGCTGGAGGTTGACGCATGCTCGGGAGCGGTCATGAGGAAGAGCGTTTCAATGGATGGTGCGAGGAGTCGATTTGCATGGGCCATGCGCAGCTCTGCCTCAAAATCCGATCCGGCGCGAAGTCCACGGATGATCACGCTCGCCTTCGCCTCTTCTGCAATACGTACCGCAAGATTGGACGCAGCGCGGATCTCAATCCTCGCCACATCTGCGCCGAGTTCCGCGGCAATGACTGAACGAAGCAGTGCTTCGCGCTCCGCAAGGGTGAGGAGCGCCTCTTTGGTTGCGTTCGGCAAGATCGCGACGACAAGTCGATCAACCACATGAAGGCTCCGTCGAATCAAATCAATATGGCCAAACGTAACCGGATCAAAGCTTCCTGGATAGAGGCCGACGCGATCGCTCATCTCAACTCCTCCGCCCTCTCATGCTCGTAGAGATCAATTGCAGTCTCACCGTACGTGAGGGCTCTCACTAATCGTAGTCCCCTTGGCGCAACTTGTGTCGTCTCGCCCTTTATCCGCCGTCGAGAGAAGACCAGAAGGCCATCAATGGCGAGAGGGCTCGGGTGGTCAGCTATGAGTTCGAGGATGCCGCTGCGCAGGCGCACGTCGTCGTACGGTGGATCCGCGACGATGAGGTCAAAGGTAGCTCCGCGAGCACTAAGCGCGCGAAGCGACGCGAGAGCGTCCGACGTCTGGATCTCCGTCTGGCCAGCAAGGCCGAGTGACGCAACATTGCGACGAATGACGTCGGTGGCACGTCGAGAGATCTCTACGAAGTGTACGTGTTGCGCGCCGCGACTGAGCCCCTCAAGGCCGGCCGCGCCACTCCCCGCACAGAGATCAAGGACACGCGCAACGGGGAGACGCGGCTCAAGGATTGCAAACAGCGCCTGCCGAACGCGGTCGGCAAACGGACGCGTCCCCTCCTCAGGCACCTCAAGGAGGCGTCCCCCGAGCGCTCCAGCAATGATGCGAATCTTCTGCGCCACCCTTCAGCCCTCCCGCGAGAGGAGGACGGCGGTGGGCCATCCGCGAAAGTAGGACTCAATCAGAGGTCGAGCGGCAGGAAGGGGTCGGCCGATGGAGTCCAGAAGTCGGTCTGCTTCTGCGCGCGCTACGACCGCTAGCGCGCGGTCTTCGGCGCGCCAGAGAGCGGCAATGCGCAGAGGTGGCAGGCCGCTCTGATCGGTTCCGAGCACGTCCCCCTCTCCACGCAACTCAACATCGCGTTCGGCGAGGAAGAATCCGTCACGCGTGCTCTTGATCGCTTCAAGGCGGGCCCGCGCCACCTCGTCCTCGCTATCGCTGACTAAGACACACCAACCTTCGCTTCCGCCACGACCAACGCGACCGCGGAGCTGATGCAGCGTTGCGAGTCCAAATCGATCAGCACTCATGATCACCATGACGCTCGCGCGCGGCACATCGACGCCAACTTCCACGACGGTTGTTCCGACAACGACATCGATATCTCCACGGGCGAACCCGTCCATCACGCCGCTGCGAATCGCAGTTGACTGACGTCCATGCACCACTGCAACGTTGAGGCCTGGTGCTGCTGCAGCGATTCGCTTCGCCTGTTCGGCCACTCCCGCCTCCCCGGCCGCCTCAAGCGCATCACCAGCAGATTCAACACTCGGCTCTTCACCGGGATCCTCGTCGCCGATTCGCGGCACCACAACAAATGTCCCTCGCCCTGCGCCTGCCTCTGAGGCGACAAACGTCCACAGTCGTTCAAGTTCTGCACTACTGCGGATTGCGGTTCGGATTGGTTGCCGACCAGCCGGGAGTTCACGGAGTTCCGATGAGGCAACATCGGCGTAGAGAAGCTGTGCGATCGTCCGAGGAATTGGGGTCGCAGTCATCAGCAGGAGGTGCGGCTCCCCCTCCCCCTTTGCGATTAACTGGGCTCGCTCCTCCACACCAAATCGATGTTGCTCGTCAACGATGACGAGTCCGAGCGATGCAAACTTCGTCGCTTCTGAGAAGAGCGCGTGGGTTCCAATGAGAAGGGCGGTGCTCCCGTCGGCCGCTGCCGCGCGAACGTTGCGGCGCTCTGCCGCAGAGAGGCTTCCAACGAGTAGGTCTACGCGGATTCCGAGTGGCGCGAAGATTTTCGTCGCGGTGGCAGCGTGCTGACGTGCGAGAAGTTCAGTTGGTGCCAGCATCGCGCACTGAAGACCTGCACGCGCGGCGGCAGCGGCCGCCACGAGTGCGACCGCCGTCTTCCCCGTACCTACATCGCCCTGCAAGAGGCGCAGCATCGGCTCACCAGCAGCGAGGTCCATCAAGATGGCATCGATCGCCGCTGACTGATCTGATGTCCATAATGGCGCTGGCGCGGAGTCTCCCTCGCGTCGAAGTCCGCGACGAATCGCCTCCTCAATCTCTGCGCGGTCACGCTGGGGGATCTTGATAGGTGGTGCCGCACCTTTCGCTCGACGACGCCTTCGGCGAACGAGCGAGAGTTGCACCGCGAGAAGTTCGTCAAACGCGAGACGACGGAGTGCGGCATCTCGTCGTTCAAACTCACTCGGCCAGTGAGCCTCCGTCAGGGCGGCGGCGAGCGGCATCAGTTCGTGTCTGGTGCGAACCTCGGCCGGGAGCGGATCTGCAAGCTCCGCACCGAATTGATCAATCAGTTGGCGTACCGCCGCACGAAGGCTGAGTGCCGTCACCCCCTTTGTCAGCCGATAGATCGGAACGATTCTTCCAGCATTGACACTCTCACCCCCTTCGAGCGCACTGAACTCGGGCGCTTCAAGCTGGGCCCGCCACCCAATCGCCTTCACGCGGCCTGAGGCGACGACATCAGCGCCTGGGTGGAGGCGACGTTCGATGAAGCGACGCCCGTACCAGACCGCTTCCACCACACCGCTTTCATCGGCCAGTGTGGCGATCGTTCGTTGCACTCCTCGTCGCCAGGTTCTTTCGACGCGAACGTCAACAACCCGCACGCGAACCGTTGCAGGGCTTCCGCCGACAAGTTCAGCAACTGGTGTGATCGTTCGCCGATCTTCGTAGCGCCGCGGAAGATAGAGGAGGAGATCTCCCACGCGATGGACCCCTAGTCGAGCGAGCCCCCGTAGAAGGCTCGCCCCGCCGGGCAGGCCGAGCCCCTTCAGCGGAAGGCCGCTCGGTTCGGCGCTCACTCCAAGCTCACGAGCACCCGCTCGATTGGCTGTTCGCCACGCGCGAGCTCCACTTCCACGCCGCGGATGGCTCCTCGAGCAGCCTCAGCCATGCGCTCGCCGGCGGCCGCGTCAACATCCGCTCCTAGATAGAGCGTGATCATCTCCGCCTTCTCTCCCTGCAGCGCACGGGTGAGCGCCTCAATCTCGTCTTGACCGGTGGCAACGATCCCGTCAACAGGATCGAGCGCCATCACTTCGCCGTTGCGCACGCGCACCCCTTTCACCACCGCGTCGCGCACCGCTTGCACAATGCGGAAGGTTCTCGCACCGGCTCGCGCGGCTTCAAACTGCTTCAGGGCAACGTCCAACGGGAGTGAAGGGTCCCAGGTCAGGAGCGCCGCAATCCCTTCGGCTGCATTGCGCGTTGGGACAACAGTTACGTTTGCCGCAACCAAGTCGGCGGCCTGGCGCGCTGCGAGCACGATGTTCCCGTTATTCGGAAACACAATGACATCGCGCCGTCCCGTCGCGTTGATTGCGGTGGCAATCTCCGCTGCTGAAGGGTTCTCCGTTTGGCCCCCGTGCACCAGCTGCGAGACCCCGGCAGATTTCATGATCGCGGCAAGTCCACTCCCCGCTGCGACCGCGACGATCGCTGTGCCGGGTTCAGGCCCTTTGTCATGCGTTGCCCCGGCAACGCCAACGCGCGTGGAGAGGTCCGTAAAGGCACCGTGCCCGGTGGCGCGGTCGGCACTCTGCTGGTCAAGGTTTTCAATCGTCACGTCACGGACATCGCCATGAGCAATCCCGTAGGCGAGGATCTGATCTGGCTGCAGGTTGTGCACGTGTACCTTGCACACCGTTGCATCACCGGCGACAAGTACGCTCTCTCCGATGCGTTCAAGGTCAGCACGGATCTTGTCGAGGTCGAGTGGTGCCTCTGTCGCGCGGAGGATGAAGACGGTTTCATAACCAAACTCGCCCGGTGCGCCGTCCCCGCCCGTTACTGGGAGTGGCAGTGCAGGAGCGGGAACGTGCGCACTTCTCGCCAGCTCCGCTTCATCCGTGGTCGCAGACGGAGCAACCGACGGAACATCTGCGATCCCCTCAAGAATCAGTTGCAGTCCGGTGCCTCCCGAATCAACCACTCCTGCCTCTCGGAGCACGGCAAGCAGCATCGGCGTCTTCTCCACCGAGATGCGAGCGCTCTCGGCAACACGGAGGAGGAATGGTCGAAGCTCGTTCGCTCCTTCCACATCGGCAAGCGCACGTGACGCGACTTCGCGCGCAACCGTGAGAATCGTCCCCTCGGTGGGTGTTGCAACAGCACTATAGGCGTGGAGCACGCCGATCGAGAGTGCGTTTGCAATCTCCGCCGCGCGAGCGCGCTTCCGCCCTCTGACCGCTTGGGGTAGTCCGCGCAAGATTTGCGAGAGGAGAACCCCCGAATTCCCTCTGGCGCCCAGGAGCGCGCCGCGAGCGACCGCTTCGCTAACCTCGTCAATTGATGTGACCCCCGTTGCAAGCGTCACATCCCCTTCAGCGATCGCAGCCTTGAGGGTCGCAAGCATGTTGGTCCCTGTATCGCCGTCAGGGACAGGGAAAACATTGAGCGCGTTCACCTCTGCGACACGAGCCTCCAGCCGATCAGCGCCCGAACGGAGGGCCGCCATCAGCTCGACGCCATCCCAGCTCTTGCGGCTCATCGAGCGCCCCACTCGCGGGTTTCCACCGCGCGGGGGAGGGGGGCGTGGCGGGCGGCGAGAAGTAGACCCGTCTTCGGTACTCGCTGTCGCTCGCTCGGCATGACTCCCTCCCTCAGCCAAGGCTCCTCAGCCCTACGGCGTTCCTGCTACGATACGGCACCAACGGCGGTGCGTCCCTCTCGGGCGCCGCGTACAGCAAGGAGAAGGTTATGGCTCGCTTCTGCGTCCTCTGCGGGAAGGATTCGATCTCTGGGTTCAACCCCCAGTCGGTCGGGATGAACCGTGTACGCGCACACCGACGCTTCCGAGCCAACCTCCAGCCGACCATGGTCCTCGCCAATGGAACCATGAAGCGGGCGCTCGTCTGCACCTCGTGCCGACGAACGGCAACAAAGGGCGCTTAAGCCTCAGCTACGCCTTCGGGCGTAACCCCTCTACCGCTGCGCGCATCTGCGCCGCTCCGAAAAGCGCTGTCCCAGCGACGAGGACGTCTGCCCCTTGTGCAGCCGCATCAGCTGCGGTGCTGGACCGTATCCCACCGTCTACGTGAATGAGTCGCTCAGCGCCGAGGAGCACTCGGATCTCTTGAATGCGCGCAGCTGCGTCGGGTTGATATGACTGGCCACCGAAGCCGGACTTCACCGTCATGACGAGCGCAAAATCAAGATGCGCATCATGCGCTGCGAAGGCTGCGGCAGGTGTGCCTGGGTCTGCTGCGAGACCCGCTTGCGCGCCCGCCGCTCGGATGGCATCGAGGGTCCCTTGATGGCGCTCTGGAACCTCAACGTGAATGGCAACGGTCTGGCAGCCTGCTGCGGCATATCGTGGCGCCCAGAGCGCAGGGTTCGCAATCATAAGGTGCGCATCAAATGGGAGCGACGTCACCCCACGCAGTGCCTCAACGGTTGCGATCCCGAACGTAAGGTTCGGCACAAAGTGCCCGTCCATGATGTCTAGGTGAATGCGGTCGACGCCGGCCTCTTCCGCCGCCTGAACTGCTTCACGCAACGCGCCGAGATCCGCATTCAAGATGCTCGCCGCAATCTGAACCCCACGCGTCACTGCTCAACCCCTCCTAGTGGCCCAGACGGCGCTAGTGGTGTTGGTGAACGCTCCCCCTTCAGTGCGGCCGCGCTCGCTACGACCAGAAGCTCTCTCCGGCGGGCCACTGCTGCTGGCGCTGGATCGCCCGCACGTTCAGCAGCGAGTTGCCCACACGCGGCCCCCGCTTCTCGACCTCGGTTTCTCCGAACCGTTACCGAGAGGCCGGAGGCGCGCAGCTGCTCTGCAATCTCTTCGATGCGTGCGGCGGGACTCTCCTGCCATGGCGTGTGTGCAACGCTATTCATTGGGATCAGATTGACGTGTGCGCTGCTCCCGCGCAGGAGTTGTGCCAAGGCCGCAGCATCTTCTGGGCTGTCGTTGATGCCGTCAATCAACGTCACCTCAAACGTGGTCCGTCGCCCAGTTGCACGTGCATGCGCTGCTGCGGCTGCAATCACTTCCTCTACAGGCCACTTACGGTTGAGCGGCACAAGCAGGTCGCGTAGAGCATTGCGCGCCGCATGGAGAGAGACGGCGAGGGTCACCTGAGGCCGCACCTTTGCGAGCCTGGCGATCCCTGGCACCACTCCGCTCGTTGAAACAACAATTCGACGCTGTCCGATGCCGCCCCGAAGTGGGTCGGTGAGGCCGTCAATTGACGCGAGTACGGGGTCAAGATTCTGAAGTGGCTCCCCCATCCCCATGAACACGACGTTCGTCAGCTCCCGCCCTTCGCCTCGAAGGATCTGTCGCGCGCGACGCACCTGATCTTGGATCTCACCAGCGGTAAGGTTGCGAGTGAAGCCAAGTTCTCCCGTGGCGCAGAAGGGGCAGCCGACCGCGCACCCTGCTTGGCTTGAGACGCAGATGGTCGCTCGCTCTCCGCGGCCGCGCCGTGGATCTGGCGGATAGCGCATCAGCACCGCCTCAACCTTCGCGCCTCCGCTGAGCGTGATCAGGAGCTTGCTCGTTGCCCCGTCCTCAACATCTTCTCGTTCAAGCTGTTCTGCAGAGTAGAAGCGGGCGACACCAGCGAGTGCCTCCTGCGCTCGTCGGCTCAGCGTGGTGACCTCCGACCAGGTCGTTGCATCAGAGCGCCAGATCGCATCAAGGACCTGAGCTGAGCGGTACTTCTCAAGTCCAAGATCGGCAACAAGTTGCGCAACTTCGCTCGGATCAAGATCACTGATCGCGGGGAGGGGTGATGCTGCGGTGCTCATGAGCGGATTCTCGCATGCGGGGCCAGAAGTTCCGGTCGGCCGTGAATCAGCGCAGTTCCGCTCATGCGGCGCCCGCCCATCGGGGTCACTTCAAGGAGTGGGAGGGCGCCCCCTTGCAGTCCGAGGAGGAGGACCTCCTCGTGCACAAGGAGGCCGCCAAGAGGGACGTCAACCTCAGCGAGCGGTGCACCGATCACATCAAGCTTCAACCGCTCAAGCGCTGGGGTGAGGCTCATCCAGACACCCGGCCATGGGCTGTACGCACGCCAGGCTCGATGTGCGTACTCTGCAGTCCAAGTCGCCAGAATCTCACCATCTGACCGTTGCAAACGACGTGTCAGCGACACACCGTCCGTAGGCTGAGCGCTCGCTACGATCTCCCCCGCAAGGTATCGATCCAGCGTCCTAACGATGCCGTCCGCCGCCAGTTGCGCGAGTTGCGCCTCAAGACGTGGTGCATCCTCGTCGCCGCGCAGCGGATGCCTCTGCACTGCGAGGAGCGGCCCAGTGTCCAGTCCCTGATCCATGAGGATGGTACTGACTCCAGTCTCTTGATCGCCCGCCAGGATGACGGCAGGGATCGGTGCGGCGCCACGATACGCAGGAAGAAGCGAGGGGTGGAGATTCAGGATCCCGTGGGGAATCGAGCGCAGCATCTCAGCAGGAACGATCTGCCCGAAGTCTGCGAGCAGGCCCACGGTTACATCGAAGGACGTGATCGTCTCCTGGGTGGAGGGGGTGCGGAGTTGCTCAACTTCCAGGAGTGGCAGATCGCGCTCCCGCGCCCACGATGCGACTGGCGTTGCAACCAGCGCGCCGTCTCGCCCCGACGGCCGCGGTGCGGCAGTTATCACGGCGGCGATACTTCCCCCATGCTTATCGTGGAGAGCATCAAAAGCTGGCAAGCCGAAGCCGCCACTCCCAATCAACAAGAGCCGCAGATCAGTGACTGTGTGCCTCTGCGGCGCGAGCCGCACGCTTGGCGCGTTTCCCTTCCGGACTTTCAGGATCAGTCTCGCTAGCATCCTCATCGCCAGTTACGGCGATCAACTGATCGAGTGATTCAAGGTAGTCAATGTAAAGTTTCCCCTTCAGGTGATCGAGCTCGTGCTGTACGGCGCGTGCAATAAAGCCGTGTTCGTTGAACTTGTAGACACGCCCGTGACGATCTTGCGCTTCAACCCACACTCGTTCACGTCGCGTGATGTCAGCAACGTAACCCGGGATTGATAGGCACCCTTCAAGATCGGTCACATCGCCCTTATCGCGCACGATGCGCGGATTGACGAGCTCATATGTGCGCCCCTTCGCCTCCACAACCGCAACGTTTAGCGGTTCGCCAAGCTGTGGGGCGGCAAGTCCAGCGCCGGGGGCAGCGCGCATTGTATGCACAAGATCGTCAAGAAGGCTGTGCAGCAACTTTCCAAAACTCTCTACAGGCTCCCCAGGCATGCGGAGGCGCGGATCACCAAGGAGCAGGATCGGCTTCACACTCATGGCGTGATTCTACCAATCGGCGGGGAGCCTAGAGGAGTGTCTCGGGATCCAAGTCAATGCTCACATCGCGCCCGCCGAGCGCCTGGACAAACGGGAGCGGATCGGCGGCACGCAGAATAAGGTTCTCCCTCCAACGCCCCGCGCGTTTTGGCACCCAGGCAGGGATCGGTCCAAGGAGCCGCGCCCCAGAGTCCACAGGAATTTGACTGCGCAACTTCTCCGCAACGGCAACCGCCCGCGTATGAGTGGTAGTTGCGGTAACGCCAGAGACGGTGATCTTCGCCGTGCGCAGAAATGGGGCGCCACCAGCCCTTTCACGAAGTAGAACTTCGCGCCGGCGCCACGCACTGACGTCACCGCCACGTGCGAGCTCTACCGCAGCCGCAATCGCAGGATCGTCCGGCCGATAGCTCTGCACCCATGCAGTCCCGCCGCTCCCCCCTCGTCCCAAGCGTCCACTCGCCTGCACGATCAGAGAGACGACCCGCTCCGCAGCGCGTTCGTCGGGTAGCAGGAGGCCCGCGTCCGCGGAGGCGATCCCAACCAGCGCAAGGCGAGGGAGATCTAACGCCTTCGCCGCAAGTGCGGTACCGATCAGCAACTGGGTCTCACCCTTTCGGAAGGCATCCAAGATGCGATCGCCTGCACCAATGTTGGCGGTGGTGTCGGCGTCGAGTCGACCGATGCGGAGCGAGGGTAGGAGTCGCTTCACTTCACCCTCAAGGCGCTCTGTACCCCCACCGATCGCGCGAATCCGTGCACCGTTGCACGAAGGGCACCGCGTGAGCGGCTCCGCAACGAGCCCACACCCGTGACAGCGGAGCAGAGACCCTGCGCTGTGCAGGACGAGTGGTCGTTCACACGAGGGACATGATTGCGCCGCGCCACAGTCCCTGCAGAGGAGCGCGGAGGCAAGGCCTCGCCGATTCATGATCAGCAGTGCCTGCTCTCCATCACCCCATTTGATCGCTTCAAGCGCTGCAAGAAGCGGTCGACTGATCATTGATTTCCAGCCGTCTTCAAGTTCGCGACGCATATCCACGATTTCGACACGGATTGCCGCACGGCGAGGCTCAAGGGTTACACATCGCCACGCCTGCTGCTTGGCCCGTGCGACCGTCTCGATGGATGGCGTTGCACTGATAAGAAGGACGGGTGCTTGTGCAAATCTACCAAGCATGATGGCTGCATCGCGCGCATGAAGGCGTGGGGTGCGATCAGACTTGTAGGCCGCCTCGTGTTCCTCATCAACGACGATCAGGCCAACCTCACGACTCAGCGCGCCCAGTGCAACGCGCGTGCCCACTACGAGATGCGGGCCAATCGCCTGCAACCGGGCATGAGCATCAAGCCGCTCACCTTGGCTCGCGCCAGAATGCACCAGCTCCGGTTCTACCCCGGTGATGCTCCGAAGCATATCTGCAGCAAGGGCAACCTGCGTCGCCTCAGGGACGAGCCAGAGCACTGACCGCCCCGCAGCGAGCGTGCGCGACGCGATCTCGGCGGCGAGACGACTCTTCCCCGACCCTGGCGCTCCGTCGATCAGCGTGACGCCATCAAGCCTTGGCTCGCTCAGGAGTGCGCGCTGCGCAGCGCTCCATTCGGAGACAGAGAGATCACTGACCACGTGGTCGCGGCGATCAGCGTGTCGCCGCTGATGTCGTCGCATCACAACCTGCACGAGACCGAGGGCTGCAAGGCGACGGGCGGCGGGAAGCCCACCAGGGAGATCGGCTGCGCGTACCTGTCCATCGCCGCTGGCTTCGGCACGATCAAGCGCTGCCAGCAGCGCGCGCTGGCGGAGTCCGAGGCGAGTACGGGCATCCGGCATGTCGGCGGCGCTCGTTCGTGATGCGTACGCATCTTCGATCAAGCGACCATGCACGGCACTCAGTCTCCAACTCCGCTCAAGCCGACCGTCGCGCTCACCACTCCGAATCAGTGCCAGGAGCGCGCTGCGCCCGCTCCCGCGTGCTCCAGCAAGTCGGTCAACCGATACCCATGTCTGGCTGATTCCTACGCGCTCCTCTGCCTCACTTGGCGTGCCCGCTGAGCGAATGGCAACCTCCACCTTGTCGAGGAGTCCAGGCGGAAGGAGTGAACGAACAGTCAGCGCAAGCGGTGCAAGCCAGTGTGTGGCGATCGCTTCGGCGAAGCGCATGCCGAGCGATCCGATCAGAGGAGCCCCGCTTAGCTTTGCCTCCGCACGCTTTAGGGTGACGCCAGAAGGAGGCGGAAGTTCGCCAACGTTTGAGGTAACGATCCCAATCGCACGCCGCCCACCAAATGGCACGATCACCGCATCTCCAATCTGAACCTCTTCACGTTCAGGGGGCAGGTAATCGTAGAGCCGCTCCCCTTGAGGGCCAGGGAGATCCACCGCAATGCGAATGGTGTTCGGCTGATCACTGGGCCGCGCTAACTGGGGCCCAACGCCCCCACTCACACGCTGATCCGACGCTCCGGATGCTTGGCGCGTTCCGCAAGCACGATTTTCTCAACCTGTGCGGCCGCCTCTTCCGGGTAACCAGTCTCGTTGAGTACTAGGTAGTCGTACTCTTTTGCACGATCCATCTCCACGATCGCACTTCGTGCGCGGGTCACAAGGTCCTCCGCAGACTCAGTTCCACGGCCCGCGAGTCGGGCAGCGAGCGCCTCAGGTGAGGGTGGAGCGATGAAGATGAGTATCGCCTCGGGAATCTCTGCGCGAACGCTGCGCGCACCTTGCACGTCGATCTTGAGGATCGCATCTTCTCCACGCTCCAACGCCTCTCGAACCTCACTGCGAGGCGTGCCGTACGAGCGCCCATGAACAGTTGCTGACTCAAGCAGGCCGTTCGCCTCACGCAGGGCGGAAAACGATTCGTCGGTGTGGAAGTGGTAGTGCACGCCGTTCATCTCACCTGATCGCGGCTCTCGAGTAGTGCAGGTCACCACGTAGTGGAAAGTTTGACCGATCGGCCGGCGACGCAACTCGTTAATGATCGTGTCCTTTCCCACGCCACTGGGGCCTGAGATCACAATCACCTGCGCTCCTGCTGCGCCAACGCGACGCTGACCTGGCATCAGCCCTCCGATCTCTTTGCGTGCAACCGTAGCGTATCAAGTGGGCGCTCCAGATCCGGAGGGAGCGGGGCCTCCAGCCGCATCAGCCGCCCGTCGCGCGGATGGGTGAACGCGATCCGCCACGCATGCAGGAAGAGCCTCATCGTCCCTTCGGGGCCGCGTCGGCTCGTTCCGTTTCCGTACGTTGGATCTCCCGCGATCGGATGACCAATCTCAGTCAGATGAACGCGGATCTGATGCGTTCGGCCGGTGATTAGATCGACGTCGAGCAGAGTCCAGCCCGCAAATCGTTCCCGCACTCGGTAACCCGTTGTCGCCGGGCGACCGCCTGCAACGACCGCCATCCGCTTCCGTTCCGAAGGGTCACGCCCGATTGGCGCCTCAATCCGTCCGACCTCCGCCGCAACAGAACCCTGCACCAGCGTGAGATAGGTTTTCTTGACCCGTCGTGCCTTTAGTTGCGCCATCAGACTCGACTGGGCGAGGTCCCCTTTTGCTACGACAAGCAGGCCTGAGGTGTCTTTATCAAGTCGATGAACGAGTCCAGGCCGTGCAACCCCAGCAATGCCAGGAAGGTCTTCAACATGATGGAGTAGTGCGTTCACGAGTGTGCCGCTTGCATGCCCCGGAGCTGGGTGCACCACAAGCCCCGCTGGCTTGTCCACCACAAGGATGTCTTCGTCTTCATACACCACGTTGATCGGGATCTCTTCAGCTAATAGCTGCGCATCAGCCACTGGCGGGATTGAGAGGTGGAGCGTGCCTCCCGGAGTCAGCGCGCTGCTGGCGCGAATCTCCACGCCGTTCATGGTGAGCCGCCCCTCGCTGATCAAACGCTGGACGAACGAACGAGAGAGACCGCAACGATCTGCAACGAATCGATCCGCGCGCTGACGCACCGCTTCAGGCGGGATCGGTAGATCAATCTCTCGGGAGTCGCTCATCAGGTCCTCCGGTCGCGTTCGCGCGGTGAGCGGAGTGCCACGAGCAGCATGGTCAAGATCCCAAAACTAATTCCCATATCAGCCACATTGAAGGTCCAGAAGCGCAGGGTGCCAATCCCAAGGTCGATGAAGTCGAGCACGTAGCCCATCGTGATGCGATCGAGAAGATTCCCCAGCGCACCACCGATCAACAGCCCTGTTGCAAGAGTCAGCGCAGACGGTCGCCGCTCGCCCTCTCGCTCGTGGAACACCAAGAGAGCAGCCACAACACCGAGACTCAAGAGGGCAAGGATCGGTGCGCTCCCCTGGAAGAGACCGAAGAGACCGCCTCGGTTCTCACTGCGACTCAATTGGAGGGTGCTTCCAAGGATCTCGCGTGGAGAGCCTTCACTTAAGAGGTCAGGGAGCGCCGTTTTGCTAAAACGATCAAACAGAAACACAAGGCCCGCCACACCGACGACAAGTGCACGCCTCATTCGGTCGCGCGACGAATGAACAGCTCCGCGTCGCCTCCAGAGAGCGCCACGGTCGCGCGCTCCCACCCTGAGAGTGGAGCTCCCCCGTTCGCTGCGAAACGGCAGCGAAGCGCGCCAACCGCGATCACGATCTCTCCCCGATGGTGCTCCAGTTCGCTCGGAGCACCTCGAATCTCCATCTCCACGCGGTCTTCCCGCTGGAGCCCAGCACTCTTACGTGCCTCTTGCACTGCGCGGATCACCTCACGTGCATCACCTTCCAAAACCAGTGCGGGCGTCAAACTCGTGTCGAGCTCCACGACCAGGCCGTCGTCCTCAGCCACATGTTGACCCTCACGAGGGACCGCCTGGATCTCAATCTCATCGGCAGCAAGCTCAACTCCAGCGATAGCGACTGCACCGTTCGCAAGAAACTCAACCTTCCCGTCGCGTGCCGCTTGCATCACAACTTGCGTGGATGCACCGAGTCGCTTTGCAACCTTCGGAAGGAGAACCTTGACGCGACGCTCAAAGAGGCCGGAAGCATCGTCAACGCGCTCAACGCTCTTCACGTTGAGCTCATCGGCGAGGATGTTCTGGAGGGCCTCTGCGTCGCCACCGTGCACGCCAAGAACCACTCGGGCGCGAGCGAGAGGCTGGCGAGTCCGGATGCTTGCTGCACTGCGTACTGAGCGGCCGAGCTCCGCAGCGCGAATGATTCGTTCCATTGCCAGCTCCAGTTCAATGTCGCGCCATCCCTCACTCTCTTCACTCGGCCAGCGCAGGAGGTGGATGCTGACAGGTGCGCTCCCTGTGCGAATCGCCTCAGCCAGCGGTCGTGCCGTCCCGCCGACGACTTCGTGAATCCCCTCGTTGGCGGCTTTCCCTTTAGTCTGGTCGATGCCTACCAAATTGCGATACAGCGAATCGGTAAAGAACGGACTGATCGGCGCGGCAACCCGAAGCAGCGTGAGTAGTGCCTGATGCAATGTGTCGAAGGCGGCGTGCCTTTCGCGCTCTGGTGCGTCCGCAGAAAACTGATCACGGGTGCGACGGAGGTACCAGGTAGAAAGCTCGTCGATCCCCTGTTCAAGTCGACGAACGGCAGCGTACGCGTCGTAGGCGCGCAAGGAGGTTTCGACGCTGGAGGCGAGTTCGGCTGAGCGACTGAGAATCCACCGATCCATCACACTTCTCGACGAGGCTGGCACCTCAACCTGACCTGGCGTCCATCGGGCCGATCGTGCCTGCCCTACCAGGAAGGCGTACACGTTCCACAGAACCAGCAGTCGGCGTCGAGTCTCATCGGCTGCCTCCCAGCCGAAGAGCACGTTCTCCTCCGGCCGCGAGCCCACAAAGAGCCAGCGCATCACGTCCGCCCCCATGCGGTCGGCCGCTTCGTCGAACTCAATGGAGTTCCCCCAGCTCTTGTGCATCGCCCGTCCGTCAGCACCCGCCACAAGGCCGTAACCGAAGATCGTCTTTGTCGGTTCGCTTGATGCCATCACCGTAGACATGGCGAGGAGCGAATAGAACCAGTTGCGGAACTGTCCTGGGAAGCTCTCGGTGATGAAGTCGGCAGGGAACCAACGCTTCCAGTACTCAGGTTCCTCGCGGTACCGCAGCGTTGAGAACGAGACGATTCCCGCATCGAGCCACGGGTTCCCCACGTCAGGGACGCGCGTGACCTTCGCCCCGCACCCACTGCAGTCAATCTGCACCTCATCAATGTATGGGCGGTGCGCCGTGTGTCCCTCAAGCGCCGCCGCCCCAGCGGTTGCTCGCCCCTCCAACTCCTTGCGCGAACTGAGCACTTCCACCTTGCCGCACGAGGCGCACTCGTAAATCGGCAGCGCGAGGCCCCAGTAGCGCTTCTTCGAGATCATCCAGTCGCTCATGTTGCGGAGCCAATCAAGTTCGCGCTCATACCCGAACTCTGGAAGCCACGTGATCCGGTCGACCACGGACATGATCTGGTACCGCAGGCTCGCGTCGAGCTCCCCCTTTGTGAGCTCACTGCGTGGCTTGTCGTAGAGCGGCCCCATGCTGATGAACCACTCATCGACAAGCCGGAATACCAGTGGTGTCGCGCAACGCCAGCAGTGGGGATATCGGTGCGTGATCTTCTCACGACGCAGCAGACTCTTCGCGGCGGTGAGGTGCGCGAACACGTCCTCTGTCACCTCATGCCATTCGCGTCCACTAAGGGCTCCAAAGCCGTCAAGGTAGAGGCCCGATTCATCAATTGGCGCAATTGTAGGGAGCCCCTCAGCAACACCAAGCTTATGGTCATCGCTTCCGCATCCAGGAGCAATGTGCACGATGCAAGTCCCCTCTTCGGAGCCAACGTCGTCCCATCCGATCACGCGGTGTGCAGCTCCGTCAGGTCCGAGCGCTTCACGCACCGCGGGCAGGTCATCAAAAGGCGCACGGTACTTCCAACCGATCAGTTCAGCCCCTTTTCGTGTTTCAAGAAGGACAGCGCGCGGGGCACCACCACCAAGGGTGGCAGTGCGACGCGATGCGCCAATCCAGAGCTTGCGGCCGTCAAACTCAACAAGTTCGTAATCGAGTGTGGGATGCACAGCGGCGGCAACATTCGCGACTACCGTCCAGGGCGTGGTTGTCCACGCGACGAGCTCTTCGCCTGGCCGATCCACGAGTGCCAGCCCGAAATAGAGCGACGGATCTTCGCGATCTGCATACCCCTCAGTCATCTCGTGCTGACTGATCCCCGTACCGCAGCGGGCGCACCACGGCATGCTGTCGCTCCCCTTGTAGAGCCAGCCACGCGCATGGCACGTTGCAAGGAAGGTCCAGATGAGGTCGTTATTCTCATCGGAGAATGTGAAGTACGAACCTCCAACCTCAGGAGTGCCGAGTCGCCCAATCAGCCGCTCTACTGGGCCGCTCACAGGACCGTTCACGCCAGCGATCGTGACCGGCGTCGCAGGACCCTCTGCAAGAGCATCACGAAGCTTCAGAAGTTCGGTTGGATCATTCCAGTCCATCCACATGCCGAGCCGAATTGATTGCTGTGTCTGTCGGGCGGCATATGTGAGCACGCGCTGCTTGCAGAGACTGATGAATTCGGCAAGCCCCTGCTCTTCGATCTGTCGCTTGCTGGTGTATCCGAGCTCACGCTCAACATTCACCTCAACCCAGAGTCCCTGGCAATCGAATCCCTGCTGCCAGCGTAGCTCGTGGCCAAGCGAAGCACGGAATCGCTGGAATAGGTCTTTGTACGTGCGACCCCAGGCATGGTGCACACCCATCGGGTTGTTCGCGGTGATTGGCCCGTCAAGGAACGACCATGCAGTTCCGCCCGTCGTCTGTGCGCGAAGACGCTCAAAGACGCCTTCCTCCCGCCAGCTGCGCAGCATCTCATGCTCAATGCTGACAAGGTCGGGTCGGGCGTCAACGGGACGGAACATGCTACGGAGCGTGCCACGCGCGTCCCTGCATGGCAAACGGAGCGCCGACTCACTCGCGGGTGAGGCGCTATCGTGCGAGGATGAGCAACGACGATCGAACCCCAAAAAGCTCCGCGTTCGCGGCGGCCCTCTTCTCGGTCCTCCTCCCTGGGCTCGGACAGGCTTATCAGCGTCGCTGGAGGGCTGCCCTACGGTTCGCAACCCCGCTCTTCCTCCTCGCCGCAGGTCTTGCCGGCATCTACGTGGCTGATGGGCTGGCTGGGCTGCTCGGGCTCCTCCTCTCGCCGCTTGGGCTAAGTGCGGCAGGGATCCTGAACATTCTCGCCGCACTCTGGCGGGCTGCCGCTGCTGCCGAGGCCTGGCGCCAGGGTTTAACCCGTGGCAGTGGCGTGCGCGCAACCCTGCTCTCATCGGTTGCCCTCGCGAGCACGCTCGCCGTCGGCCTCTCTATCCACCTGTTCGTCGGCGGATATGTGAGTACGGCTTCCGCACTCGTCGGCGGAATCTTCAGTGGCGCCGAGGAGGGTGACGGGCAAGGGGGAACGGCCCCACCAAACTGGGATGGCACCGAACGCTTGAATGTGCTCCTGATCGGCGTGGACCAGCGGCAAGGTGAAACGAGCTTCAACACGGACACTCTCATTGTTGCGAGTGTCGATCCCGTAAAAGGGTCAGTGAGCATGTTCAGCATTCCGCGAGACACCGTCGATTTCCCAGTCCCAGCCGGCGCACGGGCCCTCTATGGATCAACCTATAACAACAAGATCAACTCCTACTATAGTTCGGCGAAAGCGAACAGCGACACGTTCCCAAACGGCCCTGCGGCCGCACTCCGGGAAATGCTCAGCGAGTTCTATGGCATCCGGATTGACTACTCCGTCATGGTCAACTTCAGTGGCTTCAAGCAGATCGTAGATACCCTCGGCGGAGTCCGCATCACCACGAAGAATCCCATTGTTGATGAGACGTATCCCGCTGGCGTTGGCTATCTTCGGCGCGTCCGAATGCCGGTTGGCGTGAGAACCATGGATGGCCAAGAAGCGCTGATCTTTGCGCGTTCTCGTCACGGTAGCTCGGACTTTGGACGTGCCGAGAGGCAACAACAGGTTATCGCCGCGGTTCGTGCACAGACGGATGTGGAAGCAATCGCAGCGAATCTCCCCGCCCTTGCATCCACGCTTCAGGATGCAATCAAGAGCGACTTCCCCCAAGCCGATCTCCCCCGACTGCTCGAACTCCTCGGTCGAGTAGATGCGAGCAACCTGAAGAGCATCGTCTTCGCCCCGCCCGTCTATCAGACAGTTGGCTCGGACGAGCGCGGGTACATCATCGTTCCAGACGTTGAGAAGATTCGCCAGGCGATCCTTGCGACATTTGCCGCCGAGCCAACGCCTGACGAAGTAGAGGAGCAATCGGTCGAACGTGAGGCTGCTCGGATCTGGGTGTTGAATGGGACCGGCAGGCCAGGTGAGGCGGGCGCGTTTGCGGCTCGGCTCATCCAAGCCGGCCTTGAAGCAACGGCGCCAAGCGGCATCACGCCTCCAGAGATTGGGCTCCTGCAGACGCGACTGAACGTCTACAACGGAGCGGCGCTCCGCATTCCCGTCACGCTGGCTCTGATTGAACGATTGATGGGGATCCGCGCAGTAGAGATTGATGACCCATCGGTCACCGTAGATGTTCAGATTATTACGGGGGCAGACCTGTCTACCTTGAACAAGTAGCTATGCGCCAGCCTTCTTAGTACCGTAAATCGGCGTAAGCCAGTGTGAGTACTCAGGGACCCGACCTTGGACGGCGGCGAAGTATCGCTCCTGGATGCGCTTCGTGATTGGGCCAATCTCCCCACTCCCGATCGCACGATGATCCACCTCAATTACAGGCGAAATCTGTGCGCCTGTTCCACAGAGGAATAGCTCATCGGCGATGTAGAGCTCGCTTCGATCGATTGATCGCTCGCTCACCTTGAGACCCATTTCACGCGCGATCTCCACTACCGCAGCACGTGTAATCCCTTCAAGAATGTCATCGTTGAGGCCTGGGGTAATCAGTGTGTTTCCACGCAGGAGGAAGAGATTCTCCGCAGAGCCCTCGGACACCTTCCCGGCCTCAGTGAGCACGATCGCCTCGTCGTGCCCGTTGAGCATCGCTTCGGTCTTTGAGAAAGCGCTGTTCACGTAGTTCCCCACCACTTTGGCGCGTGCGGGGATCGCTAGATCAGAGGTCCGCCTCGTTGCCACGGTGGCGCAGCGGATCCCTGAATCAACGTCAATGTAGTTGCCGAACGGGATTGCGATCACATAGAAATTGTTCTTCAGATCATGGAGGCGAACCCCAATCGCTTCGGTGCTCTTGTAGATGCTGGGGCGGATGTACACGTCTTCCTTGAAGTTGCTCTTTTGCAACAGCTCGATGACGATCGAACGAAGCTCTGCAACTTCTGGGAGCGGGTTCATCATCAAGATCTTGGAGGACGCGCGGAGTCGCTCCAGATGCTCGTTCAGCTTGAGCGCATAGAGTTCGCCCTGATCTGCATTCCAGTAGGCACGGATCCCTTCGAATGTGGCCGTCCCGTAGAGGAAGGCGTGCGTCATCACGTTGACCTTCGCATCTGCGAGCGGGCGGAACCCACCCTCAAAGTATGCGATTGGCCCCTTCACCTCGCTCGATGTCATGCAGGTTACCCCTGATGCTGTGGAGCATATGGGAGAAGAGCCATCTGTCGTGCACGCTTCAAGGCAACGGTCAACTCGTGCTGATGTTGCGTGCAATTCCCTGTCTTCCGTCGTGGTTCAATCTTCGCGCGATCGGAAATGAAGCGGCGGAGTCGGCTCACTTCCTTGTAATCGATCACGCCACGCTTATCGCCGCAAAATGAACAGGTCCGACGACGTCGGGCTGCGCCAAACTTGTCTTCACGCTTCTTGAATCGCTTCGGTGCCTCTGCCATATTGCTCTCCTCTCAATCTTGTGGTGGTTGTTCGGTTTGCTTTTTAGAAGGGAAGGTCGTCAAGATCGCTCGGCGCTGATGCCGTTCCCTGCTCCGAACGCGCCTCGGCACTTGGTGCCGCGGCTCGCGCAGGTCGCGGGGCGCTCGGGTCTGCGTCTGGATTACGATCTACGATCACCACTTCATTTGCGAGGATCTCCAGCGCCACGCGCTTCTCGCCCTCTTTCGAGTCGTAGAGATCCACCTGAAGTCGTCCTTCGGCATAGACCTTGCGCCCTTTGCGAAGCCACTCTGCGAGCTTCACGGAGCGCTCGCCGAACATGATGACGCGATACCAAGTTGTCTTGTCTTCCCACTCGCCGCCAGCAGACTTACGGCGTTCATTCGTCGCCACGCGCATCTCAAGTCGTGGCTTCCCGTCGGCGGTGTACTTCAACTCTGGATCTGCGCCAAGGTTGCCAATGATGCTGATCTTTGCGAATGACATGTACTACTCCCCGTCGACTGCGACTGCGGCCGGAGCGGCGTCGCTCTCAGCTTCATCGAGCTGCGCATCAGCAGCGGCAGCCGCGGCGGCGGCATCAGCCGCCTCTTCTTCGAGCTCGTCCCTGATCGCGGACGCTGGGCGCTCATCTCGAATCACCAGGTGCCGGAGCACCTCTTCTGTGATCAGGAGCACGCGCTCAAGCTCAGCAATGGATGCTGCGGGCGCTTCAAACAGGTAGATCTGATAGATGCCATCCCGGTGTCCAGCAATCTCATACGCCAGGCGGCGACGCCCCCAAGGCACGTTCTTGAGTATGCTTCCTCCCGCCTCGGTGATGGAGCGAACTGTTCGTTCAAGGATCGCCTTGATGCGGTCCTCCGCAACATCTGGTTGCATGATCATCATGAGCTCGTAGCGGCGCATTGCGCACTCCTTCCTATGGATTCGCCCCGGTGCACCCTGCGCAACTTGCGCAGTGGGCCGGAGCCGAAAGGCAGAGGCGGAGTGTAGCACTCAAGGTGCTGGGGTCCAAGCGTTGGAGGCGACGGCCGGATTCGAACCGGCGAATAGGGGTTTTGCAGACCCCCCCCTTAGACCACTTGGGTACGTCGCCCCAGTTCCGTGTTGGCTGCCCCTCGAGGATTCGAACCTCGGTTCACGGATTCAAAGTCCGGTGTCCTACCACTAGACGAAGGGGCATCGACCCCGGATCTCCGAGAGATTGGAGCGGAAGACGGGACTCGAACCCGCGACCTTCACATTGGCAATGTGATGCTCTACCAACTGAGCCACTTCCGCGCCGTTACATCGATGATGGTGCCGAGAGCCAGATTCGAACTGGCGACACCGCGCTCTTCAGGCGCGTGCTCTACCAACTGAGCTATCTCGGCTCGTTGACCGCCTGCCACAGCGACCTCAGACACCAACGAGGTTGAGGATACCTTCCGCGGCGGGAGGGCGCAATGGAGGGCCCGCCGAACCCGAGGGCCGGACCGCGAGAGGGCTGGTGGGCGGTGAGGGGCTCGAACCCCCGACCCCCTCGGTGTAAACGAGGTGCTCTACCAACTGAGCTAACCGCCCGGAGCAGTCGCCCGCTGGCGACCATTTCAAGTGAAGTGTGGTGCCCAGACCGGGACTTGAACCCGGATGACTTGCGTCATACGCCCCTCAAACGTACGCGTATACCAATTCCGCCACCTGGGCACAGGTGTTGCGTCCCTGACGCATTGACTGGTATCGAGGAAGGGACTTGAACCCATACGTCCTTGCGGACACTGGCTCCTGAAGCCAGCGCGTCTGCCAATTCCGCCACCTCGACCCGAACGAAGCCCCGAGAACGATCACGGAGCCGCGAGGCGGAAAGATAGCACATCCCGAAGGTGGGTCTCAGGCTCTCGCACGAGGAGCGGGGTGAGACCAGTAAGTCGCGAGGCAACAAGGAGCTCCTCAGCCTTAAATCGTATCGGGAGCAGGTAGTTGTTCGCCGCGCACCA
Organism: Chloroflexota bacterium; assembly: GCA_038145565.1. Taxonomy (GTDB): domain Bacteria; phylum Chloroflexota; class Limnocylindria; order Limnocylindrales; family Limnocylindraceae; genus Limnocylindrus. The sequence goes on along the minus strand of JAYQPX010000002.1, from coordinate 53,701 downwards.
GCGCTGGACTGCGGCGAGTGCCTTGACCCGCGCCTCCCGCTCCGCAGGCTTGCGTGCCTCATTCAGGAGCGCATCCAGTTCCTTGAGCTGGATTCCGACCACATTCCCGCCGCTCAGCACCGCAGCAGAACCGAGGAGAGGATAGAGATCGGGATCAATCCCAACATCAACGTTTAAGACGACAAGATCGAAGTCACCCGTCGCAAGACGCGAGGTGAGAGTCTCCGCATCGACCTCTGTGACGATCGTGGGTACGCCAAATGCAATCCACGCTGACGCCGCTTGAGATGCAACCGCTGTATCTTCTGGAAACGGAGCAGATGGGAGCGTGAGAATCTCCAAACTTACGGACTTCTTCTCCGCATCAAGCCAGACGCCGTCCTTGAACTTCCACTTCGCACCTTCGAACTGCCTCTTTGCGTACTCGGCCCCACGAACTGGGAGGGGCACTTCGGCCCAGCCCCACGAAAGCGGAGAAACCGGTGCGGCCACTTCACGGCCTCCGTACGCACTGGTGATCGCCGACGGATCAAGGAGTGCGCGGAGCCCGAGGCGAAGCTTTGGATGGCGGAGTACGGTCCGTGGACGCAAATTGATTGCGATCCCGTTGAACGTGGTGGAACCCAGCTCGATAGTGCGACCAGCCGTCAGTTCTGCCGTCGCTCTCCCCTCTCGCCCAACTCCAACGAGAGCATCCAGGTCGCCTGCACGCCATGCGCTGAGCCCCTCCTCTTCGGTGCCGTAGAACCGGAGTGCGATCGATTCAACAGCGAGACCAGTTGCCCCCTCACGCATGAGCGAGCGAGCCGCAAGGTCTCCGGCGAGGAGATCATCACGCAGCTCAAGTGCGGCCGCCCCACCATCCAGTGCGACGACTCGGAATGGGCCGCTCCCCATCGGGGTGGCGGCCGCCTCAAGTTGCGGAATATCGCGTGCAGCTGTTCCACTGAAGAGGTGTGCTGGGAGAAGCGGGAGCGTGCCAAGCAGTGCAGGGAGGTTCGCGAGTGCGCGTGGCGCACGAACGACAAGATCTCCCGTCGACTCACTCACCTCAACAGTGAGTGCCTCCCAGTAACCGCCATCGAGTCGGAGTTCGCCAGCAAGCCCAATGGTCAACTGCGCATCGGCGGCGGTGATTGGTGTGCCATCCTCCCAACGCGCCGTGGGATCAAGGACGAATGTCCAAGCGAGCCCGTCTTCGCTGACACTCCATGAGTTCGCGAGATCTGCGGTTGGGTAGCCGCTCGTATCGAGTCGGGTGAGCCCGCGATACGTGAGCGCAACAATGGCGCGATCGGCGCCAGTAGTGGCAAAGAGTGGGAGTGGCCGTTCAGGGAGTCCAATCACACCTTCGCGAAGAGTCGTTGGACCGCTCGGCAGGGCGATGCCGATCGAGAGTCCTCCCCCTGGTCGGGCCCCTCCAACGATTCCCGCCTGCGCCCCCGCGCTCACCAATGCAACGGCAAATAGGAGCAGTGCGGCGACTCTTCGAAGTGGGCTCATTGAGGCCTCCTGTCGCGCGCGTCCATGGGCGAGGTGCCCTCTCGGTTAGTTGGACTGGAGATAGCCAACCAGCGAGAAGAGCACGAAGAGGAGTGTGAGCAGCACGGTAAATCGCATCAACTGTCGCTCAACACCGCGGCGTGATCGATAGACACTTGAATCGCCGCCGAATGCAGAGCTAAGGCCAATGCCACGCGCCTGCATCAGGATTGCCACGATCAAGAAGATGCACACGATAATCTGGCCAACAGCGAGGATGGGGTTCATGGATACCTCCGATGCATGCGCGGCAATCCCGCGTTCGTCAATTGTAGCACCCCTCCCCTTACGCCCGAGCGAGCAGAGAACGGCCGGTCATCGTGAGGGGGAGCGAAAGCCCGGTGAGGGCACCGATCGTCGGTGCGATATCCTCAAGAGTACCGTCAATGAGCCGATGTCCGACGATCCGATCACCTGCGATCAGGATGGGGACACGGGCAAGGGTGTGACTGGTCAGCGGTTCTCCTGCCGCTGTCACCATACTCTCTGCGTTCCCGTGATCTGCAGTAACCACAAGTGTTGCACCAGGTCGCGCGCCTACCGCCGCTGTGATTTTTTCCAGGGCGTGATCTACTGCCTCACAGGCACGGACTGTTGCGCTGAAGTCACCGGTATGTCCAACCATGTCTGGGTTTGCAAGATTGGCAAGGATGAACGCCTCGCTCCCCTCTGCAAGCGCCGCAACCACCGCATCCGCAATCTCCGCTGCTCGCATTTCTGGTGCGCGATCGTACGTCGCGACAGGCAAGCTTGGAATCAACATGCGTCGTTCACCGGGGAGGGCCGCTTCTTGACCGCCATTGAAGAAGTACGTCACGTGCGCATACTTCTCGGTCTCTGCCACATGGAACTGCTTCAGACCCGCGTCGGCAATCGCTGAGGCGAGCGAGGGCACTTGTACTGGTCCGAAGAGTGCAGGGATCGCTGCCTCCTCGCCATAAGAGCTCATCCCCCAAACCGGAAGTGGGAGCATCGAAGGACGCTCAAAGTGCGCAAAGTGTGACGCGCTGAGCGCGGCCACCAGTTGTCGCGCCCGATCTGCACGGAAATTCGCGTGAATCAGCACATCTCCTGGTCGAATCGCGCTCCCCTCACCATCATGAACCACCGTTGGAACAACAAACTCATCACTCTCGCCGCGTGCATATCCCTGTTCGATCGCATCTCGCGCACTCGTTGCGCGCAGTCCATCCGCAGCAGCGATCGCCGCAACGGCGAGGGCAGTCCTCTCCCACCGCTGATCCCGATCCATTGCAAAGTAGCGGCCAGCGACCGAAGCGATCGTTGCCTTTGGAGCAACGCGAGCGAGGCGCGCTTCTAGGTCTGCGAGATAGCCGAGCGCAGAGCGTGGCGGCGTGTCGCGACCATCAAGGAAGAGATGAACGTAGACCGAGCGGACTCCACTCACCTCAGCTGCTGCGGCGAGTGCAACCAGATGTTTATCGTGCGCATGCACACCGCCTGGTCCCAAGAGACTACAGAGATGGAGGCGCCCACCCTCCGCAGCGCGAAGCGCTCGGAGCAACTCTGGCTGCTCAGGGAAGGTTCCGTTGCTAATGGCAGCATTTATGCGTGGCAAGTCTTGTGGAACCCGCTGCCCTGATCCGATGTTTAGATGACCCACCTCACTGTTCCCCATCTGTCCTTCGGGGAGCCCAACCGCTGCACCACTTGCATCGAGTTCGGCGTGCGGCCAGCGAGCGCGTAGGTCGTGCCACGCAGGCATCGCGGCTGCAGAGATCGCATCTCCGGGTGCTCCTGTGCCAATGCCAAAACCATCAATGACGAGCAAGATGAGCGGACGTTCCGCCGCCAGGTTCATTGTGCAGATCCAAGGGCGGCGGCAATGTCGAGCAGACTCTCACTTGAGAGCGACGCGCCACCGACCAACAGGCCATCCAGGCGAGATCCACCTGCGCCAGCAAAGAAGGGGGCTGCATGAGACGCACGCACACTTCCGCCATACAGGATCTGAACTTGATCACTACTCCCCTTACGAATTGAAGCCGCAATCCCTCCTGCAAGTTCTGGGTCGGCTGATGCCCCACTTCCGATCGCCCAGACCGGCTCGTATGCAACGAGGGCTCCAGCCTCAAGGATCGCAGCGAGGCTGCATCCAACCTGCGCCGCGCTCGTCGCCAGCTCGTCCCACTGCGCACGCACTTCGGCATATCGCTGCTCTTTCGTTGCTTCGCGAGCAGTGTCGCCCACGCAGATAATCGGCCTCAGTCCCGCGGCAACCGCTTGAGCAACCTTCCGTCCAATCTGCGCACCGGTCTCGCCAACGGAGCGCCGCTCGGAGTGTCCGATAATCGCCGCGCCCGCAATGCCGAGGAGGTGCAATGCGGGAGTTTCTCCCGTGTGGGCCCCTGGCTCCAGCGCCGACACATCTTGAGCGGCAACGCCGATTTGCAGCGACGAATGCTCCCTCTGCAACAGTGAGGCAACAGGTACGAGGCCAAGCGCGGAGGGGGCAACCATCAGGCTCCCTGGCAGGAGTCCTCTACGCTGGGCATCGCTCGCGATCGCTCCCGCAAGCAGTACCTCTTCGCCAGGAGAAAGGTTCGCCTTCCAGTTCGCCACGAGGAGGGGGACCGCACGTTTAGTCATATGAGGATCATGGCAGAACACGTGGTGGAAGTGCCGCCGCCTGACGTTCAAGGGATCTAAGGCTGCGTTGCACGGCGCTGCGGGTCAGGCGAAGTCGCTCCCCAAGCTCAGCGATCGTTGCGTCGGGATGCGTACGCCGAGCCTCTGCAACGCGTCGCGTCGTGCCGCTCACATCCAGCGCACCAGCATCGTCCAGCCTTCGAATCGCCTCGGCCTGCCGCATCCCTGCACGGACCGTTCGCTTCAGATTCGCCGTCTCCGCATTGATGCTTCGGTTCAACTCACCGCGAACTTCGCGCAGCACACCGCGCGTCTCCATCTCTGCAACCGAACTTCCCGCCCCGAGTCGTCTCAAGAGATCAAAGATCTCCGCTCGGTTCTTCCACACAATCACTCCACGTCCACGACGAAGACGGAAGTTTCCAGGGGGTCCCACCTGCGAGAAGGCGCGCGTGAGTAGCGTCGCCTCGTTTTGAGGGAGCACCACTTCCAAGTGGATTCGCCCCGATGCAAGAGAGAGCGAGCCCCGAGCTAAGAGCCGCCCTCGAAGGAATGCGAGGCGACAGTGTTGTGGGGCCCGTGGCGCAACAACCAGTGCGGCACGCCGTAGCGCTCGCTCCGCTGGAGTCCCCGCTTCTCCCTCGGTACCTGTGTCTCCGCTGAGTTGATGCACCGTACGAGCGATCGCCACATCGGATCGACGACCCGCGTCGCGGAGTCCGTCAAGTTCGGCCATTCGGCAGCACTGCTGGGCTGGGACAACGGCCGCCAGTTCGTGCCGCACATTCGCGACGAGCTCACGTGCACTCTGGCTCACGCACGCACCACGTTCAGAAGCGGTCGCGAACGCAGCAGGGCCTGCGCGAGAAGAACTGGATCATGCAGGTGAGGACGGAGTCGGGAGGCGATCGCGCGTACCTCAATCGGAGGGCGCGGAACCCCACTGGCACTCGCGCTCCTCGTGAAGCGCGGTTGCAGCGGTATCCCGACCTCGCGACTCCCACGTCGCGCGACTGACGAAGCGAGCACAAGGTCAATCAAATTCGCCGCACCGTGCTCCACCAGTGCATCAAGGTGCGCGTCAAGATCCATTCCTTCCGTCTCACCCTCCTGCTCATCAACGTTCGCAACCCAGATCAGTGGTGCGCGCCGCTGCGCGAGTGCCTCACGAATCTCTGGTACGAGAAGGTGCGGGATCAGGCTCGTGTAGAGACTTCCAGGTCCGAGAACGAGCAGATCAGCTTCTCGAATCGCATCGAGCGCGCTGGCGGTAGCCTTGATCGCTCCTACGTCTAGAGAAACCGATGCAATGCCCCGCGTTCGCGCAAGCGCCGCCTGGCCGACAACACTGACACCCCCACGCGTACGGCCACGTAGACGCAACGCTTCGGATGTTGCGGGGATCACGCGCCCGCGCACATGGAGAATCCTATGGACGCGCTCAATGCCGCGCTCAAGATCCCCGTCCTCCTCAGCAATCGCCGCTGCCAAGAGGAGGTTCCCAACAGGGTGGCCACGTGTTGCGCCCCGTTCCGCTGGAAGGCGATGCTGGAGGAGCGCGCCCGCCGTTGATTCAGCATCAGCAAGTGCAATGAGGCAGTTGCGAAGATCACCGACGGGTGGGATGCCGAGCTGTTCGCGAAGGATTCCAGAGGAACCCCCATCATCCGCGAGAGAAACGATTGCGGCGAGCGAAACCCCCTCCCGCTTAAGACCGCGGAGCGCAGTGGCCATCCCCGTCCCGCCGCCAAGCACCACGACGCGACGGCTCCCACCGTGCGATCGTCCCTGTTGGAGTGCGCGTTTTAGACCGGAGCGGAGCCCCACCGGTTAGCCCCTCGGGAGATCGCGATGCTCCACCACAATCGGGGCGGGGCCAACGATCGCCGGCAGGCGACGTGCAAGCGCCTCAACAATGGCAACGGACCGATGTCGACCTCCAGTGCAACCAATCGCAACGCTCAGGCGGCCACGACCATCCGCAAGATATGCCGGCACGTTCGCAGCAAGGTAGGTCTCAATTGATTGAAGCAAGGAAGCGCCAATGGGATCGCCGAGTACGTAGCTGCTGATCTCAGCCGAACGACCATCGAGGGGGCGAAGCTCAGGCACCCAGTGCGGGTTCGCCGCCGCTCGAACGTCAAACACGAGATCCGCTTCAAGAGGAATGCCGTGCTTGTATCCGAAACTCGTCAGCCGGATGGCGACCCGATCATCACTCTCAAGCGCTTCGGCAACGAGACGATCGCGCAGTTCCCTTCCGCTTAGATCACTTGTGTCAATCACTGCATCCGCAGATTCACGCGTCGCACTCAGCAGCGTGCGCTCCGCTGCAATCGCATCTGCAACCGATCTAGGGGCATCAACTGCTCCGCCAAGCGGATGTCGGTGTCGAGTTTCGCTGAATCGGCGAATCAGAACCTCGTCTCGGGCATCCAGATAGATGATACGCGCACTTACACCAATCGCCGCGGCCGCGGTGCGCACCAGTTCAATCGTCGTGCTCGGATCGCCATCTCGCGCATCAAGCACCAAACAGACCCTTGCGAACCGCTGCGGATCAGCAGCAATCTTCTCCACGAGCGCCGGAAGGAGCTCGTGGGGCAAGTTATCGATGGTTCGAAAGCCGATATCCTCCAGCGACTTGGTCGCCGTTGTCTTACCGGCCCCAGAGAGCCCGGTCAGAAGAATCACACGTCGGTCGGCGGTCATCGTCCACCCGCGCGCACGAGGAGGATGGAGAACTCATAGAGCAAGAGGAGTGTGATGGCCAAGACGAGCGGGCTCACCAGATCGGTTCCTGGCGTTGCGATGGCACTGATGATGACGACGCCGACAATCGCGCCGCGGCGCCAGGTTCGTAGCTTCGCTGAGGTGACCAGCCCCACGCGAGAGAGGAAGACGAGAACGATCGGATACTCAGCAGCGACCGCAAACAGAATGACGAGACCACTCACAAAGCCGAAGTATCGATCCGCAGCGATCATCGGCAAGAGATCCTCGCTTGCGAATCCGAGGAGGAAGCCCACGGCGATCGGAAGGATGCTCCATGCAACCACCGCGCCAATCAGGAAGAGTGCCAGAGCGAGCGGAAGCCACGGCCGTGCACTCCGACGCTCGGCGCTCGTGAGTCCCGGACTAATGAATGCCCACACTTGCCAGAGGAGGATTGGCATTGCGATGGCAAGTCCACCGATGAGGCTCAGTTGCATGCGTATGCCGAATGCATCTCCAACTCCAGTGAAGTAGAGCTTGGTAGATCCGAGTGGACCGCGGAGCAGTTCAATGAGCTGATCAGAAACGCTGAATGCTGCAGCTGCGCCGACAACCACGGCGACCGTGCAAATCAGTACGCGGCGGCGAAGCTCGCGGAGATGATCAATCAGCGGCGCCGTACGCGTCACGCTCGCCGCCTCATGAAGTGCAGAATCGACCGCCATTCAGGATGCTCCTCGCTTGGCGATGTGACTCAGCCCTTTCGCTTTGGGCGCCGCGCTGGACTCTTCCGCGCGCTACGCTCCTCGCCGGAATCGACCGCCTCGGAGGTCGCCTTTCGAAACTCTCGGAACGATCGACCCACCGCAGCGCCAATCTCCGGAAGTTTGCCAGGGCCGAAGACCACAAGGATCACGGCGAGAATAAGGATGAGTTCGCCAGGTCCGATGTTCGGCACGTGCAGTACTCCTTACGCTGACGCGTCCGAACGGACGCCCTATGGGGTGAGTATAGCGAGGCGACTCGCCCACTCCGCCGAACGAGCGTGGATCGCGTCCTCGGTCGCTCCGCCATCAGTCGCGGATCCCGAGATCCCCCGCCCCACATTGACCAAGAGTGAGCCTCCAACGCGTGCGCTCGTGGTTCCACGTGTTTCACCATGCGCCAGCACCGCCGCGAGATCGCCCCCCTGAGCGCCGATTCCGGGAACGAGGAGTGGCGCGATCGGTGCGACCTCACGAAGTCGTTTCATCGCCGTCGCCGCGGTTGCTCCCGCTACAAGGCCGATGCGTCCCGCGCGGGCCTCCGGTCGCGCGGCTGCGAGTCGAGCGACGCGAAGATAGAGCGGCTCTTCTGGTGCAGAACCACCAGCCGCGACGCGCAACTCTTGAAGCTCTGGCGCTTCAGGGTTCGAGGTTCGGCAGAGGAGATAGACAAATCGATCCTCTCTCATAAGAAGCGGCTCAAGGGCACCGATCCCAAGATACGGATTCGCCGTGACCGCGTCAGCCCCAAGGACGTCATAGAGTGCGCGCGCCTGCGCGGCAACTGTACTTCCAATATCTCCTCGCTTCACATCAACAATGAGGGGCGTTTCGCTCGGCAGAATGGAGCGGATAGATTCAGCAACGCGCAGGCCCGCTGATCCGTAGGCTTCAAAGAAGGCAAGGTTCACCTTATAGGCGGCCGCATGATCCGCCGTCGCGCTAATCAATAGCTCACACCAGCGACGAAGCCCCTCCTCGCCCGTTGAGTGCGCCGCGGGAAGTAGAGCTGGATCGGGGTCAATCCCCACGCACAAGCGACTACCGCGTCGCGTTATGGACGCCTCGAGGAGATCCAGATAGCGACTCAAGGGGAGGCACCTTCGTGCACCTCAAAACTGAGCGGCCCCCATGCGGGCCGTACTCCTGCGTCAACGAGGTCACGCAGTAGCTGAACACTTGCAACAATTGAGGGGATGCCTGAAGGTGGCGCGCTGATGGTCACCTGCTGCAGCGTCGCAGCGCTCTCACGCGCCGCCAAGAAGATCAGCGAACCACCATCGGGAGACCACGTCGGAGACCACGAGCGACCGGTCCTGGTCACCTCAAGAACAATCTCTCCCGTAGCTGCACTCAAGATCACAACATCGCTTCCCTTCTTGTCAATCCGCGTTGCCGCAACCCACCGACCGTCCGGGCTGACCGCTGGTTCAATGAATCCCTTAGCGCCGAATCGAACGATCCGACCGGCAGCAACGTCGAAATAAATGATCCTTGACGCCGAGACGCCCGCCTCTTGACCGTTCTGTACGTAGTAGAGGCCGCTCCCATCCGCACTCCATGCTGGATCCTGGTGGCCGTAAGGCGCCTCATCAGGGAGTACAGGCGTGTACATTGTGCCGTCCGGCTGAAAGATGCGGATGATCACATCCCCTCCGAGTTGCGATGCACCCTTGTAGTCCGTCGCGAGTGCAACTTCGCCGTTTACACCGATCGCTGGATCAAACATGAACGAGGAGAAGTTCAGCTTCGGGTTCTGATCCACCAGGAGCCCATCCAGCACGACTTCCGCGTCACCCCCTCGTGCGCCAACGCGCATGAGCGTTGGAACGGTCAACCGATAGGGTGTGACGCCACCCGCTGCATTGAGTCGACCCCCAATCTCGTTCCTGGTGCGAATGAAATAGAGCCAGGCTCCATCCCTACTCCATGCTGGCTCACCATCTCTGGTCGAGGTGGACACTTGCGAGATTGACGCCCCGCTCAACGACCATAGCGCTCCGTCGCGCCCGAAGATGATGCTCCCATCGACAAGTACGCCGTCCGTAACGGCTGCCCCTTCCCCGCCCGTCTCATCTCGTGATGAGGAGAGGGTGGCAACCCAGAACGTTGCAAGCGAACTCGCAGCGAGGAGGAGCGCGGCGAGCAGCGGCGCAGCCTGCGGGCCCGCGCCACGCCAGCCAGGTCCCCGACTCCCTCGCGTGGGCGTAGGCGGACGGAGCGCGTGATACGGGCGAGACGAGCTGGCGCGATCGCTGCTGAGGCGCGGCCGTGGTTTAAGCGAACGGTTCCCGCTCATGTGTCGACCTCCGCTGTTTGAAGATCGAGCACATGCAGCTCGATCTTCTCCGTCCCGCGGTACGTTCGCTGAACAATTCGCGCCACCAGATCAATGGTGCTTCCCTCGTGGCCAGCCGCATCCGCTCGACCGAAAGCGATCGCGTCGGTGCGGCCCCCATCAATCTCCAACGTCAAACGCGCATGTTTCCCATCACCGACGAGGCGAACACTCGTAAGGGCGACCCCCCTGAAGAGGAAGAGTGGATCAGGATTCCCCACGCCCGTTGGCGAGAGGTAGTCCACGAGCGTCGCGAGGGATTCGAGTGAACGGCGTCCAGACGCTGGCTCGAGATCAACGGAGAGCACCGGCTCTCGCAGCGAGCTCTGGCCTTCAAAGACTGTTGCAAGTTCGGCAACTAGTCCCTCCCATTCGCCACTCGCTGCCGTGCAGCCACCTGCGCCATCATGCCCGCCGTGCCGAATCAACCGGGCGGAAACAGCCTCCAACGCCTTCGCAACCGAAAATCCGCGCGGGGCACGGATCGAGCATCGAAGGATTGAGGTATCAGTTACGGGTTCGCTGAGGTTTGCAACAAGCGCTGGACGACCAAACTCCTCTGCCAGTCGCCCGGCCACGAGACCGAGCACGCCAGGCGACCAGTCGCCAGCCACGGCGATGAGTGCCGGCTCAATCCGCGCTCGCGCGTCATGTCGAGTCGTCAGTCCATCCGCACCCAGCGCGGCGCGCGCAGCATCGAGCGCCTCACGAGAGATATCTCGCCGTTCAAGGTTCAGTGCCTCCAGCTGCGCCGAAAGCTCCGCCGCTTCGTCCGGAACATCCGTCGTCAGCAGATCGAGCGCCGGGCGGGCGTCTCCGATTCGACCCGCTGCGTTGATGCGCGGTGCAAGTGTGAAGCCCACCACTTCAACGCGATGTGGCCCCTCAGCACCAGCACTCGCAAGGAGCGCCTGGACTCCGGCAGGAGTTCGTCCCGCCCCGTTCAGTACCTTCAACGCAGAACGCACGATCACCCGAAACTCGTCCATGATCGGCACCATGTCTGCCACTCCGCCAATCATCGCGAGCACAGAGAGTTCTCCGAGCAGAGCACGCCTCTCTGGATGGTCGGCGAGGATTCCTTGTGCAATCTTGAAGGCGAGCCCGCTCCCCGCAAGGTTCGGGAATGGATACGTCGCATCTGGACGATTCGGATTCACGAGCCAGGCAGCCTTTGCGGGGTCACTCGGAACCGCGTGATGGTCAATGATTCCGACCAGGATCCCAAGATCCAAGGCCTCCGCGACCCGCGCACGATCCGCCGTGCCGCAGTCAACGGCCAGGATCAGCTCTACGCCGTCCTCTTGCGCAGCGACGAGCGCCCCCTCAGGGATGCCATGCCCGTCGCTTTCGCGATTTGGAATGTAGCCCTCGGCAATCGCACCGATCGCCCGCAACGCACGGATCATGATCGCCGCCCCTGTCAAGCCGTCCGCATCAAAGTCACCAATGACGAGGACGGGCTCCCCTGCCTCACCAGCAGCTCGCAAGCGCGCGATGAGGCCTGCTGCATCAGGGAGGAGCTCTGGCGCATGCAACGTTCGATCACGAGGATCGAGAAAACGCTGCAGAGCATCTGAGGCGAGAGTAGTTCTCGCTGCGAGAAGTTCGGCGAGCGAGTCACGCAGATCCTCGCGCACATCACTGGTGCTAAGGGCTTGACGGAGCGTTCGGACTGTCTCTGGCTCGGCGGCCTCAACACGCCAGCGGCGTTGGGCGATGATCCGGCTGCTTGCGGGGGCAGGGCTCACCGTGAACCCACCGACACGCTAGGCGGTTCGGCGTGCGCTCGGCGAACTCTTTCGCGCCGCAACGCGCTCTTCCCACCAGACGAGGAGCGGGCTGGCGTTGAAGATCGATGAGTAGGTTCCAGAGAGGATTCCAACAAAGAGCGCAAGCACAAACGTGCGAATTGAGCCACCGGCGAACACGAGAAGTGCCAACAGCGTGACGAGCACCGTTGCGGTGGTGTTCAGAGAACGACCCATCGTCTGAACGATTGAATGATTCACGATCTGGCCGAATGGAGCACCAGCGTACCGAGCGATGTTTTCGCGGACTCGGTCAAAGACCACGATCGTGTCGTGCACGGAGAATCCGATGATCGTGAGCATGGCGGTAATGAAGAGGGCGTCAACCTCAACGTTGAAGAACGTGCCAGCCACCGCAAAGAAGCCAACCGTGACGATCACGTCATGCAAGAGTGCGACGAGTGCGGCAGCCCCGAAACGCACGTTTCGGAATCGGTAGGTCATCCAAAGCACGATCCCGAGCGAACCGAGGACAACAAGGAGGAGCGCCTGCTGGGTCAAGTCCTGGCTGATCACGGGGCCCACCGTTGAGAGCGATCCCTCTTCGGCAATTGGACCGGCAGCAGCGACGACTGCGTTTCGAATTTCCGCAAGCTCTGCTCCAGCGGGTTGCGATGGATCAGTGTCGACCCCAGATTGGAGATCGAGTGGCTTTGTGCGAAGGAGGAGGAATCCGCCCTCCCCTTCCGTTACCTGGGCTTCTGGGTGCCCTAGCGCAACAACTGCATCTCGAATGACCGCTGGCTCTGTGGGCTCCTCGAGTTTGAACTCCCAAACCGTACCGCCCGTGAATTCAACTGAGAACTTCAGCCCAATTTCCCCGTCCGTGAGCGGAGTGGCGGCAATGAACGCGAGTCCTGGGATGGTAAGTAGGAGCGAGAAGAGGAAAAACCAACGTTTGCGCGCAATGATCTTATCCATGAGCCGCCTCCGTTCCGTCGAGGTCACCCTTACCAACACCGTAGAGGTAAGGAGAGGCGAAAAGGGAGCGAGCAATCACTGCTCGCAAGATCACGCGCGTCACGGTAATCGCGGTGAACATTGAGCAGAGCACGCCGATGATGAGAACCAGTGCGAAGCCCTTGATCGTGGAGGAACCGAAGTAGAAGAGAATAAATGCAGTAATCAAACTAGAGACGTTCGAATCAAGGATGGAGTTCCATGCCCTACTGAAGCCCGCTTCAACGGCGGGAACAATCTTCTTTCCGATCCTAAGCTCTTCTTTGGTCCGCTCGAAAATCAAGATGTTCGCGTCTACCGCCATACCGATCGAGAGGACAAACCCCGCGATCCCTGCAAGTGTCAGCGTAACCGGCACAATGCGGAAGAGCGCGAGCACAATCAGCATGTAAAAGATGAGTGCCACTGATGCAACTGCGCCAGCCAGCCGATAGTGGAAGAGCATGAAGAGGAAAACGAGCAGGATGCCGACCGCTCCCGCGAAGAGGGCCTGCCCCAGGAAGGCGGCCCCGAGCGTCGCCTTTACGTCGGTAACGCCGATCTCCGCGATTGGGAACGGGAGTGAACCGAATTTGAGAATGGTCACAAGGCTGTTCGCCTCCTCGAAGGCGAAGCCGGCGCCACCACCGCCACTTATCTGACCTTCCCCGCCCGTGATCGCACTCTGGATGTAGGGAGCTGATACCACGGTCCCGTCAATGACAATCGCAAAGTACGAGCCAAGGTTGGCACCCGTGTACGTTGCAAAGAGATCGGCCCCTTCAGGCTTCAGTGTGAAGGCAACGACCCGTTGACCAACGTCATCCGTTGCAACGTTAGAGCTGGCGATTTGATCGCCCGAAAAGAGTGGCGTCAGCGTTGAATCGTCAAGCAGTGCACCTTGAGTAGGTACTGGCTTTGTTCCCTGAATTGGCTGGCCCGTCGCGATATCTACCGATCCGTAGGTTTCCGGAGGGAGCGGGACGAAGTCAAGTCGGCCGGTTGTGCCGAGCAGGGCACGGATGGCGTCAGGATCGCTGACTCCAGGGAGCTCCACGATGATTCGGTCGCTCCCTTGTGTTTGCACCAGCGGCTCGGCAACGCCGGTCGAATTCACGCGGCGCTCGATGATGTCTCGGATGGTCGCGACGTCCGCCGGCGTAGCGACCACGTCGCCAACTGGCTGCACCTGATACTCAACGCGAAGTCCGCCGCGCAGGTCAAGACCGAGCTTCGTCTCGATAGGGCGCGAACCTTCTGGGGCGCGGCTGTCCGGGAGGCGAAGGTTTGGGAGCAGGTCTATCGCCAGGGCGAGGAGACCGATCGCCAGGATCATATAGGGCGTGTACTTGCGCATTTGACGAATCCTAGCAGGGGTGCTGATCAGCGTCGGTCTGCGGCAAGTGCGGCAAAGACCGTCGACGCGAGACGCTCACCCACACCAGGGACATCCGCGATCTCTGCTTCGCTCGCGGCGGCAACTCCCGCGACCGAGCCGAAGCGCCGCAACAACGCCTTACGCCGCGTCGGACCGAGTCCGGGGATGCTGTCCAGCCGACTGGAGGTGGCAGCCCTGCTTCGAAGTGTGCGGTGATAGCCAATCGCGAAGCGGTGGGCCTCATCGCGCAATCGCTGCAAGAGGCGCAGCCCTGGGTCGGTAGCAGGTAGGAGGAGTGGAGTTGCTGACTCTGGGAACCAGATCTCCTCCCGCTCTTTCGCGAGCCCGATCAGGGGGATGGAAAGACCTGCAGACGCCATGACCGCTGCCGCTGCCGCTACCTGACCGCGACCCCCGTCGATCACCAAGAGGTCTGGGAGTGCCCAGGCTCGCGCCTCCGCCTCACCCGCCTTCTCAGAACCTCCGGAGGCACTTCGTGCAAAGCGACGGGTCAACGCTTCGCTGTGCGCAGCAAAGTCGTCCTGTCCTTGGACCCCTTTGATCTTGAAACGGCGATACTCCTTTGGCGCGAGACGACCGCCCTCAGCGACGGTGAGCGAAGCAACGGTGAAGGATCCTTGAATTGTCGAGACATCGGTGCACTCAATGCGCGCTGGAGGATTCGGAAGGTTGAGTGCCGTTGTCAGCGCTGCAAGTGCTGCCTCGGCACGTTCGCGATCTGCATCATCCTCCGCCTCACTGCGGATCAGCGCTTCATGCGCATTTCGCTCCGCGAGGCGCACGAGGCGAACCCGATCGCCGCGCAACGGCACGCGCAGCTCCACGCGGTCCTCGCGACGTGCAGCAAGGAAAGCGGCGGTCTCAACGTCGCGGATCTCAACCGCAGTGGCAATGGACGGCGGAATCTCGCCTGCCCGCGCGTAGTACTGACTCACGAAGGCAGTGAGCAGTTCCTCGTCACTCGCCCCCTTCCCATCGAGGCGGTGGACATCACGCCCAACAAGTGCTGCATCACGGACCTGGAAGCATGTGATCGCCGCACGCTCACCAAGTCGCGCAATGCCAAGGATATCTTCGTCAGGTCGCCCCGCCGGTGCAACGCGCTGGGCCTCAAAGCTCTCTTCGAGCGCGCTGATCGCATCACGCAGTCGAGCCGCATCTTCAAATGCCTCGCGCTCACTCGCGCGCTCCATCTGACGCTGTAGCACCGTGACCGCCCCACGCGATCGACCGCCCAAGAAAAGTTCCAGCCCTTTGATCTCTGCGCCGTATTCGGCCACAGTCACGTTTCCGAGACATGGGCCTTGACATCGCTTCAGATGGAAGAGGAGGCAAGGTCGTTCGAGCGCGCGCTGTTCTTCGGCGATGGAGATCTCACACGTTCGAAATTGAAAGAGGCGACGTGCCGCCTCCATCGCGGTACTGACTGCACTAAAGCCAGTGTACGGCCCAAAGTACCGGGATCCATCTCGAACGATTCGTCGGGTTCGCTCCACTCGCGGATACGGCCCAGGAGTGACGCGGATGTACGGATAACCACGATCGTCGCGCAGTCGCACGTTGTAACGCGGGAGGTGCTTACGAATGAGCGTCGCCTCAAGAAGGAGCGCCTCCTTCACGGAATCAGTGACCGTCCACTCAAGAGAAGCTACCTGATCGATCGCATCTCTGATGCGATGCGCCCCTGGTGTGGTGTTGGTGTGCCAGTAGCTACGGACGCGCTGGGTAAGGTGCGAAGCCTTCCCCACGTAAATGATCTTCCCGTCTGCATCCGAGAAGAGGTACACCCCAGGAGCGTCTGGGAGAACCCGCAGTGCGGCGGAGATTGCTTCGGGGATCATCGGGCCCTACGCATCTGCGCGACGGAGAGGCCGCGCTCGATGGGCGTCGCGCCGGTTCAAGATCCGCAGAATTTCATCGAGAGCCTCACGGAGTGCGTTCGCAAGAGGCGGATCAACATAATCTGCGAGACCATCTCCGGGGCCGAGTGCGGCTCGTGTCGCAACCGCGCTCTTTCGGAGCGCCTCACCGCTCGCATCCCGTAGGGCTGCCGCATGACCAGCCAACGGCGCGAAACGGAGACGGAGCGGTTCGGTTGCGAGCGCGCTCATCACCTGATCGACGAGAACTGCGGCGTGGAGCCCCGCCTGGTCGAGCTGTACATCCGCGTGCCGAGGAAGTTCTACCTCCGCCATCCCTACTCCAGCGACCTAATCGGCTCACCGCGGAGCGCAAGCGCAAGGTATCGCCCCGTGTGGCTCCCCTTCACCTTCGCGACCTGCTCAGGCGTACCCTCGGCGATCAGTTCGCCACCACGATCGCCACCATCGGGCCCAAGATCGATCACCCAATCGGCGGTCTTGATCACGTCAAGGTTGTGCTCGATCACGATGACGCTGTTTCCGCCATCAACAAGTCGGTGCAGCACCTCAAGGAGTCGTTCAACATCGGCGAAGTGCAGACCGGTGGTCGGCTCGTCCAGGATGTATGCGGTGCGGCCTGTAGAGCGACGTGCAAGTTCGGTCGCGAGCTTGATGCGCTGCGCCTCCCCGCCCGAGAGCGTCGTTGCGGGCTGACCTAGTCGTAGATAGCCGAGGCCCACCTCGCTGAGCGTCTTCAGGCGATTTCGGATCGCAGGGATCGCATCGAATCGCTCGAGTGCATCGGCAACTTGCAGCTCGAGCACATCGGCGATCGTCATCCCCTTCCAGGTCACATCGAGCGCCTCGCGGTTGTATCGCTTCCCGCGACACGTCTCACATGGGACGTACACATCCGGCAGGAACTGCATCTCAATCTGCAAGATCCCGTCTCCTGCACAGGTCTCACAGCGCCCGCCCTTGACGTTAAACGAGAAGCGTCCCGCAGAGTAGCCGCGGAGTCGCGCCTCTTGCGTGGCGGCAAAGAGTTCGCGGATCGGCGTGAAGAGGCCCACATACGTTGCAGGATTTGAGCGTGGCGTACGGCCAATCGGACTCTGATCAATCTCGATCGCCTTATCGATCTGGTCGAGTCCAGTCACACTTTCGTGTGCACCAGGCCGCTCCTTCGCGCCGTGGAGCCTGCGCGCGATCGCCTTCTGCAAGATGTCCGTCACGAGCGTGCTCTTACCGCTCCCAGAGACTCCGGTGACGGCGATAAAGCGACCGAGAGGGAACTCCACATCGAGCGCCTTTAGATTGTGCTCACGCGCCCCCTTCACCACGATGCTCTTCCCACTCCCCTTCCTGCGCGTCTTGGAGATCTTCACCGCACGATCTCCACGGATGAATGCACCAGTGATCGAATCCTTTGCGTCGGTAAGCGCCTTCAGGGTGCCGTTCACCACCACCTTTCCGCCGAGCTCGCCCGCGCCTGGGCCAATGTCCACGATCCAGTCAGCGGTGCGGATCGTCTCTTCATCATGCTCAACCACCAGTACCGTGTTTCCAAGGTCACGGAGGCGCAGGAGCGTGGCAATGAGACGCGCGTTGTCGCGTTGATGCAATCCAAT
Source organism: Chloroflexota bacterium (assembly GCA_038145565.1). GTDB lineage: Bacteria > Chloroflexota > Limnocylindria > Limnocylindrales > Limnocylindraceae > Limnocylindrus. The sequence goes on along the minus strand of JAYQPX010000002.1, from coordinate 36,090 downwards.
CGATGGCTCGTCAAGGATGTAGAGGACACCGACAAGGCGTGAGCCGATCTGCGTGGCGAGTCGGATGCGCTGCGCTTCGCCGCCCGAAAGCGTGGTGGCGGTGCGATCCACGGTGAGGTAGTCCAGTCCAACATCAACGAGGAAGCCTGCCCGTTCGGCGATCTCTTTGACGATCGCCTTCGCGATCGTTCGCTCGCGCTCGCCGAGAAGTGGCGTCAGGGAGTTGATCCATGTAGTGAGCTCGCCGATCGGCATCGCCGCAACCTCTGCGATGTTCTTCTCGGCAACGCGCACCGCGAGCATGTCAGGCTTGAGGCGGCGGCCCTTGCACTCGGGGCAGGGGCGGCTGACCATGTAGCGCTCAATCTCTACGCGCACGAGCTCGGAGTCCGTTTCGCGGTGGCGGCGCTCAAGGTTGGCGATGATCCCCTCGAATGCCGCCTTGTACGTGTTCCGATAGCTTGCGTTCTCATAGGTGACCGTGAAGCGGTCCTCACGCTCCGCGTTGAGGAGATACTCCAGCGCGGCGGCGGGGAGCTCGCCGATCGGCGTCTTCGGGTTCCACTTCTTCGCCTTCATCGCCGCGATGACCACCTTCAAGTACCAGCTCCCCTCTGGAGAGCGCGACCACGGCACAAGCCCCCCTTCAAGGACCGACTTCTCCGGATCAATCACGCGCTCCGGATCCACTTCAAGGCGGAAGCCGAGTCCTGTGCACTCGGGGCATGCGCCGTGTGGAGAATTGAAGCTGAACGAGCGCGGCTCGAGGTCATCCATCACCGTTCCGTCATATGGGCAGCCGAGCTTTTCGCTGAAGAGTCGCTCTTCGAACGTTGGCTTAGAGCCCTCCGCAGCGGCAGAGGAGATGATCACGAGGCCTTCGCCGAGTTTGAGCGCCGTCTCGACAGAATCGGAGAGTCGGCTTCGATCTTCCGGCGGAAGTGGCTTCCCCTGCTCATCGAGGGGCCGTCGCACAATGAAGCGATCGACCACCACCTCAATGCTGTGTCGCTTCTTCTTGTCGAGTTTTGGCGCGTCGTCCAGGTCGTACAGCGTCCCGTTGACACGGACGCGGCTGAAGCCCGCCTTACGCGCGGCATGGAAGAAGGTCTCCCCCTCACCCTTCCGATCGCGAAGCACGGGACCGAGCACGAGAAGACGTGTCCCGTCAGGGAGTTGCAGGATCTCATCAACAATGTGATCAAGGGAGACTCGGCTGATGGGGCGATCACACTTCGGACAGTGCGGCGTGCCAGCACGCGCATAGAGAAGTCGGAGGTGATCCCAAATCTCGGTGATCGTCCCTACCGTTGAACGCGGGTTGCGCGAGGAGCCCTTCTGGTCAATGGAGATGGCAGGCGAGAGGCCATCAATGAGATCTACATCTGGCTTCTCCATCTGGCCAAGGAATTGCCGCGCATACGCCGAGAGGCTCTCCACATAGCGGCGCTGCCCTTCGGCGTAGATCGTGTCGAAGGCGAGGCTCGACTTGCCGGATCCAGAGATTCCCGTCACCACCACAAGCCGGTCGCGGGGAATCTCAAGGTCGATCCCCTTCAAGTTGTGCTCACGCGCGCCACGGATCACGATCTTCTCTTGTGCCACTTCAGCCCCTTCTGCGCGGACGTTCGCCGCGGCGCTTGATCACATTCGGCGTCACGCTAGGATCCCAGGTTCGTCGCCGTGAGAGTACCGAATCGGCGCCGCTCGGCTGCTCTCGAGCTACTTTTAACTCATCAGACGCCTCATGCTCATCTCGGAGACCAGGGAGCCAATCTCCGGCGGTGTCAAGGGCTGGCGCAACCACGGTGCGCGCTGTCCCACTCGTGACACGCCGTGGCATCAAATCCCTCCCTCGAGGCTCAGCTGCGTCATCCGCAGCACGTTCCGCAAGTCGCGCGATCCTTACTGCAGCGTTCTCTTCGAGAACTCCTTGACGGAGGCTACGTAGTTCGTCGCGAATTGATGCTGCACGCTCAAACTCAAGCTCTTTTGCAGCAAGTCGCATCTGCGCCTCAAGCTGCTTGACCATCTTCTCGATTTCACTTCGTCCAATCTCACTGAGCGCTCCACCCTTCCCGCCGGCGTACGAATCAGCCTTCTCGGCAACACTGCGCAGACGGTCGTTCAAGTCCCGAATCGGCTTACTGATTGTGGTCGCGGTGATGCCGTGAGCGGCATTCCAACGCTCCTGGATGCCTCGGCGCCGGTCCGTTTCTGAGATCGCTATGCGCATCGACTCTGTCATCCTGTCCGCGTAAAAGACCACCTCGCCACCAATGTTTCGCGCCGCTCGCCCAACAGTCTGGATGAGCGCCCAGGCGCTGCGGAGGAATCCCTCCTTATCCGCGTCCAGAATCGCCACCAAGGTCACCTCCGGAAGGTCAATCCCTTCGCGAAGCAGATTGATCCCGACGATCACATCGAAGACGCCGAGTCGTAGATCTCGCAGAATCTCTACGCGTTCCAGCGTGTCAACTTCGCTATGCAGGTAGCGAACGCGGATGCCGGCCTCCTCCAGGTACGCTGCGAGCTCTTCCGCCATTCGCTTGGTGAGCGTGGTGATGATCACGCGTTCGCGACGTGCGATCCGCTCCTGGACCCGCCTCATCAAATCGTCAATCTGTCCAACAGTTGGCACAACGGTGATCTTCGGATCAACCACACCTGTCGGGCGGATGAGCTGTTCCACCACGCGCTCCTGCTTGGACATCTCGTAGCTTCCAGGAGTGGCAGAGACGTAGATCGCTTGGCGCACGCTCCCCTCAAACTCCTCGAACGTGAGCGGGCGATTGTCGAGCGCGCTCGGGAGGCGGAAGCCGAAGTCCACGAGGATCTCCTTCCGCGAACGATCGTTCTTATACATGCCAACCACCTGCGGGATGCTCATGTGGCTCTCATCGACTACCAGAAGCCAATCAGCTGGGAAGTAGTCCAGCAGGGTCCATGGACGCGACCCAGGCTCACGGCGCGAGAGGTGGCGAGAGTAGTTCTCAATCCCAGAGCAGTACCCCACCTCGCGCATCATTTCAAGGTCAAAGGTGGTTCGCTGTCGGAGACGTGCCGCCTCAAGAATCTTCCCGGTGGCCTCCAGCTCCCCGCAGCGCGACTCCATCTCCTTCTCAATGTCACGAATCGCTTCAGCGAGTTTCTCCGTTGGGGTCACATAGTGCGTTGCCGGGTAGATGACCATCTCGTTCCGCTCGGCGAGGATCTCACCCGTGAGCGGGTCCACCTCTGCAATACGCTCTACTTCATCACCGAAAAACTCCACGCGAAGAATCGTCTCTTCACCCGCAGGCTGCACCTCGATGGTGTCTCCACGAACGCGGAACTTCGCGCGGCCGAGGGTGGCGTCATTCCGTTGATACTGCAAGTCAACCAGGTGACGCAGGATGGCATCGCGGCGGTACTTCCCCGCTTTGCGCACACGCAAGATTGTAGCCCCGTAGTCAACCGGTGCGCCGAGGCCGTAGATGCAACTTACGGAGGCCACAATGATCGTGTCGCGCCGCTCGAAGAGCGCCTTCGTGGCCGCATGACGCAACTGGTCGATCTCATCATTGCGACTTGAATCCTTCTCAATGTACGTATCGGAGCGTGGCAGATATGCCTCTGGCTGGTAGTAGTCAAAGTAGGAGACGAAATACTCCACGGCGTTCTCCGGGAAGAACTCCTTGATCTCGGAATAGAGCTGTGCCGCAAGTGTCTTGTTGTGCGCAAGAATCAGCGTTGGCCGCTGCACCTGCTGGATCACGTTCGCGATCGTGAACGTTTTCCCAGTCCCAGTTGCCCCGAGGAGCACCTGATGATGGAGTCCAGCGCGGAGGCCCTCAACAAGGCCCTCGATCGCTTTCGGTTGGTCTCCGGTTGGCTGAAAGTCTGAGCGCAGCGCGAACGCCGCACCGAGTGCGGGGGTGTGATCAGTCGGTTGGATTGGGTTTCCTTTCACCTGTTGAGCATAGAAGGCGAAGTGCATCCGCTGCCGCAGCGGCACCCTCTGCGACGCCGTGCTGAGCGTCGATCGGGAGTGCCCCTGCTGCGCGCAGCCGTCTGCCGAGACCCGCTTGAGCCCTCTCACGCCGCGCGAAATCTTCCGCGTTCACTCCGCGGTCCAGCAGTCTCGCTTGACGGATCTCACGCGGCGCGTCAATGAGGAGGAGGCCATCCAGTGTTTCAGCAAGGCCAGAGTCGAGGAGCGCAATCGCTTCAACCAGGAGTAGTGCCGCGCCACTCGACTCCCCCGCTGCACGTGCCGCGCTGATCGCCTCCCGGGCGATGGGCCACTGCACTTGCTCAAGCGCCGCAAGAGTCTCTGGTCGCTCGAACGCGGCAAGCGAGAGTCGAACGCTGTCCAGACTCCCGTCTTCACGTCGTGCCTCCGGGACGATCGCACCGATCGCGCGTTGCAGGGGGAGCGATGTGCGTCGGGCTTCTCTCAACACCGCGTCCGCATCAATGGAGTGCACGGAACCGCCGAGATCCCGAGCGAGCGCACGGTCCTCTGTCAGTACTCTGACGATAGAACTCTTCCCAGCACCGATCGGACCAGAGACGCCGATCACCTTCATGCCAACACCTCACCCTCCAACGCAAGCCACGCCTCTTCGGCCGCGGTGAGTGCTGCTGAGACATCAGCCAGTTCGCTCGTCACACGCGCGAGCTCAGTGTATGAAGCGATCACTTTTGGATCAAGGAGCGAAAGCTCTAACTGGGACTTCCGCAACCCGAGACGCTCAAGATCTGCATCAACCGCGGCGCGGCGGCGGCGCGCCTGCTCCTTGCTGAGCGCTGGTCCCTTCTTCGCCGTTGCTGGTGCGGGTGTCGCAGGACGCGATGGAGCGCTGGCAGTTGCACGACGGGCAGGAGCGCGCTTCGCGGCCTCAAGCACGCCTACGTTGGCAACCGTCCACCCTGCAGCAACTGCGCTCCGCCACGCACGCCATCCGCCATCGAATCGCACGATCAGACCCTCGCTTACCACCCAGAGCTGCGTGCAGATGCGTTCGAGCAGGCGACGGTCGTGGCTGACCAAGAGGACCGTTCGCTCCCCGTCAAGGAGGAATCGTTCCAGCGACTCACAGGCGTCCACATCCAAGTGGTTGGTCGGCTCGTCCAGAAGGAGGAGGTTCGATGGAAGAAGTCCGAGGATTGCCAGTTCGAGTCGACTCCGCTCGCCACCCGAAAGCACGGCCACCTCCTTGTCCACCTCATCGCCGCGGAAGAGGAAACGAGCGAGGTGCGCGCGTGCAACCGATGCTTCAACGGGAACCGCGGTGCGAAGCGCTTCGATAACGGTAGCGCCATGAAGTCCAGCGGCGCGTACTTGCGCGAGATAGGCAGGAACAACACCATGCGCAACCTGAATCTCGCCGCTGAGTGGGGCAAGGATCCCAGCGATGCTCTTCAGAAGGGTTGTCTTCCCCGCACCATTCGGACCGACAATGCCAACCCGCTCGCCACGCCGGAGTGCAACGCTCTCGGCGCGGGCAACAACGCGTCGCGCCGGCTCGCGATACCCAACCTCTGCCTCCACGAGGCGCACGGGCTCTGCTGGGCCCCGACCCGCTCCTACGGCGGAGATGGCGAGCGATGCCCGGCGCTTCGGTGCAACCACTGGCTCAATCGCAGCCAACCGCCGCTCATGCTCGTGCATCTTGCTGTACTTCCGATGGCTTCGATACGTCTGGATCAACTCGCGCTCTCGTGCGATCTCCTTCGTCCGTCGCTCCGCGTCACGCTCTGCGTCCAGCTCCCCAGATTCGCGCTGTTGCGCGTATGCCGAGTAGTTCCCTCGGAATCGCGTGACGGTGTGGTTGCGAACCTCCCAGACCCGATCCACAACGGCATCAAGGAATGAACGATCGTGACTCGCCACAACGAGTGCCCCGCCGCGAGCACGTAGCGCCGCTTCGAGCCACTCAATCGCCTCCACGTCCAAGTGATTCGTTGGCTCGTCGAGGAGGAGAAGGTCTGGATCGGCGATGACGAGTCGCGCCAGGGCAACTCGGGTCTGCTCTCCTCCAGAGAGTCGCGAGGGGGACTCTCCATGTCGCGAGGCAGGGAATCCGAGACCTCGAAGTGCTGATGCCACTCGGTCGTCAATGGTGTACCCCTCGAGCGCATCGAATCGTTGACGTGCGGCGGCATACTCAGGGGTCGCGACGCTCCCAGCCGCCTCTGCCTCCTGCAAGGCGTTGGCGATCCTTGTGATCTCTTCCGCACCACTTCGGACCGCATCGGTGAGCGTCGCCGCGCCAAGAAGCCTTGGGTCATGCGACGACTCTTGCGCCAACACTTCAATGTTGACGCCGCGCGCGCGATCCACGCGACCTCGATCCGGTTCGTCTCGGCCAATCATCATGCGCAGCAGCGTTGTCTTCCCCGCTCCATTCGGTCCCACGAGTCCAATTCGCTCGCCAGCAGCCACACTTACACTGACGTTCTCAAGAATGGTGACCGCGCCAATCTCGCGTCCGACGTCGCTCAGCGAGAGAATGCTCATCGCGCACCGCCAGAGCGGACTGCCCGACGACGCGCCGCCGCGCGCTCCGTTGCGGTCGCACCAAGGCTCCCATCTTCAAGTGACTCGCTCCATCGGGGACCTCGACGCAATGTGGAGGACTTCTTCAGGTCTCCCGCCGTGCCGGCTGCACGACGCCCCCGTGGAAGCGACTGGCAGCGGGGACAGTAGTGCGTGCCGCGACCTCCGAGTGTCACGCGCCGAATCGTGGTGCCACACCGCATGCACGGCGCACCGCCGCGCTGGTAGACGGCGAGGCGCTCCTGCATCTCACCGTCGCCATCGAGTCCCGTATAGTCGTCAATCGACGAGCCGCGCGCAGCCACCGCCTCGCGAAGCAGCGAGACGATCGCATCATGGAGCCGCTCCGCCTCTGCCGTGCGGAGCGCTGCAGCCATCGCGAGCGGGTGCAGGCGAGCGCGCCAGAGTGCCTCATCGACATAGATGTTTCCAAGCCCAGCGATGAATCGCTGATCGAGGAGGAGACTTTTCAATCGGCCACGGCGGCTCTTCAAACCGCTCGCAAACCGTGACGCGGTGAAGGTTGCCTCTAACGGCTCTGGCCCATGGTCGCCAAGTGCCGCTTCTCCGTTCGGATCAAGCGAACGTGAAGGAGTCCCGTCCGCTCTCCGTGCGACAAGTGCAAGCCTGCCGAACGCGCGAACATCACGGAATCGAATTACTCGCTGATCGCTGAGCTGCAGCTCTGCTCGAACATACGGATCTGGGGCCGACGTAGCGTGAAGCACCACGAGTTGACCCGTCATGCGCAGGTGGACCATCAAGATCAGACCACCCTCCAGATCGACGAGCACCCATTTTGCGCGGCGGCGCACCCCTACAATCCTCCGACCGGCAATCGCCCGCGTAAACGTTTCAGGATCTGGAGTGCTGAGATTTGCAGTGCGAAGGATTCGCCCAGTGAGGATCGTTGCGCCGCCCACCAGGCGCGCAAGATCACGTGCAACCGTTTCAACTTCTGGGAGTTCAGGCATGCTCGGTCCACCTCTGCATCTCATCCCAGCGGGGGCCAACCTTCGCCTCCACCGTGAGCGGAACGTCGAGGGCGAGCGCCCCCTCCATCGTCTCAATGAGCAGCGGAACGAGACGATCCACTTCACCGTGCGGTGCCTCAAGGAGGAGTTCGTCGTGTACTTGCAGGATCAGTCTCGCCGTAAGCCCAGCTTCGCGGAGGCGAGGACTGAGCCGAATCATCGCCACCTTGATGATGTCGGCCGCAGTTCCCTGGATCGGATGGTTGATCGCCGCTCGCTCTCCTGCGGCGCGAAGCCCAGGATTCGCTGCACGGAGTTCCGGGATCGGCCTGCGGCGACCGAGCTGTGTCGTCACCGCCCCATGAGCGCGCGCCTCCTCTTTGATCGTGTCGATATACCGCTTGATGCCAGGGTACCGCTCAAAGTATCCAGCGATAAACGATTTTGCCGCATCACGAGAGATCCCAGCGCGTGTCGCAAGCCCAAAATCACTCATCCCGTAGGCAATTCCGAAATTGACCATCTTCGCCATAGCTCGCTCGTCGTCGTTGACCTGATCGAGTGGCTTCTCGAGGACGCGTGACGCCGTGGCACGATGGATATCCTCACCCGCCGCAAACGCTTCTATCAGATGAGGGTCTCGTGTCACGTGCGCAAGGATGCGCAACTCAATCTGGCTGTAATCGGCGGCGACGAGCAGGTGGCCAGGCTCCGCAACAAACGCGTGCCTAATCTTTCTCCCTAGCTCGGATCGGATCGGGATGTTCTGGAGGTTCGGATCCACGCTACTCAGGCGACCAGTGGCGGCAACCGACTGCTGGAAGGTGGTGTGAATCCTGCCGTCGGTCTCCACAAGTTTCGGGAGCGCCTCAACGTATGTGCTCTGAAGCTTGGAGACGGTGCGCCACTCCAGAGCAATGCCAACGATCGGATGCTCTCCTTGGATCTCCTCGAGCACGCTCGCATCCGTCGACCACGCCCCCGTCTTCGTCTTCTTGCCGCGTGAGAGTCCGAGCTCACCAAAGAGCAGTTCGCCAAGTTGTTTCGGTGATCCGAGCGCGACTGCACGGCCAACCGAGGATGCCGCAGCCGCCTCAAGGCGTGTGATCTCACGCCCGAACGCATCACCAAGTTGCGCAAGTGCCTTCTGATCAACGGCGATCCCTGCCCCTTCCATGCGCGCCAACACTTCCGTCAGTGGCAGTTCAATCTCTCGGTAGAGTCGTTCGCTCCCAATCGACCGCAGCTCACGATCAAGTCCCGCGCGCGACGCGAGCGCAACCACTGCGCAGAGTGATGCTGTCTGCAACGGCGTACGCCGTTCGGGAATGTCGGCTCCGAGGCGAGCGGCGGCAACCTCGACAAGCCCAGGATTGCGCAGCGTCACGTTCCCAATCCAGCTCCCTAGCGCCACGTCATCGACGAGGCGGAGGGGGCGGTCGGCACCTATCGCCAGCAGTGCACCGAAGATCTCTTTGACACCGAGCCCAATGAGATCGCGGCCAGCGCTCGCGACGAGCGTGAGCAGTCGATGGATTACAGCAGGTTCGTCGGCTGTGATCAGCCCCCCCACTTCATCAGCAACCGCAAGGGCCATCGGTCCTGATGGACCTCGGCGATTAACCCCCTCCCCGCCAAGTGCGAGCACGCCATGAGGATGTAGCACTCCAAAGTGACGGGTCGCCTCTTCTGGCGACTGGACATGGTGGACACCCGCTGCGGCTAAATCACCGCGCTTGATTGCTTCGATCTGAGCACCATGGTCGGCGGATGTCTCGAGAAGTGGGGCCGCAACTGTCACCGCGTCTCCACGCTGACCCGCGGCGCGATTCCCCTCGCTCACCGCATTGAAGTCGAAGCCGAGCTGCAGGTCGCCGCTCGTCACGCGCGGCGGTGCGCTAACAAGCGGAGATGGGCGTTCTTTCACGCCTCGGATTGCCGCACCTGCTGTCGCTGCGGCCACCGCTTCTGCCGCGGCCTCTCGATCCTCGCCCTGCAGTGGCGGAAGGCGTCCGATTAGCGCTCGGAATTCAAGTTCACGCAAGAGCGCAAGCGCAAGATCTCGATCGTACTCACCGATGGTGCCCCCTTCGCCAGGTAGCTGCAGAGGTGCATCACGGTCAATGGTCATCAACCCTTGTCCGGCGAAGGCGGCTTCCTGATTCTGGCGAAGCAGCTCACGAATTCGCACGGGTTCCACTTCATCAAGCCGCTGGTACAGCGCCTCAAGGGTGCCGAATGCTGCGATCAGTTTCGCCGCTGTCTTCTCTCCCACTCCAGGGACACCAGGAATGTTGTCTGAGCTATCCCCTTTCAGCGCCTTGAAGTCGACAATTTGCTCTGGGGTCAATCCGTATCGCTCAAAGATCTTCGCGGGGTCATAGATCACCATCGCATCGGCGCCACCCTTCGCCGTGTGAAGCAGGGAGACGTTCGGTCCAACAAGTTGGAGCATGTCAAGGTCACCGGAGACGATCATCACCTCCCACCCGTCCGCGCGCGCCTGCTCGGCGATCGTGCCAATTACATCATCCGCCTCATATCCAGGCGCCTCGAGCAGCGGTAGTCCGAGCGCGGCAACAAGGTCTCGCACAAGCGGGACCTGTGATCGGAGCTCATCTGGCATCGAGGGTCGCTGCGCCTTGTATGCAGGGAATCGCTCATGGCGGTGGGTCGCCCCAGGCGCATCAAAGGCAACGATCGCGCGCACTGGCTTTGCGTCAGCGATCGCACGAAGCAGGATGCTTGTAAACCCAAATGCCGCGTTGGTCAGGATTCCGCGACTGTTCGTCAGCGGCGGGATCGCGTGAAAGGCGCGGTAGATCAGGCCATACGCATCAACGAGAAGAAGTCGCTTCGGTTCCACAAACGGAGCGTAGCGCAGCGGGGCGCGACCTCGGCACGCGTCGCAGGCTTACGTGCGTTGGCGGCGGCGCACACTCTCAGCGGCGAGAAGACTGACGGCGAGTCCGACTGCGCCTGCAATCAGGAGCCACGGGGTCTCTGTGATCGCCTCGAGGGACTCTGCGGCGGCGACGTCATCCGCTGCGCGGGTTTCAAGGGACTCGGCTCCAGGAAGCTCACTCATGACAGCGTCAGGGTCGCTTCGAACTGCTGACTCTACGGTTGGCTGCTGGGAGGCGAGCGGTACGCCTGTGACAAGGAGGGCCAGGGAGAGTGCCGCGCCAGCGAGCGCCGGGCGCGGTGCGCTCCTGAACCAGCGTGCGAGCCACGCGATCGGGCCGCCGTGCTGTCTAGTTGCACGAGCGCTCGCCTCTTCTGCGACGAGTTGCTGGAGAGCCGCCCCGTGGAACGGATCACGCTGACGGACCGGCTCCTCCCTGCGATAGGCAGCCAGGGCTGCCGCCTCAGCAGAATCCACTGATGCGTCATGCGGCGCAGTTGGGCGGCGTTCGTCACTCATCTCTACCCCCTAACGAGCGCTCACCGCCCTGGGTTCCCGGCCGCAGATCTGCGAGGAGGCTCCTCAGCTCCTCGCGGCCACGGCTGATTCGGCTCTTTACCGTCCCAAGGGAGCTCGCCGTGATCTCGGCAATCTCGGCATACGTGTATCCGTCGACATCAAAGAGGAGGATGGCGGTTCGCCTCTCCTCCGGGATCTCCCTGAGAGCTGCACGCAGTTGTGTCGCGAGCTCGCGCCCCTCGACCACCCCTGCCGGATCACTCGCGCGCCCAGCGGACGGTTCTGTGACACCCCTCCGCTCAGCTCCACCCCCCTCTTCCTCTTGCGTCTGAATGTGGATCGTTGGGTGACGCCGCTCCCGGCGGACCGTGTCGCGCGCCGCATTTTGTACGATTCGAACGAACCAGCCGCGCAGGTTACGAGGCTCCACCCGATCGAGAGCGCGGTACGCGGAGATCAGTCCCTCCTGCAGCGCGTCGTCGGCGCTCGCAGGCTCGCCAGTGATCCGAAGCGCCATCCTCCAGGCGAGGTCAAGATCGGGAGTGAAGAGGGCACGGAAGGCCTCCGCGTCACCTGCCCGCGCTGCACCAAGGAGGCGTAGACGCTCCTCCGGTTCGTGCTGCGACAGCCCCTTCAACTCACCCATGCCGTAATGATGCCGCACCGCTAGGATTCAGGAGCGCCGAAGTGGCGAAATGGCAGACGCAACCGACTCAAAATCGGTCGACTGAAAGGTCATGTGGGTTCGACTCCCACCTTCGGTACCAAAGCCACCGCCCCGCTACGATAGGGGGGCCGAAGTGGCGAAATGGCAGACGCATCCGACTTAAAATCGGCCGGTCGATGAGATCATGCGGGTTCGAGTCCCGCCTTCGGCACCAACAAGGGAACGGCACCGCCAAGGGGAAGCAATGACTGAAAACAACGGTTCACGAGCTGATCGCGAGACGCTGATGCGAGAGCATGCGCAGGCGCGCAATGAACGTGCATCCCTCACCCCTGGGTCGCCCGAGTGGCGAACCGCCGCCGCGCGCGTCGCTGCCATCGAAGTTGAGATTGCGAAGATCACCGCGCTGAGCACTCCCCCTGCGCGCATTGCGCGACCCGAAGCGAAGACGAAGTAGAGCCTAAGACAGAACCGCTACTCGCTCGGTTAGATTCCGAGGATCGTGCCGAGGATCATTCCAACGAAGAGCGCACCCATCGCTGGTCGACCAGCAAGGAATGCAGCACCGACATGCCAGAGCGGCCAGAGCGGATATCCAGCCGGCGGAGCACTCGGACGCGGAGCGGCAACAATCTTCATTGCGGGAAGTGCTGAGAGCGCACCGAGCCCAGCGAGCGGCGCAACGATCCACGGAAAGATTCCTAAGAAGCCGAAGAGCGCCACGCTAATGTAGCCGCCACTGAGCAGAAGGAGCGTTCCGACGCGCGCGCGCCGTTCACCGATTCGCACCACAAGCGTGCCAACTCCGCGCGAGCTATCTGCCTCAATCTTGTCGAGGTGCTTCCCGAAGAGCACTGCGGTTGCAATCGCACCCCATGGAAGTGTTGCGAGCAGCACGGTTCCGTCAATCGACCCGGTTGCTGCAAGGTACGTGCCGCCGCCCATGAGCGGCCCCCATACGAGGAGGACGGAGAGCTCGCCGAGTCCGCGTCGCTTTAGGCGAAGCGGTGGATCGGTGTATCCCCACGAAAGGATCAGACCAGCAACTGCAAAGACTCCAAGTAGTGGTTCGCTGCGCATCACCATCGCGAAGCCACCAAGGAGGGCCGCGAGGCCAGTGATGATTGCGATCGTGAGGAAGAGCGTCCTGCTGGACATCGCACCTGACGCGATTGGATGTGGCGAGTAATCTGCGCGTGGATACCCTGGTCGATCAAGGCCATCGTGATAATCACGCCAATCGTTCGCCAAGTTATTCGCGGCATGGGCAAGGTTTGCGCCAACAAATGTGGCGAGTCCGAGAAGTAGTCCGCTCACCCCTGCGCTCGTGTCACTGATGCTCCCCTTCCACCACGCGTAGAGAAGCCCCTGTCCAGAGCCAACAACGGTGAGTGGAAGGACCGAGGCGCGGGCGAGGAGAAGTGCGCGTGCGAGGCGCGGCATGCTCTTCCAATCAACGCCAGCAGGGGCAGACTGTCGAAGGAGAACGGAGGCGTATGTCTTCAAAGCCATCACCCCTATTCTGCCGTGTTTCGGTGGAGCGCGCCTTAGGCGGAAGGGAGTGATTCGCCTTCAGCAAGGATGTCAAAGCGCACGGCGGTTGCGCCCACGCGGCCTCGAATCGCCGCAGGGAAGCTTGGATCCCAGGCGACGCCGCTTCGGATTTCCATGGGTAACTGCTGCGCCCCTCCGGCCTGCGGGATATAAATGACAACCTTGGTGCTCCCGGGGCGCGCACGGAGTTCAGACTTCACAACCTCCATTGCGCGGACAGTCTCCTCCACCGATTGCCCTGGGCTGAATCGAATGTGGAGCGCTGCCCCCGCTGGCGCCTCAACTGGATCCGCCGCCGCCTCGCTGGCGGGTGGCGCTGGAGGCGACGTCGCGATCTCTCCTTCGCGCTCCTCGGGAACGAGCCCTCGGGGCAGCGCGCCAGAAGGCGTGCTGTTGCGAGGCGCGAAGCGACGCGTCCCCCCAGTGTTCTTCGCCAAGTGCGCCGCGATCCCCTCTGGCGTGAGCGCTTGCGCCTCTTCCCACGGCAAAACGGATTCACAGATGATTGACCAAGTTTCACCACGCAGTTCGGGACGGCCGGCAACGAGCAGTGGCTCGCCCTCAACCCACGCGTGGCGCGTGGCCTCCCAGGTTTTTGGAAAGGCAACGACTTCGATACTCCCCGTGAGATCTTCAATGGTGAGGATTCCCATCGCCGCCCCCGCCTTCGTCACCAGCGTTCGCACGTTTGTCACGATTGCACCGAGCGTCACTCGTTCCTCAGTCGCAGGTGAGTCATCTGAGAAGTCGCTCACGAAGGCGTTGACATGCGGAGCGAGGAGCGGCGCGAGTGAATTCATAGGATGGTCGGAGAGGTAGACGCCAAGAAGCTCCCGCTCCCACCGGAGTCGCTCCCGCGTTGGTGCCTCCGCGACGTGAGGCAGCGTTGGGGCCAGCGAGAGTGCGAGGCCTGGCGCCGAGTCAAAGAGTGACACCTGCCCGGCGGCTCGCTCGCGTTGCGCACTCGACCCAGCAGCGAGCACATCATCGAGTGCCAGCAAGATCTGGGCTGGGTGGCCGAACTTCTGCAGGGCTCCAACCTTTGCGAGCGCCTCAAAGACGCGCTTGTTCGCAAGTCGAAGATCAATCCGCTCGCACAAGTCTTGCAAGCTCCTGAAGTCACCGTCGCGCGTGCGCGCTGCCACGATGGATTCCGCTGCCCCAGCACCAACATTCTTGACCGCAAGGAGACCGAATCGGATCGCGCCCCCCTCCGGTTCAAAGTCGAGTTGCGATCGTTCAACATCGGGCGGGAGAATGGCAATGCCGAGCCTGCGGCATTCTGCAATTGCCGTGGCGACTTTGTCTTCCTTGTTGCGGAAGGCATTGAGCACACTGGTCATGTACTCCACCGTGTAGTTGGCTTTCAAATACGCCGTTTGGTAGGCAATAAGGCCGTAACATGTGGCGTGCGCCTTGTTGAACCCGTAGTTTGCGAACGGCTCAAACGCCTGGAATACCTGCTCAATCACACTCGGGGCCACGCCACGCCCTGCCGCGCTCGTGATGAACTCCTGCTTGAGCCCGGCGAGCACATCCTCCTTCTTCTTGCGCACCGCATACCCCAAGGTGTCGGCCTTCGGCCCAGAGAAGCCACCGAGGGCCGATGCAGCCGCCATGATGTCTTCCTGGTACACGAACACGCCGTAGGTTCGCTTCAGGAATGGCTCAAGAAGCGGGTGTAGATAGGTGACCGCTTCTGTTCCGTGCTTGCGACGAATATACGAGGGGATGTTCGCCATGGGTCCAGGGCGATACAGCGCAACCATGGCGGCGAGATCGAACACACTCGTTGGCCGCAACTCCTTGATGTAGCGGCGCATGCCGGCAGATTCGAGCTGGAAGATCCCACTCGTTTCGCCTGAGGCCAAAAGTGCGAAGGTCTTCGCGTCATCGAGCGGGATCGTGTCAAGGTCGATCGCGACCCCATAGGTGGCCTTGATTCGGTCAACCGCCGTACGAAGGATGGTGAGGTTCGCCAGGCCAAGGAAGTCGAACTTTAGGAGGCCGAGCGCCTCAACACCATGCATCTCGATCTGCGTCATGACGCCGTCCGAGTTGGTGGCGCGCTGTAGCGCCATGATTTCTGTAAGCGGCTCGCGACTGATCACCACGCCGGCCGCATGCGTGGAGGCATTGCGCACCACACCCTCAAGTTGCTCAGCGAGTCCGACGAGTGGGGCGTAGTCCGGGCTCTCCGCAAGTGCCTTGAAGTCCGAGTCCTTGCGAGCCTGCGCGAGCGTGGTACCCAGCTTCTCCGGAACCGCCTTTGCAAGGCGATCAACATCGCTGTAGCTCTTTCCAAGAACGCGTCCAACATCACGAATCGCCGCACGTGCCGCCATCGTCCCGAACGTGATGATTTGAGCCACCTGGCTTTCGCCGTACTTCTGCGCAACGTAGCGGATCACCTCTTCTCGTCGTCCATCTTCAAAGTCAATGTCAATGTCCGGCATCGTGACGCGGTCTTCGTTCAGGAAGCGTTCGAATGGAAGGTCGTAGTGGAGCGGGTCCACGGGGGTGATCCCGAGTGCATAGGTGACAATCGAGCCTGGAGCACTCCCTCTGCATGTGGTAGCGATCCCCTGCTCCCGGGCGAATCGAACGAAGTCCGCAACGATCAGGAAGTAGGCGCCATATCCCATCTTCAGGATCACCCCGAGTTCGTACTCCATCCGTTCGCGCGCAGCCGTTGAGGCCGTCCCATATCGGCGTACAAGCCCTCGCTCCGCTTCCTTGCGTAGCCAGCTGTCGACGCTCTCCCCCTTTGGCACCTCAACGTCGGGCATGCGAAGTTGACCGAGGGCAAGGTTGAAGTCGACCGCATCGCTGATCACTCGGGTGTTGCGGAGCAACTCCGGCCGATCAGGGAAGAGCGCGGCCATCTGCGCTGGTGACTTCAAGTAGAAGTCGCCGCTGTTGAAGCGCATCCGATTCGGTGTTTCTAGATTGGACGCGGTGCCGATGCATAGAAGTACGTCGTGTGCCTCCTGCTGCGTTGCCTTCACGTAGTGAAGGTCGTTCGTCAACACGAGCGGGAGTCCAACTTCTGGGGCGAGCTTGAAGAGTTGTCCATTGAGTTGCTTCTGCTCTGGAAGGCCGTGATCCTGCACCTCAAGGTAGAAGCGATCTTTTCCGAAGATGTCGCCGTAGCGTCCCGCAAGCGCACGCGCATGTTCCCATTCATCAACCTCAAGTGCGCGCGCGATCTCACCGTTCAGGCAGCCGGAGAGTCCGATCAACCCCTCGGAAAACCTCGCGAGGTGATCAAGGTCGATGCGTGGCTTGTAGTACATGCCGTCAAGGTGCGCGTCGGTGACGAGTCGGCAGAGGTTGCGATAACCAGTTGCGCTCGTGGCGAGCAAGACGAGGTGGAAGGGCTGTTGGTCGGCCTTTCCCTCCTTATCACCCATGCCGCGGCGCGCAACGTACGTCTCCACACCGATGATCGGTTTGATCCCGCGTTTCGTTGCCGCTTGGACAAACTGCACGGTGCCGTAGAGTGCGCCATGATCGGTAATCGCAATGGAGTCCATGCCGAGCGCCTTCGTTTCGTCCATGAGCGAATCGATCTTGCTCATGCCGTCTAGCAGGCTGAACTCGGTGTGGACGTGGAGATGGGTGAAGTCTGGCTTCTTGCTCACGGGGGAAGTCTACCGAGCGATTAGGATTGACCGATGGATGAGCATGAACGAGCGAGGATCAGGGCAGCGATCGACGCCGCCGAGGGGGGAGGTGCGCCACCTCTCTCCGACGAGCAGCTTCGAACCCTCCTCGCCGAAAGTCGCAACATCGCCATCGTGGGAGCCTCGCCGAAGCCTGACCGCCCTTCGCACGGCGTGCTACTCGCCCTAAAGGCTGCTGGCTGGCGCATCCTCCCAGTCAACCCCGCAGCAAACGCGCTGGCTGATGGAGTTGCTGGACTCCCCTGCTTTCCGAACCTTGCCACCGCAGCAGCAGCACTTCCAGACGGAGAACGCATTGACCTCGTCGATGTCTTTCGACGCTCAGAGGACTGCGCCGCCGTAACACGAGATGCCATCGCCGTTGGCGCGGGTGCGATCTGGTTGCAACTCGGCGTCATCAGTCCGGACGCTGCGGCACTCGCCGCAGACGCGGGAGTCTCGTTCGTTCAAGATCGCTGCACGGCGATCGAGGTACAGCGTCTGAAGGTTTCGGGCCCGAGCGCCTAACGAAAGAGTCAGCGGAACGGCGGGAAGAGGGCGAGCGCAATCCCAACAATGGAGGCAACGCCGACGCCGGCGAGGCGCTTTAGCCGCGAAACGATCAGCTCCCCTTCAAGGCGATCGAGAACGTCGGGACCAGCGCCGGGCGCGCCGCGCCACTCGCTGTAGCGCTTCGCTCCGCCTACACGCGTCTGATGGAGCTGATACTGCGTGAGCAGCGGCGGAAGTTGACGCGCCAAATACAGAAGGCCAGCTACCCCAAAGCCTCCGGTGACAAGGCGAACGATATCGAGCATCTCAGCGATCGAGTGCGGCGCGGATGAGTTCGCCAAGGAGCGCCGCGTCGCCACGCCCCTTGCTCGCCTTCATCGCCTGACCAACAAGGAAGCTCACCGCCTGCTGCTTCCCCGCCTTCCAGTCGGCGATCGCTTGTGGGTTTGCGGCGATCACGTCCGCGATGATCTTCTCCAGTGCGCCAGCGTCACTGATCTGGCCCAGTCCGCGCGAGGCAATCACCTCACGAATGTTAAGTGGCGCTGTTACCATCTCGGCGAAGAGCGACTTCGCCGTCGTTCCGTTGATCTCCTTGCTCGCAACTGCCGCGACGAGCGCAGCAAACTGGACCGGATCAGGGTCGGCTGCCCCCTCTTTCGCCACACGAAGGTATTCGCCGCTCACCCAATTCGCAAGCAGTTTCGCGTCCAGCTCCTTCTGGGCGGCACGTGCCGCCTCAAAAAGGGCGGCGGCGCGTGGCTCGGCAACTAGGACGCTGGCGTCATACTCGGTGAGTCCGAGCTCGCTGACATAGCGCGCGCGACGAGTTGCTGGGAGCTCAGGGAGTCTAGCGACGATTGCCGCGAGCCAGGCAGGATCGATGTCGAGTGGGGGAAGGTCCGGCTCAGGGAAGTAGCGGTAATCGTGCGAGTCCTCCTTTGCGCGCATTGTGTAGGTGGTCTCGCTCCCCTCGTCCCATCCACGCGTCTCCTGGGTGATGGTTCCACCCGCGTCGAGCACTGCTGCCTGGCGCGACGCCTCAAATGCGATCGCTCGTTCGACGGAGCGGAACGAGTTCATATTCTTGACTTCTACACGAGTACCGAACGGAGCATCGCCTGAAGCGCGCAGTGAGATGTTCGCCTCCACACGCATCTGGCCGTTCTCCATCTCGGCATCAGCCGCACCAATCGTACGCAGAAGAAGGCGGAGCTCCTCTGCATATCGACGCGCAGTCTCACCATCACGGATATCTGGCTCAGTGACAATCTCGAGAAGTGCGACGCCGGAGCGGTTGTAATCGATGAGGCTCGCCCTGGTGCCGTCAGCAGCCTTTTCATGACGCAGGCGCGCAGTGTCCTCCTCGAGATGTGCGCGTCGGATCCGCACGGAGCCAGAGCCAGCGCTCGTGGTGACGGGGATGCTGCCATGCTCCGCAAGCGGAAGGTCAAGCTGACTGATCTGGTAGCCCTTCGGGAGGTCGGGATAGAAGTAGTTCTTCCTGTCCCAGCGTGTGGTTGCAGGACTTTTCGCACCAATTGCAGCGCCCACCGCAAGCACCTTCTCAATTGCGGACCGATTCGGCACAGGGAGTGCGCCCGGGAAGCCGAGGCATGTTGGGCAGGTGCGCGTGTTTGGCGCGTCCCCCTCTGCTGGGATCGCACACGGGCAGAACATCTTGGTCGATGTGCGTAGCTGCACATGGATCTCAATGCCGATCACCGCCTCCCAGCTCATGCGGAGGCCTTTTGAAGAGACGCAACGAACCGCCCTATTCGAATCAGCGCTTCTCGCAGCTTCTCTTCCGATACCGCGTAGCAAATACGGACATGACCGCGCCCGCTCTCCCCAAAGGCAGACCCAGGAACTACAGCAACTCGCTCTGCTTGGAGGAGACGCTCAGCGAACGCCTCGTCACTGATGCCGAGTGCCGAGATATCCGGGAAGGCGTAGAAGGCTCCCTTCGGTGCTCCTGTAGGGAGCTTCAGTGCGGCAAGTCCATCCAGCACGATGCTCCGGCGACGTGCATAGGCGGCGCGCATTTCTTCAAGCGCGGGTTCGCCGTTGCGAAGCGCCTCGAGCGCGGCATCTTGGGACGGCGTAGGTGCGCTCATGATCGCGTACTGATGAATCTTGACAAGACCGGCAACGATCTCCGCTGGCGCGCAGAGGAAGCCGACACGCCAACCAGTCATTGCATAGGACTTAGAGAAGCCGCCGATCAGAATCGTGCGCTCCTTCATTCCTGGATACGCGGAGATCGCCCGATGCTCTGGGCCATCATAGACGAGTCGGTCGTAGATCTCGTCGCTGATCACCAGGAGATCGTGCGCGACCGCGATTCGCGCGAGCGCCGCACGTGTTCCCTCATCGAGGGTCGCGCCGGTCGGGTTCGCTGGATATCCCAAAAAGAGCGCCTTGGCACCACTCGCTGCAGCCTCTACCGCAGATGAATCCAAGAGCCAGCCATCATCCGCGCTCGTCGGCACCGATCGCACCTGACCACCCGCAAAGATCACGGCAGGGAGATACGCAACGTACGAGGGCTCCGGAAGGATGAGTGCGTCACCTGGATTGATTGTCCCGCGAATGGCGAGATCAACCGCTTCAGAGGCGCCGATCGTAACGATGATCTCAGTGGATGGATCGTATCGAACACCCGATCGCTCGAAAATCTTGTCAGAGATTGCGGTGCGCAGCTCTGGAGTCCCATAGTTCGATGTGTAGTGCGTCCGTCCGGCACGAAGGCTGCTGATCGCCGCCTCGGTGATGTGCGTCGGCGTATCGAAGTCTGGTTCGCCGACACCGAGACTGATGATGTCCTCCATCTGTGCGGCGATGTCAAAGAATCGTCGGATGCCGGACGGCGGGACCGCATGCACGCGATCGGCAAGAGTGCGCTGTGCGAAGTCGCTCATGCCACACCTCCGAGCGCCGCAAGATCGGTTGGCTCCTGGGCACGCCACGGCGCATCGGCAGTGAGCGCCTCGTAGCCAGCTGCGATTGAAAGGAGTCCTACTTCACTCCATGGTGCGCCGATCAGTTGCAGGCCTACTGGGAGACCGTCGGAGAGCCCGCACGGCGTGCTGAGCCCTGGGAGCCCCGCCATATTCGTTGGGATCGTGCAGGCATCGGCGAGGTACATGGCGACAGGGTCACTCAACTTCGCGCCGAACTTCCATGCGACCGACGGGCTCGCCGGCGCGACGATCGCGTCATACCCTGCCGACCAGATGCGATGAAAGTCGCGGGCGATCAAGGTGCGCACCTTCTGCGCCTTCAGGTAATACGCATCGTAGTAACCCGCCGAGAGCGCATACGTGCCGAGCATGATGCGTCGGCGCACCTCAGGTCCGAATCCGCGACCGCGCGTCGTCAGGTAGCCGTCAAGGAGATCGCTCCCACCATGCTTTGACGCGCCGAATCTGATTCCGTCATAGCGCGCAAGATTCGCAGATGCTTCGGCGGGCGCGACGATGTAGTAGGTGGCAAGGGCATGCCCTGTGGTTGGAAGGCTCACCTCATCAACAAAGGCACCCGCTGACTGCAGTGCAGCGACTGCGGCACGGACCGCCGACTCCACACCCGGCTCCATCCCCGCGACGAAGTACTCCTTCGGGAGGGCAAGGCGCTTCCCCTTGATTGCACTCGCCGCCTGGTCACCTTGCGGGAGCGTGAGCAGTGCCGCGTCAACAGGAACTGCGGAGCTTGTCGCATCGCGGGGGTCATATCCAGAAATGGCATGGAGCATCAGCGCCGCGTCCTGCGCGCTGCGAGCGAATGGTCCGATCTGATCGAGGGAGGATGCGAAGGCAACGATGCCGTAGCGTGACACGCGGCCGTAAGTTGGCTTCAACCCCGTGATCCCTGTGAGGCTCGCCGGTTGACGGATTGACCCACCCGTATCGCTGCCAATACTTAGAGGCGCATGAAGAGCGGCCACCGCCGAAGCAGATCCGCCCGATGAACCACCTGGGACACGTTCACGATCCCACGGATTTACCGTGCGCCGGTATGCGCTGAACTCGGTTGACGAGCCCATCGCGAATTCATCCATGTTCGTCTTTCCGAGGATGAGCGCACCTGCAGCCTTCAGCTTGGCGGTGATCGTAGCGTCGTATGGACTGACATAGCCCTCAAGGATCTTTGAGCCAGCGGTGGTGGGAGTACCAACCATGTTGACAAGATCCTTTAGTGCAACGGGGACGCCAAGAAGTGGTGCAAGTGCACGCACCGCGTCCGGTCCGCTGGCTCTCGCCGCTGCGTAGGCATCATCAGCGCGCTGCGCCTCTCCACGCACCTCTCCGGTTCGTAGATGCAGCCACGCACCGAGTGCGGCATCTTCCCGTTCGATCGCGCCGAGAAGCGTGTCAACCACCTCGAGGGATGAAAACGCACCGCTCCCGAAACCTGCGCGAAGCTGAGCGGCAGTTGCCCGGCGAAGTTCTGCACTCATCCGTCGGCCTCCTCACTGAGGATCGCCTGCACTTTGACGAAGTCGCCGCTGCGCGCGGGAGCATTTTGCAGTGCCGCGTCTACGGAGAGCGACGCGCCCGGGGTGTCGTCACGCAGTGGCATCACCTGATGGATCGTCTGTGCGCTCGCTGGAACGCTTGACGTGTCTACATCGGCGAGGCGCGCCCACTGCTCCAGGATCAGGTTGAGGTCGCTTTGCAACGTCTCTACTTCGTCGTTCGTAAGGCCAAGGCGAGCGAGTGCGGCAACCTTCTCCACTTCGGCTCGACTGAGTTTACTCATGCGAGAATCCTACCCGCCCGACGCAGACTCCCCGAGAATCCGAAGAAAACCCGTCTCGTCCACGATGCGGATGCCGAGCCGCTCAGCATCCGCGCGCTTGCTCCCACCCTTCTCACCCGCCACAAGAAGGGTCGTCTTGGATGTCACGGCGTCAGCAACGGCACCCCCCGCGGCGCGGACGCGATCGTGCGCCTCCCGCCGGCTCAGCCCTGAAATCGAGAGCGTCCCAGTCACCACAACGACCTCTCCGCTCAGTGGGCCAGAGATTTCAGACGCAGCGGAGACCGCGCTCGGCTTGAAGGTCACCCCCGCGGCCAGAAGTTCTTGCAGCCCACCCCCAGTGGCCTCGCTGGCAAAGAATCGTTCAATGCTCTCCCCCACGACCGCCCCCACGCCACTGACGCTCGTCAGATCTTCGCGCTTCAAGGCTCGCAGCTCCGCGGCAACACGCGCGCTCCAATCTGGGCCAGCGGGGACGCGGCGCGAGAGTTCAGCGGCGAGATCTCGGGCGGTTGTCTCGCCAACATGGCGGATTCCGAGTGCAACGAGCACACGCCAGAGCTCTTGCTCCTTCCGTCGACTCAGTTCACGCAACACGTTGTCAATGCGATTGGCTCCGGACTTCTTCTCCTTCGTCGCAGCGCTCCCCATACGCTCAAGGCCATCAAGATCACTCGCCGTCAGCGTGAAGAGATCCGCGAGCCGCCGCACCCGCCCTCGGTCGACGAGCTGCGCAAGCAGCTTTTCACCAAGCCCCTCAATGTCGAGAGCGCCACGCCCGATCGCGTGACAGAGCCCTTCAAACAGTTGCGCCTCACACCATGGATTTGGACAGCGGTGGCGAACCTCATCCCGCAGCACCGCACTCTTGCACGAGGGGCAGTGGGAGGGCATCTCGAATTCAGGGAGCACTCCACGTCGGCGTGCTGGGACGGAACGCACCACCTCTGGAATCACGTCGCCCGCCTTCTGGAGGATCACCACGTCGCCAATGCGGACATCCTTTCGCCGGATCTCGTCAAGGTTGTGGAGCGTCGCCCGTCGCACCGTAGAGCCAGCGAGGCGTACGGGTTCCATCTCGGCGACAGGTGTGAGGTAGCCAGTGCGACCCACTTCTACCACGATGTTGAGCAGCTTCGTCGTGACCTGCTCAGGTGGAAACTTATATGCGATCGCCCACTTTGGGGAACGAGAGATAAAGCCGAGAAGGGCTTGATCGCTCTCAGCATCAACCTTGAGCACCGCCCCATCAGTCTCATAAGCGAGCTCATGCCGCTTCTCCTCCCACTCAGCGAGAAACTTGGCGGCACCGGCGGCGTTGAGGCCAGCACGGGCATGTACCTCGATCGGGAGACCGAGCGCGTGAAGCTTCTGGAGCGCAGCACTCTGCGAGGCTGGCTGTGGGTCCATAAAGAGTTGGTAGGCGAAGAAGGCGAGGTTTCGTTCCGCCGTAATCCGTGGATCTTTCTGCCGAAGAGATCCTGCGGCGGAGTTGCGTGGATTTGCGTAGAGCGGAAGGCCCTCCTCCTCTCTCGCCGCATTAAGCGCAGCAAACGCCTCCTTCGGCATGTAGACCTCGCCACGCACCTCGGCGCTGATCGGCTCACGCAGCTTCTGCGGGATCACCTGAATTGTCCGAATGTTTTCGGTGACGTCTTCCCCTGTTGATCCGTCACCACGTGTCGCCGCGCGCACGAGAAGCCCCCGCTCAAATCGCAGGCTGATCGCGAGTCCATCGATCTTGAGTTCCGCAACGAGTTCAGGCTCCCGACCTGCGAGCCCCTTGGTTGCGCTTAGGACGAAGGCGGCAACCTCTTCTGGGGAGAAGGCGTTTGCAAGGCTGAGCATTGGTCGCTCGTGCTGCACCTCGCCGAGCGCGCCACCAAGCTCGCGTGGGCCAACGCGCTGCGTAGGAGACTCTTCACTGCGAAGAGAAGGGTGCGCCTCCTCAATCGCTTCAAGTTCTCGACGTAGTGCATCGTATTCTGCGTCGGGAAGGCGCGGCGCATCAGCTACGTAATAGTCACGATCAGCGGCATTGATCAGTTCGACGAGTTCTGCGTGTCGTCGTCCAGTTGCGCTCGGGACGGGCGGCATCAGACGATCTCCAAGTTGGCGAGGCTCGCTGCGAGAGTCTTCACGCCAACACCGACGAACGCGATCGTCACCTCTTCATCGCTTCGAGTGAGCTTTGAGGTCACCACAACCCCCGTGCCGAAATGTGCGTGCTGGACCCGATCACCATCGCGGAAGTATCGTTCGCCAGGAATGCGAATGCGTGCCGGCCTACTGGTGCGCTCTGGCAACGCCAACTCGTCGTGAGGCGGAGTTGAGCCTGCGCGCTGCTGATCCCCCCCCTCAACGCGGCGCCCATTTGCCCATGGCGGAATTCGACCGATCGGCCGTGTCAGCGGTGGTTCGTCGTGGTCTGAATCAGCGAAAGGCACATCCACACCATCGTCGTGGTCGGGAGTTCGCAACGAGCCAGATCGAGCCCCAGCTCCGTAGGCGCGCCGCTTCGCCTCAAGGTCGCGTCCTGGGATGAACGGGCCATCTGGCGTGCCCGGTCGCCCACTCCCTTCGCGCCACGCCTCTCCACCAGCAAAGCCGCCTCGTGCCGATCGATATCCTGCTACCCCGCGACCGAACCTCGTGGTGCCGTCCGTTCGCGGATCTTCATCGTTCGCCACCTCAAGCAGCTCATCTGGGATTTCCGCGAGGAAGCGTGACGGCACGCCCTCGCCATCGCCCCATCCGCGCCGGATCGCATATGTCAGCGCGAGCCGTCGCTTCGCTCGGGTGATCCCGACATAGCAGAGCCTCCGCTCCTCCTCCATCTGCTCCTCATCCATGAGTGCACGGCTGTGTGGAAAGAGGCCCTCAGTCAGGCCGCTGATGAACACGGTTGGCCATTCGAGTCCCTTCGCCGCATGCATGGTGATCAGCGTCACGCGCTCACTCTCGTCGTCAATGGAATCCTGGTCGGCAACGAGTGCGGTCTCTTCAATGAAACGGTCTAGCGCATCGAGCGGCTCGAGCTCAAGGAAACGTCCTGCGATACCACGCAACTCGAGCAGGTTCGCCCAACGCTCCTCACCCTCGACGCCTTCGTTGGCCAAGTGCGCGCGCAGTCCCGTTTCGGTATAGACCGCGTCAAGGAGCTCCGGGAGTTCGATGAGTGCGAGGCGGCCACGAAGTCGCGAGATCATGCCATCAACCTGAGCAAGGGCCTTGCGCGCCTTCGGCGCAATGCCAGGCACTTCACCGCGTCCAGCCGCGGCGATCACTCGCCCGAAGGGTACCCCGTCAGGCGCGTCACTGCGCGGCGCCGCCGACTCTCGCAAGAGTTCTACCGTCTTCTCACCAATCCCGCGTGGCGGCACGTTGATGATCCGTTCATACGAGATGCGATCGGTGTCACTCCGCAGCACGCGCAGCCACGCCAGCGCATCCTTGACCTCGCGGCGCTGATAGAAGCGCGTTCCTCCGATGAGCTGGTAAGGGATCGAGGCGCGCAGGAGCGCCTCTTCGATCGCACGCGATTGAGCGTTTGTCCTGTACAGAATTGCCATTCCGCCGAATGACTCAGCAAGCTCTGCATTGCTGCTCCCCGTCCCCTGACGTGGCGCTGCATAGTCCTCAAGGCGGCGCACGATCCACGCCGCTTCATCCTCCGCATCAAAGCCACCGTAGACAGGGATCGGCAGTCCACCGGACTGATCCGTCCAAAGCCTCTTCGCCTTGCGCCCACGATTGTTAGAGACCACACCGTGCGCGGCGTCAAGAATGGATTGGGTGGATCGATAGTTCTGCTCAAGGGCGATCACCTCTGCCTTCGGCCAATCGCGCTCAAAGTCCAAGATGTTGCGAATGTCCGCACCGCGCCATGAATAGATCGATTGGTCATCGTCACCAACCACACAGAGATTCCCGTGCCCCGCGGCCAGCTCGCGGATCCATGCGTATTGAATGCGGTTCGTATCCTGATATTCATCCACATGCAGGTATTGCCACTTCGTTCGATACCGTTCAGCGACCGCTGGAGCCTCCTGGAGCAGTCGCAGCCCTTCAATCAAGAGATCATCAAAGTCGAGGGCTTCAAGTCGCTTGAGCTCGGCGGCGTAGCGCCGTGCGAACCCCGCAATGAGCCGCTCATGATGCGTGACCGCCTGGTCCTCCATCTGATCGGGAGTGAGGCCGTCGTTCTTCGCGCGGCTGATCGCGCCAAGGATCAAACCCGGCTTCGTGGAGCCCGTTGCGGGGAGGTCATCCTCCTTGAGGAACCCTTTGATCACGCGCGCCTGATCATCTGCGTCATAGATCGCAAACTCTCTCGGTAGTCCGATCGCCTCGCCATCACGACGTAGCATCCGCACGCAGAGGCTATGAAAGGTGCCCATCGCAACGTCGCGTGAGCGTTCCCCGATCATTTCCTCGAGGCGCGCACGCATCTCGGCTGCCGCCTTGTTGGTGAATGTCACCGCCAAGATGCGCCACGGGGCGACTCCTTCGTGCTCAATGAGCCAGGCGATCCGGTGCGTGATGACCCGTGTCTTTCCGGAGCCCGCGCCAGCGAGAACAAGGAGCGGACCCGTGGTGGTCGTTACCGCCCGCCGCTGGACCTTATTCAGTGGACCGAGGATGCGTTCTTCGAGCGCGGCCTGGCTCGTCCCTTCGGCGACGCGGTGCCGTGTCGGGGTGGTCTGGAGCGGGGCGTCTGCCGTTGGATCAGAGGGGAGGTTCACCCGCTGATTCTACTGCCCAGCACAACCCAACCCAGAATCTGAAGCGGTGCAGACTGACGGACAGGCTAGCGCGCTGGGTAGAACCCCGCGTTCATGATCTTCACCCACGCGGCGGCAAAATCCTTGACCAGTTTCTCGCTCGAATCATCCTGCGCGTACACCTCGGCGTACGAGCGGAGGATCGAGTTCGACCCGAAGACAAGGTCAACCCTCGTTGCCGTGTGTTCCACCTTCCCCGTCTGACGATCTCGCAGGTTGTAGAGATTTTCACCAGCTGGCTCCCAGACAAAGCGCATGTCGGTGAGCGTGGTGAAGAAATCGTTGGAGAGCGCCCCTTCCCGCGACGTGAATACCCCGTGTTTCGATCCGCCATGGTTTACGCCAATCACTCGGAGTCCGCCGAGCAGAACGGTCGCCTCTGGGGCCGTAAGGCCCATTAGCTGCGCTCGGTCAAGCATCAACTCCTCCGGGCTCACCACATAGTCTTCTTTCAGCCAGTTACGGAAGGCATCGTGGATTGGCTCAAGTGGAGCGAATGAAGCGACATCAGTCTGCTCAGCGGTGGCGTCACCGCGACCAGAAGTAAACGGAAGGTCAAGCGGCACACCAGCCGCCTTCGCCGCGCGTTCCACCCCGACGTTCCCAGCGAGGACGATCGTGTCGGCAACACTCGCACCGAACTCCTTGGCGATGGGCTCTAGGACGGCAAGTACCTTGTTGAGTCGCTCAGGCTCATTCCCCTGCCAGGTTCGCTGAGGGGCCAAGCGGATGCGCGCCCCGTTCGCCCCCCCGCGCAAGTCTGACCCTCGATACGTCCGTGCAGAATCCCAGGCGGTCGCAACAAGCTCCTGCGTGGTGAGCCCTGAGGCATTGATGCGCGCCTTCACTGCACTGACGTCGTACCCCATAGGTCCGTTTGGGACTGGATCCTGCCAAATCAGATCTTCCTTCGGGACATCTGGTCCGTAGTAGCGCTGCTTCGGGCCGAGATCGCGATGTGTCAATTTGAACCACGCACGCGCAAACACATCGTCGAAATAGGCTGGATCTTTGTGGAATCGCTCGGAGATCTTTCGATACACTGGGTCCTTGATCATCGCCATATCGGCGTCGGTCATGATCGGGTTGTATCGAATGGAAGGGTCCTCCACGTCAACAGGCTTCTCTTCCTCTTTGATCCCGATCGGTTCCCATTGCGAGGCACCAGCGGGTGACTTCTTCAGTTCCCACTCATGGCCGAAGAGCATGTCGAAGTAACCGCTGTCCCACTTCGTGGGGTTCGTCGTCCACGCTCCCTCAATGCCACTGGTGACCGTGTCGCGCCCCACCCCCCGAGTGGTGTGATTCATCCAGCCAAGACCCTGTTCGGCAATGTCCGCCGCTTCAGGAGCTGGACCTAGGCGAGATGCGTCTCCGTTTCCGTGCGCCTTTCCGACCGTGTGCCCTCCTGCAGTGAGCGCAACAGTCTCCTCGTCGTTCATCGCCATTCGCGCGAACGTCTCTCGGATATGCGCTGCGGTCTTCAACGGGTCAGATACGCCGTTCACTCCCTCAGGGTTCACGTAGATCAACCCCATCTGGACTGCTGCAAGCGGGTTCTCCATCGTGGATGCGTTATTCAGATCGGCGTATCGCTGATCGCTCGGCGCAAGCCACTCTCTCTCCGGACCCCAGTAAATGTCCTCTTCTGGGTGCCAAATGTCTTGTCGACCAAAGGAGAAGCCGAACGTCTTCAAGCCCATCGACTCATAGGCGATCGTTCCCGCAAGGATCATGAGGTCCGCCCAGCTGACACGGTTGCCGTACTTGCGCTTGATTGGCCAAAGGAGGCGTCGAGCTTTATCAAGATTCGCGTTGTCTGGGAAGGAGTTCAGCGGTGCGAATCGCAGATTGCCGGTGCCAGCTCCACCGCGTCCATCACCGATCCGATAGGTTCCTGCGGAGTGCCATGCCATTCGGATCATCAGCCCGCCGTAATGCCCCCAGTCGGCAGGCCACCACGGCTGGCTCTCTGTCATCAACGCGTGCAGGTCGCGCTTCAAGGCAGGGATGTCGAGCTTCTCAAGCTCCTTCCGATAATCAAAATCTGGGCCAAGCGGGTTTGTCTTGGTGTCATGCTGATGCAAGATTCCGAGATTCAGCGCCTTCGGCCACCAGGCGGCGTTCCCGCCAGCGGCCACCGTGTTTGCTCCATGAGCGACTGGGCACTTCGCGGAATCTTGCATCAGCTGTTCCTCCTACTGCTTTCGGCAAATTGGCGACTAGAAGTCCATCTCTCCGCCGTGGCTGTGGCCGCCCGGAGCCGCTGCCTCTTTCTTCTCTGGGATATCGCTCACGACCGCTTCGGTGGTGAGCACCATCGCTGCGACGGATGCCGCGTTCTGCAAGGCAGAGCGCGTCACCTTGGCGGCATCGACGATCCCCTTATCGAACATGTCGACCATGGTGTCCGTTGAGGCATCAAAGCCAGTGCCACGCTTTGCCTTCAAGATCGCCTCAATCACCACGTCGCCTCGGGCGCCCGCGTTCTCAGCGATCTGCCGGGCTGGCGCTTCAAGTGCGCGTCGAACGATGTCCACGCCAACCTGCTCGTCGCCCTCAAGCTTCAACTTGTCCAGTGAGGCGCGCGCCTGAAGGAGCGTGGTGCCACCACCAGCGACAATCCCCTCTTCAACGGCCGCGCGGGTCGTTGAGAGCGCATCTTCGATGCGGTGCTTCTTCTCCTTGAGTTCAACCTCAGTCGCGGCTCCGACCTTGATCACGGCGACGCCGCCGGAGAGCTTGGCGAGACGCTCCTGGAGTTTCTCCTTGTCATAGTCCGAAGTGGTCTCTTCAATCTGCGCCTTGATCTGCGCCATACGGGCTTTGATCTCAGCCGGCTTACCAGAGCCATCCACGATGGTGGTGTTGTCCTTGGATGAGACCACCCGTCGGGCGGAGCCGAGATCCTCGGCGGTGACGCTGTCCAACTTTCGACCAACCTCTTCGGAGATCACCGTTCCGCCAGTGAGCACAGCGATGTCGCGGAGCATCTCCTTACGTCGATCACCGAAGCCTGGCGCCTTCACCGCAAGCACCTGTACCGTGCCACGGATCTTATTCACCACGAGGGTGGCGAGCGCTTCGCCGTCAACGTCTTCAGCAACGATCAGGAGTGGTCGACCAGTGCCGACCGCCTTCTCGAGTGCAGGAAGTGCATCCTGCACCGCAGAGATCTTCTTGTCGGTGATGAGAATCGCTGGATTGTCCAGCTGTGCCTCCATTCGATCTGCATTCGTGACGAAGTAGGCCGAGATGTATCCGCGATCGAACTGCATCCCCTCCGTGTACTCCTTGTCAAGGCCGAGCGACTGGCCCTCTTCGACGGTGATCACGCCATCCTTCCCGACCTTCCCCATCACTTCGGCGATCAACTCACCGACGCTCGGATCTGCAGCGGAGATTGAGGCAACGGCCGCAATCTGTTCGCGAGTGTCGACTTTGCGTGAGTGCGCCTTGATTTCGGCAACAACGGCGGCGACCGCCTTGTCGAGTCCTCGCTTGATCACCATTGGATTTGCACCAGCGGCAACGTTGCGAAGACCTTCTGTTACGAGCGCCTGACCGAGAACCACGGCGGTTGTGGTGCCGTCACCAGCAACATCGTCAGTCTTGGTGGCAACCTCCTTGAGAAGCTGCGCGCCCATGTTCTCGAAGTGATCATCCAACTCAATGTCACGTGCAATCGTCACGCCGTCATTGGTGATCGTCGGGGCGCCAAACTTCTTGTCCAGGACCACATTTCGACCCTTTGGGCCAATCGTCACCTTTACCGTGTCGGCGAGCTTATCGATGCCGCGCTTGAGCGCGCGTCGTGCCGCTTCATCGAAGACAACTTGCTTTGCCATTTTGTCCCTCTACTTTCTTTCTTTACTTCAACCTATAGATCCGTTCAGTTGAACTGTCGCGCTATTCGACGATCGCGAGGATGTCCTTTGCGCCGACGATGAGGTACTCGGCACCGTCGAGCTTGAACTCGGTGCCCGCGTACTTCGCGTGAAGGACGCGATCCCCCACCTTGACGTCAATCGGCTCGCGCTTCCCGTCGTCAAGAATGCGGCCTGGGCCGACGGAGACGACCTCTCCCTCTTGCGGCTTCTCTTGCGCCGTGTCAGGAAGGATGATCCCGCTCGCCGTCTTTTCGTCGCGCGGGACCGGCTTGACGACCACGCGGTCGCCGAGGGGTCGGAGTGATGCCTTCTTCGCCATGGTTGACCTCCTGCTAGGCAGCGGGCTTCCGCCAGCTGCGAATTCTCAAAGCGCGCACCATCCGTGCGCTTGGGGCGATGTTAGCACTCTCGCCTGGAGAGTGCCAACAGCACGCTCAAGCTGAGCGTGGACTCCGATCGGCCCGAGACCTGCTTCGCAGGAAGGCCCGATCGTAGTTGGCACTGATCGCCTCAGCGAGAAGCTCGACCGGTTCGTCCCTCCGCTCCGCGATCCAGGCGAGCGTGAGAGCGACGTTCGCTGGCTCATTTCGGTTCGGGTCTTGCGCTCCAGGCATGGCAAGCCAGGGCGCGTCCGTCTCCGTCAGCAGTCGGTCGAGGGGGATGGTGCGAACCCAGTCAGCGGTGGCGCGCTCTTCAGGGCGAAAGACAAGGCCCGAGAGTGAAACCACACCGCCGAGCGCGAGCCCTTCATCGATATAGTCGGCACTCCCTGAGGCACTGTGCAAAATGAACGGGGGGCGGTCTTGGAAGACTGCGCGGCCACGCGCAGAGGCGATCGGCGACTCCTTCAGAGTCTTGATCAGTTGGCGCTGCGCATCGTCAGTGTCACCCGCAGATCGACAGTGCAGAATCAGCGGCTTCCCAAGCTGTACGGCAACCTCGATGTGCGCCTCAAGGTTCGCCACCTGGTCGGCAATCGGCGCGAAGTTCCGCTTGGTGTCGATCCCAGTCTCGCCGATCGCCACAACCTCTGACGCATCGGCCCCCTCCAGAAGTGTGGCTCGCTCGTGCGCCTCATCGGTGGCATGATGCGGATGTATCCCGATCGCAGCATCCATCCACGGGTTCGCGCGCACGATCTCAAGTGCTCCGCGTGAACTTCCGGTACTCCACGATGGGACGAGGAGACGAGTCGCCCCAGCGGCAATCAGTCTCGCGATCACCTCCTCGCGATCGGCGTCGAAGCGCTCGGCCTGAAGGTGGCCGTGCGCGTCAGTCAGCGGAAGGCGCGGGCTCATCAGCGTCAAGTCGGGGGAAGAGCGGTGTTGGCTCACCGAGCGGACCACTACGCGCTGCACTCCCCCACCCTGCAAGATCGCTACGCGGAGTGGAACCATGACCAGAAGCGTCATACGGCCACTGATAGCCGAGCAGGTTCCAAATCTTCTCCGACACCGTCGGGATCACCGGAGCCGCATAAAGCGCGACAAGTCGGCACGCTTCAAGGAGATCGCCGAGCACATCAGCGAGTCGTGCCCGCGCCTGCACATCGCCGGCCTTTACCTGCTTGACCAATTCCCACGGCTTCTCTGCGTCAACATATCTGTTCGCAGCACCAACGAACTCCCATAGTGCCCCGATCCATTCGTGAAGCGCGAGGACGCTCATCGCCTCATCGCTCTTGTGGCGCGCAGACTCCCACTCAGCAGCAAGTGGCGATTCTCCCGCGGCACGCGGTGCCGGCGCGTCCCCTCCAAACGCACGGCTTGCCAGTGTTGACGCACGATTGACAAGATTCCCGAAGTCGTTCGCAAGTTCTGCGTTGTAGCGGCGAATGATTGAGTCCCAACTCACATCCCCATCGCGATCAAATGGAACTTCACGCAGGGCGACAAATCGAGCACCGTCCGCACCGAGCGCCGCAACGGCACTGTCAGGATCGAGGAAGTTTCCGCGACTCTTGCTCATCCGTTCTCCGCTGGAGAGGAGCCATCCGTGCACCCAGATCTTCTTCGGCGCGGGTAGTCCAGCGCTCCACAGCATCGCCGGCCAGAAGACTGAGTGGAAGCGATTGATGTCCTTCCCGATGATGTGCAGATCCGCGGGCCACCATGGTGCCCCACTCGGCTCTGCAGGGAATCCAGCTCCGGTGAGGTAATTGATCAGCGCGTCGTACCAGACGTAGATTGTCCCCGCAGCAGGGTCCCCACTCCCATCTGCGCTGAGTGCGCTCCTCCCATCTTCATGAATCGGGAAAGGGATTCCCCAACTTCCGCCTTCACGACTTATGGAAAAGTCTTCGAGACCTTGGCGGATAAAGCCAAGCATCTCGTTGCGCCGATACTCAGGTTGAACGGGCGAAGGATCCTGGGTCAGCCACGCCTCCAGTCGTTCCTGATACGCGCTGAGCCGGAAGAACCAGTTTCGCTCCTTGAGCCACTGAAGGGGAACGCCTGGATGATTTGGGCAGACCGTTGTGCTCCCCTCGCGGACAACATCGCCTTCGGCGCGGAACCCTTCGTTTGGGCAGTACCACCCTTCATAGGTTCCTAGGTAGATATCTCCAGCGGCGAACGATCGGCGCACCATCTCTTGTGCTGCGAGCGTGTGGTCCGCATCGGTCGTGCGAATGAAGCGATCCGGAGTGATCAGCAGGAGGGCCTCACTCTCCTTGAAGAGATCCACATTGCGATCGACGAAGGCCTTCGGGGACAACCCCTCCTCTTCTGCGCGAGCGGCGATATTCACCGAGTACTCGTCCGTGCCAGTGAGGAAGCGAACATCGTCGCCACCCATCCTCCGCCAACGCGCGATGACATCCGCCCCGATTACCTCATAGAGCGTGTGCAAGCCGGGCTTGTTGTTCGCGTAGGCAATCGCCGTCGTCAGGTAGTACCGCATTGCGACCGAGTGTCGCACACGATACGCCCGCCGTATGCGCGCGCGGGGATGCTTCGTGTACGGAGCGGGCTACAGCGCAGGGGGGACCCCTGGGGCCCGCCTCGAGAGAGGAGCGACGATGAACAAGGTGATGCTGGCTGGGAGGATGACCAAGCCCGTAGAGATCAAGTCCCTTCCGTCGGGGAGCAAGGTTGCAGTGGGGAGCCTCGCCAGCCACGACTACCGAGGCGGCGAAGAGCGGACGGAGTTCCACCGCCTCGTCTTCTGGGAGAAGCTCGCGGAGATCGCGGCCGCCCACTTACAGGCCGGATCCCTCGTCGCGATTGACGGGCGACTGAAGACGCACGAGTGGGAGAGTGAAGGAGCACGGCGGTGGATGACGGAGGTCATCGTCAACCGTCTCGAATTCCTCGGGCCAAAACCGCAGAGCGCAGAACCGGTATCGCAAGGCGGCGAGCCCACGGATCTCAGCGAGGCGGAATACGGAGAGGAGATCGCCCCCGCACGAGCGTAAGACTGGCGCGGCCGAGCGGTTACTCCCCCTCGGCCGCGTCGCGGTGTGCCAGCGACCAGAGTCGGCGCCTGTCGAGCTTCCACGCTGCCGCGATCGCTCGAACCGCGTCACTCCGAGTAGCACCGTCTGCAATGCGCTGTTCAACAGCCGCAAGAGCAGCGGGATATGGACCATCAACGCCAAAATCGATGGCATCCGCGATTGACTCACCGAGTACGATGACGAACTCACCGCGACCATCAACCGCTCCAGACTCAACGAGCTCCGCAAGCTCTGCGAGAGAGCCACGTCGGATCTCTTCATGGATTTTCGTAAGCTCACGACAGAGCGCCGCGGGGCGGTCTGGGCCAGCCGCCTCCGCGAGATCTCGCAGGGTCGCAGCGACACGGTTCCCGGCCTCATAGATCACGCTCCCACGCAGATCCGCCGCGAGCGCGCCGATCGCACGTTGACGCTCCGCACGGCTGCGCGGGAGGAAGCCTTCAAAATTCCAACGGGCGCCGGCAACTCCAGATGCGACCACGGCCGCGAGAAGCGCCGATGCACCGGGGATCGGAACGATGCGGATTCCTGCGGCGATCGCCGCTCGCACAAGCTGTTGTCCAGGGTCACTGATCAACGGAGTACCGGCGTCACTGATGAGCGCCACCGCTTCCCCCGCCAGGAGTCGCGCGATGATTGGCGCGATGCGAT
The DNA here is from genome assembly GCA_038145565.1 of Chloroflexota bacterium. Taxonomy (GTDB): domain Bacteria; phylum Chloroflexota; class Limnocylindria; order Limnocylindrales; family Limnocylindraceae; genus Limnocylindrus. The sequence goes on along the minus strand of JAYQPX010000002.1, from coordinate 1,206 downwards.
CCGATTCATCGAATGCGGGAAGCGATGTCGTCTCTGTGTTGACCTCGATGGATGAGAGCAGGACCCGTGCAACGCGCGTATCCTCCGCAACGATAAGACGGACCTCGCGCAACACGGCCGCGGCCCGAGGCGAAAGGTCGGCGAGATTTCCAATTGGCGTGGAAACGATGTGGAGCGCTCCAGGAGTTGCGCCACCTCCTCGGCCGTCACTCATCGTTCGACGACCGGCTCGATGAGCTACGGGGTGATTTTGGGGAAGGGGGGCATCTCCCGCTTAAACTGTGATGCAGCAATCATCTTCTGAATTCGAGCAACCAGCGCCCGATCAAAACCATCCGCAACAACCGCATCGGCGCTCGCCCCTTGGTCTACGAGGCGGAAGAGGATGCGATCGAGTGTTGGGTAGTCGAACCCACCCTCCCCCTCGTCAGTCTGGCCCGGCCATAGGTCCGCGCTCGGCGCTTTGGTAAGGATTGCGTCGGGAACTCCAAGATGAGCAGCGAGCGCCCGAACCTGACTCTTGTAGAGGTCGCCAATCGGATTGATTGCGCACGCGGCATCACCGTGGAGCGTGGTGTAGCCAATCATTGCTTCAGATTTGTTCCCTGTGCCCATGACAATCCCGTCATGGCGTGCAGACTCGTGATAAAGCGTAATCATGCGCATGCGGGCGGCGATGTTGCCACGCTGAATCGGCGTGATCGGCGTACCGGCTGGCAGCGAAGCCTCCACGGCGTCAACGCCCGCACTGATCGGCACCTCTACTACGCTGCACCCGAGCGCGTTCGCAACGGCGAGAGCGTCGTCGCGAGAGCTTGCTGCAGAGGTGCGGTAGGGAAGAATGTACGTTCGAAGTCGTTCGGCGCCAATGGCATCAGCGGTCAGGAAAGCGACGAGGGCCGAATCAATGCCGCCAGAGAGACCCAGGATTGCGTTCCGCACACCGATCTTCTTGAACTGGTCGGTGATGAACTTGCGGCAGACGGTGTGCACGGCATCAGCATCAATGAGGAGTTCGGGCGGTGTACTCACTTGTCGCGCGTCGCTCATCAGTGCCCCCTACTCTTCACTCCACGATTCAATTGACCACGCATAGAGGAGGCTTGCAGCATCCGCAGCTCGCGTTGGCCACGTGAACCTTGTATCGAGAAGTCTATACCCATCATCTGCCCAGAGCAAAACGGCGGGACCCTCGCGGCGACGTAC
>JAYQPX010000001.1:0-125799 GCA_038145565.1 Chloroflexota bacterium | reverse complement strand
ACATGCTGCTCCGATTTGCGATGTTCGGGGGCGGGGGTCGACGCGACAACGAGAAGGGGGGCGGCGGCATTCAGATCATCGTCTTCTTCCTCACGATCATCCTCGCCGTACTCGCGCCAATTGCAGCACGCATGGTGCAGCTCGCCGTCTCGCGCCAGCGCGAATACCTCGCCGACGCTTCAGGGGTTGAGCTGACGCGCAACCCTCAAGGCCTGGAGCGTGCACTCGCCAAGCTGGCGGGCGACAAGGAGGTCCTTGAGGTGGCGACCAAGGCCACGGCGCACTTCTATATCGTCAACCCGGTGAAGCACTTCGAGACCCGCGCGGCCGGCTTCATGGCCACGCACCCCCCGCTCATCGATCGCATAAACCGACTGCGTACCTTGCGCGGTGCGCAGCCCCTGCTAGCATCTGAGGATCGCGCGCGGGAGTAGCTCAGTTGGTAGAGCACTTGCCTTCCAAGCAAGATGTCGCGAGTTCGAGTCTCGTCTCCCGCTCCAACCTCATTGGTTTTCGTCGTTATTTCGCGTCGGACAGAACGGTGCGCGCCACGCGCTTGGCGAGCGCGAGGATGGTGATCATTGGGTTGACGCCGATCGCGGTGGGGAAGAGCGAACCGTCCGCAACGTAGAGTCCCTTGATCATGCCTCCGTGCGGATCGGTGGCGCGTGGACGGCTGCTGGAGCGAACGCGGCCGAACGGGTCGCATGCGTGGTCGACGGGGCTGTTTCCCATGCGTGCGGTTCCCATCTGGTGCGCGGAGAAGACGGTGCCGCGATTCGGCGAGAAGTCGAAGCGGGTGAGACGGCGCTGGAGCACCTCGAAAGCTTCGACGCCATCTTGGCGGCGCCAAGCGACCGGCGGTGATCCAGCGGCGATCACCTCGTCCGCGCCCGCCGCTTCGGCGGCGCTCACGAGCGAGACGAGGGCAGCGCGCAAGGTGCGTTCGTCGCGCGGCGTGGTGCGGTAGTCGATCTTCGCGAATCCGTTGCGCGTCTCACTGATGCTCCCGCCGCCGTCGTCTTTGGCGATCGCCAAGAAGGGTGCGATGTACGGAGCGAGCTTCATCAGTCGCTGATGTTCATCGCGGCTCGTCCAGGGGATGCCGAGCGCGAGAAGGCCGGGATGCCCTGGTGCACTCTCGATGATGTAGCCGTTTCGGTCTTCTGTCGGCCTGATGAACTCTTCGCTCTTAGCTGCCTGCATCGTGCCGCGCCACATCTCGATTTTCTCCGGGAAGATGCCGGCGGCGAGCGTCACCGGGTGGAGTCGAAGATTCTGACCAATGGCCGGGTGCGTGAGACCGCTGCGGCGTAGCAGCAGTGGAGTGCGGAGCGCACCGCCGCTGACCACGACCTGCGGCGCGACGATCTCCAACGTGCGCGGGCTCCCCGCACGGGTGCCGTAGGTGGTGACGGCGCCGCACACCGCGCCGTCGCGGATGATCAGTCGCTCCGCCTTGCAGTCAGGGATGAGCAGCGCGCCCGCCTCGAGCGCCTGCGGCAAGTGGAGGCGAAGCGTCGACTGCTTCGCACCTCGCTTGCACCCGAATGGGCAGGTGCCACAGTCGCCGCACTCGGTGCGATTGATCTGGATCCGCTCGCCGCTCCAGCGCTTCGCCTCTACCCCTCGAAGCAGTGCCGCGTCTTTCGGGGGCAGGTCGCCCGATGGTTGCGTGTTGAGTTCGCGCAAGACATCGTTGAGATCGTGCTTGAAGCGAGCCGATGCAACGCCTGTGACTCCGTGCTGTTCCTCCCACTCGGTGCGGACGCGGTCGGGGATTGGGATCGACGTCATCCAGTTGACCGTGGTGCCCCCTCCGACGGTGCCGCCGGCGAGGATGGCGATATGTGCATCGCTCGTCGCCGTGAAACCCGAATCAAGGTAGAGGCGCTCGTAGGCATCACGCTCTTTCGTGGGGAAGGTCCGCTCGTTGTACAGCGCGCCAACTTCGATCACCATGACGCTCTTGCCGGCGCGGGCCAGGTCCCGAGCCACGGAGCCGCCGCCAGCGCCAGAGCCGATCACCAGGACTTCGACCGCGATGCGTTGGGCGTGTTGAGGATCGAATGCAATGAGTCGTGAGTAATCACGCGTGGCCGGATTCGGTTTCGGGTTGTATCCAATAGATTTAAGTCGCTGCTGCAGCTTCGGATCGCCAGGCGCATCTGCATCGGCATACGCGAGGAAGCAGAGCAGCTTGCGCAGTGCGGATGCGGCGCTGCGAAGCAGTGGGATGCGATGCTGAACCCAGTGCTGGAGGTACGTGTCACGCGCGACGCCGCGCAGACTGCTGAACGCGACCGCTCGTCCGCCAATGAGCAGGCTTCCCGCGCGGGTCTCGATCAGCCGCAGGACCAGCCGCAGTTGACTCACAAGCTCAGGGTCCACGACCGTTGCGAAGGCGCGCTCGGCGGCCTGCGCACGCGCGACACCGCCGCCTGGAACGAAGCCTTCGGCGAGGGCGGCGAGGGTGCGTCGCTCGCCCGCGGTGAGGATCTGCTGATCTCCAGATTTCTGTTTCGTCTTGCCCATGACGCATATTCTCGCTTTGTTCGCATGCACGTGGCTGACGAGGGGCGCCTGCTGCGCTACGATCACAGCCGTTGGCGCGTGGCCAAGCGGTAAGGCACCTGCCTCTGGAGCAGGGGATCCTAGGTTCGAATCCTAGCGCGCCAGCCAACCACCTGATCTATCACTGCACGCTATTTCAGTGTGGCGAGCCACTCCTGCATCGCTTGCGTGAACGCGTCAGGGTCCTCTTCGAATGGCACATGGCCGAGCCCCGGCAGCACCACGTACTCTGCAGCCGGGAGCGCGTCGCGCAGCGACTCGCCCGCGGAGATGGGCACCCAACTGTCGTCAGCGCCCCAGAGAATCAACGTGGGGATGGGCGTGTCAGCGCCATCAACGACCGCTTCAATTGAAGACGGAAGCGTATTGGCACTCGAGTCTCGGATGATGCCAAGCAGTGCAGAATCCCATTCTGGAAGTTGTGATGCAGCGGCGTATCCGCGGATCGTCTCTGGTGAGGCGGCAGATTTGACGGCGAACGCAGAGCTGAGCAGATTGCCGAACGTAGCCTCGTTAAAGGCACCGCGAATCATGATCCTGGCCGCGCGACGTAGCGGGGGGAGGCTGAGCGCCGCTGCTGCAGCAGCGTTTCGAGTTGCCGTCGGTGAAACGATCGCGGCGTCAATCAGCGCGAGTCCGCGCACGCGTTCAGGTGCGATGGCAGCAATCCAAGAGACCACGTTCCCGCCCATGCTGTGTCCCGCAACCACGGCGTCTTGGATGTTCAGCTGATCCATGATGGAGAGGACGTATCCTGCCTGCGACTCATGCGCGTATGACTGATCCCAGCCCTTCTCCGCAAGTCCGAAACCCGGCAGGTCGAGCGCAACCACATACCAGCCGCTCGCGGCGAGCGGCTCCATGACGTGTCGCCAGCCGAACGTGCTCCCGCCGAATCCGTGAACCAGGATCAGCGCGGGATCGCTACTTCGTCCCGCGGTAGCAACCACGGTGCGGCGTCCTTCAACGGTGATGACGTTGGCGTTCGGTGCAGCACCAGTGGCGAGCAGCTCCTCCGGTTGCGCTTCTGCACCGACAGGGATATCAACGAGGAAAGGGAGGAGGGCAACTACGAGCAGCACCTGTAGGAGCCTTTTCACGACGCGCTTCATCGACTCAGTATCCCTGATCCGCGACGCTCGTTCATCTGCTGGTAACGCACGGTGTTATCCTATTCGCATGGCAGCACCACGGGTCCTCTTCCTCTGCACCCACAACTCTGCTCGCTCGCAGATGGCGGAGGCGCTCCTGCGCGCTCGCTCTAGTGAACGCGTGCAGGTGGAGAGCGCAGGCACGGAGAAGACAGAAATGCGGCCGTTCGCGCTGAAGGTACTCGCCGAGATCGGCATCGATGCATCGGCGCAGAGCAGCAAGACTTTGGAACGCTTTCTTGACGAACGCTTTGACTACGTGATCACCGTTTGCGACGCTGCGAACGCCGCCTGCCCCACCTTCCCAAACGCAGCGATCCGTGAACACTGGTCGATCCCAGATCCTTCCAAGGCGATCGGACGCGAAGATCAGCAACTGGAGAGGTATCGTGAAGTACGGGATGAGCTAGAACTGCGCATTGCGTCGCTGCTCCGGCGTATTGAGCCACGTGCCGTTTAGCGACAGCCCCCGCATTCGCACTGTTAGCGCTCTGGGGATCAGGTCCCGCAGGAGGTCGCGCAAGATCGATTCGACGTTGATGTCATTATTCCCTACCCTATCGGAGCGCCAAATTGTTACAGACTCGCCACAACGAGACCGGTTTGATCCAGAATTGATAGTGCGAAGCTAGCCGCTTGCCTAACCGTTGACACACCACATAGTCTTGTTAGACTCACGGTGAATTTGCAAACAAGAGTCTACTAGGGCATGTTGGTAAGGGCACATAAGGGAGGAAGTATTAGTGAATACTGTAAAGAAGTTGGTTGTTTTCACGCTTCTAGTATCTGTATTCGCAATTTGCGTGACACCAACGTTGGCGATCGGTCGTGGAACCATAAGGATGACAATTTATGACAATACAAGAGATCCAGATTGGGACGACGATGCGTGGCAGGCGACCGCCCCTTGGGTAGAAGGGAGTTTCGGAAACCTATGTGCGCGAACTTGGGTTGAAAATATAGATCAAGATTTTTCGCCACAATTTCGTGACTGCCCCTCGGACGATTTTCTAGTGCACTATAGTGGCTTCATTCGACCTCGCAGAACTGGCCAATACATTTTTTACGTGTATTCGGATGACGGCTTCTACCTAAAACTTGGAAAGAATATTGTTATCAGTGATTGGCTCGCGCATGGCCCAGATGAATGGAACGCCATTAGTGATCCGATTAGGCTTTTGGGCCGCAGGACCTTGAGCCTAGATGCCTGGTATTTTGAAAACGGAGGCGAAGAGGTCGTTGCGCTTTTCTATTCACTCAATGGCGGGGACATACAATTAGTTCCAAGCTCATGGTTTGTGCGCCGCTGATCAATAATTGAACCAACCGAAAGTCGTTGATTAATTAGCGACGGCCTCGCTGCAGGCGCACCATCTGAGCCTTGCTGATGAGATCGCGCGGGAAGTCGAGCAGGATCGGTTCGTAGCCGATCGGGATCTCGATGGCGAGCGCAGCCTTGGTCAGCTTGCGGACGAGGGTCAACTTCTCCATTTCGTCCGGCGCCACAAAACTGATCGCTTCTCCGAGCGCGCCTGCGCGACCGGTGCGGCCGATGCGGTGCACGTAGTCTTCGGGGTCGAAGGGGAGTTCGTAGTTGATCACGGCGGGGAGCGCCTCAATGTCAAGTCCGCGCGCTGCAACATCGGTGGCAACCATCACGCGTGCTTCGCCTGCCTTGAATGCGGCCAGTGCCTTGTTGCGCTGCTTCTGATCTTTGTCGCCGTGGATCTCCACGACGTTGTGCCCGTCGCGATGGAGGAAGTCACCCAAGCGATTCGCCTCGATCTTTCGGTTCACGAAGACGAGCGTCTGATCCCAGTCGCGCGTCTTGAGGAGGTCGCTGAGCAGCGCGCGTCGGCGGCGATCATCTACTGGCATGATCACTTGGCGCACGTTTTCGCTGGTTTGATTGCGTCGCGCAACCTCCACCGTCACCGGGTCGTGGAGGAAGTCGTGCGCGAGCGCGCGAATCGGTTCAGAGAAGGTCGCGGAGAAGAGGAGACTCTGGCGCCGCTTTGGGATCAGCGCAAGGATGCGCTTGAGGTCTGGCATAAAGCCCATGTCAAGCATGCGGTCGGCTTCGTCAAGGACAAGGATGGATACCTGAGAAAGGTTGACCGTCTTTGAGCCGGCGTGATCAAGAAGTCGGCCCGGCGTTGCAATGAGTATTTCCACGCCAGCGAGCAGCATCTTCTGCTGTGGCGGCATAGGGACGCCGCCGTAGACAACTCCGCTGCGCAGCGGGAGGTGCTTTCCGTAGGTGGTGCAGCTCTCGGAGATCTGTACCGCGAGCTCGCGCGTTGGCGTCAGGACAAGTGCGCGAACGGGGTGACGCGCTGGGCTCGGTGATGGTGTGGCGAACGGCTTGAGGAGTTGCATGATCGGCAAGACGAATGCGGCGGTCTTCCCCGTGCCAGTCTGCGCCGCACCGAGTAGGTCACGACCCTGAAGGACGTGCGGGATCGCCTGCTCCTGGATTGGGGTGGGCTCGGTATATCCCTCAGCAGCAACCGCGCGCAAGAGTTCGGGGGCAAGGTTCAAATCGGCAAATGTGGGCATCTGCGAGCAGCGTAGCCGACTGAGGCGGATGGGGTGCGATGATCGGGGTATGAGCAACGATGCAACGCTTCTCGGCGCGCTCGCCCCTGCGGCGCCTCTCGCCGCGCGGATGCGGCCAGCCACGATCGACGAGGTGGTGGGACAGGAGGCGCTCATTGGTCCTGGTGCGCCGCTGCGTCGTCTTCTTGAGCGCGGCGAGACACCATCACTACTCCTCTGGGGGCCGCCAGGCTCCGGCAAGTCGACGCTCGCGGCCGTCATTGCCGCCGCCGTTCGCGCCGTTCCCACCAGCCTCTCTGCAACCAGCGACGGTGTGGCCGAGGTGCGGAAGGCGGTAGCCGCCGCGGCGGAGCGTCGTGCACACGGTGAACAGACGCTCCTCTTTATCGATGAGCTTCACCGATTCAGTCGCACGCAGCAAGATGCGCTGCTGCCGCATGTTGAGTCGGGGACGATCATCTTGGTCGGTGCAACCACGGAGCCGCCACCACGTTCCATCTCGCCCGCGCTCCTTTCACGTATGCGCACCTTCCGCCTGGCACCACTCACCCAAGAAGATCTCACCACACTGCTTCAGCGTGCACTCGACGATGCGCGCGGGTTTGGCGGCAAGGTTTCTGTTGATGAGGATGCGCGACGACAGTTGATTGGGTTCGCCGCAGGGGATGCGCGACGCATGTTGACGCTGCTCGACCTTGCCGTCCTCATGGTGCCCCCAGGGAGCGCCGTGACGCCGAACGAGGTGCTGCTCGCGGCGCAAGATCGGAGCCTGCCGTATGACCAGTCCGGCGTCACGTCGGCGCTGATCAAGAGCATTCGTGGCAACGATCCAGATGCGGCGATCTGGTGGCTCGCCACCGCGCTCGAAGGGGGCGAGGATCCGCGCATCATTGCGCGACGACTACTTGTCTCCGCCTCTGAAGATATTGGGAACGCCGATCCGGCCGCGCTTCCGCTCGCCGTGGCAGCGGCGCAGGTGGTGGAGCTCGCCGGATCTCCAGAGTGCGACTACGCGTTGGCTCAAGCGGTGACGTATCTCGCCTCCGCGCCGAAGTCACCGCGCGCCGGCGAGGCGCTCGCCGCAGCTCGTGAACATATTGCAGCGGCGGGACAGCTCCCAGTGCCAGGACATCTGCGCGCGGCAGCGAAGACGTATCAGTCGCCACACGATGCCGGTGAGCCGTTTGACGTGGTGCAGGAGTATCTGCCGAGCGAGATCCGCGCCAAGCGATTCTACGATCCTTCTGGAAGTGGGGCTGAAGCGCTGCTGCGCGATCGCATCGCGCATTTGCGCGCCGCACGCGTGAGAAAGAGCTAGCCGCAGATTCCTGCAGCGTCTCCGGGACTGAGTTGCATTTCGTGGTTGGAATATGGCACTGGGGTGTTGGTTGGCACCCGCGGGTTACCGAACATTGACGGCGCGGACGTTGCTGTGGCAGCAAGTGCCCAATCAATCGTGCGTTTTGGTGCTCCGAACATGACATCCAATGATACGGGTGTGATGTTGCGCGCCCGATACGATCGAACAGCCAAAGCGAAGATACGGGCGGTCAGTGGTTCATATGCGCGACCTTTGGCACCAGTGTGACCCAGCACAATTGTCCCCTCGCCACCCCTCGTTGCGTGGGCGAGCCGACGTGCGATCGTTCCACTGCAACGGGGTGCCGTATCGGCAAACGTTGCACTCCAGTTCACCACATGGTCAATTCCTACCGAGGCGGCAATCGCGTCAGTCTCTGTGCTCCTCTCTCCATACGGAGGGCGGAGGAATGGAATTGTTCGAATCCCGATCGCACGTGCCTGGAACTGCCAGTCACGTATTGCGGCAACAACCGACGCCCTCCCGTGTTCCGCATAGAGGTTCGGAAGCGAGTGATGGCCAGCGGTGTGGTTGCCGATTGCAAATCCAGCCGCAGAGATTTCTCTCCAGAGTTGCGGAAACTTGCGAAGAGAGTTCGCGGTTGGGAAGAAGGTGATCGGTACACGTTCGGAAACGGCAACTGCAAGGATCTCCCGAATACCACGACCGCTCATCCCATCGTCAAAGGTGAATGCTACGCCACGCAACGGTGCGAGACCTACGGCGAGCGATGGCGCGCCGTAGGAAGTGACGAGTGCGGCCGAAAGCGCGAACACTAGTGAGGCAAGGAGTCGGAGTCTCTTCATGAGAGATTTGCGCGTTAGGCGAGGCCGTGCTGCAGGAGCAGCGCGTGATCGCCGAGCAGTTCAGCGATTGGTGCGTCGGCGACGATGCGTCCACTGCCCATCACGATGCTGCGCGAGAAGGCGGCGCGCGCAAGCTCAAGATCGTGCGTGCTGACGATGAGCGTTTGGCGCAGCGTCCCAAGGAGTTCAATCAGCTCGCGGCGCCCACGTGGATCGAGGCCGGCGGACGGTTCGTCGAAGACGAGGATGCTCGGCTCCATGGAGAGCACGGTGGCGAGTGCCACGCGCTTCCGCTGGCCAATGGAGAGGCGCATGGGTGGCCGAGTGGCAAGGTCGAGTGCGCCGACAGCGGCGAGCGCCGCCTCGACACGGTCGTGCACCGCACCAGCGTCAAGCCCCATGTGGATTGGACCAAAGGCCACGTCCTCCCACACGGTTGGCGAGAAGAGTTGATCGTCCGGGTCTTGGAAGACGAGTCCGACCTCCGCGCGCACGCGTCCGATCGTCTCATCCGAAACGTTCATTCCTGCAACGCGCACACTTCCATGGCTTGGTCGGTAGATCCCGTTCAGATGCAACATCAGCGTGCTCTTCCCTGCACCGTTCGGCCCGAGGAGCGCCACCTTTTCGCCGCGCGCAATGTGCATGTCAATCCCACGGAGCGCTTCGGTGCCGTCGGGATATCGGAAGTGAAGGTGCTCGAGGTGCACCCAGTGGTCATCACCGGTCGGCTCGCCGTCGTGAGCGTGCGGGTGCGCATGTGCGGCGGGGAGCCCTGCATGCGAGTGGCTGTGGGTGCTCACGCTGCTCATCTCAGAACCTTGGCAGAAGCGCGCCGGCGGCGCTGATCAGCGCACATGCGACCAGGGCAAGGGCAGCCTTCTGCACGATGCGAGGGTCGGACTGTTGCAGTCCACCGAACGAGAGCGAGCCGCGCGCTCCACGCGCCGTTGCCGCCTCCTCGACGCGCGCGGCGCGGGAATACGCGCGCAGGAAGAGTGCGCCAGCGAGATTCCCCGTGACTCGAGCACGCCACGGAATCGAGCCGCCGGCGCGCTCGCGCGTCTCGCCGACGGGACTTGCCGAGCGAGAGGAGCGCGCGCGCAGCATCCGTGTCGCCTCGTTGCGAAGCAGGTCGAGGTAGCGAATGGTGAGTCCCGCACTTGTTGCAATCGTGTCAGGGAGCTTGAGCGCGCGAAGCGACCCGACGATGCTCTCAATTGGGTAGAGCTTGACCAGGATCAACGCAACCTGGACAGAGATCCACGCCTTAAGCGCCGTCGTCAGGATGATGCGCAGACCGGCACCGCTCACGCTGAGGCTGAGCGCCCCCAACTCGCCCGCCCAGATGATCTCGTCACTCCGGGTGAAGAGGAGGGGGAGTGCCGCAACGACGAACGGGAGCGCAACGAGTGCGCGTCGCGCGATCTGCGCGGGCGCGATCCTGTTGAGTGCGGCGACGGTCGCCACCGCGAGCCAGACGAACAGATACGCGAGATAGCTCCCCGTTGGGAGGAGTGCAACTGCAAGCATCACGAGCAGCGTGGTGAAGATCGCCGCGCGTGCATCTTGCCGGCCGGTTGCGATCATCCGCTACGCCGAACGGCGTCGTGCCGCAACTCGTCCGAGTAGGAGAAGGATCACCACCACGATCCCGACTCCAACGGCACCCGCCAGAATCGTGGAAACGGTGCCATCAATTCCTGGAATGGTGTAGTCCGGCAACAATTCGAACGCTGCTCCCTGTCCCTGGTCCAGGAATCCGAGATCTTCTGCGACGCGCTCAAGTCCATCAGGGCTCGCCGACGCAAAAAGAGCCGCAAGGCCCACCGTGATCAGCGCGATCACTGAACCGAGCGCAATGCGACGTGGCGCTGATGCACTTCGCTCGGATGTGCGCGCACTCAAGATGTCTGGTGCACTTGCGCGGATGAATCCGATCGCGCCGATGGTGATCAGTGCTTCACCGACGCCGATAAGTGCATGGGTCCCAAGCATCGCGGGGAGGCCAATGCCAACGTCAGTGGTTCCTGAGATGCCGAGCTGCAACGTGGTGAATCCGGCTGCCGCCATGACCGAAAGCCACGCGGCGAATCCGACGCCTGCAAACTGCCCTCGACGCCCGCCACCGAGCACTTCGGAGGTACCGCGCGCGACAAGCGATCCGCCGAGCGTGCCAATCACGCCCATGTTTAAGATGTTTGCGCCGAGCACCAGGAGCCCCCCGTCTTGAAAGAGGAGTGCCTGGATGCCAATCACGGTTGCCATCACGATGCTCCCCGCCCATGGACCGAGCAGCACGCCCGCAAGCACGCCACCAAGAAGGTGGCCACTCGTACCAGCGGCGACGGGGAAGTTGAACATCTGCGCGGCGAAGATGAATGCGCCAGCGATCCCCATCAGGACGGTGCGCGCAGGGGCGTTCGTGCGCTCCGTTGCGATGCGTCGTAGGGCGATCCCGATGACCGCGACAGTTGCCACCCAGAGTGCGATCGACACCTCTGGGGCAAGGAAGCCGTCGGGGATGTGGAGGTTTGGTCTCATGCCGTGAGTCTATCGCAACACGTTGCAATAAGCACCCCCTATCCTACCGAGATGGCAACGGAACGAGCGGGAGAGGGTCTGACCGAGCGGCTTCAGGTCGCGCTGAAGGGGCGTGGACAGCGCTGGACGGAGCAGCGACAGATAATCGTGGACGTCCTTGCCGCCTCAGATGGGCACGCGACCGGTGCAGAACTCATTGAGCGGGTGCGAGAACAGGACCCGAGCGCGACCCCTTCTACCGTGTATCGCACGCTCGACCTACTTGAGGAGCTCGGCCTCGCGCGGCACCACCACGGACCCGATGGGCGCGAGACGTATCACTTAGAAGAGACGGTGGAGCACGGTCACCTCCACTGCCGCGGCTGCGGGACTGAGCAAGAGCTGGATGCCGCGGCTGCGGCGCCAATCTTGAAGTCGATCGCATCTGCGACCGGCTTCAGCGCCGACCTTGATCACCTCTCGTTGCAGGGGCTGTGCGCCGCCTGCCGCGCTTCGCAGGTCTCCTAGCGCGCAGAGCGGGGGGAGGGGGGTAGACTCGCGGGGAGTGGCGCACCTCTTGCGCCAGCAGCAGATAAGGACGGACCCATGGCCGAGAAGTTGAAGATCACGTACGCCACCCTCTCCGACTCCAACGAGGAGATCCATAAGGGGTATGAGGCGGGTCTCGCCGAGGCGCGTACCCTTCTTGGCGCGAGCTACGGCAACTTCGTGAATGGAAAGTGGCTGACTGACGGTCCGACCTTCGAGAAGCGCACGCCGATTGATGGCTCCATTGTTGGAACCTTCGCGAAGGGCGATCGCAACACTGCGAAGAGTGCGATCGCAGCAGCCAAGGCTGCGTTTCCTGCCTGGTCGGCGCGGCCGTGGGAGGAGCGCGTCAAGCTGATTCGTGCCGCGGCAGAGTTGATCAGCGATCGACAGTTCCTCTACTCCGCACTTCTCTCCATTGAGGTGGGGAAGAATCGCCTGGAGGCGCTTGGCGACGTTGAAGAGACGGCCGACTTCTTCCGCATCTACGCAAGTGAGGTCGAGCGCAACAAGGGCTATGTACATCCGATGGGGAACCTCGGTGATGCAAAGGTCGAGACGCTCACGGTGTTGAAGCCGTATGGCGTTTGGGCGGTGATCAGCCCGTTCAACTTCCCGTTCGCGCTGATGGGCGGCCCAGTCGGCGGTGCCCTCGTTGCCGGCAACACGGTTGTCCTCAAACCATCATCTGACGCACCGCTCTCTGCGGTGCTGCTTGCACGCGCCATCAAGGACGCGGGCATTCCTGACGGCGTCTTCAACATGGTGATGGGACCTGGCGACAGCGTCGGCGCTGAGCTTCAGGAGAACCCAGATGTTGCGGGGATCACCTTCACCGGTTCATCTGAAGTTGGGATGCAGGTCTTCCGTTCATTTGCGAAGAACTATCCGAAGCCAGTCATTGTTGAGATGGGCGGAAAGAATCCGACGATCATCTCCAAGCACGCTGACCTTGAGAAGGCGGCGGAGGGCGTGATGCGTTCAGCCTTTGGACTCGGCGGGCAGAAGTGCTCGGCCAACAGCCGCGTCTACGTTGAGGACTCCGTGCACGACGAGTTTGTGAAGCTGCTCGTTGAGAAGACAAAGGCGTTGAAGGTTGGCGATCCAACGGTGCGCGGCGTCTTCCTTGGGCCAATCATCAATCAACGGTCCGTAGACACCTTCCTCGCAGCCTGCGATGAGGCGAAGCGCGATGGAAAGATTGAGGTTGGTGGCGGTCGACTGACCGACGGCGATCTTGCGAAGGGATTCTACGTTGCCCCAACGGTGGTCAGCGGACTCCCTGCAACGCATCGGCTCTTCAAGGATGAGCTCTTCGTTCCGTTTGTCGCGGTGACCAAGGTCAGCTCCTTCGAGGAAGGGATCGCTCTTGCGAACGAGAGCGAGTACGCCCTCACGGCGGGCTGCTTCACCGAAGACGAGAAGGAGATCCGCACCTTCCTTGACACGATCCACGGCGGTGTGATCTACGTGAATCGCCGCGCCGGCTCCACTACGGGCGCCTGGCCAATGGTCCAGCCATTCGGCGGCTGGAAGAAGTCGGGCACCACAGGGAAGTCCGGCGGCGGTCTCTATTACGTGCAGCAGTACCTGCGCGAGCAGAGCCAGACGATCGTTCGCTAGCAAAATCGGTCAGCGGCCCGCACGAAGGAGGGGTTACGAGGGGCCTACCCCCTCGTATACACTTCGCATACGACGTATCCAATAGGAGGCTGAGATGACCGTGATTGAGAAGCCCCAGGCGTGGCCAGCGAGCCTCCCTCACCTCGTCACCGAGGTGCCAGGGCCGAAGGCACTCGCCCAGGTAGCCGCCGACCAGGCGGTGGTTTCCAACAGCCTGCCACGCGCCTACCCGTTTGCGCCGGTCCGTGGCTTCGGCATGGGCGTTGAAGACCAAGACGGGAACGTCTTCCTTGACTTCTGCGCAGGCATCGCCGTGAACTCTACGGGCCACTGCCATCCGCGCGTCGTTGATGCGATCGTGCAGCAGGCGCAGCGACTCATCCATTACAGCGCCTCCGACTTCTACGAAGAGCGCTACCAGGAGCTTGCCAGCGCGCTCGCCGCGTCCGCACCATGGAAGGGGCCATCAAAGGTTCTTCTTCAGAATTCGGGAACCGAGGCGGTAGAGGCGTCCATCAAGTTGGCGCGCTACATGAGTGGCCGACAGTGGATCGTTGGATTTGTTGGCGGATTCCACGGACGCACCCTCGGCGCGCTGACCCTCACCAACTCAAAGGCGAAGTACCACGCACACTTCGGCCCACTCGCGCCAGGCTTCCTCCATGTCCCGTTCGGCAGTGAGGGTCTCGACGAACTCGAAGAGCGGATCATTGCGCGCACCATTCCGGGTGACGAGATTGCTGCGTTCGTGGTGGAACCGGTCCAGGGCGAGGGCGGCTACGTCGTTCCAGATGAGGACTTCTTCCCGCGTCTCAAGCAGATTGCGGACAAGTACTGCATTGCGATCGTTGTTGACGAAGTTCAGTCTGGCGTTGGCCGCACTGGCAAGATGTGGGCGATCGAACACTTTGGCATTGAGCCAGACATCGTTGCAACCGCGAAGGGGCTCGGCTCTGGCATGCCGATCGGCGCGGTGATTGCGAAGGAGCACTGGATGCGATGGAAGCCTGGCTCCCACGGCTCGACGTTTGGTGGAAACCCGGTTGCTGCCGCAGCGGCGATCGCGACGCTTGACGTGATCCGCGACGAAAAGCTGATGGAGAACGCGGTGGCGCGCGGCAAGGAGGCCGTCGATGGCCTGCGCGCGTCGCTCAAGGGGAACAGCATCGTCACTGACATTCGCGGCATTGGCCTGATGATCGGCGTCGACTTTGTGGATGGAGACGCGGCGGCAGACGTTGAGGTGGAGGCGTTCAAGCGCGGACTTCTCGTCCTGACGTGCGGCGATCGCGGTGTGCGCATGAGCCCACCACTCGTCGTCAACGCCGAAGAGATCAAGACGGCGGTGCGTATCTTCGCCGAGGCTGCAGCGGCCGTCGCCGCGCGGCGCTAGTAGCACCGCGGAACTCAGCGTGTCCGGATCGACCGGATCCAAGCTCCTCAGCATGCGCGACGCAATCGCCGCGCACGTCCACGATGGCGACACGGTGGCGATCGAAGGATTCACGCACTGCATCTCATTCGCGGCTGGACACGAGATCATCCGTCAGAAGCGCCGTAACCTCACCCTTGCGCGCATGACACCCGATCTTGTCTATGACCAGATGGTGGCCGCCGGTTGCGCCAAGAAGCTGATCTTCAGCTGGCTCGGCAACCCTGGCGTGGGATCACTCCACGCCATTCGGCGTCGCACGGAGCCCGCCGCGCTCGCCGCAGGCGAGACACTCCTGGAGATGGAGGAGTACAGCCACCACGGCATGGTCGGCCGATACGTTGCGGGGGCGCACCGACTCCCGTTCTATCCGCTCCGTTCGTATTCAGAGAGCGACCTGCCGAAGGTGAATCCGCTGATTCGTCAGGTGGAGAGCCCCTACGGCGACGGGAAGATCTGGGCGGTGCCGCCGCTGAATCCGGACGTGGCGATCATCCATGCGCAGCGCGCCGACGACGAAGGAAACGTGCAGATGTGGGGCCTCCTCGGCTGCCAGAAGGAGGCGGCGTTTGCGGCGAAGCGCGTGATTGCTGTGGTGGAAGAGATCGTGCCGACGAGTGTGATTCGCGCCGATCCGAATCGCACCATCGTGCCGGGACTGATTGTGAACGCCGTGGTGCACGAGCCGTTCGGCGCACACCCTTCATATGTGCAGGGAGTCTATGACCGTGACAACGCCTTCTATCGCGAGTGGGACACGATCAGCCGCGACCCCGCAGCAACCGAGGCGTGGTTGAAGGAGTGGGTCTTTGACCTGCCAGATCGCGCCGCCTATGTTGCAAAATTCGGCGCGGCGTATTTCAAGGGGCTCATTCCGCCATCCGCTCCGTCGGGAGTCGTTGATTACGGTGACTACCGATGAATGCACCGAAGCCTGCGAGCCGCAACGAACTTATGGTTGTGGCGGCGGCACGTGCACTTGCGGGGAAGCGCGTCTGTTTCGTGGGGGTCGGCCTGCCAAACATCGCGGTGAATCTGGCGAAGCGGACCGTTGCACCGCAGATGGAGCTTGTCTACGAAGCGGGTGTCTTCGGCGCGAATCCTGCGCGCCTTCCACTCTCGATTGGCGACCCAACGATTGTCACGGGCTCCACGGCGACCGTCTCCATGCACGACCTATTCGGCCTCTACCTGCAAGGGGGTCGCATTGATGTGGGCTTCCTCGGCGGTGCGCAGATTGACAGATACGGAAACCTGAACACCACGGTGATCGGCGACTACGCAACACCGAAGACACGACTTCCAGGTTCGGGTGGCGCGTGTGAGATCGCCATCAATGCCAAAGAGATCATGGTGATCATGCGACAGAGCACGCGGAGTTTTGTTGAGTCTCTTGATTTCCGAACCTCGCCAGGACACCTCGGAGGCGCCGTCGCCGCCGCCACATTGCGCCGAGCGCAAGGGTGGGGTGGGAGTGGACCATCGGTGGTGGTGACCGACCTTGCCGTATACGGATTCAACAGCGATGGTGAGATGGAGCTGCGCAGCATCCACCCTGGCGCAACGCTCGACGAAGTGAAGTCCACGATCGGATGGGCGATTCCCACTCCAGCGAACGTTCCAGAGACGCCTTCACCGACCGCAGAGGAGTTGCGCCTGATCCGTGAAGAGTTGGATCCGACTGGCGCATATGTCTAATGGCAGACATGACTAACGCAAAGATCTTCAGCCGCGGAGGCGCGGCACTCCCACGTGCGGTCAGCGGTGACGGTGCGTGGATCACCGATGCAAACGGCCGGCGCTATCTGGACGCTGCGGGCGGCGCCATCGTGGTTGGCGTCGGACATGGCCGCGCCAACATCGCCGCGGCGGCCGCAGAGCAGGCGGCGAAGATTGCCTACGCGCACGGGAGTGCCTTCACTGCTGAGGCACTTGAGTTGTGGGCGGAAGAGCTAGGGCCGCTTCTGCCAATGGAGGGGGCGTCGCTCTATCCGGTGTCCGGAGGTTCTGAAGCGGCGGAGACGGCGTTGAAGGTGGTGCGCGCCTACTGGTTGGCGCGTGGCGAGCCGGAGCGAACGGTGGTGGTGAGCCGATGGGGGAGTTACCACGGCAACACGCTCGGTGCGCTCGACCTTTCAGGTCGACGCGGACTTCGCGCACCATACGAGCCGTGGCTCGGACGATTCGAACACGTTTCGGCTGCGTATCCGTATCGCGCGGGGCTCAACGGAGCGAACGCAATTGGAACAGGTGCCGAGGCGGTCGCCGAACTGGATGCGCTCTTGCACCGCGTCGGCCCCGGTCGCATTGCCGCATTTGTTGCCGAGCCGATTGTTGGCGCCACTCTCGCGGGTGCAGTCCCGCCCGATGACTACTGGCCACTTGTGTCGGATTGGTGCACGCGGAACAGCGTGCTCTTGGTTGCGGACGAAGTGATGACCGGATTCGGGCGAACGGGAACCTGGTTCGGCGTGAACCACTGGGGACTCCGCCCCGATCTTCTCTTTGCGGCGAAGGGTGCAACGAGTGGCTACTGGCCGTTCGGTTTCGTCGCACTCTCCGGGCGCGTTGTTGAACCGCTGATTATCTCAGGCTTCGTGCACGGCTTTACCTACAGCCACTCCATTCCAGGTGCCGCGGTTGCACGCGCCGTGCTGCGGGTGCTTCGAGATGAGAAGCTCGTGGAGGCGTCGGCCGCCCGTGGGCTGCAACTGCGCGCCGCGCTCATCGCCGAGCTCAGCGGTGAGCCGTGGGTTGGTGAGATTCGTGGACGCGGCCTCCTGATCGGCGTCGAACTTGTGGCTGATGCGCAGAGCAAACTGCCGCATCCGAGGAGCGCTCGGATCACCGAGCGGGTGCTCGCTGAAGCGAAAAGATCCGGCGAAGAGGGGCTCCTGCTCTACAGCGCAACAGGTCAAGCGAACGGCAGCGACGGCGATCAGTTGGTGATCGGTCCGCCGTTTGTCATTGGCGACCAAGAGATCGATCGCATCGCTCGCGGAACCGCCGACGCGATTCGTACGATCCGCGAAGGGTCCTAGCGGTCGACCGCCGCGAGAATCGCGAGCGACTTAGCCGGAGATTTCCAGCGAGATCGCTACGTTTCCCGCGAGCGCCGAAGAGATCGGGCAACCACCCTTCGCCGCCTCAGCGAGCTCGCTGAACTTCGTCGCGTCAAGACCGGGGACCACACCCTTCAACGCAAGCGCCGATTTCGTGACGCGCCATCCCGCCTCAACCTTCTCAAAGGTGATCGTTGCGGAGACGTCGAGCCGTTCGGCTGGTGTGCTGTTGCGGGCAAGGCCGCCTGAGAGGGCCATGGCGAAACAGGAGGCGTGCGCCGCCGCGAGCAGTTCTTCAGGGGAGGTGACGCCGTCATGCGATTCGGATCGACGTGGCCAGCTGACGGGGAGTCCGCCGAACGCGCCACTCTCTACCGTCGTGATCTCGCCTGATCCTTCGAGAAGGGTGCCGTTCCAAGTCGCCGAAGCGGTTCGCGTCGTCATGTTCACGCTCCTTAATCCATCTCCTCACCCGCTGCGCATTCGGCAGGCATCCGCAATACTAACGGGGACGGTGTCGGATTCCCGCAGCCGCACAAAACCACTGGAGGTCTCTGTGTTCTTCCTGACGAAGCTCGCGGTCGCACGACGAAGCGTCACCATCTTGATCGCCCTCGCGGTGTTCGGTGGTGGTGTGGCGAGCTGGGGGAACCTGAAGCAGGAGCTGCTGCCGAACATCGACTTTCCAATCGTGACGGTGATCGCCCCGTACCCGGGTGCTGGAACCGCCGACGTTGCTGAGCAGGTTGCCGCCCCAATTGAGGCGGCGGTTGCCGCCGTTCCGGGGGTGGAATCGCTGCGCTCGGTTTCCACGACCGGCCTCGGATTCGTGAGTGCAGAGTTCGCCTACGGCAGCGATGTCAAGGAGATCCTTCGACTCGTTGAGGCGGGAATCAACAGTGCGAACCTTCCTGATGGCGTCACCCCTGTTGTGCGCAATTTCAACATCAACTCCGCCGCCGTAGTGATCGCAACACTCTCGCCGAAGGGCGACACGACGCTGACCGAGCTCGCTGAGCTGGCGGAAGCAGAGCTCATGCCATCACTTCGAGGAGTTGCTGGCGTCTCTTCCGCAGACCTTTCGGGCGGCAGCGAGCAGCAGGCGATCATCTTGATGGACGCGGCAAAACTCGCGAGCGCGCGAATCAGTGTTTCTCAAGTCCAAGGGATCATCCAAGGGAACAACCTCACCTTTCCCGCAGGTCAGTTGCCGGTGGACGGCGCGCTTGTCCCAGTCTCGGCGACCGGTCGATTCACCTCCATTGAACAGCTGCAGCAGCTCGTTGTCGGCGGTTCTGTTGACGCCACGGGGCAGCCTGTCCCGATCTTCCTTGGACAGGTCGCCACCGTCTCGCTCGCTGAGGTTCGAACCACCGGCTGGTCTGAGACCAATGGTGAGCCTGGCCTTTCGCTCAGCGTCAGCAAGTCTGCCGAGGCGAACACGGTAACCACCGCAGAAGAGTCGATCGCCGCGATCGACGAGTTTGTGGCCAACCATTCGCAATTGGTCGAGCGCTCCATCGTCACCGACTCGTCCATCTTCATCCTCGAGTCAATTGATGCACTATTGAAAGAGGGCGGCCTCGGTGCGTTCTTCGCTGTTGTGGTGATCTTCGTCTTCCTCCTCAATCTCCGCTCCACGGTAGTTGCCGCCGTGAGCATTCCGCTCAGCGTGCTCGCCGCCATCATCTTGATGGCGACCACCGGGATCACGATCAACATCATGACCCTCGGCGGCCTCGCCGTTGCCGTTGGCCGCGTGGTCGACGACTCAATTGTGGTGCTTGAAAACATCTACCGACACCGCAGCCAGGGTGAACCGATCGGTGAGGCGGTGCTCGGCGGAACGCGTGAGGTTGCCTCCGCGATCACCAGCTCAACCATCACCACGATCGCCGTCTTCCTCCCACTCGGCGTGGTTGGTGGCCTGATCAGCCAGTTCTTCCTTCCGTTTGCGCTGACGGTGACCTATGCCCTCCTCGCGTCGCTCATCGTGGCACTCACCGTGATCCCAGTGCTCGCATACTTCCTAGTGAAGGTGAAGGGTGACACCGCGAAGATCCCGTATGAAGTGAAGGGAGAGCGCGAAGAGATCTCGATCTGGGGTCGAATCTATCTTCCCATCCTGAGCCTCGCGCTGCGCGGCCGCATCACCAAGTTCGCCACGCTCGCCATTTCGGCAGCGCTCTTTGTCGGGGCGTTCTCACTCGTGTCACAGATCCCAACCCAGTTCTTGAACAGCGGGAGCGAGAAGGTGCTCACCGTCACGGTGAATCCGCCTCTCGGCACCTCGACAGAGCGCGTCCTTGATCGTAGCCGCCAGGCGTACGCGCTTCTTGACCGTGATGCCGAGGTTGAGCTCGTGACCACATCCATCCCAGGCGAAAGCGCAACGGGGAGCCAGACGCTCACCGCCGAAATTCCCGGGCGCGCGCCTAACGCGGCGCGCATGACCGTGATCCTTGACTCTTCAACGGATCTTGCGGTTGCAAAGGATCGACTCAATGACACCCTGGCACCTGTCGGCAAAGATGGCTGGACCGTCACCGTGGAAGAGGTCGGGTTTGCGGCGGGATCGAACGCGATCTCTATCATCATCACGGGCGAGCGTGCTGCGGATGTTGAAGCCGCATCTGACCTCCTCGTGGACACGCTCGCCGAGAACGACAACCTTGCGAACGTAAAGAGCGACCTTGTCAAAGCGGGCCGCCAGGTTGAGATCACCGTCGATCCGTCGCGCGCCGCTGGGGCAGGACTCTCCGCTGCACAAGTGGCGGGGGAGCTGCGCAACCTCCTGGTTGGTGCGCCGCTCGGCCAGATTTCGGTGGATGACGAGAAGGTCAGTCTCTCCATGAAGATTGACAGTTCGCTGATGACCAACCTCGATGCGCTGCGCGCGTATCAGGTAGGGAGCGTCACGAAGGTGCCGCTCGCCGCGATCGCCACGGTGGAAGAGATCTCCGTGGCATCGAGCATCACGCGAATCGATCAGTCGCTCGCGGCGAATGTTTCAGGTGAAATCGCCGTTGCGGATACGGGTGCCGTGAACAGCGAAGTGAAGAGTGCAGTAGAGAAGCTCCAGGCCGACGGATCACTCGATCGCGTCAGCGTACGGCTCGCCGGCGTTACCGAACAGCAGAACGAGTCTTTCAGCGGACTTTTCACTGCCATGGCGGTGGCGATCCTGCTCGTCTACTTGACGATGGTGCTCGTCTTCAACTCACTCGTTGATCCACTGGTGATCATGTTCAGCCTGCCGCTCGCGGTGATCGGCGCCTTCCCGGCGCTTCTGATCACCAATCGACCGATCGGCATCTCCGCGCTGATCGGATTCCTGATGCTGATCGGCATCGTGGTCACCAATGCCATCGTGTTGCTCGATCGTGTGGAACAGTTGCGACACGAAGGGGTGCCGACGAAAGAGGCGCTCCTCCGTGCTGGTGCGACGCGCGTTCGCCCGATTCTCATGACGGCGGTTGCAACGATCCTCGCCCTCACCCCGCTTGCAGCGGGGCCGAGCGAGGGTTCGATCATCGCGGCAGAGCTCGGAACCGTCGTCATCGGCGGCCTCCTCTCGTCGACGCTGCTGACCCTTCTAGTCGTCCCAGTGATCTACAGCCTTGTAGACGGGTTGAAGTCGGCGCTCTCTCGAAAGGGTTCGGCCGCAGTTCAATCCTGATAGGATTGAAGAGGATTCCGCTGCGAAGGCTAGTCTTGTGTACGGATCCGCGGCGAGACCGAAGGAGGCGTCATGACAGTCGTCAAGCCGAACGTCCACGACGAACGGGAGCAGTACGCCTTCCACGATGACATCACCTACCTGCGTGAGACGAAGGCGGGCCTGACCGAGTCGACTGTTCGCGAGATCTCAGAGACCAAGCGCGAGCCCGCATGGATGCTGGAGTACCGCCTCCGCGCCTATAAGCACTTCGAGGCGCGCGCCATGCCGCACTGGGGTGGAGATCTCACCAAGCTCGATTTCTCCAAAATCGTCTACTACCGGAAGCCATCCGAGCGCGAAGAGAAGTCGTGGGATGACGTCCCAGATCAGATCAAGAAGACCTTCGAGCGACTCGGCATTCCAGAGGCGGAACGGAAGTTCCTCTCCGGCGTCGGCGCGCAATATGACTCCGAAGTGGTTTATCACTCCGTCCGCGAGGACCTAGAGAAACTCGGCGTGGTCTTCATGGGGACCGACCAGGGGATGAAGGAGTATCCGGAGATCTTCAAGAAGTACTTCGGCACCGTCGTCCCAGCGGAAGACAACAAGTTTGCGGCGCTCAACTCCGCAGTCTGGTCGGGCGGATCATTCGTCTACGTTCCAAAGGGCGTCGACGTGCCACTCCCACTCCAGGCCTACTTCCGCATCAACGGTCAGAACACCGGACAGTTCGAGCGCACACTCATTGTTGTGGATGAGGGTGCGAGCCTTCATTACATTGAGGGCTGCACCGCGCCGAACTGGGCCACTGACTCGCTTCACGTTGCAG
Source organism: Chloroflexota bacterium (assembly GCA_038145565.1). Taxonomy (GTDB): domain Bacteria; phylum Chloroflexota; class Limnocylindria; order Limnocylindrales; family Limnocylindraceae; genus Limnocylindrus. Next base: position 103,670 of record JAYQPX010000001.1, on the reverse strand, counting down.
TGGTGGAAGTGATCGCGCTTCCAGGTGCAAAGGTGCGCTACACCACCATCCAGAACTGGTCGAACGACGTCTACAACCTAGTCACCAAGCGCGCGCACGCGCACGCGGGTGCTACGGTCGAGTGGATCGATGCAAACACGGGTGCGCAGCTGACCATGAAGTATCCGGGGATCTACCTCCTCGGCGAGAAGGCGCATGCAGAGATCGTCTCAGTTGCTGTTGCCTCCAAGGGGCAGCACCAGGATACGGGAGCGAAGGCAGTGCACCTAGCGCCAAACACCACAAGCCGCATCGTAGGAAAGTCGGTCAGCAAAGATGGCGGCGTCTCCACGTACCGTGGCACCGTGAAGGTGGCCCCGGGCGCAACCGGCGTCACCACCAGCGTTCGTTGCGACGCGCTCATCCTTGACGAGGGGAGTCGCTCTGAAACGTATCCATACATCGACATTCAAGAGGACGACACCTCAATGAGTCACGAGGCCACCGTTGGTCGCGTCTCCGACGATCAGATCTTCTATCTGATGAGCCGCGGCATGACGGAAAACGAAGCGACGAATCTGATCGTCCAGGGCTTCCTCGAAGTCTTCACCAAGGAGCTCCCGATGGAGTACGCCCTCGAGTTCAATCGCCTGATCCGGTTGGAGATGGAGGGGGCGCTCGGGTGAGTGACGCCACGCCCGCCCGGCGTGGGCTCGCCGATCTTCCGCTCAGTTGGGCGACAGAGAGAGAGGTTGCACGACTCGCGGGGATCCTAGGAGGTCATGAGCCTCGCACCGCGGCGCACACGGCGTTCCATGCGCTTCCAGCAGAGTCCAACCTCCTCTTCACCGGATACGTAGACCTTCGAAGCGCGGAGCTTCAGGAGTCCAGGCTGCTCACACCGCCTGCAACGATCGGCGAGCTTTCAGCAGGCGATCTCCCCGATGGAGCGGCGGCGCTGATTCACATCTCGGCACGTGGTGTTGCCACACATCTCGGTGCAGAGGCGCGCGCTGCAGGCCTCTCCGTAAAGCCGCTCGCAGGGGAGACGCCACTCGCCGGTGCAGAGGGCGACCGCATGACCGCACTGATCGGCGCCTACTGGGGGAGCGGCATTCAGATCACGCTGGCGCGCGGCGCAATCGCCGCTCCAATTGTCATCAAGGTCGAGTCACCCGCACAGGGAGAGGCCCTTGTCACACGGATCGCCGTCACGCTCGGCGAGAACACGAGTGCGACGATCAGCGAAGAGGTGATCGGCACCAGCGCCGCAAGCAACATGCGCACTGGCACCACAGCAAGGGCTCTCCTCGCAACCACAAGCGAAGTAACGCTTGGGAAGGGGGCTACGCTACGTCTCGCCTCCATCCAAGAGCTTCCTGAAGATGTTGTCTACCTCCCAGTGCGCCGCCACGAATTCGGCGCGGACGCGGAACTGCAGATTGCGGCGGCGCAGATCGGCGCGCGGCTTGTGCGCGGTCGCATCGACCATCAGCTCAAAGGGAACGGATCGATGGTTCGTCAGGTGGAGGTCCTCTTCGCTGGTGGCGAACAGTTGCATGATCTCACCACGTATAGCCTGCACGCGGGCGAGAAGACGGTCGGCGACCTCCTCGCTAAGGGAATCTTTGCGGGGAAGGCGCGCGGATTCGTGAAGGGCGTCACTACCATCCCGCGATCTGGAAGAGGAACCAACTCTTATCTTGGCGAGTTCGGCATGCTCCTCTCCAAGACGGCACGCAGCGTGGCCATCCCATCACTCTGGATTGACCAGCCCGACTGCGAGCGCGCCGCGCACGGTAGTTCCGTGGGCCCGATCGATCAGAACCAGATCTTCTATTTGCGCACCCGCGGGCTCACCGAGGCAGAGGCGCGGCGCACGATTGTCATGGGCTACCTCGAACCGGTCGTCGCCGCCCTCCCGCTCGAAGAGGAGGCCGACCGACTTCGCGAGGTGCTCGTCAAAAAGCTCGACGCAGCCTTTGCCGCGCAGTCAGCGGCCGCCGCCTCCGCGGCGTAGCTTCTCGCACGTGCCGAGCAAACGACTCTTCCCCGCATCCGATCTCCCCGACGGCACCGCGCGCCTCGCCTGGCCGAACGGCAAGGCAATCCTTGTGGTCAATCGTGGCGGCACCCTGTACGCCGTGGATGGCGTATGCACGCACGAGTACTGCGAACTTGATCGCGGTTTCATTGCCCCGGCTGGCGCCGTCACGCCAACGATCACCTGTCCCCTTCACCTTTCACGATTTGATCTGCTCACTGGCGCGCCGCTGGATCCGCCGGCCGAGGAACCGCTCACCGTGCATACCGTGAGCGTTGATGCGGAAGGGTGGGTGCTTCTCGAGCTCGCCTAGCCTGACAGGCTAGGATTGCCTCGACGCGCTGCCCGGATGTGGTGAGAGGGAGGGGCTATGCAAGCAATCAAAGACCGCGCCGCCAGCCTTGCCGGGCTCGCCCTCGAGCGCGACGCGATCTATCTGTATGACCGATTGGCTGCGATCGAGAAGGACCCTCAGCGACGCGCCGCGTTTGAATCCATTGCTGCGAGCGAGCGCCGCCACGCCGCGATCTGGGAGGCGAAGTTGACATCCCTTGGTGAAGTGGTGCCACCTGCGGCGCGGCCCAGCTGGCGCGTCCGCCAGATCGCACTCCTGGCACGACTCTTTGGCACGCGCGCGGTGAGCGACGCCGTGAAGGCGCTCGAAGGTTTCGAAGAGGGCGTCTACGGGGCGCACCGTGACGTGCCGGAGGTGCACGAGATTGCCAAAGATGAGGCGAAGCACGCTGAGATCTGGAAGGGACTCGATCAGACGGCTCGCGGCAAGGGGGCCAGCGCGCACCGTGCGGCTGTCGTTGAGACGCAGGCGCGTGAGCCGTGGCACCGCTCTGGCGGTGGAGGCACACTGCGAGCAGCGATCTTCGGCGTTTCCGACGGACTCGTCAGCAACGCAGCGCTGGTGCTCGGCATCGCCGGTGCAACAAGCGGCGGTGACGGATCGTTTGTGGTGCTCGCTGGAGTCGCGGGTCTGCTCGCGGGTGCGTTCAGCATGGCGGCTGGGGAGTACGTCTCCATGCGCAGTCAGACCGAAGTTCTTGAGCGCCAGATTGAACTGGAGCGCGCTGAACTCGAGGCCATGCCTGAGGAAGAGGAGAAGGAGATTGCCGCAATCTATCGCGGTCGCGGCTTCGGTGAGGTGGAGGCTGCAGCAATCGCGAAACAGTTGATGTCCGATCCGAAAGTTGCGCTGGAGACACTGGTGCGCGAAGAGCTCGGACTCGATCCAGAGGAGCTCGGCTCTCCATGGGGCGCCTCAATCGGTTCGTTCCTTGCCTTCGCCGTTGGTGCATTCCTGCCGCTTCTTCCGTTCATACTACTGACGGGCAATACGGCACTCGCGGTGAGCATTGCACTCACAGGCTTCGCGTTGTTTGCGGTGGGAGCTTCCGTGAGCCTGCTGACTGGTCGTTCAGCAATCTACTCAGGTGCGCGTCAACTGCTGATTGGAATAGCGGCTGCTGGGATCACGTATCTGATCGGTAGCCTGATCGGTGTGAACGTCTAGATGCTACCGCTCCCACCAGATCCCGTGCTCTTCTCGGTTGGACCGCTTGAGGTTCGCTGGTACGGACTCCTTTACGCCGTTGGGCTCTTCGTCGTCTACCAATTCATGATTCGTGAAGCGAAACGTCGGAGGCTAGATGCAGAGCTGATCGCCAACGGTCTGATCATCATCTCTGCTGCGGCGCTCGTTGGTGGTCGCCTGTATCACGTGATCGACGCCTGGGATCGCTACTCTGCGAATCCGATCGGTGCACTCACACCGCCATATGAGGGGCTCGGTGCGCCTGGGGGAATCATCACGGGCACCATCGCGCTCGCGATCTTGCTGCGTCGCTGGAAGCAGTCACCGTGGGGTTGGGTGGACGTTGCAGGTCCCGCCATCTTGGTGATGCAGGCGATTGCGCGGTGGGGGAACTGGTTCAACCAGGAGCTCTACGGACTCCCAACCGATCTCCCATGGGGACTCGCGATTGAGTGCGCCTACCGAACGGCGGAGACCAGCTGCAGCGCGATCGGCGAGACGGCTCGATTCCATCCGCTCTTCCTTTATGAGTCGCTCTCTGGCCTAGCTGGTGCACTGATTTTGCCAGCGCTCGGGGAGCGGCTGAAGGGCCGAATCGTGCCCGGTCTCATTGGACTCTCAGCGCTTGCCTGGTACTCCGTCACCCGACTGCTTCTCGAAGGGTTCCGTTTGGAGAACTGGCGCCTGGGCGACGTCCCTACGGCGTACTTCGTGATGGGCGGCATCCTCCTCGTAACGCTTCTGATTGCAGTGCTCCGCCTGCGCGCCGTGATCCCGGGCAGGGGTACCGCGAAGGGACGGGTAAGGCGTCCCCAGACGAAGCGGCGGGCGCGGCGCTAGGATTCGCGAGAGCAGGAGAAGCGGAGGGGATATGGCAGGGATCCAGCGACGCAAGGTCACCGTCATCGGCGCAGGGAATGTTGGCGCCACCACCGCGCAGCGCATCGCCGAGTCCGGCATCGCCGATGTGATCCTCGTTGACATTGTTGAGGGACTTCCACAGGGGAAGGGGCTCGACCTCGCCGAAGCGGCGCCGGTGATGGGTCACGACGCCCGCATCATCGGCACAAACAACTACGACGACACGAAGGGTTCGGACATCATCGTGGTCACGAGCGGCATCGCCCGCAAGCCAGGGATGAGCCGCGATGATCTGATCAACACGAACGCAGGGATCGTCCGCAGCGTTGTCACCGAGGCGACCAAGCGCTCACCTGATGCGATCTTGGTGATTGTGACGAATCCTCTTGATGCAATGTGCCACGTGGCGCTGAAGGCCTCGGGCTTCCCGAAGAAACGCGTGATCGGCATGGCCGGCACGCTCGATTCGGCGCGCTTCCGTCACTTCATCGCAATGGAGACGGGGGTCAGCGTGGAAGATGTGCGCGCCTTCGTTCTTGGCGGACACGGTGACACGATGGTCCCACTCCCACGTTACTCCGCTGTTGGCGGGATTCCGCTTCCAGAGATGATGAGCGCAGAGCGCATTGAGGCGATTGTGAAGCGGACGCGGAGCGGTGGCGCAGAGATCGTGGAGCTCCTCAAGACGGGGAGTGCCTTCTACGCGCCGGCAGCGGCAACCTTTGAGGTGGTGGAAAGCATCCTGCTCGATCGTCGGCGCCTGATCCCATGCGCTGCGTACTTGGAGGGCGAATACGGCGTGCAGGGGCTCTACGTTGGGGTGCCAGTGGTGATCGGTGCGAGCGGTATTGAGAAGATCATTGAGATCACGCTGACCCCTGAAGAGAGCGCCGCATTCAAGAAGTCGGCAGATGCGGTGCAGGAGCTCGTCGCGCTTCTCTAGTAGCGGACGAGACGTAGAACCAGCGCTAGAACCAGCGGGTGGTGATCACTTTCTTCGTCGTGTAAAACTCCACGCCGTCACGTCCTGTTGCATGCAGGTCGCCGAAGAAGCTCTTCCTGCGGCCGCTGAAGGGGAAGAAGGCCATCGGTGCGGCAACTCCAACATTGACGCCGAGCATCCCTGAGGTGGCGCGACGCTTGAATTCACGCGCCGCCTTCCCTGAGGCGGTGTAGATGGAGCCGGCGTTGCCGTACTCGTTGGTCTCCGCCATAAGGCGAAGCGCTTCGTCCAGATCCTTCGCGTAGAGGACGGAGAGGACCGGCCCGAAGACCTCCTCGCGCGCGAGCGGCGAGTTCTCTTCAATGCTGATCAATGTCGGACCGACAAAGAATCCTGTTGCGGGACCAGTTCCGCGGCCGTCGCGAATCATTGTGGCACCGGCGGCGAGCCCTTCATCAACGAGGCGATGGATGCGCTCCCGCGCGTCGCCTCGAATGACTGGGCCGAGTGAGACACCTTCGTCAAGTCCGAAGCCCATCTTGATCGTCTCGGAATGTTCGACCAACTTAGGGAGGAGCCGCTCGCGCGCCTCACCAACGACGGTGAGAACAGACCCTGCGAGGCATCGCTGCCCCGCGTTGCCGAAGGCTGATTCGGCAATGTTCGGCACGCTCTGGTCCAGCACTGCGTCCGGCATTGCGATGATGTGGTTCTTCGCGCCGCCCAGCGCCTGGACGCGCTTCCCGTTTTTCGATGCGGTCTCGTAGACGATTCGTGCGACTCGCTCGGAGCCGACGAAGCTCACCGCGTCCACGCCCGGGTGGCTGATCAGGCCAGTCACCGTCTCTACGGCGCCGTGGACCAGGCTGACAACGCCCGTTGGGATCCCTGCCTCTTCGCAGATCTCTACGATGCGCTGTGACGAGAGCGGCGTGCGCTCCGATGGCTTCAGGATGAAGCTGTTCCCACAGGCGATTGCGAGTGGGAGCATCCACATCGGCACCATGAAGGGGAAGTTGAACGGGGTGATCCCAGCGACGACACCGACGGGGAAGCGCACCATCTCTGAATCGATCCCGCGCGAGACCTGATCGAGGTTCTGGCCCATCAGCAGCGTTGGCGCGCCGCAAGCGAAGTCGACCACCTCAATCCCGCGGCGAACCTCACCAGCCGCGTCCGAGAAGACCTTCCCGTTCTCTGTGGTGACGAGCTTGGTCAGCGCTTCGCGATTGTCCAGCAGCGCCTCACGTAGTTTGAAGAGGTAGGTGGCGCGCTCGGGCGGTGGCATCTCGCCCCAGTCGAAGGCGGCGGCGCGCGCGCCTGCGACGGCGGCGGCAACGTCGGCGGTGTTTGAGAGGGGGACGTGCGCGAGGATCTGCTCAGTGGCCGGGTTTGGGACGACGAGCGTCTCGTTTGAGGATGATGCGACCCAGCGGCCAGCGATGAAGTTTTTCAGGGTTTCGGGCGCATTCTGCGCGGCCAGGTGCTCGATGCTCATTGGCATGACGTCATTCTGCCGCAGGGGTGGCGGTTGTGCCGCAGAGCGCGGAAGTGTCGCACGCTGTGCATCAACGGCGGGTATTCTCTTCGTACGCGGTCGCTTGACCGAGGCAGCGAAGGGGGTCCCATGGCGGCAGTGAACGTTCGCACCGGGATGAGCGGAGCCGAGATTGTCGCTCTCTCGAAGCGCCACACCATGACCGAGTGGTCACCACAGGCCGCAGCGAACCCTATTCCCATCGAACACGCCAAGGGCTCGTGGTTCTGGACACCCGAGGGCGACAAATTCCTCGACTTCAACAGTCAACTGATGTGCACGAACATTGGTCACGGCGATGAGCGCGTGCTGAAGGCGATCACCGATCAGGCGGCGAAGCTCGCCTATGCGAATCCCTTTATGGCAACCGAACCGCGCGCGCGACTCGGCCAAAAGCTCGCCGAGCTCTGCCCAGGCGACATCGACGCCTTCTTCTTCACGAATGGTGGCGCGGAAGCGGTCGAGAACGCCTTCCGCATCGCCCGACTCTTCACGGGACGTCACAAGATTGCCGCGCGATACCGCTCATATCACGGCGGCACGTCGGGGGCGCTTACGGCGACCGGTGATCCGCGGCGCTGGTTCACGGAGCCAGGCATGCCCGGCGTCTTCCGCATTCCAGACTTCCACGAGTTCGGCGCTGACGCGCCGCGTCCAGCTGCAGAAGTGCTCGCCGAAACGGAGAAGATCCTCAAGTTCGAAGGTCCACACACCATTGCGGCGATCATTATCGAGAGCGTGGTTGGCACGAATGGTATCCTCATTCCGCCAGACGGCTACATGCAAGGGATGCGCGAGCTTTGCGATCGCTACGGCATCCTCCTCATCGCCGACGAAGTGATGGGTGGATTCGGTCGCACTGGAAAGTGGTTCGCGATCGATCACTGGGGCGTGGTCCCAGACATGATCACCATGGCGAAGGGGCTCACGAGTGCCTACGTGCAGCTTGGTGCGCTCGGAATGCGCCGCCACATAGCGGATCACTTCGCCGAGAAGGTGTTCGGCGCAGGGCTCACGTACAACAGTCATCCGCTCGCCTGCGCCACGGCCCTCGCAACAATTGATGTGTACGAAGAAGATGGTTTGATCGAGCGTGCGGCGGAGAGCGGCAAGAAACTGCGTTCGCACCATGAGCGAATGAAGGCGAAGCACCCGTGTGTTGGACCTATCCGAAACATCGGACTCTTCGGGATCATGGAGCTCGTGCGAGATCCGAAGAGCGGGACGCCGATCGCGGGGTTCAACGAGACGGTGCCAGAGATGGCTGCACTTGGAAAGTTCTTCCGCGCCAACGGGCTGTACACAATCGTCCGCTGGAACGGCTTCTTCACGAACCCTCCGCTCAACATCAGCGACGATGAGTTGGACTTCGCCTTTGACGTGATCGATCGCGGACTCTCGGAGGTCGACGCCGCGCTCGGGCTCGCCTGATGTCTGCCCCTGCAGCGGGTGGCACGTTTATCGGTGTTGGCCCGGCCGCCCCCGTGCTCGTCCAGGTGGTTCGGGGCGAGATCGTTGAGGCGCACCACCGTGGCGACGTGGTCATTGTTGGAGACGGGGGAGTAGTGCGCGCCGCACTCGGTGCGTCGGATCGACTGATCTCGCTTCGTTCTGCAATCAAGCCATTCACGGCGGTTGCGGCGCTCATGGCGGTGGAGTCATCTGGAGGCGACATGAGTAGCGATGCGATTGCGCTCTCTTCAGCGAGCCATGCCGGATCTGAGGAGCATGTTGCGGTCGCTCAGGAGATGGTCCGGCGCTACGAACTCGACGTTGATCTCCTCGTGCACGGTCGTCCCTCACCGATCCGCAGTGGCTCAACTGGGACCCTGTTGCAACACATGTGCTCTGGGCAGCATCTCTCTTTGCTCATGCTGGCGAAGGCGCTCGGTGTTGATGGACGTGGCTACGACGGTTATGAACACCCAGTTCAGCAGCGCCTCCGCGCCGTGGTCGGGGAGTTACTCGGCACAGATCTGAGCGCCGCGCCGTGGGGAATGGATGGCTGCGCGATCCCAACGTACGCCGTGCCGCTGCAGGTTGCAGCCGAAGGAGCGCGCCGCTGGGCCAACCCGGAACGTTCCGGACTTTCCTCTGAACTCACCGAAGCGTTGCAACGTGTGCGCGCCGCGGCGATCGCGCACCCGCGCCTGATTGCAGGCGGAGGATTCCTAGACACCGATCTCATCCGTGGCGGAGATGGGGTCGTGGTGGCAAAACAGGGGGCCGAAGGCCTCTGTCTCGTTGGCGCGCCAGGGATAGGACTTGCGCTGCACACGGACGACGGCGATGCTGCCGCGCGTGCTGGTCGCGTTGCGACCGTTGCAGCACTACGCGCCGCGGGCGCCGCGGTTGCGAGTTCCACAACACTCGACCTTCATCGGACGGTGCAACTCCCAGATCCGCGCGGCGGTTCGGCGCTTGCCAGTGCAGAGGCGACGAGCGCCTTTGACGCGCTTCGTTTGAGCTAACGGTGTCGCGGGCGCGGATGCGAGCGGGCGACGCATGGCAGGTCCTCGGCCTTGCACCTGCGCCGACCGTGGAGAGTGTAAAACGCGCCTATCGAAACCTTGCAAAGTCGCTGCACCCTGATGCTGTTGGTGGGAAGTCAAAGCCGGCGGCGTTCGCCCGTTTGACGGAAGCCTACGAAGTGGCGCTCGCCGAAGCGATCGCAGCGAATCGACACGGACCAGCGGCGACACGACTTGCCCCGCCTCCTCGAGTACGCCCGCGTCGTGCAACGCCGCCTCAGGAGCCGGCGCGAGATCACGATACGGAGCCTCCACGAGCGCGGCCCGGCTCGACCACATATGACGGAACCAGCGCAAGTGATGGAGATCAGGTATGGGACGGTGCACAGTGGGTTGGAGCAGACTCTGGAACGTACTGGCGCGTCAATCCAAAAGAGTATGCAGACCCGCGAAAGCACGGTGCGGAGTATCGGGCGCGTGGGAAACGACCGATCCGTCGTGATGCACGACCGACACGCCAGTCTTATGCGGCAGGAACTGGAAGCGCGGAGGGCGGCCCTGTTGCGGAGTGGCCGCGAACGGAGTGGCGACTCTTCAACGCGCTCGTTGCATGGGCTCCGCTCCTCGCTGCCGAGTCGCTCCTTCCTGGGGTCGCGGTTGAGCTGCTGCTCTTTGGTCTCTTGGTGCTCGCGCCGCGTTTCGCCTGGTCGGGCACCCGCGGGAGCGTTGGACTGCTGGTCGTCGCCCTCCCCTGGTCTCTTGCCGCGACGTTTGGGCTCCCACTCCCGTCGACAGAAGGGGTCGGTCTCGTGGTGGCGCTCATCTGGGCCTCCGCCTATCTTTGCACCGCGCTCCTCTCTTGGAGTGGACGACTCTCACCGCGACCGTGGCTGGCGCGCGACGCAGGGTTCGAGCAGGACGCGGGGTAGGATTCAGGCATGGTCTCCTCAACGCGCGCAGGTTCCACTCGTGCGGCCCTCTCGGCCGCCGCACAGGAGTACATCCTCACCTTTCGCTCGCATCCTGATGCTGAAGGCGTCACCCCTTCGCTGGTTGCAAAAGACCTTGAAGTGAGCAAGCAGGCGGCCGCAGAGATGTTCAAACGCCTCGCGGATGACAAGCTGATTGCAGGGTGCACCGGACATGCGCGACTCTGGAAGCTCACCGCGGCAGGCGAGGCGGCGGCCGATGCAATCTTCAAGCGACATGCACTCCTTGAGTGGTTGCTTACAGGAGTCGTTGGACTCTCGTGGGCGGCAGCGGACGCGGAGGCACGACGTCTGCACGCGGTGATCTCGCCAGCGCTCGAAGGGCGTCTCGACGAGATGCTTGGCCACCCTCAGACCTGCCCGCACGGGAACCCGATTGATCGCGCAGCGGAGGCGCGCCGACCGAAGGGGAGACCGCTCGCAGAGTTGGAGGCGGGTGAGGTGGCAACGATCTATCGAGTGACGGAGGCGGCCGAGGCGGATGGCGCGCTACTCAGCTATCTCGAAGCTCGCGGACTCGTGCCAGGTGCGCCAGTCTCGGTCCTCTCCCGTAGCAGTTCGTTGGACTCACTCACCCTCGATGGCCCGATCGGTCGTGCCACACTCGGCCTTCGCCCCGCGACGCTCATTCATGTGTTGCAGGGGAGCGTGGACCAGAAACTCTTCCACCGAGTCGCTGGTGTTGCGACATGAGCGGCGAGGTGCGCGTACGGATTGCACCGAGCCCCACGGGGCCGTTCCACATTGGGACCGCACGTACCGCACTCTTCAATCTTCTTTATGCCCGCGCAAACGGCGGCACCTACATCGTGCGGGTGGAAGATACCGACACTGCGCGTTCAACTGCAGAACATGAGGCGGACATCCTTGAGGGGCTGCGCTGGCTCGGGCTTGAAGCGGATGAGGGCGTCGTCAGCGCGAACGAGGAGCGCGGAGGGCGTGGTCCATACCGGCAGTCGGCTCGCAGCGCGCGCTACGCCGAAGTTGCAGCGCAACTCTACACAGCGGGCCTTGCGTACTACTGCTTCTGTACTAGCGCGGAACTAGATGCGGAGCGGAGTGCGCGCGAGAAGGCGAAGCTCCCGCCCCGATACTCTGGCCGATGCGCGGGGATCAAAGCAGAGGATGCGGCGCGTCGCGTTGCGGCGGGGGAGTCGGCCGCCTTGAGGTTCCGTATCAGGCCGGGCGTTGTGGTCATTGATGACCTTGTCCGCGGTCGTGTCGAGATCGACGCTGAGGCACTCGGCGGCGATCTCGTAATCCTCCGCGCGGATGGTTCGCCGCTCTACCACTTCACCGTGGTCGTGGACGACGCGGATATGGGGATCACCCACGTGATCCGCGGCGAGGACCACCTCTCCAACACGCCGAAGCACATCCTCCTCTTCCAAGCGCTCGGCGTGACGCTGCCGAAGTTTGCACACCTCCCCCTGATTCTGAATCCCGATCGGACCAAGATGAGCAAGCGCAAGAGCCAAACGGCAATCTCGGACTATCGCGCGGAGGGGTTCCTTAAAGAGGCGATCATCAACTTCCTCGCACTCCTCGGCTGGTCAACGGGGAGTGAGGACGAAGTCCTCAATGTGGAAGAGATTCAGGCACGATTCTCTTTGGAGCATGTGCAGAAGGCGGGGGCCGTCTTCGATCGCACCCGACTCGAATGGATCAACGGCCAGTGGATTCGGAGGCTGACGCACGAGGAACTCTTGGCACGCCTGCGACCCTTCTACGATCAAGCCGCCGCCGATGGTCGCATTGGACGCCCCGCAACCGATCGCGAGATCGCCGCGCTCCTTCCGCTGATTCGCGAGCGCATTCCGCTCCTCTCGTCTGCGATTGAACTCACCGACTTCCTCTTCTTGGATGTGCTGCGGCATGACCCAGGTCTTCTCGTACCGAAACGTTGGGAGGCGGCTACAGCGTGCGCCGCGCTCGAAGCGGCACGCCCCCTCATTGCGGATGGGATCGGCGAAGGTGACGCACCACTCCTTGACGCGCCCGATCCACTCGAGGCGAAGCTTCGTACGCTTGCGGAAGAGCAGGGCTGGAAGGCGGGCGATCTCTTCATGGCACTCCGCGCAGCGGCAACTGGTCGTGCCGCGACGCCCCCACTCTTCGACAGCATGAGGCTCCTCGGCCGCGCGGCGGTCCTTACGCGCATCGATCAGGCGATCGCCGTCCTGCGCGCCGCCTGAGGTGCTGTTCACACGTCGTTAACGGAAAGGCGGGAGGGTTGCATGGTGAAGAGTGAGTCGGCGCGCATCCTCCTTGTAGAAGATGAGCGGCCGCTGCGCGAGGCACTTGCAGATGCGTTGAGCGCTGAAGGTTTCTCGGTGGAGCAGGCGGCGACAGGCGCCGCTGGTCTCGCTGCATTTCGCGCGCATGCACCCGACCTTGTGCTCCTTGACCTCATGCTTCCCGAGATGAGTGGCATCGAGGTGTGTCGCGCCATACGTACGAATTCCAGCGTTCCAGTCATCATGGTCACGGCGAAAGCGTCCGAGACAGATCGCGTCGCCGGACTCAACCTTGGCGCCGATGATTACGTGACGAAGCCGTTCTCATCGCGCGAGCTCTCTGCGCGAATCCGCGCCGTGCTGCGTCGCAGCGGGGCAGCCCCAGCAACGAGCGCTGAGCAGCTGGTGCGGATCGGAGAGGCAGAGATTGACCTTGAGGGACAGCGAATCCTTCGCAACGGTGCCGTCGTACATGTGAAGCCGAAGGCCTTCCAGCTCCTTGCCTTCCTCATCGCCAACGCTGGCCGTGTCTACAGTCGCGAGCAGCTGCTGGATCGGGTCTGGGGGTACGACTACGCCGGGGAGACGCGAACGGTCGATGTGCACATGCACGCCCTCCGCCGCGCGATCGAAGCGACGCCGGCCAGCCCAGTGGTCCTGCAGACGGTCCGCAACATCGGCTACGTGCTCCGACGCACTACCTGAGCGCCGTCCATTCGCCGCGAGGCGGGCGGCGCGGGTAGGATGTCCGAATGCGAATAGGAAACCTCTTCTTCAGCACGCTGCGCGAGGACCCTGCCGACGCGGAGATGCCCTCCCATCGGCTCCTGCTCCGCGCTGGGTACATCCGTCCGCTGGGAGCTGGGATCTACTCGCTCCTTCCCCTCGGCATGCGCGTCAACGCGCATGTGACCCAAGTGATCCGTGAAGAGATGAATGCCATCGGTGGACAGGAGATGCTGATGCCAGTCGTTCACCCCGCCGATCTCTGGAGAGAGACGGGGCGATACGACCAGATCGGCCCTGAGATGGGCCGGTTCAAGGATCGTGGTGGACGCGACATGGTTCTCGCTATGACGCACGAAGAGGTGGTGACCGACCTCCTCCGCAAGCTGGTGAGCTCCTGGCGACAACTTCCGCAGCAGGTCTATCACTTTCAGACGAAGTGGCGAGATGAACCCCGTTCACGCGGAGGCCTGATTCGCGTGCGCGAGTTCACGATGAAGGACGCCTATTCGGCGGATCGTGATGAGGCAGGGCTCGATCACTCCTACGCGCTCTACTACCACGCATACACTCGCATCTTCGCGCGACTCGGCTTGAAGACGATTGCCGTCGCCAGCGACGTGGGGATGATGGGTGGCACGGGGGCGCATGAGTTCATGGCGCCGAGCGAGTACGGCGAGGACACCCTGGTGATCTGCGATGCATGCTCCAGCGCCTCAAATCGGCAGGTTGCGCGTGTGCGCAGGGCGACGCCGGCTGCAGCGGCACCGCTCCCGCTCGAAGAGGTGAAGACACCAAACGCCCCAACGATTCAAGCACTCGCAGAGCTGCTTGGCGTCCCGCATCAGCAGACCGCAAAGGCCGTCTTCTTTGCAGATCGCGACGATCGGCTGATCGTTGCCATCGTGCGGGGTGATGATGATGTAGAGGAAACGAAGCTGACGAACGCGATCGGCGCGCGCGATCTTCGTCCCGCACGCGAAGAGGAGATCGTTGCCGCCAAGATGGTGCCCGGCTACGCCTCGCCGATCGGCGCCAAGGGGGCACTCGTGGTGGTCGATGAGCTCGTTGCCTCCTCCGCAAATCTCGTGGCTGGCGCAAACAAGGAGGGATACCACTTAAAGAACGTCAATATTCCACGCGACTTCACTCCTGACCACGTGGTGGATCTCGCATCCGCGAAAACGGGTGACGGCTGTGTCTCTTGTGGCGCTCCCGTTCGACTGGAGAAGGGGATCGAGGTTGGGAATATCTTCAAGCTGGGAACGCGCTACACAGCGTCACTCGGCGCCGAGTATCTCGATGAGGCGGGGGTGAAGCGACCGATCATCATGGGTTCATATGGCATTGGTGTTGGGCGCGCAGCCGCATGCGTGGCGGAGGCGTATCACGATGATAAGGGGCTCGCCTGGCCGACGGCCGTGGCACCTTTCGACGCCCAGGTCGCGCTGCTCGGCGCTAACAAAGATCCTCGCGTTGAGGTTTCGGCGGCCACGTTGGAGTCCGCGGCCGCGAGCGCTGGACTTGAGTTGCTGGTTGACGATCGAGAAGAGTCGCCTGGCGTGAAGTTCGCTGACGCAGAGCTGCTCGGCGCGCCATGGATCGTGACCATCTCGCCGAGATCGCTCGATGCGGGCGGCGCGGAGATGACGCTGCGCGCCAGCGGTGAGCGGAGCGTGGTCCCGCTGGCAGCCGTTGTGGAGCGTATCGTGGCGCAGAAGCGCCTTGAGCGCGAGACGATCGAAAAGGAACTTGCCGCCCGAGGGTTTCCGCCAACGTACGTCGGCGCGCCCTCTGAAAGATGATCGAGACCGCCAGTCCAACGCTACTCTTCGTGGCGCTCTTCGCGCTTGCCGCTTTGGTTCTTGCGGTGATGCTGCGCCGTCGACGTAACCAAGTCAGCGACAGCACGTCGCGTGCCGTCCGCGAAGGGGAGCGAGCGGACCGTGAGTCAGCCCGAGCGGAGCGTCGCGCACAGCGTCTTGATGCACTGCTCGACGCCACGGATGATGCCGTGTTGCGCGTGCTTCCGGATCTCACGATTCGTGCTGCGAGCCCGTCGTGCAGAGAGATCTTGGCGCGAGAGGTTGACGATCTGCGCGGGCGCCCGTTGATCGAGGCGACCGTCGACCATCGACTCGAAGAGCTTGCACGAGAGGCGCTGAGCGGAACGATCTCGCGAGGAGAGATCTCACTGCGCGATCTTCGCCCTGGCCACTCCGATGAGATGCGTCACGTCCAGGTGACGGCGGCACCTGACGGGGATGACGGCGCCTGGATTCTTCTGCGTGACCTGACAGAGGTGGTGCGCCTGCGACAGATCCGTACCGAGTTCGTGGACAACCTTTCGCATGAACTGAGGACACCGCTCAGCACCATTCGACTGCTCGCCGAATCAATCGCCGCCGCAGGGGAGCGTGGAGACGTCAGCGGCGTGAAGGAGCGCGCCTCGCAGATCGAAGTAGAAGTGCTGCACCTCGTGCAGATGGCGGATGAAATGCTCGATCTGGCCACACTTGAATCGGGGGAGGTGGCACTCCGCACGGCTCCAGTCGATCTACGAGATCTGGCGGAGGAGGTTGCCACGCGCTTCACCCCTGTCGCCACGCGGCACGGCGGAAAGATCCTGGTAGAAGAGGTTGGTCCTGGTCCGTGGATGGTGCCGGGGGATCGCGATCGACTGCGGCAGGCGTTTGCGAACCTTGTGCATAACGGCGTGAAGTACAGCCGACCGGAGGGGAAGGTCACCATTCGCCTCTCCACCTCTTCAGCCGCTGAGCTGAAGCCATTCGTAGAGATCCAGGTCGCGGATGAGGGGATCGGTATCGAGCGTCGGCATCTCTCGCGCATCTTTGAGCGTTTTTATACGGTTGAGCGCATTCCGAACGTGACCCCTTCAGTGGGTGGTGCAGGAACCGGGCTCGGGCTTGCGATCGCACGTCACGCAATCCTCCGCCACGGCGGGAGCATTGAGGCCGACTCCACGGTTGGGGTCGGCACGACGTTCACCATTCGACTCCCTCTGCGCTGAGCGCATCTGAACGAGTGGAGAGAGCTGGAGCGCCACCCGCAACATCGGCCGCTCAGACGGTAGGTCGTCCACTTCGACTCGCGCACCGTGGCGTACATGGCGGTGCATTAGCGCACCCTGAGAACTCGCTCGACGCACTACTTGCTGCTGCGTCGACCGGATGTGATGGCGTAGAATTCGACGTGCGCTTCTCCCGTGATGGGGTGCCTGTGATCATTCATGACGAAACCCTCGCGCGCACGCATGGGGACGAACGAGCGGTGAGTGAACTTGGTGCGAGCGAGCTTCAACGCCTGGGCGTGCCAACGCTCTCTGACGCACTTGCCGTGCTCCCAGACTCGCTCTTCTTTGACGTTGAACTGAAGGTGCCACCCCTGCCGAGCTTCTTCGCTGTGCTTGGTGAGCGGTCCATGGACGCAGGAGCGCGGTTGGTGATCTCGAGTTTTGATGACGATGCACTGCGAGAGGTTGGTTTGGGCGCCCCACAGTGGTCACGCTGGCTCAACGTTGAATCTCCATCTGCTCGGACGCGTGCACGGGCGCATGCGCTGGGAGTCGACGGTGTCTCCGTTGAGAAGTCGCTCCTGGGCAGCGCATGGGTGAGGGACCTACAGGCCGCGGGACTTGAGCTTGCGGTCTGGACGCTCCGTACGCAAGAGGATCTGGCACACCTCACCCATCCGGGGCTGGTTGCCGCCTGTGTTGAAGGGGAGGCGAGTTAGCGTTCTTCTTTGGGGGCGCGGAGTAGTGACGGCGGCGCGATCGTCACAAGGCGACCGCTCCCCGCGCTGACGCCGTTCGGCAGGTCAATGCGAATCAGAGCGCCCTTTTCGACGGAGAGACTTGCAATCCCGGTGAGTTCGCTCAGCAGTCGACTCAGATTCGGTTCATGTCCGACCAGGGCGAGTCGAGTTACCCCTTTCTGGTCAAACATTCGGGCGAGCTGTGCGATCGGTGGACCGTCAAGGAGGCGCTCGTCAGCGACGGCCTCAACTTCGAGGACTGCAGAGAGCACGGTGGCTGTCTCCACACATCGGCGCGCGGGCGAATAACGAATCTCATCGATCGCCGTCTCTGCAGCGAGGAGTGTGGCGGCGAGACGCGCGACCTGCTTCACGCCTTTGCCACTGAGTGGTCGTTCAGCGTCCGGACCGATCCACTCAGATGGATCCCCCACGTCTGCGTGCCGGATGAGGAAAAGCGTTTCTCCCGTTCGCGCCGCCTTCGCAGCGCTCATGGATTCAGGTCTTCCACCTCGCCAGAGACGAGGTAGACGATATCTTCGGCAATGTTGGTGGTTCGGTCGCCAATGCGCTCAAGGTAGTGCGCAGCGAAGAGGAGGCGGGTGCCGCGCTCTACGTTGCTCTTATCAGCCTCCATCAGCAAGACGCACTCATCGAAGGACTTGCGGTACAGCGCATCGATCTGGTCATCGCTGACCGCAACTTCACGGGCCCGCACGGCGTCGGAGTCGACCAGTGCGAGGAGGACGCCGTGGAGCTGCGCCGCTGCGAGTTCGCCGATCTCTGGGAGGTGAAGGTATCGTTGAAGGGCCGGCTCTGGGGCGAGCTGCTTCGCCACCTTCGCCACCGAAGAGGCGTGGTCGGCGATGCGCTCGAGCTCATAGGCGACATGGTTCATCGTGAGAAGGTTTCTCAGGTCGCGCGCAACCGGACTCTGTGTTGCGATCGTGGTGGTGATCACGCTGATGACTTCATGTTGCATGGCATTGATGGTGCGATCGTTGACGATGATCTTCTCAGCGAGCGTGGCGTCATGGGTGGTGAGTGCGGTGAGAGCGTCTCGGATTGCTGCTTCCGTGAGGCTCCCCATGCGCACGATGATCTCCTTGATCTGTCGCAGCTCACGGTCAAGCGGGTCACGAGCCCCTTGCGGAGCAGGCGTTGCGCCAGCACCACTCGTCGTGCGCGCGAGGATCTCGTTGATCTCGTTTTCCACCCGACCGGGCTCTTTTCCATCACTCATTTCAAACTCCTCCCAGGGTTTCCCCTGGCTATTCGTTACATCGTAGCGCCCCGCTAGGATGGCGGGGTGAAACGAACTCCCTCTGGCGCACCTTCGCGGATCTCCGTCGCCCATCGTGAGGGGGCAGGTGAACTCGCGGTAAACACCAACCCCCCGAGAATTGGGGCGGTCGCGGACATTGGCTCGAACTCCATCCACCTTCTGGTGGCAGTGACTGACGGCGTGCGCCTCGGTTCGCTCACGGATGAGTCGATCCCTTCAGAGCTGGGCCGCCTTGTCGAGCGGCGCGAAGAGATTGGTAGCAAGGCAACGAGTGACGTCATTGATGCACTCGACCGTTTCCACGCACGAGCACTCCGACTCGGCGCGCACTCACTCACAGTGGTTGCCACGGAGCCACTCCGTCGCGCAAAGGATCGCGCGAGCGTCGTCAAGGAGATTCGCAGTCGACTCGGACTTGAGCCGATCGTCCTAGAGCACGAAGAAGAGGGCTTCCTCACCGTCCTTGGTCTCATCCATGCGCACGATCGCTCCAAGCCGCTACTCGTTGGAGATATTGGCGGCGGCTCCACGGAGATCGTGCGCCTAGTTCCGGGTCGCGCTCCGGTGGCACAGGGTTTCTCCATTGGTTCGGCGCGCTTGATGACGCGCGTGAACTATTCCGATCCGCCGAAGCTCCGCGAATGGCGCGCGCTTCGAGATCATGCGCAGACGGCCTTCAGCCACCTGCCAGCAGGAGATGCCGCGCAACTCGTCCTCGTTGGCGGTACCGCGACGCGACTCCTGAAGCTCGTCCCAGAAACCTTGCTGACCCACGCCGTACGGCCGGCTGATCTGCGGCTGATGGGCGAGCGGCTCGCCTCACTTTCGGCAGCGGAGATCTCAAGCGCGTATGCAATCTCAGAGCGACGAGCGCGACTCCTCCCCGCGGGGCTCTCCATTCTTGAGGCGCTGCTTCAGCAGACAGGGGTGACCGATCTACGTGTTGATCGTGGCGGTATTCGTGAAGGAGTGATCATTGCTGAGGCGCTCGGAGGATCCTCATGGCGCGGCGCACTGGGTGACCTTGTCAGAGCGCAGCGATAGCGGCCTCAAGCTTTGACCGGCGGCTCGGCGTAAGTGTTTCGTCGCCAGCAAAGAACTCTTGCAGTTCTGTTGCCATTTCTGTTGCATCTGCATCACTCACCGACGGGGCGAACTCAACTTCGAGCTCAGTCCATTGCGCGTCGCCTGACTGAATTTCGTCCGTGGTGAGGTCCGCGACAACTCTCCCATTGAGCTGGAGCGGCCAGCTCCTTCGCCTCTGTCGCATCGTCACAACCTCACGGAGTTCTGATGCGAGCTGCGCGCCAATCTCATCCATGATCTCGGCGGGGACCTGATCGCCCTCTCGCTCAATCTCATCGCGCTGATGAAACGCTCCTACCTGCTGTGCGTTGCGCTTTAGCGTGTATCGCGTTGGTGCTCCGACTGTCTCGCGTCTCCGCAGCGCCCAGCCGCGCGTGATCAGCGTCTCCGCATAATCAAGGTAGGTATCAACGATCTCTTCGACTGCGCGCTCTGGGCCGAGGCTCCACCCGTGGGGGAGGCGGGGTGGTTCTGAGGTGAGCGCAGTGTACTTGAGCTCTCGTTCGCGGTTCATGCGCTAAAGCGTAGGCTCATGCGGCAGGGTCACGGCAGCTTGTACCGCGAGTCGCTTGAACTCAGCAAAACTTGAGCTGCTGGCGCCATCCGGTTCCAGATCCTCCTTGCGGAGCCAGGCACCGTCTGGCTGCAGGATCCAACTGTTGCGATGGTCGGCGAGGAGGACGCGCAGCACCTCTTCGCAGCGGCTGATTGAAGTTGGATCTAGCAGCGGGAAGAGGACCTCAACGCGGCGATCAAGGTTGCGATCCATAAGGTCTGCGCTTCCGGCGAACCACTCCGCACGCCCCGCAATGTTGAAGTGGTAGAGGCGGCTGTGCTCGAGGAACTCTCCAATGACCGAGCGGATGTGGAGGCGCCCCTCATGGCGATCTGGATCGGGAATCAGGCCACACATGCCGCGCACGATCAGGTCGATCCTGACGCCGCGTGCCGCCGCGTCATCGAGGAGGCCGATCATCTCGGTGTCAACGAGAGCATTCACCTTTGCAGCAATGTATGGGCGTCCGCCGCGAGCAGCGTCTTCCACAGCGGCGCTGATTCGCCGCCCGATTGCGTGACGCAACTGTGCGGGCGCAACGAGGAGGCGCTGATAGTCGGCATGCTTTGAGAGGCCGGTCAGATAGTTGAATAGTGCACTCAGATCAGCCCCGAACGCGTTGTCAACGGTAAAGAGGGAGAGGTCGGTATAGAGTCGAGCGGTACGTGGGTTGTAATTCCCGGTGGAGAGGTGCACGTAGCGGCGAATCTCCCCACTCTCCCTTCGGGCGATCAGCGTGGCCTTGCAGTGCGTCTTAAGGCCGCTCATCCCGTAGATGACGTGTGCCCCTGCCTCTTCAAGCCTTCTCGCCCACTCGATGTTTGCTGCCTCATCAAAGCGCGCCTTTAACTCCACCAGCACGACCACCTCTTTTCCTGCGCGTGCAGCTTGGATCAGATGGCCGGGGATGCTTGAAACAGCGCCCGTCCTGTAGAGCGTGGAGCGAATGGAGAGGACATCAGGGTCAACCGCCGCCTGCTGGAAGAGTCGCTCGGCACTCGCGTCAAAGCTCTCGTATGGGTAGTGCATCAGTAGATCGCCCTGCTCGATGACACGGAAGAGGTCAGCACCGCCGTCGGCCGCGCGTGGGGCCTCTGCAATCCTTGGAGGTGTGACGGGATGCCACGTGGGACTGTGGAGGTTCGGTAGCTGAAGCGCTGCGATCTCTCCACTCACCGTGAGGTCGAGCACGCCGTCAACTTCGGAGAGTGCGTCTGCCTGGAGTTCGAATCCTGCAAGGAGCAGCTGGCGTACCTCTACGGGCGCCGATGTTTCAATCTCCACGCGCACGACCTTGCCGAAGCGGCGCTGTCGCAACTCCTCCTCAATCGCCGCAAGGAGGTCATCCGCTTCACCCTCTTCAACCTCAATGTCGGCATCTCGTGTGATGCGGAACGCATATGCACCAGCAATTTCATGACCGACGAAGAGCTGATCAATGTGTGCACGGATCAGGTCCTCCAAGAGGATGGCACGACCGTCACCGATCTGCACCAGCCTTCCCAGTATCTGGGGCACTTTGACGCGTGCGAAGAAGCGTTCACCTCGCTCCGGATCGTGCAACTGCACGGCAAGCGAAAGGCTAAGGCTGCTGACATAGGGGAAGGGGTGTCCCGGGTCAATTGCGAGCGGGGTGAGCACTGGGAAGATCTCTTGCTTGAAGCGCGCTGCTAGTGTCTCTTGCGTCGCACGATCGATCTCTTCCCAGTGAACCAAGGAGAGGCCGACAGTGGAAAGTTCAGTCGTCAGTTCGCGCCAAGCATCTTGGGCCGCCAGCATGAGGAGCGCTGCCGCCTCACGGATCGCGCGCATCTGTTCGGCAGGGGAGCGGCCGTCCGCACTTGCGGCCTGCACGCCAGCGTCAATCTGCTCACGAATTCCGGAGACACGGACGCCAAAGAACTCGTCAATGTTTGACGAGACGATGCTGAGGAACTTGAAGCGATCCAAGAGCGGGGTGCGCGAGTCACGTGCCTCATGGAGGACGCGGGCGTTGAAGGCGAGAGCGGAGAGCTCGCGACTGACGACGAGGCGGCGACGATGCTCGCGCGCCTCAGCCATGCGGATCGGTGATGCAGGCTGCACACGCGCAGTTGCTACGCAGTAGGGACCACGTGTAGTAGCCAGTTCGGTGTCCGTCGGCCCAGAAGAGACAGAGCGCGTAGCTTCCAACGAGCTCACCGCCGGTGAAGGTCGTCTGCTGCTCCGAGAGCGACGGATTGGCATCGAGCCAGCCAGGGAGTCCAGCCTCGCCGCGGCAATACGCACACGGGCAGAGCCACCGCAGGGCTACAGCGTCGAATTGACTCTGGTGGCCATCCGCCCAGTCCAGTTCCACCCGCTGCCCTTCGCGGATGATTCGGATCGCGCTCGGGCTCGGTTCGCTCTGCATACCATGAGTCTACGGGTGCTTCGTAAACGCCCCGCACGAGGCGGCTAGCATAGAGGGGATGCCGAATTCACGATCAATCTCCAGCTCACCTGGCAGCCGGTTTCGTAAGAGCGCACCGCTTCTTGCCGCGAGCGTGCTTCTCGCGCTCCTGGTGCTGCTGCCGAGCCCGTGGTCCCTCCCTGCGAACCCAGGGGCGTCCACGCTGGTGCGTGCCACGCTGCTCACCACGCCGACTGGCTCCGTTGGCGGGTTCTCTGGGAGCGTTGAGGTCCAGATCCTGGACGGCGCGGCTGCCGGTGAGCGGGCTCGCGCCGAGGTCGAACAGGGGGAGGCGATCGCTGGTTCCATCCCCTTTCGCGCGGGCGACGAAGTTCTCCTTGTTGAGCTGCCAGATGATGCAGGGGGCTTGACCTACGCCGTCGCAGATCGTTCACGCGGAGGAGCTCTCGTACTGTTAGCCGTCGCCTTCGCGGCGTTGGTGATCGTCGTCGCCGGTTCACGTGGGGCGCGTGCACTGATCGCGCTGCTTGCCGCAACGATCCTGATTGTTCGCTTCGGGCTCCCCGCAATTCTGTCGGGTGCATCGCCTGTTCTTGTTGCGGGTGGAACCGCGCTTGCGGTTGGCACCCTCACCACGCTCATCAGTGAAGGCTTCTCGCGTCGATCCACCGCGGCGATCCTTGGCATCTCGGCGAGTCTGGTCGTCGTTGGGCTACTTTCCGCTCTCTTTGATCAACTCCTTGCGTTCACCCCGTTTGCAGGTGACGCAGATCTCCTCAATCTTCTCCCACTCCTCGGAGCAGACGTGGACTTACGGGGCATTGGCCTCGCCGCTGCGCTGATCGGGACGATGGGCATCATCGATGATGTTGCCGCTACGCAGGTCGCCGCCGTTGATGAGTTGCGACAGGGGGCGCGTCGAGAGTCAGATCTGGTGATCGCAACGCGCGCACTCAGTATTGGTCGGGCACACATCGCAGCGGTGATCAATACCCTCCCGCTGGCGTACTTTGCTGCGGCGCTTCCGCTCGTCGTCTCTACGCTGATCGCGCCAGGTGACCTACTCACACGAATTAGCAGTGAGTCGGTCGCCGTTGAAATCGTCCGATCGCTAGTAGGGACTACAGGGGTATTGCTTGTGATGCCGCTCAGCACCGCCGCGGCACTCCTCGTAGGGGTGGGCGAAGAAGAGTAGTTACGCCTCGCGAGCGGCGAGCCAGCGCTCGGCATCAAGCGCCGCACGACAGCCGTCGCCAGCGGCGGTGATCGCCTGACGATACCGATGATCGTGGACATCCCCCGCAATGAAGACGCCGTCAATCGCAGATGCCGAAGAGTGCTCCTTCACCTGCAGATAGCCCGCCGCATCAACAGGGAGCGCGCCGCCTAGCAGTTCAGTGTTTGGCTTATGTCCAATCGCAACAAAGAGACCGCCGACGGCGAGTTGCTCTGTGGCACCACTCACAGTGTCCTTGAGGATCAGCGCTTCTGTCTTCTTTTCGCCAATAACCTCGACCACTTCGCGGTTGAGGTGGATTTGAATCTTCTCGTGCGCCTTGGCGCGTGCAACCATGATCTTGCTGGCACGGAAGGAGTCACGACGGACGAGAAGGTGTACCTTGGTGGCAAAGCGCGTCAGGAAGAGCGCCTCTTCAAGTGCGGTGTCGCCACCGCCAACAACTGCCACCTCTTCGCCCTTGAAGAAGAAGCCATCACAGGTGGCACATGAGCTCACGCCGCGTCCGCGAAGGCGTGTCTCGGATTCTAGCCCTAGCCAGATTGCGGATGCGCCGGTGGCAACGATCACGGCATCCGCGGTGAACTCACGCCCTGCGCTCCAAACTCGGAACGGCTGCTTCGAGAGATCGACGCGGTCAACATCTTGGTCGACAACGACGGTGCCGAATCGCTCCGCTTGTGCGCGCATCTTCGCCATCAGGTCTGGTCCATCGATGCCGTCTGGGAAGCCGGGGAAGTTCTCTACCTCACTGGTGAGCATTAGCTGGCCGCCTGGCGCGTATCCGGCGAGCAGGATTGGCGCTAACTGCGCGCGTGCCGCATAGATTGCAGCGGTGAGGCCCGCAGGGCCGGAGCCGAGGATGAGGAGTTTGCTGTGTGCTGGAGCCGCGCTTGAGGGGGTGGGCTTCGCAGGGCTTGCGGCGGTCGTGCTCCCCGGCTCACTGCCGCCAAAGTCAATCGTGAAACTCTTCTCAGTCATGCGCTCATTGTAGGCGCATGCGGAGCGGGGCGATCAGTGAGCGGGGTGGTCAGCGGAAGAGATCCCAGTCGGGAGGCATCAGGCTCTCACGGACGCTCCCCGACTCTGTGGGGGCTGGCTTCGCTCCGCGAATGAAGGCGAGTGGACGTTTTGCGCTCTTCCCGAGCGCAAGCTCTGCCGCAGCGGCGATCTGATCGGCGACTGCTCGGACGGTGGCCGCCATGACACGACCATCCGCATCGGGCTGCCCGCGTAGGTCGTCCAGCGCAGCAATGCCCGCAAGGCCGATCGCAACGTCAGTGATTCCAAGCCTCCACGGTCGCCCGAAGGAGTCGGTGATGATCACCCCTGGTGCAACGCCTGTTCGCGCGGCGATTGCGGCGCGGATCCGTGCTGCGGAGGCGTCGGGATCGCGAGGGAGGAGGGTGACGATCTCGCCGCTGCGCGGGCCAACGTTGCTCGCATCGACCCCCGAGTTCGCCAAGACAAAGCCGTGCGCTGTTTCGGTGATGATCACGCCACGATCCATGCGCACGACGCGCACCGCTTCCTGGAGAACCACTTCCACCTGTCGTGCGTCGCGCTTCCACCTCTCTGCGTACGCAACCGCCTCTTGTCGCGGAGTGACAGTGGTGAGATCGACGATCGCCCCTTCTGCCTTTGAGACAATCTTCTGCGTAACGCTGATCACATCATCAGGTTGCAACGGACCAACGGCGCGCTCGTCCAAGAAACGGTGCACGACCTCTGCAATCAGTTCTGGGAGATTGTCGTTCGGCTGAATCTCCCCGAGCCCGTCGATGGGGAGTGCGATCAAGCCGCCGTGTCGATCGCCCGCAGTGCGGCCTCCCCCTGACGCGGTGAGGGTGGCCAGGTCTTCCGGAGTGTCGAGATCTGCGGCGAGTGGGGAGGTGAGTTGATGCACGCTGCTGGTGGTCGCGGTGAGCTCGCGGAGGTGCAGCGCAGCACTCCCTTCTCCGTAGCGGAGGTTCATGCTGGTCGGCAGCGGGGTGATCAGCGCCGCGGTGCCGCCATCGAGTGCGGGGAGGAGGGCGCTTGCCGCCCCGCTCACGCGCCATGCGCGAATCAGCTCATCGAGTGCGCCGCCTGAGACGTGCGCAAGGTCGACTGGAATAATCAGCGCGGTTGTTGCCCCGTCTGCGCGTGCGTGCTGGAGCCCGAGCAGAATCGCTTCATTCAGCGGCACGCCACGATCGTCAATCGCTACGGCACCTGATGCTCTGGCGAGTTCCCGTGCCAGCGGATCAGGTGAGACGAGGATCGTTCGCTCGATGCTGCGCGCGTTGCGCAGAGCGCCGAGCGTGCGAACAAGGAGGCGCGCGGAGAGCTCCATTCGCTCCTGCTCACTGAGGGAGCCCTCCATGCGCCGCTTGGAATCGGCAACACTGCGAAACGGGAGAATCGCCGCGATCATTCGCGGTCAGACGCGGCCTGCAAGAGCCGCCGTGCAAGGCCGAGGCGCGCATCGTGGTCGTGCATCACGGTCGCGGCGCCAACGATTCGTGGTACGAGTGGGGCGAGCTCTGTGCGCAGTGCATCGGTGAGGTCGCCCTCATCGACAATCAATGTGTCAAAGAGTCCGGGAAGTGCGCGCGCCACACCAACTGGCGAAGAGGGGAGGCCAGCAGCTTTCAACATCCGGTCGGCTGGTCCCTTAATCGCCCTTCCCGCAACGATCGGTGAAACGCCGATCACCTGAACGCCGCTCGTGCGTGCCATCGCGATCGCCTCTCGCACTCCGTCGACGGCAAGGATTGGTCCAATGGAGATGAGTGGGTTTGATGGCGCAATCACGATCAGTTCGGCGCTGAGAATCGCCTCGGTCACTTCGGGGCTCACGCGTGCGCTCTGCGCACCGACGAACTCAACCTCAAGGACCTCTGGCTTCGCCTGCGCACCCACGAACCATGGCTGAAACTC
This sequence comes from Chloroflexota bacterium, assembly GCA_038145565.1. GTDB lineage: Bacteria > Chloroflexota > Limnocylindria > Limnocylindrales > Limnocylindraceae > Limnocylindrus. Next base: position 77,088 of record JAYQPX010000001.1, on the reverse strand, counting down.
CATCCAGCCCTCTTCGGTTCGAACTCTGGTTCGGAGCGGGTCGTCAGTCGCTATCAGGATCGGCGCGTCAGGGAGTCCGAGTCGCCGCTGCAACTCGCGGTTCACTTCGGTGAGACGACCTCCACTCTTGAGAAGTGCCGTGCGGTGAATGTGGAGCGCCAAGTCACGATCGCCGAGCCTGAACCAGTCGGGCGCCCCAATCTTGCCGAACTGTTCGAGTGCGTTCCAGGTCTCGCCAGCGAGTCCCCAGCCGCGCTCGCGATCGCCGAGTCCGGCGAGGGTGTACAGAAGCGTGTCGTGATCTGGGCAGATGGTGAGGCCATGCAGCTCAAAGTCATCTCCCGGGTTGGCGATGATGCTCAGCGCACCCTGTGGGAGTGCGCGATAGAGACCGTCGGCAAGCTTTGCGCCTCCAACCCCACCAGCAAGGAGTGCTACGCGCGGGCTCACGCGGTGAGGCCGGGGAGCACCTCACGGCCGAAGGCTTCGGCCCACTCGACCTGATTGCGGCCGACGTTGTGCAGATAGATCTTGTCGAAGCCCATATCCAGGTAGCGTTGGATGGTCTTCTGGTGCGCAACAAGATCGCTGGAGATCAGCATCCGGCCGGTGAAGTCCTCTGGACGAACGAGCTTGGCCATCTGTTGGAAGTCAGCGGGATTGCGGATGTCTTGCTTCGGGAACTTCATCCCGCCATTCGGCCACTCGCGCATTGCGTTCTGAAGCGCCTCTTCGTCGGTTGGTGCCCACGAGAGATGTAGCTGCAGGATCTTCGGCATCGCGTCTGGGTTCTTCCCTGCGGCGCGCGCTCCTTCGGCGAACTTGTCAAAGACAGTCTGGATCTTCTCATTCGCTGCGCCGACGGTGATTATTCCATCGCACAGTTCACCGGTCTTCTTTGCGGTGATCGGACCCGCCGTGGCCACGTAAATCGGTGGCAGCTCTGCAGGGAGTGTCCATAGTCGGGTGCTCTCCAGCTGGTACCAGCGGCCGGCGTGCTTCACTTCTTTCCCAGTGAAGAGCTTGCGGATGATCTCAATCGCCTCAAACATGCGCGCGATGCGTTCGCCAACCTCCGGCCAATAGCCTCCGACCACATGCTCGTTGAGTGCTTCACCAGAGCCGAGACCGAGCCAGTGTCGCCCTGGGTACATGGAGGCGAGCGTCGCAGAAGCCTGTGCCACCGTTGCTGGATGCATGCGCCATCCTGGGCAGGTGACCCCTGGACCGATGTCGCCTTTCGTCTTCTCCGCAAGGAGCGTCATGACGTTCCAGACGAACGGCGCGTTCCCTTGCTCTGGCACCCATGGCTGGAAGTGATCCGCAGCCATGACGCCGCTCATCCCCGCGCGTTCGGCGGCAATGGAATAGTCGACGACCTCTTGCGGGCCGAATTGCTCGAGCATTGCGGCGTATCCAATCTTCGCTGATCCGCTCCCCACGTTACGAACCTTTCGCGGTGCGCTTCGCGCCTGGGTCGCCGTCGGCGAGGATTGTGGTCGGAGATAGTTCAAAGCCGATGCGCGTCTGTTTTTTGAACTCGGCGATCCGCTCGGCGAGAACTTCTGGCGTCGCGCTATAGCGCGCGGCGATCGTTGCCATCTGCGCCTGTGCCGCCTCCTGGTCATCAATGATGTGCACGCGCCCAAGGATCTGGACGTAGTTGTATCCCTCTTCGATCATGATCGAAACGCGTGGATCGCGACGAAGGTTTGCCGGCCACCGCCGACCCTCGGCGCTGTTGAAGAGGATGCGCTCGCCCTCAAGGGCGTACCAGACCACCGCTGAGAACGGAGCGCCATCCGCGTTCACCGTTGCGAGCGTGGCGAAGTGGGGCCGTTCAAGGAAGGCCCTGATTGCGGGTTCTTGAAGCCGCTCTGCGCTCATGAGGCGTACGCTACACCGTACGGTGCCCGCCGTCTCTGGCGGGCCGAGTAGATGCGGAGGCAGCATGGCTCAGATTCACCTGCACGCCGAGAGTGGCGATTACGCTCCAGTTGTTCTCCTGCCGGGCGACCCGAATCGATCGAAGAGGATCGCAGCGCGATTCGATGGCGGTCTGGAGAAGGCGAAGCTCGTCAACGAACACCGTGGTCTGCTCGGATACACGGGCACGGTGAACGGCGTCCCCGTGAGCGTGCAGACAACTGGCATGGGCACGCCAACCACCTCCATCGTCGTTGAAGAGTTGCTCAACCTTGGCGCAGAGACGTTCATTCGCGTAGGTACGTGTGGTGGCTTCCTGCACCTAGAAACAGGTGACGTACTCGTTGCGTCCGCAGCGGTGGCCAGCTCTGGCATTGGCCCGATTCTCGGGTTTAATGAGCCGACGGCACCAACCGCAGACTTTGATGTGACCGGTGCGCTGATCGCCGCTGCGAAGTCGGAGGGTCTCACCACGCACGTTGGCCCGATCGTCACCTCTGACGTCTTCTATGACCCAGAGCCGCGTGGGACTGCGCGCTGGGGCGCGCGCGGCTATCTCGGGGTGGAGATGGAGTCGGCGGCACTCTTCCTCCTCGCAATGCGCGAGCGCGCAAAAGGTCGACCGGTTCGCGCGGGCACAATCCTCACCGTCTCGGACACGATCCGCGATCCTGAGCTTGTGAAAGAGGCGCGAAAGAATGGTGGCGAGGCCTGGTACCGACTTCCAGAGGTTGAGCTGATTGCACGCATCGACCGAACGATCGGTGCCGCGCTCAAGGCGGCGGCGCAACTCGGCGCGCGGTGACGGGAGTCACCCCGCGACTCGGTGTCGCGCTCGGCACGATCGGCCTCAGTGCGAGCGAATGGCTTGATTGCGCCGGCGAGTTGTCGCAACTGCCAATCGAGCGCGTCTGGATTTGGGATCACCTGATTGGGCGTGGGGCCCCAGAGCGTCCAGTGCTCGAGGCGATCTCAATCGCTGCCGCCGCACTCGCGCGCCACGAGTCCCTCGCTGTTGGCACGCTGGTGCTTGACGTCACGAAGCGACACCCAGCGCTCGCGGCAAAGTCGATTGCAACGATCGCCTCGCTCGCAGAAGGGCGCTTCGCGGTTGGCCTTGGGGCTGGTGGTGACGCTGCGGAGCATCAGGCGCTCGGCATGGAGTTTGGTGCCGCAGAGGAGCGACTGACACTGATGGAGGAGACGATCGGAATCTTCCGTGCCATGCTCGAAGGGGATCCGATGCAACGTTTCACGCGACCAGGTCGGGGCGTCGCCCCTTCGCTGATTGAGGCAGCCTCCGCGCCACGCCCCGTGCATCAGGTCCCTCTATACGTTGCGGGAGATCACGAGCGCAGCATCGAACTTGCGGCGCGTTCCGGGGATGGCTGGATTGCCCCAGTGGCGACCTTCGCGCACGGGATCACGCGGTTCAGGAGCGCGTCTGAACGCGCGGGGAGGACGGGACTCGTTGCGTTCGCACTGCAAGAGCTCGGTAAGGGTGAGTCGCTGAGGGAGACGCCGTTCGGTCGGGATCCTCGGGGCTGGCTTGCCGCGCAAGCGAAGTCTGGTGCTGATTCTGCGGTGATCACCGTTCGCGATCGGAGTGACGTTGCGCAACTTTCTGCGATGATTGAGTCATGGAGAAATCAGCAATAGAGAAGATTCAGACACAACCGTGCGTTCGCTGCGGCGCTCCAGTCTCGCTGCAGGAGGCGCTCTGCGAGCGCTGCAATCCGCTGGGCTTGCCCCAGCCCTCATCCAGTCAGGCGCACGGCACGGTCTTCCTCGGGATCGGTGTTGCGGTGCTCCTCCTCGCCTCACTTGCAGGGAGCTCGGCGAAAGGTGTTGGTCCCTTCACGGCGCAGATCAGTGCACCCGTCTCGGTTCCAGGCGGGCTCTCCGTTGAGATCAATGTAGTGAACACGGGGAGCGGTGCTGGCTCCGCCGCCTGCAGCGTGAGTACGACCAAGATTGGAAGCGCTGGCATCACGGAGATCATCACGACGGAACGGATAGAGCCAGGCGCTTCTGTTGCAATCACGCGAGAGTTGCAGGTCTTTGGCGCAGAGCCGATCCCGCTTCTGATCGACTGCGGGGACTAGCGCTCCTCGAGGATTTCTTTTAGGTGTCGCAGGTCTGACTGGAAGATCCTACGGAGGATCGGCCGCTGAAGAAACCCGGCAAGCACGGGGAAGAGCGGCGGGCGTAGATACTCCATCCAACGAATCAGCGTCTGCCGCTCGTTTGCTGCACTGAACTCGAGTAGTCCTTCGCCTGTGAACTTCCCTTCGTGGCGAATACCAAAGGCGTGTGGCGGTTCAATTCGTGTGATTACGACATCGTCCGTCGTTGAGATCCCAAAGATGCGCACGGTCGCGCGACCTCGTGAACCAACCGTGATTGGGACCGGAGTGATCATCTCGACGCGCTTCATCTCATGCATCCACTCTGGCTGCCGCTGGACGTCCGATGCGTACTCCCAAACGCGCGACAGCGGAGCGTTGATCAGAATCTCCATGTGCATTCTTGGAGGCGCGAGCGATCCGAATCGAACGGCGCGCCCGAGGGTCCACTCGACAACCAACGACACGAATGCTCCGATGACAGCGAGCAACGCGAGGAGTGTCAGGGGGGCGTCCACTAGTTTCGCCCCATATGTGGGCTGTGGGGGGCTTTCGTGGGGGTAGATTCGTGCAGCGACTTCACCCCCACATCGTCGCACGGCGCGCTACTCTTGGGGGGCAGTGCAGACCTTCGACTTCCTTGAGCAGATCCCCGACGCAGATCCCGCCGATACGGCGCGCCTGATCGCCGAGCTCGAGCGCTCGGTCACCGCCCACGGACCGGAGCGTGCCCGCCTCCTGATGATGCGCCTGATGGCTCGCGCACGCGATCTTGGCGTAGAACTCCCCACACTGGCGACCACGCCATACATCAACACCATCAAGACAAGCGACGAACCGAGCTTTCCTGGCGACGAGGCGATGGAGACACGCATCAGACACATCGTGCGCTGGAATGCGGCGGCGATGGTGCTGCGTGCCAACAAAGAGCATCCGGGGATCGGCGGCCACCTTGCAACGTACGCGAGTGCAGCCAGCCTCTATGAGGTCGGCTTCAATCACTTCTTCCGCGGCAAGGTTGGCGGCGCGGGCGACCAGATCTTCTACCAGGGACACGCGGCCCCGGGGATCTACTCGCGTGCCTTCCTAGAGGGGCGGATTGGGGAGGCGCAACTTGAGCGATTCCGTCAGGAGACCGAGGGGCCGGGCGGCCTCCCTTCGTACCCGCACCCGCGCCTCCTTCCAGACTTCTGGGAGTTCCCAACGGTATCCATGGGCCTCGGCGGAATCGGATCCATCTATCAGGCTCGATACAACCGCTATCTGCACAATCGCGGATTGGCCGATACCGCGAACAGTCGCGTGTGGGCCTTCCTCGGCGATGGCGAGATGGACGAGCCTGAGTCTGCAGGCGCACTCACCCTCGCTGCGCGAGAGGGGCTCGACAACCTCACCTGGGTGGTGAACTGCAATCTTCAACGCCTGGACGGTCCCGTGCGAGGAAACGGGAAGATCGTGCAAGAGCTCGAGGGTCTCTTCCGCGGTGCTGGCTGGAACGTGATCAAGGTGATCTGGGCACGCGAGTGGGACCCACTCCTTGCAAAGGATGAGACTGGAGACTTGGTGCGCAAGATGGATAGCACCGTGGACGGGGAGTTCCAGAAGTACACCGTCGCTGGTGGCGCATACATCCGAGAGCACTTCTTCGGGCCGGAGCCTGCGCTCGCGCAACTTGTTGCGCATCTCAGTGATGAGGATCTGGTGCGTCTGCGTCGCGGCGGACACGACTACCGAAAGATTCACGCCGCCTACTCAGCCGCCGTAGCACATAAGGGTGCCCCAACGGTGATCCTCGCGAAGACGGTCAAGGGGTGGACGCTCGGTCCATCCGTTGAAGCAACGAACCCTGCGCATCAGGCGAAGAAGTTGACCGAGGCGGAGCTGCGCGCCTTCCGAGACCGGCTTGACCTTCCGATCCCTGATGAGAAGATTCCAGAGGCTCCGTATTACCACCCGGGGCCAGCGAGCCCAGAGGCGAAGTACATCGCAGAGCGCCGCGCCGCCCTCGGCGGACCGCTCCCATCTCGCGTCGTCCACCCTTCGGTCTGGACAGCGCCACAGCCAGCCGTGGATGAAGAGTTTGCGGCGGGGAGTAGCGTTGCGGTGAGCACCACGATGGCCTTCGCAAAGTTGATGCGCAACCTGATGCGCGATCCAGCCCTCGGCAAGCTGATTGTGCCGATCGTTCCGGATGAAGCACGAACCTTCGGCATGGATCCACTCTTCAAGCAGGTGGGGATCTATGCGCCGTTCGGCCAACGCTATGAGCCGGTCGACTCAGAACTTCTGCTCAGCTACCGCGAATCGCAGGGCGGCCAGGTGCTGGAAGAGGGGATCTCGGAGGCGGGCTCAATGGCCTCGTTCCAGGCCGCGGGAACGGCGTATGCAACGCACGCGGTCGGCACGATCCCGTTCTACGTCTTCTATTCAATGTTTGGCTTCCAGCGAGTAGGCGACCAGGTCTGGCAGAGCGGTGATGCGCGCGCGCGTGGCTTCTTGATCGGAGCGACCGCGGGACGCACCACCCTCGCAGGCGAAGGACTGCAACATGACGATGGGCACTCGCACCTGATCGCTCATGCCATGCCGCATGTGGTTGCGTACGATCCAGCCTTTGCGTACGAGATGGCGGCACTCGTCCGCCGCGGGATCATGCGAATGTATGAGCGCGGTGAAGACATTGTCTATTACGTGACGATCTATAACGAGAACCAGGTGCAGCCAGCACTTCCATCGGGAGCCAGCGTGACCGAAGGGATCCATCGAGGCCTCTATCGGTTCGCGGCAACCGATCCAGCAAGCCCTGGGGCGCGCGTACGACTCTTCGGCTCAGGAGCGATCATGGGCGAGGTGCTCAAAGCGCGCGACCTCCTTCGCGATCGCTTTGGCGTTCAGGCCGAGATCTGGTCAGCGACTTCGTACTCTGAATTGCGGCGCGAAGCGCTCGTCGTTGAGCGATGGAATCGCCGACATCCGGACACCACGCCGAGAAAGGCGTGGCTGCAAGAACAACTTGAGGGAGATCGCGCCCCAATCGTTGCTGCCAGCGACTGGATGACCGCAATGCCAGATCTGATCGCACCGTGGATCGATGTTCCGTACCTAGTGCTTGGGACGGATGGCTTCGGCCTGAGCGACACGCGAGAGGCACTCCGCGCCTTCTTCTCCGTTGATGCAGCACACATTGCTGCGGCAGCGATGGTCGCGCTCGCGCGTAACGGTGACCGCAGCGCCAGTGACGCGGCAGCGGCGATCAAGGAGCTAGGGATCGATCCGGAACTTCAGCCCGTCTTCGTCCTCGACCGCTAACCGGCACTCGTTTACGCAGGATCACGCGAAAAGACAAGCAACCTTGTCGTATCGGACAAGGGGCTTTGACGAATTCCACGTTCGGTGGCACGCTTACTGCGACTGAATCGGCTGTATTGATTCGGTGGCCTAGGGGGGGATCGCGCCATGGAGAACCTTTTCGGGTGGAGCATCGGCGGCGTTCTTACGGGACTCCGGGAGGGGGTTGAGGCGGCGCTGATCGTTGGCATTATCGCCGGTTATCTCGTCAAGATTGGCCGCGCCGATCGTCTGGGCGTGATCTGGGCTGGAGTGCTCGCCGCCATTGCCGCCTCAGCGGCGGTCGGACTCGCCGCATTCGTATTCATTGGGGGGCTGCAAGGGGATGCAGAGAAACTAATCGAAGGGTTTGCATCACTGCTAGCAGTCGTCTTCCTCACCTACATGATTTTCTGGATGCGGAAGCAGGCGGTAACGCTTGGGGCTGAACTACGTAAAGGGGTCGACCGAGCGATCGCGTCGGCGTCCATCTTCGGGCTTGCCGCCCTCGCATTTACTGCGGTCATTCGCGAAGGGATTGAGACGGCGCTCTTTCTCCTTGCACAGACCACTGCCGCGAGCGAATCAGGGGCCGGCTCCTGGGTGGCGATCGGCGCACTCGCAGGTCTCGCCGTTGCAACCCTGATTGGCGTTGCGATCTTCCGCGCGGGTGTAAGGCTGAATCTTGGCGCATTCTTCACGGTGACTGGAGCCGCGCTGGTTGTCATTGCCGCTGGACTCCTCTCCTACGGCGCGCATGAGCTGATTGAAGTTGGACTGCTTCCAGCAATTGTTGCGCCCGTGTATGACCTCTCCGCCGTGCTCCCGCACACCGAAGGGATCGGTCAGTTCCTGCGAGCAATCGTTGGATATAGCGCAACGCCAGAGTTGAGTGCACTCCTCTTGCAGGTGTCGTATCTCGTGCTCGGGCTCTACTTCTACATTCTGCCCGTGCGCCGTGCGTCAACAGTTCGTGCAGTGAGCGGCGCCACCTCTTAACTCGTGGCTAGTGCCCTCGAACTTCGACGCGTTTCCCTCTCGTATGGCGCGCGGAGAGTTCTCAACGGCACATCTCTGACGCTCGAAGCGGGGGAGTGCGTCGCACTCCTTGGTGCGAATGGGAGCGGTAAGACCACCCTCTTGCGCCTCGCCGCTGGCCTTCTGCAACCTGACGCAGGCGAAATCCTGATTGCGGGCACACCCGCTCTGGCTGGACGAGCGGATGTCGGAATCGCCTTTCAAGACTCTCGACTTCTCAGTTGGCGCAGTGCGGCGAGAAATGTCGCCCTTCCGCTTGAGGTCGTGACTGGAGTAACGCCTGCAGTGCGTGCATCTGTATCTGCTGCGCTCAGACGTGTGAACGGGTTCGCCCTTGCAGATCGCGCGCCCGCCGAACTCTCAGGCGGTGAGAGACAGCGGGTAGCGCTTGCACGTGCGCTGGTGCGCGAGCCAGCACTCCTCCTGCTTGATGAGCCGTTTGCCGCGCTTGATGCGCCGACGCGGAACCAGTTCAACGCAGAACTTCCCGAACTCATTGGTGCCGCCGCTGCGCTACTGGTGACCCACGATGTTGCGGAAGCACTCCTGGTTGCTGATCGAGTGCTTCTTTTGAACGCCGAGGGAGAGATTGGTGGCGAGTGGAAGGGACTTCGGTCACTCCCTGCGAGCGAGCGCCGAAGCGCACTTCTGGCGCCAGGTGGCCTCTCACAGCAGGCGGAGCTACTCGCTGCGCTGAGCGGGGTGGTCAATGCGTAGTCTCCAACGCCTCCAGCCGGCGCTGCTCGGGCTTCTCCTCCTCGGTGCATGGGAGGCTGGCGTACGCCTGAGCGGTGTAGCCACCTTCATCCTGCCACCCCCGTCACTCGTGGCGGCGCGCTTCGCCCAGGCGTGGGGAGACGGAACGATGATGCGGCATCTCCTCCCAACGGTGATGGAGGTGACGGTAGGCGGGCTGCTCGGCGGAGCGCTCGGACTTTTCATCGGGATCGGCCTCGGACTTTCCGGCGCGGCTCGGCGACTCGCAAGCCCGTATCTTGTGGCGGCACAGTCGATGCCGATTCTCGCGCTCGGTCCACTCCTCGTCCTCTGGTTCGGACCTGGAGCTACGGCGAAGATCGCGATATGCGCGCTGATCACCCTCTTCCCCATGGCGATCGCCACCCTGGTTGCGGTCCGAGATGCAGATCGAGGCCTTCTTGAGCTTGGACGTTCGATCGGCGCATCGCGGATCCAGTCCCTGCTGATGATCAGACTTCCGAGTGCGCGAAGTGGAATCTTTGCGGGCGCGCGTGTCGCCGCCACACTTGCCGTGGTCGGCGCAATCGTGGGCGAGTGGCTCGGGGGGAGCGCTGGTCTCGGCATCCTTGTGAATCTTGCTCGCGGTTCACTCTTTGATACCCCACTTCTATTTGCGGCACTCGTTCAGATCGCGCTTCTTGGAGCGTTTGCATACACTCTTGTCATTGCCGCGGAACGGCTGAGCACTCGAATACAAAGATAGGGGGAGTCATGTCACTCGGCCGGAAACTCAATCTGATTCTGGTCGCCGTTATCAGCCTCTCCATTGTGGTAGGTGCGTGCGAGGGTACGCCTGCTTCGCCCACCGCAAGCGCTCCGCGCACCGCGTTGAGCGTTGGACTCGGCTACATTCCTGGCGTTCAGTTCGCCCCCTTCTACCTCGCACAGCAGAGCGGCGCATATCAGCGCGCCGGCCTTGATGTGACCATCCAGAACCAGATCGATCCAGACCTGATCAACCTCGTGGGGAGCGGCGCTGTAGATATCGCCCTCGCCGATGGAACGAGTGTGATCCCCGCCGTATCGAATGGGATTCCGATTCGCTATATGGCAACGGTCTACGGCATCCTTCCCAACGTGATTATCGCTCGAGCGGACGCTGGGATCAGCACGCCGAGTGATCTCGCGAACCGAAAGGTTGGGACGCCTGGCCAGTACGGCTCTGGATACCTGACACTCCTTGGAATCTTGGCCGGAGCCGCTCTTGAAGTTTCGGATATTCAACTTGAGCTCTACCCAGACTTCGGTCAGACGCAGGCGCTGATCGCTGGTCAAGTGGATGCGGTAACTGGCTACGCAAACAACGATTTGGTTCAGGCCGAAGCTGCGGGACTTGAGTTGAGCGTCTTCTATGCATCGGCCGCCGCTCCATTCGCAGGACCTGGTCTGATCAGCTCACCAGAGACGATCAGCACAAAGCGGCACGCGATCCGCGCCTTCATTGCAGCAACGCTTGAGGCCATGGAGCGGATCAGGGGGAACCCTGAGCTCGGCGTGGATGCGGCGGCGAAGGTTGTTCCTGAAGTTGCTGCCGACGAGGCAACGCGCGCGAATTCACTGGCGGTCATGAAGGCAACGATCAACGTGTGGCGTGGACTCGTGCAAGAGTCCGATGGGCTCGGGGCAATTGATCGCGCTGGCTGGGCAACCTCGCTTGAATTCCTCCGCGGACTCCCTGATCAAGGGATTCGCGCCGACCTCACCGTAGACGAGCTTCTCGACGAGTCGCTGCTCCCTTAACGCTGCGCGTTCGGAGCGGTGAGCGCCTCTAGACGAGTGGCCAGGGGAGTGCCGGCCACTCAGCGGAGGGCTCAGGGAGGCAGTCTGCTGCGAGGAGCGCGTTGATCCGTTCACGGAGCGCCTGAATCTCTAGATCAATGATCAGTTCGCGTAGGCGCTCGGTGAGCGCGTTTGGCGCAGGCGAATCAAGGAGTTCAGCCCCTCGGGTCAACGCGGTGCGTTCGGCAGCGAGGAGACGCTCGTTCCGCCAGTTCCAAAGCACGGTGCGCAGCTTTGGCTCAACGGCGAAGGTGACGCCATGATCCACGCCGAGGATGACTAGGTCGCTGATTGGGAGGAGGTGCCCCGCCTTTCGATCGCCGTTGTTGACGATCGCATCAAACAGAACGATCGGACGGAGTGCAACGCTGCTTCCGTTTACCGCATCAATTGCACGCTGCACGCCAAGGTGTTCAATCCAGAGTTGCACCGCCCCCGCACCGGCGGGGCCGTCGCGAAGGATCGTTGGCGGAACGACGTGGAGGCCGAGCGCCTCACTCACCTCGAACGCCGCCACCTCACGCCCCGCCAGCGTCCCATCAGGGAAGTCCCACAGCGGCTGCTCTCCGCGGATCGGCTTGTAGATCACTTGCAGTGGGTTCGCCCCCTCCAGCTCACAGAGAAAGGTGGCGTTGCTCGCATCTGCCAGGCGTCCAACGGGGCGCAAGCCCGTTGCGGTGTGCATCGCAGCGAGCGCTTCAGTGGTGGTTAGGCTCCCGCCTGGCACCGGGAGTCGGTTCACGGGGTCGCCGATCAGTTCAGGTAGGCGGCCTTGCGCGCGCAGCGGTGCCCCGTCACCTCGAGCGGCGCTCCGCAGTTCGGGCAGGGTGGACGACCCGCCGCGGCGAGTTGAAGCGCACGCTCGGCAAACGTGAGCGCCGCCGCAGGACTTAAAGAGACGCGCAAGACGTCCGGTCCATCCGGCGCATCATTCATCGGCGGAGGCGCATCGGAAGCGTCCTCTTCGTTCATGTCATCGCGGAACTCAAGGATCAAGCGGTTCAAGGCAGGATCCCACGCCAGTGCAATCGTCCCCACTCGAAACTCTGGGTTCAGCGGTTCGGTCAGTGTTGGAGCGGTGGGAGGGAGTGGGGATCCTGCCGTTGGGAGTCCAATCTCGCCTCCCTCGCCCAGATCTTTCAGCATCTCGGCAATGCGGCGCGCAAGGATTGCAACCTGCGATTTCTCGACGATCACGGCAGAGATACGCCCGCCCTCGGTGGCCTGAAGGTGAAAGACTCGCTTTCCAGGCTCGCCAATCGCCCCCGCGATAAAGCGATCTGGGGCTTCGAAGCGGAGTATCCTGCGCGCCACGCCGCTCCTACTCCCTTCCCAGGAGTCGGCCGAACAGAGAGTGGCGACGCTCGCGCGGTGCGAAGAGGGAGGCGATTCCAGCGGCGGATTCATTGAGGCGGAGGATCGCTGGGCGTTCGCCGCCGAACCTGATCACGCTGATGCTTGCTGGATCAATCACGACGCGCTGAAAGAGATCTAGGGGTGCACCGCTTGCGTCGGAGACGATGGCCTTGATGATGTCGCCGTGGCTTACCGCAAGCCAGACATCGTCGTCCTTGAACCCTGCATCCAGGTCACGAATGGCCTCAGTCGCACGCGTCGCTGCTGCACGGAGCGACTCACCTTCAGGGAACTGCATCGCCGACGGTTGACGTTGAACCGTTGCCCAGAGCGGGTCCTTCGCCAGCACTTTCAACTCTTTCCCTGTCCAGCTGCCGTAGTCAACTTCAGTGAGTCGATCTTCAATCTGCGTATTCGGACGCGCCGGTACGTTCGGTCCCCGCGTGGAACGGATTGCCTCTACAGTCTCGCGACAGCGCTGCATGGGGGAGCTGAAGATTCCTGCAAAGCGCACCCCGGCGAGGTGGTCCGCGAGGAGTTTCGCTTCACTCCGGCCCGCGGGAGAGAGGGGGATTCCCTCTCGTCGACCACTGAGGAGAGAGCCGGTTTCGGCGGTTCGCGCGTGTCGGATAAGGACGAGGGTTGCCACTGCTAGGCGAGTGCGTCGAAGACGCGCAGATAACTTGTATCGAGTGGTCGGCTCTTCCCGCCTACCTCTGCAAGTGGAACTTCAACGATCGCGCCAGCACGCAGGGCAACCATGTTCCCCCAGCGGCCAGTCTCAAGCGCGTCCACCGCGGCCACGCCGTAGCGGGCACCAAGGACGCGATCGGCAGCGGATGGTGGGCCGCCGCGCTGGAGGTGTCCGAGTCGTGTGCAGCGCACCTCAAGGCCAGTGCGCTCTTCGAGGATTGCAGCGATCGCGTCGCCCACTGCGATCTTGTCCAGACGCGGGTGACCGAACTCATCGCGCGGCACGTCGCCACTCAAGTTGAGCAACCCCTCTGGGAGCTGCACACCCTCTGAGACGACGATCACTGACGCACCTGTCGCGTAGTTCCTGCGACGCGTCACAAGCTCGACGAGTCGGTCGATCGCTGCAGGGTCAACAAGCTGCTCGGGTACGAGGATTGTGTCCGCGCCACCAGCGAGTCCGCCCCATGCGGCGACCCAGCCTGCGTCTCGCCCCATCACCTCAACAACGGCAACGCGGTGATGCGACGAGGTGGTGGTCTGGATGCGGTCGAGCGCTTCGGTAACGATGTTGGCAGCCGTATCAAAGCCGAGGCAACCTTCGGTCCCCCAGACATCGTTGTCCATGGTCTTCGGGATCGCAACCACAGCGGCGCCGCGCTTGGCGAGTCCTGCAGCGACGGAGAGGGTGTCGTCACCGCCAATGACAACCAGCGCATCCAGGCCCAGGCGCTTGATTGATGCCTCAGCAGCGTCGAGTCCACCTTCACGCTTGAGCAGATTCGTGCGGCTCGAGCCGAGCACTGTCCCGCCGCGATCTTGGATTCCGCGGACTTCGTCACGGTTGAGTGGCCGCGAGAGGGTCGCATCTGGGTTCGCAAGGCCCGCCCATCCGTCCAGGACTCCAACAACGGTGTGACCGCCCGCTTCGGCGCGGCGTACCACGGCTCGGATCGCTGGGTTAAGCCCAGGGCAGTCGCCACCACCAGTCAACACGCCGATGCGCAGTCGCTTCGTCTCCATCGTTGGGCTCATCGCTGCGGCCTTGTCATCTGCGCGGGCTGCACGAGTTTGTCGTACTCCTGCGCCGTCACATAGCCGAGGGCGAGCGCAGTCTCGCGAAGCGTCGCACCCGACGCATGCGCCTTCTTAGCAATCTCCGCCGCCTTGTCGTAGCCGATCGCAGGAGTGAGAGCGGTGACGAGCATCAGCGACGCGTCGAGCTGTTCAGTGATGCGCGCCTCGTTCGGCTGCGCCCCGTCAATGCAGTGCAGCGCAAAAGAACGGGAAGCATCAGCGAGCAGGCGAATCTGGTTCAGCAGGTTGTGCGCAATCAACGGTTTGTAGACATTCAGCTGAAAGTTTCCTTGGCTCGCGGCAAAGGCGATCGCGGCGTCAAGGCCGTACACTTGTGCGGCAACCATCGTCAGGGCTTCGGCTTGGGTTGGGTTCACCTTCCCCGGCATGATCGAGGAGCCTGGTTCATTCTCTGGAATGCTGAGCTCACCGAGTCCGGCGCGAGGTCCCGAGGCGAGCCAGCGCACATCATTGGCGAGCTTCATCAGCGTGGCTGCGAGCGTGCGTAGCGCTGCGGAGAGGTGCAGCGTTGGCTCTTGTCCCGCGAGCGCGGTGAACTTGTCTGGCGCGCTGGTAAATGGCTGTTTGGTGAGGAGTGCGATCTGCTTCGCTGCTCGGTCCGCAAACTCTGGATGACTGTTGAGACCAGTGCCTACCGCAGTTCCGCCAAGTGCGAGCGGGAGCAGGCCGTTGCGCGCGCCTTCAATTCGCGCAATGTCAGCAGCTAGTGCTGCAGCATGTGCGCCGAACTCTTGTCCGAGCGTCAGCGGCACTGCATCCTGGAGGTGCGTGCGTCCAATCTTGACAATCGACGACCAGGCCTTCGCCTTGGCCGAAATCGAGTCGTGCAGTTGGGTGAGAGCGGGGATGAGCTGTTCGTTCACCGCAAGTACGGTGGCAATATGGATTGCGGTGGGGAAGACATCATTCGAGGACTGCGAGAGGTTGACGTGGTCGTTTGGGTGCACTGGCGACTTTCCACCACGGGTTCCGGTGGCGATCTCGTTTGCTCGCGACGCGATGACCTCATTGACATTCATGTTGCTCTGCGTCCCTGAGCCGGTCTGCCACACCGAGAGGGGGAACTCGTCGCGCAGCGCACCTGCAGCGATCTCGTCAGCCGCCGTTGAGATACCAGCGGCGATCTCAGCAGGGAGGAGTCCGAGGTCGGCGTTCACGGTTGCTGCGGCGCGCTTGACGAGCGCGAGTGCGTGGATCAGACGCTGCGGCATCTCCTCTTCGCCAATCGCAAAGAACTGGAGCGATCGTGCCGTTTGTGCGCCCCAGTGGTGATCTGCAGGCACGTCAATCGGACCGAACGAATCGCGTTCGCTGCGTGTGCTGCCAGCCTTGTCGCTTCCCATTGCGGCCTCCGAATCTAGGCACGTGCTGCCCCTCCCCCTAAGTGTAGGATCCTGGCGATGGATTCGGTGAAGATTGAGCTTGACCCCTTCCGGACGAGCGATGGGCTCCTCCTTTTTCGTCGCAGCTTTCGCTCGGCCGCAGCACCAATCGGCGATCTTCTGATCTGCCATGGGATCGGAGAGAGCTCATCCCGCTACATCCAGTCGGCGCGAGCGTTCGCGGAGGCCGGCTGGCGGACCGTAACCTTCGACCTGCGCGGTCACGGTCGCTCTGAGGGACCGCGAGGATATGTTCCAGCCTGGCGAAGGTTTCATGACGATCTTGGCGAACAGGTTGAGTTGCTCAGCAGGCCAGATCGGCCACTGGTGGTCATTGGGCACAGTATGGGCGGTCTCATTGCATTCGGCGCAGCGGCGGCGGGGAAGATTCGACCCGCAAAGCTGGTCTTGTCAGCGCCAGCGCTCGACGCAAACGTCGCCCGATGGAAGCGGATCTTTGCGCCGGTGCTCGCCAGGCTTGCGCCGATGCTTCGCATACCCACGGGGATTGGCGGTGACACAGACCCAGGGCAACAACTCGTGAACGAAGATCCTGATGCGCCAGGGTATTTGTATGCGGTGACAACGCGACTTGGTGACGAAGCATTTCGTGCGCAGCGATCTGCGCGTGCAGTTGTCGCCCGAGGCGGAACCTTTCCTGTGGAGACGCTCGTGATTCACGGGACGGGAGACAAGCTTGTTCGACCAGAGTGGTGCCGCCCGATCGGCACGCTAGGTGGCGTTAGCTACGAACCACTCGAAGGCTTCAATCATCACCCGTTCGCCACGCTGAGATACCGAGATGCTGTGGAGAGGATCCTTCAGTTCATCGGTCGCGCATAGCGACAGAACGCGCCAGGCTACTTCTGTTCGAGGGCCGCGCGCGCCTTTGCAGGGTCGTCCACAACGAATGAGAAGGTTGCGCGATCACCCCAGCGGCCGGTGAAGAGATGGCCGTAGACATTGACACCAGCGCTTGAGAGTCGCTCAAGTACGGAGAGCATCCCGCCAGGCTTGTCGTCAACCTCGGCGAGCACAGAGTCGCCCTCGATAAACTCGTAGTTCCCCGCCTTCAGCACTTCGCGGGTAGCGGCATCGTCTGCGGTCTTGAGGATGACGTGCCCGTGCTCGCCAACGCCGCCGCCACCGATCGCCTTCAGGTCAACGGCGCGCTTCTCAAGTTCGCGGCAGAGCGCGGCGAGCGCGCCCGGCGTGTGCGAGAGCTGGATCACGAATTGCTTGGACATGAGGGGATCCTAGCGTCACTGGGGTGCGTGCGCCACCCCTCCTCAGCCGTCGGCTGCGGCGGTAGGCTAGCGAGAGAGAGCGGTGGCCAGCCCACCGCGGCGGAGCAATTCGGTCCATAAGAAGCAGGGTGAAGGAGGAGTGGGATGCGAAGCTTCAAGCAGTACATCAACGGCAAGGCGGTCGCCGCCAAGTCAGGGAAGACAATCACCGTTGAGGACCCTTCGACTCGGGAGAAGATCGCCACAGTCCCACACAGCGGAAAAGAGGACATCAACGCAGCGGTCGCAGCGGCGCGTGACGCGTTTCCGTCATGGTCCGCCACCACCCCTGGCGAACGAAGCCTCGCACTCCTGAAACTCGCTGACGCGCTCGAATCTAAGAAGCGCGCGTTCGTCACCGCGGAGTCAGCAAATGCGGGCAAGCCGGTCAGCGCCGTGGGCGTTGAAGTTGATGCGGTCGTTGACAACCTGCGCTACTTCGCTGGGGCCGCGCGCAACATGGAGGGGAAGGCGGTCGCGGAATACCTCCCAGGGCGAACGAGCATGATTCGCCGCGACCCAGTTGGCGTGATCGCCTCCATTGCACCATGGAACTATCCGCTCTTGATGGCGGGCTGGAAGATCGGTCCGGCGCTCGCCACTGGCAACTCGATTGTGCTCAAGCCCTCTGCGCGCACACCGATCAGCGCGCTGATGCTCGGCGCGCTGGCGCAAGAGATCTTGCCGCCAGGAGTGTTGAACGTCATCACAGGGCCAGGTTCTGATGTTGGCGCCGCTCTCTCGCGTCACCCAGGCATTGACATGGTCTCCGTTACTGGCGACACGGCCACGGGGAAGCGCATCGCAGCCGCGGGCGCCGAGAGCGTCAAGCGACTCCATCTTGAGCTGGGTGGCAAGGCGCCAGTCCTCATCTTCGATGATGCGGATCTTGAACTTGCCGCCGAGACGATGCGCGCAGCGAGCTTCTGGAATGCGGGTCAGGACTGCACCGCCGCCTGCCGAATCGTCGTCGGGCCGAGGTCATACGAGAAATTTGTGGCACTTCTGGAGCAGCAGGTGAAGACGATCAAGGTTGGAGCAACAACAGATAAGGCGACGGAGATGGGTTCGCTGATCAGCGCCGAGCAGCTAAAGCGCGTGGAGGGATTCGTTTCTCGCGCATCCAAGAAGGCGGAGATTGTACTTGGCGGAACGACGATCCGTTCCAAGGGTCACTACTACAGACCAACGATTATCGCAGGGCCAGCGCAGTCATCGGAGATCGTCCAGGACGAAGTGTTTGGACCAGTTGTCACGGTGCAGCGCGCCAAGAGCGACGAGCAGATGGTGGAGTGGGCGAACGACTGTCGATTCGGCCTCGCCTCTTCGATCTGGACGAACGACGTGGCACGAGCATTCAAGGTCTCCAAGGCGCTGCAGTTTGGCACCGTCTGGGTGAATGATCACTTCACGCTGGCGAGCGAGATGCCGCATGGCGGCTTCAAGCAGTCTGGCTACGGGAAGGATCAGTCCATGTACGCGCTTGAGGACTACACCGTGGCGAAGCACATCATGGTGCGCAGCGAATAGCCGCCCCCATGTTCTAGGCTGCAGCGATGCAGCAGAACGCGCCACCACCACCGCCATTCGAAGACGGCCTCCCGCAAGAGTGCTGGTTCAGCGTGGATGTGGAGTGCTCCGGACAGACGCCACTTGAAGGGAGCCTGATCAGCATTGGCGCATGTCTCGTGGATGATCCTTCGCGCACCTTCTACGTTGAGCTGCGGCCAGATCCGAGCAAGGCGTGGGGGCCCAAAGAGGAGCGTGTGCATCGGCTCACACGTTCGCACCTGGAGACCCATGGGGTTGATCGGATCGAAGGGGTGCGGAAATTTGCCGAGTGGGTGCGCGCGACGGCAGAGGCGGTGGCCCCAGAATCGAGCCCGCTCTTTGTTGGATTCAACACGCCGTTCGACTGGATGTGGCTGACCATGGCATTCACGGAGGCTGGGGTGCGAAACCCCTTCGGCATGTCGGCCGTGGACTTGAAGAGCATCTACTACACGCTCCACGGGGGCGACAATCTCACCTGGAAGAAGACGGTGAAGCGTTTCGTGCGGCAGGTCTATCCAACCGATCTTGTTGCTGACCATAATGCGCTTGCCGATGCGGTTGAACAGGCTGAGCTTGCACGGACGTTGCGTGAGGTTGCACGAAAGAATCGAATCCCACCGACGATGCCCCGCGGACGCTAAGGGTAACGCCAACCGTGGCGCTCACCGCTCGCAGAATAAAGCGGATCAACAAGCTCCTGCTCGCCTGGTACAGCGCGAACGCTCGTCCCCTCAAGATCCGCGAACGGAGCAAGCCGTATGAGGTGCTCATCGTTGAGGTCATGGCACAGCAGACGCAGATCGCGCGCGTCGATGAACTTGCGACCCGCTTTCTCAAACGATTCCCAACTCTTCGCGCGCTCGCTCGCGCGGAGACCGCAGACGTCCTTGAGGCGTGGCGAGGACTCGGCTACAACCGGCGTGCACTGCTGCTCCATCGCGCTGCGGAAGCGGCGCATGCAGCAGGAGGGCTCCCCACCACACACGAAGAGTTGGAACGACTCCCAGGGATCGGTTCGTACACGGCGCGAGCAGTCGCCGCGATTGCAAGTGGTGGGCGCGAGATTCCGGTTGACGTGAATATTGCGAGAGTCGTGCAACGGCTTGTGGGCGGTCCGCGGCTGACAGCGAAGCCGTTGCAGGCGGCTGCCAATGCGTTCGGCGCGGAGTTAGGCGACGGGGAGGCCGGCCGATGGGCGCAGGCGGCGATGGACCTAGCGAGTAGTTTCTGCCGCGCGAGCGCACCCGAATGCTCCTCTTGTCCACTCAAGACTGCATGTGCCTCTGCGGGTCGTGTGACGGCGAGCGAGAAGAAGAGGAGTTTGGCGCCTGTGCGTTTCGGTTCAACTGCGCGTTGGCTGCGTGGACGCCTCCTCGATGAGCTTCGTGACGGAGGGCGCGACGGGGTGATCATTCGTGGGGCGCGTGGCGAGCATCCCGCCCCCGCCGTCACCGCGACGATCAAGCGCCTCTGTGATGAGGGGCTCGCCGAGAGGGTGGCGACGGCTACCTACCGACTTCCGCGACGCAGGTAGATGATGGTTGAGCAGCGTCGGATCCCAAGACGATTGCCGACTATCCTCTTGACATGACCAACCGAGGTGCAAGCGATGGGAAGCCGACGCGCCGTCGAACGACGCCGCTCACCGCAGTTGAAGCTGACATTTCTGCTGCGATCGCGCCACTACGTCAACGCTGGGCGGACAACGCCGCGCTTCGGCCGGTGAGCGCAGCCGCAATGCGTGGCATCCGCGCCAAGGCTGCGCGTCTCGGACTGTCCGCAGAGGCGATCAGCAAGGCGGCTGGCGCTGCGATCGCGGATGTTGCGCGTGCGGTAGCCGCCGCCCGGGATCCAGGCCGAATGCTGCCAATCTTTGTCCTTGCTGGATCTTATCCAGACGCGGTGTATGGGCTTGAGGCGGCACTGGAACTCGCGAATGGGGAGCGCCGCATCGTTGTGGCGCTATGTGGATCGAAGGCGCGCCCTGAGCATGTAACCGCCGCTGGGGCGTGGGATCGACTTGAGTCCGCGAATCGCGTTGAGCGGTATCGCATTCCTAACATGCGTGAGTCGGCGCACTTCCGGGCCGGACTTGAAGAGGTGGCCGTGCTCATTGAATCGCTTGGCGGTGCGCCATCAAACGCAGCACCCCAGGTTCCGCTACTCGCTGGAATCGATCTGCTGCGCCGCGCACGTTCAGTTGGTGTCCCATGTATTGCCGCGAACGGGCCGATCGGTCTGGACCCGGATAGCGGTGCGCGCCGACGCGGAGCCCCTGGCGCGGATATCAGCGTGCTCTTTCATCGACCGTTGACCACGCATCAGGCAGCTGCATCGAAGCGACTGCTCGGCGAAGTTCTGGTGGCACCGATCGGAATCCCAGCAGAGGCTGACGCGCTCGCCGTATGAGCCCCTCCGAGCGCAGGAGTCCACTCGCCGCCGCTGCCGCAGTCGCTGCCTTCGTCTTGTCGTTGCAGTTACTCAGCACGGTGATCACGCCGCTCGGCGAAGCGATCCGTAGCCTCCCAGTCGTACCTGTGGCCTTGATTCTTGTCACGCTGCTTATTGGAGTACGGCAGATCCGTTCGCGCTAATCTCGAGTCAGCGCCCTCGCATCAAACGTTCGTTCCGTGCCTGCGCGCAGTCGCGCGATATTGTCCGCATGCGCGAGCCAGACGAGCGCCGGTCCAACGATTGCGTAGGCGAGCGCCCAGATGCTCAGACCGTCTGGAGTCTGCATCCGAACGAAGATCTCAATTGGCGCAAAAGCGGCGACGGCGGCGAGCGATCCCAGCGAAACTATGTGGGTGCGCCAGATAACGACGATGAAGATTGGCGCTGCGGCGGCGAGAGCGATCGGTGCGATCGCAAGTGCGGTGCCGAAGCCTGTGGCGATCCCCCGTCCACCCTTGAAGCCGACCCAGATGGAACGAGTGGCGCCAACAACGGCGAAGAGTGCAGCGGCGACCTCGGTCCCATCTCCGCCGCCAAGTGCGCGAACAGCGAGGACTGGTAGCGCCCCTTTCAGGATGTCACCTGCCGAGACAACTGCGGCTCGTCGACGTCCGAGGGCGCGGAGCGCATTGGTCCCACCCGTTCTGCCCGAGCCGATGGAGCGTGGATCTGGGCCGCCCGTGAGGCGCGCCACAAGAAGGCCGAACGGGATCGAGCCTGACAGGTAGGCGCCTACCGTTGCGACAAGGAGAAGCGATGCGTCCATCGCGGCGGAGACTAGCAGCGCGCGGCAAGGGTTGGCAGTGAAGCGTAGGATTCACGCATGGCCGACCACGATCTCCTCGTACTCGGCGGTGGAACGGGTGGCTACGCCGCCGCCTTCCGCGCGTCGCAGCTCGGCAAGCGCGTGGCGCTCATTGAACAGGCAAAAGTTGGCGGCACCTGCCTCCACTGGGGCTGCATCCCCGCCAAAGCGATGCTTGAGACTGGCGACCTGCTCGCCAAGATTGGGAAGGCGTCTGATTTCGGCATTCAGATCACCCCAGCGACTGGCATTGACGCCACTGTTGTTAGCGCGCGACGCGACAAGATCGTTGCTCGCATGCACGCGGGACTCAAGAGCCTCTTCAAGAAGAACAACGTGGAGCTGATCGCAGGGCGCGCAACGCTCCTCGGTGGCGGTTCGGTCGAAGTGGCACTTTATGACGAGAGCGGCACGGCGACCGGCGAGAAGAAGACGATCAGCGCAACAGATATCGTGATTGCAACTGGTTCAAGCGTGCGTCGCATCCCGGGCCTGGAGACAGATGGACGCGTGATCGTTGATAGCGATCAGATCACCACGGGGACGCTGAAGCCTTCCAGTGTGATTGTGATCGGCGGTGGCGCCGTTGGCTGTGAGTTCGCCTCCTACTTCCGTGATCTCGGTGCCCAGACCACCATTGTTGAGATGCTGCCATCACTTGTTCCACTGGAAGACCGCGACGCCTCA
Organism: Chloroflexota bacterium; assembly: GCA_038145565.1. GTDB lineage: Bacteria > Chloroflexota > Limnocylindria > Limnocylindrales > Limnocylindraceae > Limnocylindrus. Next base: position 54,818 of record JAYQPX010000001.1, on the reverse strand, counting down.
AAGGAGTTGACGCGTGCGTTCACGAAGCGCGGCATTGCGAGCCACGTTGCTCATCGCATCAAGGAGGGCTCACTCGCCAAACGCGCTGATGGAGTGGATCTGCAGATTGAGCCAATAGACGGGGGAGAGGCAGTCGCGCTGAGCGCGGAGATGCTTGTTGTCGCCGCTGGCCGCGTTCCGAATAGCGGCGAGATTGGCCTAGAAAACACCAAGGCGATCGTTGAGCGCGGCTTCATCAAGGTTGACGCCCAGATGCAGACGTCAGAGCCACACGTCTATGCGGTGGGCGACGTCATTGGCGGACTGCAGCTCGCGCATGTTGCTGCGCACGAGGGGATGATCGCAGCCCACGCGATCGCCGGCGAGCCGCTGCACGCCATGGACTATGTGAAGCAGCCACGTGCAACCTACTGCCGCCCCGAAGTCGCCTCTGTTGGCTTTACCACACAAGAGTTGGAGCGAGACGGCGTGCCGTTTGTTGCCGGCCAAGTGCCATTCCTCGCAATTGCGAAGGCGCACGTTGGCGGCGACGCGGATGGCTTCTGCAAGGTGCTTCGGCACGCGGAGAGTGGCGACATCCTTGGGGTCCATCTGGTGGGGCCGAAGGTGACCGACCTGATTGCTGAAGCGAGTCTCGCGATTGAACTTGGTGCAACTGCCGCACAGCTGGGCGGGACGACACATCCGCACCCGACACTCTCTGAGATCGTGGGCGAGGCGGCACTCGTCTCGACTGGTCGCTCGGTGAACTTCTGATGCGCGAGCTGCCAATCTTCGGTCAGCCAGCACCCGTAACAGAGCGCCGCCACCCAGACTGGATTCGCTCAAAGGTGCCTGGCGGAGATCGCTATCGCGAACTGAAGCGGTTGATGCGCGACAAGACGCTGAACACCGTCTGTGAAGAGGCGCACTGCCCGAACATTGGCGAGTGCTGGGACCAGGGGACAGCGACGGTGATGATCCTTGGCGACACCTGCACGCGGGCCTGTGGCTTCTGTGCGGTGAAGACCGGCCGACCAGCCGGCCTCGACCAAGACGAACCGAGGCGCGTTGCCGAGGCGCTCGCCTCACTCGACCTTGACCACGTGGTGATCACGAGTGTTGCGCGTGACGATCTCCCTGATGGCGGCGCCGCGATCTTTGCGGAGAGCATTCGCGAGCTCCGTCGCCTTGCCCCTGGCACTGGAATCGAAGTGCTCATCCCTGACTTTGACGGCGAAGTTGCTCCGCTCCGTACCGTCATGGAGGCCGCTCCAGACATCCTTGACCACAATGTGGAGACGGTTGAGCGGCTGCAGAAGCCGGTGCGCAAGCGCGCACGCTACGATCGCTCGCTACAGGTGCTGGCACGCGCCAAAGAGATGGCGAGTGAGCTCGGTAACCCCGTACACACGAAGAGTTCGGTCATGGTTGGGCTTGGGGAGGAGCTCGAGGAGCTGCTCACCACCTTCCGCGATCTTCGCTCCGTTGACTGCGACATCCTGACGATCGGCCAGTACCTGCGCCCAACGATGGAGCACCTCCCACTCGTTCGCTACTACACGCCAGAAGAGTTCGCCGCACTTCGCGATTACGCGCTTGCGATGGGCTTCAAGCACGTCGAGTCGGGTCCGCTGGTGCGCAGTTCGTATCATGCGCGCGATCAGGTGCCGAACGACTCACCAGCGTTGCGCGGACGTCGTGCTCGCGACGCCGCCACCGCGAGCACTCCGCGCGACGAGGTGGCATGAGCCCTCGCAAGGCAGCGCCGAATCGTTTCGTGAAGGTGAAGATCGAGAGGCCACGCGGCTTCGGCACGCTGAACCCAGCAACACCAATTGCTGAGCTGCACTGCCACCTCGGTGGCTCAGTCACCCCAGCGATCATGTGGGGGATCGCACACGCGCAGGGAATCCGCCTTCCGTCTAAGGACTACTGGGCCTTCCGCAAGATGATCACGGCTGGCTCCAAGCGAACGCGCAGCTTCAACGGATACCTTGATCTCTTTCACTGGACCGAACTGATCCAGTCATCGCCGATCGCAGTGGAACGTTCTGTCTATGAAGTGGTTGCTGGCGCGTACAGGAAGAACCACATCACCACCATGGAACTGCGCTTCAATCCGATGAAGCGCAACCGAAATGGCGAGCAGGACCTAGACCACATCATTGCTGCCGCCATCCGCGGTGCTGATCGTGCGGCGCTCGAGTATCCGGTGAAGCCTGGGATCATCCTGATCCTTGACCGCGAGTTCACCCTGCGACAGAACGAGATCATCGTAGAGAAAGCGATCGCCTGGGCGAGTCGGGGGATCGTCGGGATAGATATTGCAGGGCGCGAGAGCGCCAACTTCAAGGTGGCTGAATACAAGCGCATGTTCCGCGCCGCGCGGAATGCGGGCCTGGGCATCACCGTACACACGGGAGAGTCGGGGCCAGTGAGCGAGATGCTCGAAGTGGTGAAGCAGTTGGAGCCAGATCGCATTGGCCACGGCGTGAAGGCGGCGGGGGATACGAAGACGATGAAAGCCCTCGCAGAGCGGAAGATCGTGCTGGAGATCTGCCCGACCTCGAACCTGATGACGAAGGTTGTCTCCGACTGGGAGGAGTTCCGCCAGATCTTCACGCGACTGCGTGAAGGGAAGGTGAGATACGCGATCGGCACCGATGGTCCTGAGATGCTGCAGACGTACATCCGCGACGAGCTCGCCGCGCTGGGACGGCACGGAATCCTCTCTGTGGCTGAGCAAGAGGCCGCCGCCGCAACCTCAATTAAGGCGTCGTTCGTGAAGGATGCCGCTGCGGTGGCGATCCCGCGTAGCGAAGGGGCCGCGCCGCGCGTCAGTCGAGAGGAGTCGTAGCCCTACTCGCCAGCTGCGTCGCGTACGGCGGCTCGGATCGCATCAGCCGCAACGCCAGCGGGTACACCTTCGGTCACCAGTACATACGGGGATGCATCCACCATCAGCAGCGCCGCAGGATCACTGATCCATTCCGCCGCACATGCATCTACCGTTGAGCGCAGCTTCTTGTAGCTATCGTCGTTTTTGAAGCGGTAGATCCTTGTCGGCAGCGCCTGTTCGAGCCCGCCGCCTGAAAGATTGAAGGCGATCGCCATCGGAACTAAACCTCGATCGCTGCAGCCCGGATCGCCGCTCACGACGTTGGCGACGGAGAACTCTCGCGCTGCGAGATGCTCAACGAGTCCATTGAAGTTGGTTGGGGTGGCCAACGGTTCGCCCCGAGCATCATCCAAGACTGAACCGCACCCGCTCGCCGCGAGCATCAGGGCGGCGGTGATGAGAAGTCGAGAAGTTCGAGGTTTCATGTGTCAAGCGTACACCGCAGGTAGAATCACCTCATGAGTAAAGTCCGAGCATTTAGGGCAACGCGATACGCCATCAGTGAGGCTGGCTCAGCGCACGGTGCCCTCGACGGACTTCTCAGCCCCCCCTATGACGTCATCAGCGCCGACCAGCGGCGTGCGCTGCTCTCTGCGCAGCCTCACAACTCCGTTCTTCTGGACCTCCCCCTGCGTGAAGAGGGTGAGGCTGAAGGCGCGCAATACCGGCGAACGGCTACCACCTGGTCCGCCTGGCGATCGGACGGAACCCTTGTAGACGACGAGGCACCTCAGGTCTATCTCTACGAAGAGCAGCCAGAGGTTGGCAACTCAGTCCGCGGGGTATTCGCTGGAGTCCCGATCGGCCCCTATGGTCGTGAGACTGGGATCTTGCGGCACGAGTCCACGCTGAGCGGACCGAAAGCGGATCGGCGCGCACTCATCGCCGCGGTCCAGGCAAACCTTTCGCCCGTGATCTTGCTGCGGGCAGGGGGTTTCCGCGAGTTTGTGGCGGCTGCAGATGCGGTTTCCGAAACGGCACCGTATGCATCGGGTCGCACCCCCTCTGGAAGTGCGTTCAAGCTCTGGCGCCTTGCGCCAGGCTCGGATCACGGTGCAGCGCTCCTTTCATGGTCGAACGGCACTGATCTGGTCATCGCGGACGGTCATCACCGCTATGAGACGGCGCGCGACTACGCGGAGAGCGGTGGCCTCAGTACTGCGCTCGGTCTCATCGTCGAGTCCGACCGACACGCCCCCGCGCTTTACGCCACCCACCGGATCGTCCCTGCACCAGATCCATCGGCGCTTCTTGCGAAGCTCTCCGCTTCGCCGCTCGTTGTGCATCACACCGCCACCACGAGCGAGCAACTGATCCAGCGATTCGCTGATGGTGCACCGACAGGCGCTGATTTGGAGGCTGGCGTGGTGACCCACGCCGGTGCCGCCCTGCTGAAACTCGATCGTGCATCAATAAGTGCGGCACTCCCGGGGCGATCTGCCGCCTACCAATCGCTTTCGGTGACTGCACTCGCCGTGCTGATCGAACAGGCGCTCGGCATCGATGCGGCCGCCGCGACCGCGGGCGCCCTCCGTTATGTCCGAGGTTCTGCCGCAGCGGTGGAGAGCGCGCTCAACGATCCCGCACCGAGTGCTGCGCTCCTGCTACACGGGGAGCGATCAGAGCAGGTGGTGGCCGTGGCTGAGGCGGGGGAGACGATGCCGCAAAAGTCGACCCTGTTCGCCCCAAAGCCCCCAACGGGCCTCCTCTTCCTCGCCCACGAGATCAACCGCGTCGGCTGACACGCTGCTAGACTCTCTCCCCGCGGGCTCTGCCCGCATCTGGCGCATTCGTCTAGCGGCCTAGGACACTGCCCTCTCAAGGCAGAGATCACCGGTTCGAATCCGGTATGCGCTACCAAACTCAAAAGCCAGTCACGCCACCCCCTTGAGGGCTCTAGGCGCGGATCCTTCTCCGAGCCATTTCGGCCTCAAGCTGGCGTTCGGCCTCCACGTACTGGTCGATTTCGTCGCGGAGTTTGTTCGCCTCTGGGGTGTAGAGGTGCACCTGTTGCTGGAGGATGTAGGAGAGGCGCCTCGAGGTCATGCGGCAGTGGTCTAGGTTCTTCATGAGGACGAGGGGGTCCATGGAGGCGAGCTCGATTGCGTCGTACATGGGCTGCATGTCGCTATTCTAGCCCAGAGGCCCCGTAGCTCAGTGGATTAGAGCAGCTGCCTTCTAAGCAGTTGGTCGCAGGTTCGACTCCTGCCGGGGCCGCCACTTTCTCTGCGATACTCAGCCCATGAGTCGTGTTGCCGCAGGGGTACGTGAGGGGGTTCCAGGCTCACCCGGGAGTGCTGTCGGTCCTATTTGGACACTGCCCGCATCGGTGCTCGCCCCTGTTGAGCGGAGCGGGGCGACCGTCGATGAGGCGATCGCGGCGCTCGCAACAGCCGCGGCCCAACTTGCCGAGCTCGCTATCGCGCGCAGTGCCGCAGGGGCCGGCGAAGAGGCTGAGATCTTCTCCATGCAGTCAGCAATGGCGCAGGATCCCGCACTTGCTGCCGCGGTGAGAGATGCGGCGAATGGCGGCGCAGACGGCGTAGGTGCGCTGATCGCGGCGGGAGAGGCGCAGGCCGCACTCCTCGCGTCCCTCCCAGACGAGTACCTCGCGGCGCGCGCCGCTGATGTCCGTGATGTTGCCTCACGCGCCGCCCGCATCTTGGCAGGGACGACGATCCCACTCCCTGGCCGACCAGTCATCTTGGTTGCCGACGACCTTCCGCCGAGCGTTTCGGCAGAGATCCCGCGTGAACATCTGATTGGAATCGCGCTCCGCGCCGGCTCACGCACCGCGCACGCCGTGATCTTGGCGCGCGCTGCTGGAATCCCGTGCATCGTGGCGGCGAGTGATCTTGAGGTAGACGGATCTCTTGATGGCGCTGAGGCGATTCTTGACGGTGCAGCTGGGACGCTGAAACTTGCGCCCAGTAGCGACGATCTTGCTTCCGCGAAGGCGACGCAAGAGAAAGGTGCTGCGGATTCAGTGCGACGCGCAGGGCTCCGTGGAAAGCCCGTGGTGCTCCGCGACGGTAGCCGAGTTCACCTCTACGCAAACATCGGCTCCGCAGAAGATGCGGCACGCGCGGTGGCCGTTGGCGCAGAGGGCGTCGGCCTCCTTCGGTCGGAGTTTCTCCTGCTGGATCGTGAAGCTCCACCCGATGAGCGCGAACAGACACGCGCGTTTACCAAAATCTTTGAAGTACTCGGTTCGGGTCGGCCGCTGACGCTGCGACTCGCTGACATTGGCGGCGATAAAGAGATTCCTTATCTGCGACTTCCGCACGAAGCGAACCCGTTCCTCGGCGTGCGCGGCTATCGGCTTGCGATGATCAAGGATCGACCAGATCTGCGCGCGCTCTTTGCGTCGCAAGGGGCGGCGGCGCTTCGCGCCGCGGCGGCTACGTCGGGAGCTCTGCGGATCATGGCGCCAATGATTTCAGTGCGCGCAGAGGTGGACGATCTTCTTGCGCTCGTTGCCACAGTTCGCGCCGACCTCAAATCGCGTGGTGAGAGTGACGTGGCCGAGTACCCTGTGGCGATCGGCATCATGATCGAGGTTCCCGCTGCGGCTCTGACGGTTGCTGGCCTTGCAACCGGGCTCGACTTCGTCAGCATCGGGACGAATGACCTCACGCAGTACGCCATGGCGGCCGACCGGATCAACCCAGCCCTCGTTGCGCTGCAAGATGCGGCTGCTCCTGGGGTCGTGGCGCTGCTTCGCGCGGTTGCTAAAGGGGCGGCGACGATAGGCATAGAGGTTGGTGTGTGCGGCGAGCTGGCGGGCACCGTTGCGGGGGCCCAACTCCTTGCCGGAATCGGAATCTACGAACTCTCCATGGACCCCGCCGCAATCGATGAAGTTCGCGAGGGACTGCTCAGCGGATAGGCGCACGACTCACAACTATCTTGTGCATTTGCACGAATAATCTCGAGCGGTTCGTAGCGTTTTGCCCATATTTGCCCCTTGTGGCTGTACACGGTCGCCCATACGGTGGTGCTGACACGACGCGGGCCGCCTCGGCGGCCACTCCAGGCGGCGCGGAGGCCCCAGGAGGTGGAGGTCCGGTCGGCCGTCCGATTGAACGGCCTAGGGGAGGGAACCATGGCGAGCATTGCCAAGTACTTCCAGCTCAAGAAGCGTGGCACCACGGTAGGGACGGAAGTCCGCGCCGGAGCCACCACGTTCCTTGTGATGGCGTACATCATCTTCGTGAATGCAAACTACGTTGGCGCGGGTGCAGCAGGGGGCGCGATCGGCGCCGCCGGCGCACCGAGCGCAGAAGCGATCTTCGCCGTCACCGCGCTTGGTGCCGGACTTCTCACGATCCTCATGGGTGTTGTTGCGAACTATCCGTTTGCACTCGCCGCAGGGATGGGGCTGAATGCGTTCGTCGCATTCCAGTTGATCCTCGGGCTCGGGTTGACCTGGGCCGAAGCGATGGCCGTGATCGTCTGGGAGGGCATCTTCATCACGATCTTGATGCTCACCGGATTCCGTAAAGCAATCCTCGAAGCGATCCCACTCAACTTGAAGCGCGCCATTGCCGTCGGCATCGGGCTCTTCCTCCTTTTGATCGGTCTCTTCGAGGCAAATGTCGTCGTGAAGTCGTTCGCTGGCACCGTGCCGCTCGGGCTCTTCTCGGGCATCGGCTTCGGCGGCGTGGAAGTTCCCGTTGCGGATCTTCCGCACCTCGCAATCTTTGGCGCGGGCCTCCTCACGGCGCTCGCGCTCATTCGAAAGCCAGGCGGACTGCTGATCTCAATTGGAGTCGGCACTCTCGTTGCACTGGGCCTCGGGGTCTCTACGATCCCGAGCAGCTTTGTGAGTCCGCTTGACGCGTCTAACTTTGTTGGAATCGGTCAGGCCTTCGGCTCAATGTTCAGCGTCTGGTCGACGGGAGCCGGCTTCCTCGCCGTCGCACTCGCCGTCTTCTCGATCATGCTGAGTGACTTCTTCGACACTGCCGGCACGATGGTCGGCCTTGGTGCACGCGCAGGGCTCTTGGACAACAAGGGTCAACTCCCAGGATCGAATCGCGTGCTGCTTGTTGACTCAATCGCGGCCGCAGCGGGCGGAGCGCTCGGCGTCTCGTCCAACACGACGTACATTGAGTCTGCCGCTGGCATCAAGGAGGGTGGTCGCACCGGTCTCACCAGCGTGGTGACCGGTGCACTCTTCCTTTGCGCCGTTCTCCTCTCGCCGATCGCTGGAATCGTTCCAGCTGCGGCAACGGCACCGGCACTTGTGATCATCGGCTACCTCATGTTTGAGGCGATCCGCGACGTGCAGTGGAAGGATGCCACCGATGGATTCCCGATCCTCGCGACGCTGATTGTGATGCCGCTCTCGTATTCCATCACTGACGGGATCGGCGTAGGGTTCTTGACCTACGGCATCCTGAAGGTGACATCGGGGAAGGCGAGCGACGTGAAGCCTCTCTTCTGGGTCTCCATTGCCGCATTCGTCGTCTACTTCCTGGTGAAGCTCGGCATCATCGCGGTCTGACGCTCGTGTTGCCCACGTGGGCAGGAGAGGCCGGTCCCTATGGGGGCCGGCCTCTCCAATTCGCACCGCGTTGTACGTGGGAGGTTTACCTCAAAGGATCTGTCCCGCCTCGCTCGGTGGGAGGGTGAGTCCGAGTCGCTTCAAGATGGTGCGGCTGGCGATGTAGCCCGAGAGCATGACGAGCGGGATGCCGCCGCCAGGCTGTGAGCCGCCACCGGCGAAGAACGCGTTGGCGACGTCTGGCGAAGCGTTGGAAGGGCGGAAGTAGGCGCTCTGGAAGAAGCTCGCAGCTAAGGCAAAGATGGAGCCGTCGTGGCAGTACTGCTCGCGCTCAAACTCGAGCGGCGTCCAGTCGGCCTGCTCTTCGATCTCTTCGGGCTTCAGGCCCGTGCGCTCGCAGACGCGCTTGATGGTTGCGGCGCGGTACTCGTCACGGTGCTCCTCCCACCAGCGTCGTTCCTTCAGCGGCGGAACTGGTGTCAACACGTAGAGCGCGGTGCGGCTATTGAGTCGTGCGGTTGGATCGGTTGCCGCTACATGCTGGATGTAGAGCGTAGGATCACCGCTCGGCACGGGTGAGCTGATGATGCGGTCGAGTTCGTCGTTCGGGTTCTCGGGGTGCCATACGGTGTGGTGCGCGAGGTCCGGGAAGGTGCGCTTTACGCCAAGGTGCAGGATGTAGGCGCTCGATGACGGCGTGATTCTCTTGAAGCGCTGCCGACTGAGCGCGCCGAGGTTCCCTTCGCCAATCAGATCACGATTCGCGTGGACGATATCTGCATTGAAGAGGAACGCGTCAGCCTCAATGCGCTCCTCGCCGGGCTGATCTGGTGCAGCGGGACCGGTGCCAAGTGTTCGCGGTTTCGCACTACGCGGCGCGATGCGGAGAGCGCTGATGCGCTTGTCGCTGATGACGCTCCCGATTGCATCGGTGCCGTAGCGGAACTCCACGCCGAGTCGTCGGGCGAGGCGCTCCATGGCGAGTGGCGCTTCGTGCATGCCCCCCTGTGGGTGCCATGTGCCGAACTTCGCTTCGATGTACGGGATGGAGAGGAATGCGCCAGGGACGCTTTGTGGCGTGGAGCCCAAATAGATGGACTTGTAGCGCATCACGTGGCGGATGCGTTCGTCGTGGAAAGTCTGGTTGATGCGGCGACTGTACGGCGTAGCTGCGTCTAGTCGAATCCCTGCGAGCCACGAACTAGGTGCAAGGAGGCTCAAGGGACTGAGCGTCTTCCGGAAGAAGGTCTGATCTAGTTCGCGCCAGAGCTTCTCGCCGCGACGCATGAATGCTGGGATCCCCGCCGCATCACGCGGATCGAGCGCGCCGAAGCTTGCGGCCAGTTTGGCGAGATCGCTTGATGTCTCCAGGACGCTACCGTCCGCAAAGAAAGTGCGCGAGGCCGGCTCAACGGGGAGGAGAGCCAGGTCGTCGCTGCGCCGTGCGCCGGCAGCGGACCAGAGCTGATCGAAGAGTTCGGGAAGGGTGAAGATGGTGGGACCGCTATCCCAGCGATAAGGACCGATCTCTCGACGTCCCATCTTGCCGCCTGGTCGCGTGCCCCGCTCGATGACGGTGACGCGGACTCCCGCGGCGGCGAGACGGATCGCACTGGCGAGGCCGGCGAGTCCCGCGCCAACTACAACGACGCGCTTCGCTGGGGTCACGCTCGTTGACGTGCGCGCAGTACGGATCTGCCCACAGATGCGCCGAGTGCGACCAGCGTGCCGACGATTGCGGTGGCACCAGCGGCAACCGCTGACTCAAACGGGACCTGGAGCATCACCAACATCGTGATGGTCGCGCCAATCACTACGTTCGCGATCAAGAAGAGTCGATACAGGCGTCGACCCGCTTCGCCACTGACTTCGCGGCCGATGATGCAGAGCGCAAGGTAAGGGAGGGCGAGAGTGGCGGCGAGTGGCGTACCAGCAAGGCTCGCTGTTCCGGCACCGACAAGTGCGAACCAGGCGGCAGAGAATAGCGCCGTGTTTCGACGTCCAAGCAAGACAGCAATCGTGCGCACGCCAGCGGCGGCATCTTCATCGCGATCCGTGATGGTGGTGAGTGCGTGCGCGCCGATCCCCCAAGCGGCAAAGACGAGCACCTGTGGCGCGATCAGGTCAGTGCCACCAGCAGTATGAATGCCAACTTGGAGCGGGATCGCGTAGAGGACGTTCGTGAGTGAATCGAGGATCGGTCGCCCCTTGAGGCGCGTAGGTGGTGCGTTGTACGCCGCCGAGAGGAGGAGAAGAAGACCGAGCGAGGCGAGCGTGAGCGGCGGGAACTGGGCGGCAGTGAAGGCGAGGAACGGGAGAAGGAGGAGTGCGCTGATGATCGCGTGCTGCGCGAGGAGCGGCTTCGGCGTCAGCGCACCCTCAACACCGCCTTTGCGCGGGTTGCGCGCGTCAGTCTCAAAGTCAAAGTAGTCGTTCGGGGCGTGGAGAAAGTAGTTATATGGGAAGAGAAAGAAGGCGAAGAGGACCAAGTCGCTCGGCTGCACCGCGCCACGCGTGGCGAGGAGGCCCCAGAGGAGCGGCATCGATGTGTTGAGCCAGAGGAGTGGGCGCGAGATCTCCACCGCTTTGATCAAGTTCTTCATAGGTCCATCGTAGGGGAGCGGGCTACACTTAGTTCCTAATGTTTGCAACTGTGAGTTCAACGTGAGGCGGGGGGCGCGGAGCCCGCACGAAGTGCTCGGCTTGGCGCCAGGTGCGTCAGCTGAGGAGATTCGATCTGCGCGGCGAATCCTCGCTCGCACGCATCATCCGGACAACTTCTCCGACGACGCTGCGGGGGCTCGCAAGGCGACGCGGGAGATGGCACTGATCAATGCAGCTGCGGAGGCGCTGCTCGCTGAGGCGTGGGTCGCAGAAGACCCAGCGACAATGCCGCCGCCCCGTGGTGGTCATCGTCCGCCGGCGCCGGTGACGGGGCGCGTGGAGCTCACGCAGCCGCCACTGTTCAACGCGCGAACAAGTGAACCAACCAGCGTCAATTGGCGGCCTGAGGCCGAGTGGCCGACTCGGCGGGCCTCCGAAGTGAAAGTGCCACGTGTGGGGACTCCGGCTGGACCGGTGCGTCGACGCGTCGATCCAGAGGTTGCGGCGCGACCGCGCATTTCGCTTGAAGCGGCGCGTGTCGTGCGATTCACATTCGGCCGATACGCGGGTGCCACCGTGGATGCGGTCGGCCGACGCGATCCTGGCTATTTAGCCTGGTGCGTGGACAACGTGCGTCGTGATCCTGAGCTCGCACAAGCGGCCGACCGCGTTCTCAACAGCCTCGCAGAGGAGTTCGGCGTCGCGCGTCCGGCGCGTGGCAGCCTCTTCCGACCGTCGCCAGTTGCGTTTGATGGAGGTGCTGAATAATGGCACGTGCACCGATTTCGATGCTGCTCTTCGTCGCCGTGTTGATCGCGGCGTGTGCGCCGAGCACTCTTCCTGACGGCACACTCCCATGTGATCCGTCAATTGATGTGCAGCGCGCCGTAGGGTTTGATGTGGCGCTTGAAGCCACGATCCCTCTCGCCGCGTTCAGTGAGACGCCGAGCGAAGTTGACTCAGGGCGTGAGTGTTCGGAGAAACGACTCGGTCCGCTCTGGGGCTCTGGACTGCGTGAGCTCCGCTCTGCGGGAGCAATCTACGAGCGCGAGAACCTCACCGGATTCTCCGTTGTGACCTATCAAGGCGTTGGCCTGACCCTTGACGCACTCGCGTACGCATTTGAACGCGGCGCAGCAACTGGAAGAAAGACGCAAGACATTCGGATCGAGTCGGTGCAGGTTGGCGCATGGGAGGGGAGCCGAATGACGCTCATCAACGGAGATAAGCGCCAAGTGATTGTGCTCTTTCAAGTGGCGAGCGAGAGTGACCGGGTGCGCGGACTGCTGACGTCTGACCTCTCAAATGCGGAGATTGACGATCTCCTTGCGAGGTACGAGTCCGCGTTGCGCTAGCGCACCGCTACTTGGCGGCGAGCTCCTTGAGTCCGAATCGCGCCTCAAGTTGCTCGGCGGTCTGGAATCCGACGGCGCCAACTGGTTGCGCGCCCGCCCCCTTGAAGAAGGCGATCGTTGGGATGGACATGATGTTGAACGCACGCTGCAAACTTGGGTTCTCGTCGACATTGACCTTCACGATGTCAACTTTGCCGTCGTATTGCGTTGCGAGCTTCTCAAGTTCTGGGGCAACGAGTTTGCATGGGCCGCACCACGGCGCCCAGAAGTCCACGATCACGGGTCGTGGCGAGTTGGCGACATCCGCCTCAAACGATGCGTCCGTGGTGTGCTTGATCTCCGCCATCTCTAACTTCGCCTCCACTCTGAGCAGCGTGTCGCTGCCGTACGATCCCATTCTACCGACCTTCGGCCTCAACGGTGCTTGGGGGCGGGGTAGGATGAGGACATGACTGAACGAACGGCACCGATCCGAGTCCTGATCGCGAAGCCTGGCCTCGACGGCCACGATCGCGGCGCAAAGGTGCTCGCGCGCGGCTTGCGCGACGAAGGGTTTGAGGTGATCTACACGGGAATCCGGCGCACCACAGAGGCGATCATTGCCGCCGCCATTGAAGAGGACGTGGATGTGGTCGGCTGTTCGATCCTCTCTGGCGCACACGCCACACTCCTCCCGAAAGTGGTCGCTGGACTCCGAGAGGCGGGGGCGGCCGACGTGCTGGTGGTCGCGGGCGGAATCATCCCGGAAGAGGATCGAGCTGGACTTGAGGCGGCTGGCATCTCTGCGATCTTTGGCCCAGGGAGCACGATTGCGGAGATTGCCACGTACCTGCGCGCCAATGTCCGACGCCGCTAGCCCGCGCGGCGCAGCCCTGCGCAGTGCGCGAGAGCTCGCGCAGGCGATCAGCAGTGTGGAGCGCGGAGGCCCGAGCGCCGATGCGTTGATTCAAGAGGCGCTTGCCCAGCTTGCAACGGCCACAGGTCCCGTTGCGCGTGTGATCGGGGTCACTGGTCCTCCAGGTGCGGGGAAGAGCACCCTTGTTGGCGCACTCGCGGATCGCGCGCGCGCGGAAGGGCGACGTGTCGCGATCCTCGCGGTCGATCCTTCGTCGGCGGTGAGTGGTGGCGCGCTGCTTGGAGATCGCGTGCGCGTAGAGGAGAGCCCAGATGATGATGGTCGCTTCATGCGCTCCATCGCAACGCGGGGAAGCGGTCGTTCGCTCTCGCACGCCGCCGCCGCTGCTTCGCTACTGATTGAGGCGGCAGGATTTGATCTCCTCTTTATTGAGACGGTTGGTGCGGGCCAGGCCGACCTTGGCATTGTGCGACTCGCCGATCTCGTCCTGCTGGTTGAAGGGCCTGAGGGTGGAGACGAGGTGCAGGCAATGAAGGCGGGGCTACTCGAGTCTGGCGATCTCGTGGTCGTCAACAAGGGAGATCGTCCAGGAGCCGATCGCGCGGTTGAGCGACTGCGCACCGGACTCGCACTCGGCGCTGATGCGCCAGAGGTGCTGATCACGTCAGCAACCGAAGGGAGCGGCGTCACAGAGCTACTCCACGCCTTGGATACCGCTGTGCTCCGTCCGGGGCGAGGGGGACGAGTGAAACGTGTTTCGGCGCACCTAGCAGCGGCGGTTGAGGCGCGCGCTGCAGAGAGACTGCGCGCAGCCGAAACAGATGGTCGACTCGAAGCGTTGGCACGTGGTATCACTGACGGCCTCCGCCCGTTGAGTGGGGCAGTGGACGAACTGCTGCAGGGATGAGCGCGCGAGTTCTAATCAGCGCACTGCTCGGCGGCGCACTTGCCTTCGTTGCGGGAGCTGGGGGTCCAGGGCTTGCCGCTAACGCAACTCTTCCTTCCCCCCTGCTGATTGGCAGTGCTAATGCGAGTGCGCCGCTGATTGATCTTGTGGTCCTTGGGGATAGTTATGCATCTGCCGCCACTCCGTTCGACCGCGGCTCGCTCAACCTGCTCGGCGCGCCGAGCGTCTGCGCGCGTGGTCCAGCGTGGCCGCGACTTCTCGATCCATCTTCGGTGCGCATTTCGCTCATGCACGTTTCGTGCAGCGGCGCCATGATTCCAGATCTTCTTGACCGCAGGGCGCGTGCTGCGGAGCCGGTCCAGGTGCAAGCGCTCAACGACACGACTGATGTTGTGATGCTCTCCATTGGAGGAAACGATACGGGATTCAGTGAGGTCTTCTCCGCTTGCCGCTTCGAGTTTCCGGAGCGATGCGCTGAGGTTGCTGCGCGCGTATCCCCGCGTGTTGATGCGCTGACTGGAAACCTGGTTCGCCTTTATCAGGAGGTGTTGCACCGGGCACCGAATGCGCTGCTGATCGTTGTCCTCTACGCCGATTCGCTTCCCAGCGCTGGCACCCCTGGCCTTGATGCGTGCGAGAGTCTGCGGGCCCCAGGCGACGAACTCTCTGATGCCGACCTGCTCGTGATTGAGGAGTGGGGACGAGCGATCAGTGCCAGCGTGGCGGAGGCGATCGCTGTGGTGGGCGATCCACGCGTGCAGGTTGCCGATCTTGCCGACGCGTTCGCAGGGCACCGTATCTGTACGGACGTGCCGTGGCAGTGGGGGCGAGATGGCGCCATTCCATTTCACCCGAATGCGGCGGGTCACGCCGCACTTGCGGTGCGTCTCACACCGCTGCTGGACCAGTTGGCCGCCTCAGGGGCGATCCCAGGGACGGAGTAGCTCCCCCTGCGCTACGCCCCGTGCGGCCAGCGCCGCCCTCCACTATCCTTCCGCGTGGGCCGGTAGCTCAGCGGTAGAGCAAGTGACTCTTAATCACTAGGTCGTGGGTTCGAATCCCACCCGGCTCACCAGGAGACTGGTGTCCTTTCGAGACGATCCTGAGAGATCGCAGATGGCCCCGTGAGGCCGGAGAGGAGCGAACGAAATGAGTGACGCGCCACGTCGAACACTGGCACCGTATCGTCGCTCCCTCATCCCACTTCCAGAGTCTGCATCTGTTGTTGACGCGCGCATTGGCGATCACGGACCAGCACTTCTCACCCTTGAAGATGGGAGCGTCTTCCCAGGAGTTGCCTGGGGTGCGCCGATCGCCTCTGGTGGCGACCTTGTGGTCAACACGAGTCAGACAGGCTACCAAGAGATCTGCACTGACCCGAGCTATGCGGGGCAGGTCGTGCTGATGACGTACCCCTTGATTGGAAACTACGGTCGTTTGATCGCGGACGATCAATCGTCGCGACCCTGGCTGCGCGGCCTCATCGTTGCCAACGCGACCGCAGCGATTACGGAAGACGCGGCACAGTTGGCATCACTACTACGCCAGCATGGCGTTCCAGCGATCGCGGGTGTTGAGACGCGTAGCCTTGCACGACGCTTGCGCGAGACAGGGGCGCAGCGAGCGCGGATCTCCGCACCGTGGGAGGCAAATGCAGATGCGGCCATCGCCGCTACGCGCACGCTGCCGCGTTGGGAGGACCAGGACTTTGTCGGCCAGGTGTCGCCCGGCAGCGTTCAGACGCATGGAGAGGTGAACGAGCCGCTCGTGGCAGTGATTGACTTTGGGTTGAAGGCAAACATTGTGCGCGCACTCCGTGCGCGGGGCTTTCGTGTGCGAATCCATCCTCACACCGCCACCGTTGACGAGGTGCTCGCTGGTGCGCCGCGCGGGGTGGTCCTCTCCCCAGGACCGGGTGACCCGGCGCGACTTGAGGGACCCGTTGCGCTTGCGCGCGCACTGATCGCAAACGGCGAACCACTCCTCGGCATCTGTCTCGGGCATCAGATCATCGGTCGTGCCGCGGGAGCGACAACTCGACGTCTCGCCGTAGGACACCACGGCGCGAATCATCCGGTGCGCGATCTGCCGAGCGGAAGCGTCTACGTCACTGCGCAGAACCACGAGGTGGAGGTTGTCGGTGAGACACTCCCTGCAGCGTCAGAATTTGAGGTGAGCCAGATCAACCTGAACGACAACTCTGTTGAAGGGCTGCGACACAGAAGCCTCCCCATTGAGACGGTGCAGTATCACCCAGAGGGTTCACCAGGGCCGCTGGATGCGACGCCAGTCTTTGATCGATTCGCGCGAGCCATCGAGGCGAGACGATGAGCGGCCAGCGATCCCCGAAGCCGAAGAGCGTTCTGATCATTGGATCGGGTCCGGTGGTGATTGGCCAGGCGGCGGAATTCGACTACGCAGGGACACAGGCGTGCCGCGCACTTCGCGCGGAGGGGATTCGCACCATCTTAGTCAACTCAAATCCTGCAACGATCATGACCGATCCATCCGTTGCAGACGCAGTCTACCTTGAGCCGCTGACGGTGGAGGTGATCGAACGCATCATCGCGTTTGAAAAGCCAGAGGGACTGCTCGCGGGGCTTGGCGGACAGACCGCACTCAACCTTGCCGTCGCGCTCTCAGATGCTGGCGTGTTTGAGCGACAACCGATTCGCCTCCTCGGTACGCCGCTCACGGCGATCAAAACGGCAGAGGATCGCGAGCTCTTCCGGGCAATGTGCGATCGAATCGGACAGCCAACGGCACCGAGCGCGATCGTCGAAGGGGAGACGCCAGCGGCGCGGGATGCAACGGCGACGGCGGCACTCGCGCAGATCGGACTCCCCGCGATCGTGCGGCCAGCCTTCACGCTCGGTGGGACGGGTGGCGGGATCGTGGTGACGGAAGAGGAGTACTGGGAGCGCGTCCGCAGCGGCCTGCGTGCGAGCCCCATCGGGCAGGTGATGGTCGAACGCTGCCTGGTTGGCTGGCAGGAGATCGAATACGAGGTGATGCGTGACGCGGAGGGGACCTGCATCGCAGTCTGCTCCATGGAGAATGTTGACCCGCTCGGTGTGCACACAGGCGACAGCATCGTCGTCGCGCCGGTGCAGACGCTTCCAGATCCGGTGCACCAGCGGCTGCGCAGCGCCTCGCTCGACATCATTCGGGCCCTCGGCGTGGAGGGTGGCTGCAACGTCCAGTTGGCACTATCTCCCGATTACCGCGATTACGTGGTGATTGAGGTGAATCCGCGCGTCAGTCGCAGCTCGGCGTTGGCGAGCAAGGCAACCGGATATCCGATTGCACGCGTGGCGGCGCAGATTGCGATCGGTCGCACCCTGCGCGAGATCCCGAACGCAGTGACGGGGACCACGGTTGCGGCATTCGAGCCCGCGCTCGATTACATCGTGGTGAAATTGCCGCGCTTCCCGTTTGACAAGTTCCCCGGTGCGGATCGCCTCCTCGGGAGTCAGATGAAGGCGACGGGCGAAGTGATGGCGATCGACCGTACGTTCGGCGCTGCGCTCAACAAGGCGCTCCGCTCAATGGAGCAGAAGGGGAGTGGGCCAACCGCAGAGGAGGCGTCATGGGACGGCGAACTCGCCGCGATCGCCGCGCGTGGCGGCGCTGGACTGAAAGAGTTCTTGCGACCATCTGACTCTCGACTCTGGCGTCTTCTCGCTGCGATGCGACGCGGGGTCAGTGAAGACGAGATTCACGCAGCGACTGGGATCACCCGATGGTTCCTTGCGGAATTCGCGCGACTCATCTCCATTGAGCACCGCGTGCGCGAGGCGGGTCGCACGCTGATCGGGCCGGATCCCGCCTCCATCTCGTTGCTTGCCACGGCGAAGCGTTCTGCTATCGGTGACGAGGATCTCGCCCGCATCTCAGGGCTGGAGGAGGCGCGCGTTACCACGCGGCGCGCGCAGCTCGGCCTCACTCCTGGATATGCAATGGTGGATACGTGTGCTGCGGAGTTCGCAGCAGTGACGCCGTACTTCTACAGCACCTTCGCTGCGTCCGGCTCGCCCGCTGAGGCGCAGCCCGTAACGCGACCGGCGGCACTGGTGATCGGCTCAGGTCCTGTGCGCATCGGGCAGGGGATTGAGTTTGACTACTGTGCGGTACGCGCCGCAGAGCGGCTGCAGGAGCGCGGCTGGTCGGCGGTGATGGTGAACAGCAATCCGGAGACGGTCTCCACCGACTTCGACGCTTCCACACGCCTCTACTTTGAGCCGCTCGATGCGGAATCGATCATGGAGATCATTCGCGCGGAGTCACCAGAGGGGGTAGCGACACTCCCCGCATTTGTGCAGTTCGGCGGTCAGACGCCGCTCAACCTTGCCGCACCACTCGCCGCCGCAGGTGTCCCGCTCCTCGGCGCATCACTTGAGGCGATTGACGAAACTGAGGATCGTGTCCGCTTCGCCGCGCTCCTTGATCGTCTCGGCATCCTGCAGCCGCAGGGTGGCCTCGCTCGCAGTCGCGCCGATGCACTCGCGCTCGCCGAGAAGATCGGTTATCCGGTCATTGTGCGTCCGTCGTATGTGATCGGCGGACTCGCCATAGACTTCGCGTATACGCCAAATGACCTGACTCGCCAGCTCGAACGGATCGGTGAGATCGCCGCGACGCGTCCGTTGCGCGTTGATCGCTTCCTAGAAGGAATTGAGATTGACATTGATGCCGTGACCGACGGCGAGACCGTGTTGATTCCAGGACTCCTAGAACACGTGGAGCTCGCCGGTGTGCACTCGGGTGATTCGATCGCCGTCTATCCGCCGCAGCGAATCTCTGCGTCGCGCCAGGCGGAGGTCGCGGAGATCTTCATGCGGCTGGTGCGCGAGATCGGCGTTCGCGGCTTGGTGAATGCGCAGTTCATCGTGCGCGAGGAGGGGATCTACCTGATCGAGGTAAACCCTCGTGCGAGTCGGACCGTCCCCTTCATGAGCAAGGTGACGGGGATCCCAATGGTGCCGCTCGCAGTGGATATTGCGCTTGGCGACACGTTGGAAAGCGCTGGGTACCGCTCAGGGGTGGCCACCGCACCGACTGGGGTTGCGGTGAAGGCTCCCGCCTTCAGCACGGCAAAGTTGCGTGGGGTTGATCCAACGCTCGGACCATTCATGCAGAGCACTGGCGAGGTGATTGGGATTGGTGTGAACGCACGTGACGCGATCGGGAAGGCGCTGATCGCCGCGAACCTCCTCCCGCCTCCGCCGCGTGACGCGCAACGGACGATCCTGCTCAGCATCGCGAACCGAGACAAAGGGCAATTGTCGCAGCTCGCGCAGCCGCTCATTGAAGCTGGCTATTCGATCGCCGCAACCCCAGGGACGCGTGAAGCACTGGCAGCGCTAGGCATTCATTCGGCTGCGGCGAATCCGATCGGCGCTGGTGGACGCGACGGCGCGCCCGAGATCGCCGAACTGATTCGATCGGGCTCCATCGCCGCGGTGGTGAATACGCCCTCCCCTGAGAGCGGTGTCTTGCGTGACGCGCTAGAGATTCGTCTCACCGCGGTCGAAGAGGGCGTCATCTGTCTCACCACGATGGAGACTGCTGTGGCGGCTGCAGAATCGCTCGCCGTTCGCAACGCGCTCGACAGCGTGGCGATCGCCCCGCTCGGCAACGGGGGGTTGCGTGAACGGCTACGATAGCGGCATGCAACTTGAGTACGTCGCTGGGGCCTGCAACATTGGACCTGAGGAGATCACGCGTCGGAAGCGCGCGGCAGCCGCAGGTATCGTTGCCACGGTACTGCTCGCGGTCGCACTCGTTGCGCTCGGCACCCCGAGTGGCCTCGGCCCGCGACTACTGATCGCACTCCCACTGACGGGTGCCGCGATCGGTTGGATCCAGGCGCAGCGCCGCTTCTGCATGGCATACGGACTTGCAGGGACCTTCAATCTCGGAAAGATTGGTGAGATGAGTCGAGTGACAAACAGCGCCGCGCCCGCCGCCGATCGTCGAACTGCGCTCGTGATCGCAGTGCAGGGGTTGGCTGTTGGGCTCGTCGGCGCACTCCTCTTCTCGCTGCTTCCGTTGAACTAGCCGCGGCGACGCGCATGTCAGCACCGCATCCCATCCCGCTGAAAGAGCGGAGGCTTGCGAACGGCCTGCGCCTGATCACCGTCGTTGATCGCACAACCCCAACCGCTACCGTCAACATCTGGTATCACGTTGGCTCCAAAGATGAACGGGTAGGTCGGACCGGATTTGCGCACCTCTTTGAGCACTTGATGTTCCAAGGTTCCGCGAACGTTTCGAAGGCCGAACATCTTTCGCTGATTGAGTCGGTTGGCGGGAGTGCCAATGCCACCACGTGGCTCGATCGGACCAACTACTTCGCCACCGTTCCAGCAGAGTGGGTGGAGCTGATCCTTTGGATGGAGGCGGACCGACTCGGAACGCTGCTTGAGGCTCTCGATCAGGCGAACCTTGATAACCAGCGCGATGTGGTGAAGAACGAGAAGCGTTCCAGCTACGACAACCAGCCCTACGGAACCGCTTACCTAGAACTCCTGGCCCTCGCATACCCGAAGGGCCATCCGTATCACCACCCAACGATCGGATCCATGGAGGATTTGGACGCAGCGAGCCTTGAAGATGTGCGCAACTTCTTCGCCACCTGGTATGCGCCGAATAACGCGGTACTTACAGTCGTTGGCGACATCGATGAGCCGGAGATTGTTGCAGCGGTTGAGCGGCACTTTGGGGGAATTGCCGCGAATCCAGCGCTCCCTTCCCACCCAGACCTTACGATTTCCACTCCACTGGGTGGTGAGATACGCAAGAGTGTGAAAGACAAGGTTCCCGATCCGCGCATCCATCTCGCCTATCGTGCGCCGATCCTTTCGAGCCCAGACCTCCCCGCGCTTGAGAGCGCCTGTCAGATCCTCGCTGGTGGTCGGGGGAGTCGGCTAACGAGGCGACTCGTACGCCAAGAACAGGTGGCGCAAGATGTGGGGCTTTCGGTCTTGCCGTTCGTTGGCGGGGCGTCGCTGGTTGTTGGCTCTGCCACCCTGCGACCTGGAGCCGATGCAACCAGGCTGGAGACGCTCTTCCTGGAAGAGTTACGCGGTCTTGGAGAGCGTGGTCCCGCGGCAGTTGAGATGGAGCGCGCGCGCGCGCTGATCGAATCAGAGGAGCTGGCGCTTCGCTCAGATCCCGAGACGATCGCCGATCAAATTGGAATGTACGCAACCCTCCTCAGCGACCCTGAGCGCATCAATCGTGACCTAGCGATCTACCAATGCGTAGACGCCGCTGCTGTGCAGCGAGTCGCGCAGCAGTATCTTGCTGACGATCGGGTGATCCTCTGGTACGAGCCGGTCGAGGCATCATGAGCTCGGCGCGTCCTGGACCCGGCAGCGGCCGCGCATATCGATTCCCGCGCGCGATCGAGGGTGAGACAGCGAACGGCGTGCGCATCATCGTGCTCCCAATGCCAGCGCGACCGCTCGCATCCGTGCAGCTGGTACTCCCGACCGGTGCATCAGCGGAGCCACGTGAACGGTCGGGCATCACCACCGCACTCGCGCGTCTGCTGCCGGAAGGGGGAGACCACCATGATGCTGATGGACTGGTGGAGGCGAGCGAACTTCTCGGTGCAAAGATTGGGGCCGAAGCGGGGTGGGAGAGCCTCGTGATCGGCGCCACACTCCCTGCGGGACGACTTGCGGGAATCCTGCCGTTGATTGCGGAGATCGCACTCGGCCCGCGGCTCCCGGAGCGCGAGATTGAACGCGTGAAGGCACTGCGTCTCGCCGCCATTGATCAGGTGCAGGCGAGCCCACGCGCGCGAGCAAGCGAAGCACTGGTCGCCGCCATTTATGACGAAGGGGCGGCGTACTCGCGACCGGCGGGTGGCACCCGGGAGAGCGTCTCCGCCATTGGTCGGACTGCGCTGCTCGCGTGGCATCAGCAACTCCTCTCAGCCGGTCGGCCAACCATTGTGATCGCCGGAGAGCTCGATCCCGCTGCAGCAATCCGCGCCGTACAAGAGAGTCCGCTTGCAGCGTTGACCTCTGCAGGCGACAACGCACATGCGCCGGCCGATACGTCGTCGCCGATCAGCAGTGAGCGCAGTGGGGCGCCGCACCTGCTGCTCCTCGATCGACCCGGCTCGGTTCAGTCGGAACTGCGCATCGGTCGAATCGGCCGCTCCCGCCTCGATCCACTCTTCCACGCGGCACTCGTCCACTCTGAGGTTCTCGGTGGGCTCTTTGGTTCACGACTCAATCGCGTGCTTCGCGAGGAGAAGGGGTACACCTACGGTGCCGCGGCAGGATTCGAATTCCGACGCGGTCGTGGACCATTTACTGCACGCACCGCAGTGGAGAGTTCGGTGACCGCCGCCGCGCTCGTCGAGGCGCGCACACAGCTCGGATCACTCGCCACAGATCCAGCGACGGAAGAGGAGCTCACCGCCGCACGGCAGTATCTTCGCGGGACGTTCCCACTTCGATTCGGCACTCCCTCCGCTGTGGCTGGGGCCGTTACCGCCCTTGTGGCGAACGACCTTGCCGTCGATGAGCTGGATAAGTTCCAGTCCTCTGTTGAATCGGTTCCGGCTGCTGCGGTGGCGCAGGTGGCAGAAGAGCTGTCAGCGGAGCGAGAGCGCATCGTGGTTGTTGGCGACGCCGCCGCCATTGAAGCACCGCTGCGCGATGCAGGATTTGCGGTCGAGGTGCGCAGTGAGCCGGTGAAGGGGGAGTCCTAGGTGATCGCCATCATCGGCAGTCTGATTGGGGAGGTTACCGCTGACGGGACTTTTCAAGCAGGTGGTCTCGGGGTGCGCGTTGCCCGCGCGCTCGTCCGTGGCGGCGAGCGGGTAGAGATGATTGGTCGAATTGGCGCGGATCGGATTGGGGAGGAGCTCACCCTGTCGCTTGCCCGCGATGGCATTGGGCACGTTGCTCTGTTGCGTGACGCCGCGCTTGCTACTCCCGTTGGCGCTGCAGCGCGCGGGATTGAACTTGATCGTGGCGACGCACAACTCGGCCTCCGCTATCTCACGAGCTTCTCTGCGGTGCTCCTGATTGATCCCGTAAACGTCACGCTCGTCCAGGGGGTGTCTGAGGAGTGCGCCTATGGTGGCGCGCATCTGATCGTTGTCGGCGACGCCGATCTGGAGAACGGAGTGGTGGCACCAGCCGCGAGCGGCGCGCCTGGTACTCCCATGCCACTGCGCGAGGTTGCACCGCCACTCTTCGTGGCGCGCCCTAGCAAGGAGGGCTCAGAGTTTGACGCATACCTTGCTGGACTTCTCGCATCGGATGAGGGTGGGTCGGCGAAGGCCTAGCCGATCGCATACGCTCAGCGGGTGGACATCAACGAACTCCTGCGCACAAGTGGGCCGATCAGCCACGACGATGCCGGTCGACTGATTGATGCGGGCGCCGATGCGCTCGATGCTGGTGACCCTGAGGCTGCGCTTGAGCGCTTCTGGCGTGCGGCTGGAAGCGGTGATCTCAACCTCGCAGGGCGCGCATCCATTGGCGCTGCAGAGGCGCTGGTGCGACTCGGCCGAGATGATGAGGCTCGCGAACTCCTGCAAGGGGCCAGCCAGAGCGGAGAACAGGAGGTGCGCTTTGTAGCGCGTCGACGTCTCGCCGCACTTCACGTTACGGCTGGTCGACTGCAAGATGCTCTCTCCGAGTATCAGCGCGCGGAACGCGACGCACCAAACGACCGTGCGCGCGCCGAAGTCGCTTCGAGAATCGGCTGGTTGATCAAGGAGACAGGTGGAAGCGGCGTCCGGGCACGGCTCGCGTTTGCCCGCTCCCGCGGTGGCGTGGCGGATCGCGTAACGCCCCTGGTGATGCTTGCAGTCACAGGTACCATTTCAGCCGCCGCTCTTGCGCTGCCGCGCCTCCTTGAACCGCTCGCGCTGATCAAGGTAGACAACGCGAACGGTGATTTCTTGAGTGCAGAGCCATGGCGACTTCTGACGGTTGCGCTTGTGCACGGTAGCCCGCTCCATCTCCTCTTCAACCTCTTCGCCATGGATCTCGGCGCCCGTCTGGTGCAGCGCCTCTACGGCACGCAGCGCCTCCTCCTTTGGTATCTGCTCGGCGTTGTCGGCGCATCGCTCGCAAGTGCAATCTGGACGCCGTTCGTACCGTCGGTTGGAGCATCAGGTGGTGTGTTCGCTCTCTTCGGTGTCGCGCTTGGCGCGGAATGGGCACACCGCCCACTCGTGGAGCGGGGCGTGCGCGCCGCTCTCGCACAGATTGGCGGACTGATCGCGATCAACCTCATCTTCGGCCTTGGGCTAAATGTTGCGGGCGGCGGGATCGATAACGCGGCGCATCTTGGCGGCTTGGCTCTCGGACTCCTGCTCGGTGTACTCGTGCCGCCAACGCGTGCAGAGTCCATGCGCAGCCGTTGGGCTGGAGTGATCAGTCGCGGCGCTGGCCGCGAACAGCTCTACACCCTGATCGTGGCGTTCGCTCTTCTGATGATCTTCATGAACTGGTACTCGCTCGCGCTACTGCGTACCACCCTCCCCTTCTAGCCGTGTTTGCAACCCTCCTCTCGCCCGCACACTTTTCACCGACGCAGGAAGGTCGCATTGCAGCGGTCGCTGCGCTCGGTGGCCCATACTTCGCTACGAGCGGTGAAGAGCTAGCAGCGGCACGCGCCGCTGGGCTCCAAGGAGCTCTCATCATCGAAGACTCTGGCTCGCCTGAGATTCTTGCGTCCGTAGCCGCAGCGTTACAAACGGAGGCAGAGATCATCGCGATCCGTACAAGCGCGTTAGACCTGTCAGAGGTCGATCGAGCCCCACAGATTGCGCGCCTCGCCGGCGCACTCACACTGGCCGAGGGGAGGCACCGCATGCTGATCTGCGTTGATGCGCCGCTCGCACCGATCAGCGGTGCGGAGTGGGAAGCACTGCCTGCAGAGAGCCTACTGATCGACCCGATCGCGGATCCAGATGCGTGGCGTGCAGCGGCGACCCTTCCAGGTGACCGTGGCCTGATCCTTGCACTCGTTGGATCAGCGGGAGATCCGATTGCGGCGCGTGAGGTGCTTCTCTGGGGCCTCCAATACGCCGCATCGCTTGGCGGCCGCGGCGGCGTGCGCGTTGGCTTCACCGAACGTCCAGCGAAGGCTAGGGGAGGGGGAGCACGTGCGGTGCAACCAGACCTCGCAGCGGCTACCCATCGCGCGCTTGCAGATCTTCTGCGCCTCACCGCTGCAGATGCGGAGACGCTGAAGCGCGAACTGGATCCACGCTCAATCAGTCCCGCCGCCACGCACCTGGCAGCGCGGAGGCGAGAGTGACGCATGAGCGCTGAACTTCTCGTCCTACCAGTGGGGCCGCTCCGCACGAATGTTGCGCTGATCGGCGATCCTGCTCGACGTGAAGCGATCGTGATTGATCCCGCCATTCCATCACTTGCGGAGCTCGTTACAGCGCTTGCTGAACGCAAGTGGAAACTTGTGCTGGCGCTGGCCACCCATGGCCACTGGGATCACACGGGTGAGCTCGCCGCACTTGCAGGGCATGTGCGCGCCCATGAGTCACGCGAACTCCCGATCGGCTCGCATCCACTCGATCGACACCGGCTAGAAGTTCCTCGTCCGATGGCCGCACCATTTCCAATCCCTGCCGTGATCCCAACACGCGATCTCTCCGAGGGGGATCGCATTCGTGCGGGCGCAATCAACCTCCTCGTGATGCATACGCCCGGACACACCGAGGGGTCCATCTCTCTGCACGACGAGGAGGCGGGGATTCTCTACAGCGGCGACACGCTCTTTCAAGGTGCGTGGGGGCGAACCGATCTGCCAGGTGGCGATGACGCAGCGATGGTCGCTTCTCTCGGCCGACTCGCGAAGCTCCGCCCCGAAACGCGCGTGATCCCTGGTCACGGTGCTGCGACCACGATCGGCGACGAACTTCCCTGGATCAGTGACGTAGTGAAGAGTGGACGACTGCAGGTCACACGCCCGTGAGTGAAGAGGCGGCGGCACTCCGCACCCTGGTAGCCGACGGGATCGCGGATGCGGAGCTTCTCGCACATGCGTCGCTCCTCGTTGACGCAGGAGTTCCGATCCTGATCTCCGGTCCAACCGACACCCTGACCACGAGGGTCGCCGATGCATTCGCACTCGCATCACCCGTCCCTGGTGCCGCGCAGAGTGGACGCGACATTGAGATCGAGAGCGGACACCACTTTGAGTGGCTTGCCGATCCAACGGGGATCGGCTGCATGGATCCGCTTGCTGGGAGTGCGCCGCGGAGCCCGCGCAGCAGTCGTCTGCGCATCCGAGGACTTCTCGCTGGTCTTGACCCTCTCACGGCACGCACCGCACTGCGCGCACTCAGTCGTGGGTTCCCAGCAATCAGTGAGGCGAGCGCCGTTGATCTCGCCACGTTGCTCGATCGGCTGCGCAGCGATCCACACCGCCTCCCAGAGGGGGACCTGCGTGGGCTCGGCCTGGTCGTAATCCTCGACGAGTCGCGGCTTGTTGCCGCGCACCTCCTCCACAAAGGTGAGGTGAACGAACGTCGCGCACCAACGCTACTTGCGGTCTGGGATGCGCGGGTCGGCGCGTGGGATGACTTCGCCTGGGCGGCGGCACCCGAAGCGGCGCAGCGTTGCGGCTTCACCCAACCCGAATACGAGTCACGGCGTCAAGAGCGGCTCGCGATTCTGCTTCAGGGCGAGCGTCAGTAAAGGCTCGGCTATCCTGCATCTATGACGACGATCGCCTCTTCGCCACACGTCCTTCTCGCGGCGCTGCGATCTTCGCTCAGCCTTGCACGCAACGGCACGCTGACGATTACCGACGCCGCTTTGATGCGCCGTGAGGGGGCGGCAATCATCGCCTGGAGTGCTGCGTTCTCCGCGGATGAGGCGACGGTGAAGAGTGCGCAGTGGCTTGCCCGCAGCGCCGCCGCCGCCAGCGGAATCTATAGCTCCAGTGTTGCCCCGCTTTACGCGGCACGAGCGGCTGGAGCATACGAAGGACTCAGCGTTCCAGCCATTAACCTTCGGGCGCAGGTATTTGACATGGCGCGCACCGCGCTTGAGTGCGCGTCGCGCATGGACGGGGCGGCGTTGATCTTTGAGCTGGCCCGCTCCGAGCAGACGTACACCTTTCAGCGACCCGTTGACTACGCCACGAGCATATTCGCCGCTGCAATTGCCGCCGGATGGCACGGCCCACTCTTTATTCAGGGAGATCATTATCAGTTCGTCGCAAAGAAGTACGCCGCCGATCCCGACGCCGTGGCGGCGGAGATTGCACGCGCCTGTCGCTTGGCGGTGGATGCGGGGTATCGAAACATCGATATCGATGCATCCACGCTCGTCGACCTCTCCCATCCAAACGTTGCTGCACAGCAGCGTGTGAATGTGGAGCGCAGTGCAGAGGCGGCGGCGCTCATTCGGTCAATTGAGCCGTCTGGAGTACAGATCAGCATAGGTGGAGAGATCGGTGAAGTAGGGACGAACAACTCCACCGAGGAAGAGCTGACCGCATATCTGGATGGCTTTGATGCCGAACTTGCGCGACTGCTCCCTGGTGCACGGGGGCTGAGCAAGGTGTCCGTTCAGACGGGGACGAGCCATGGCGGGATCCCGCTTCCTGGCGGTGGCGTTGCGGAGGTTGCGTTGGATTTTGGCGTGCTTGAACGGCTCGGCGCTCTCGCGCGAGCGCGCGGCCTTGCTGGTGTCGTTCAGCATGGCGCCTCCACGCTCCCTGAGAGCCTCTTCCACCGATTCCCAGAAGTGGGCACCGCGGAGGTGCACCTTGCAACTGGCTTCCAGAACACCCTCTACGACCACCCCGCGTTCCCGAGCGAGTTGCGCGCCGAGATCACCGCCTGGCTGAAGGCGAACGCTGCGGACGAAGCGAAGCCTGGGGATAGCGAGGAGCAGTTCATCTATCGCACGCGAAAGAAGGCGCTCGGCCCGTTCAAGCGTCAACTCTGGGAGGTTGCCAGCAAGGCGGAGATCCTCGACTCACAGCGCGCCCGTTTCCACTCGCTCTTCACCCAGCTTGGCGTGGCGGGCACACGCGGACTCGTGAGCAAGTGGGTCCCTGAACTTCCAGATCCGCTCCCGCCAGCCCCAGCCGAGCTCGTCAGCGCGGTACGCGGATAGCGCTCAAGCGGCGAGGCTAGCCTCGCGTCACTCCCGCCGCATCAAGCGACTCCTCGAGGATCTTGAGCGCGAGCTCAACCTCTTCGGCGCTGGTGACGAGTGGCGGGATGATTCGAATCACCTGACCGTACGGGCCAGCCGATAGGAGGAGCAACCTTCTCTTGTTCGCCTCGGCGATGACGCGCTTGACGGTGTCAGGGTCTGGCGTCCGACCGTCTCCTTCGCCGGGTTTCACAAATTCAAAGGCGAGCATCAGCCCGAGTCCGCGTACGTCGCCGATTCCGCTCCGTCCCGCCGCTATCTTCTTCATACCAATGAGCATCTGTGCACCGCGCGCCGCGGCGTTCTCAACGAGCCGTTCGTCCTCAATGACGTCAAGTGTGGCGAGCGCTGCGGCACACGCGATCACGTTGCCGCCGTACGTTCCGCCATGCGTCCCTGGCGCCCAGCTCGCAAGGAGTTCTTTGCGCGCGATGAGACCAGAGAGGGGGAGACCAGAGGCGATCCCCTTGGCCATCACCAGGATGTCTGGCTCCACGTTCTGGTGCTGCACGGCGAACATCTTCCCCGTGCGACCGAATCCAGTCTGCACCTCGTCTGCAATCAGCAGGATCCCGAGTTCGCGTGTGAGTTCGCGCAGACGGGGGAGGAAGCCCGCAGGTGGAACGACGTATCCCCCTTCCCCGAGCACTGGCTCCACGATGACCGCGGCCACATCCTCTGCGTTGGCCAGCGTGTGCAGCGTGAACTCCCACTCCTCTTCCCATCGGCAGCTGCAACCGGCACATGATCCACCGCTCCCTGGCGCACTTGCGTCACGTGCGGCAACCGGTGCGCGATAGCAGTACGGGAATGCGGTCGGATAGACGGAGCCGGGGAGCGGCTCAAAGTGGCCGCGATAGACGTTCTTCGCTGTGGTCATCGCCATTGTCTGCGCCGTGCGGCCGTGATATCCGCCGCGGAAGACAAGGATCACGCGTCGCTTGGTGGCCCGGCGCGCAAGCTTGACCGCCGCCTCTACCGCTTCGCTCCCTGAGTTGGAGAGGAAGACGCCCCACGGGCCGCCTGGAAGGACCTTGCTGAGTCGTTCGTGCAGCCGGAGACCTGGCTCGTGATACACGATGTTCTGCTGACCGTGAATCAGCTTGGTCGCCTGCTCGGCAATCGCTGCCGCAACCTTCGGATGTGCGTGACCAGTGTTCACCACGCCGATCCCCGAGGTGTAGTCGAGCCAACGCTCACCAGCGCGATCGATGAGCCACGCGCCTTCGCCGCGCTCAACATCGACGCTGGCAGCCCTGCCCCAGACGGTGGAGATAACCTCGTGTCCCGGGATCGGCTTCGCGCTGCTCATGGCTTCAGGTTAGCGCGACGCCGCTGCAGGAGTGCGCCGATGGCAACCAGCGAAACGGTGGCCACGAAAAAGAGGGTGGCGAAGGCATTCACCTGTGGCGGGATCCCCTTCTGCACCTTCAGGTAGATGTAGACGGGGAAGGTCTGCACTTGTCCCGCGTTGAAGCGCGTGATCACGAAGTCATCCAGCGAGAGGCCGAAGGCCAAGACGGCGCT
Source organism: Chloroflexota bacterium (assembly GCA_038145565.1). GTDB lineage: Bacteria > Chloroflexota > Limnocylindria > Limnocylindrales > Limnocylindraceae > Limnocylindrus. The sequence continues at coordinate 25,005 of JAYQPX010000001.1, read as the reverse complement.
CGCGGCGATCCCAGGAAGTATCAACGGAAAGGTGACCTTCCAGAAGGTCTGCCATGGGGTTGCACCAAGGTCGGCTGCCGCCTCTTCAAGGCGCATGTCGAAACCGGAGAGTCGCGCCTTCATGGTCACCACCACATAGCTGACGTTGAACATCACGTGCGCAAGGATGAGCGTCAGTTCGCCGAGCGGAATCTGCAGGGTGACAAAGAGAGTGAGCAGCGAAGCGCCGAGCACGATCTCGGGAGTGGCGAGGGGGAGGAAGACGAAGAGATCGATCGCCTTGCGGAAGCGGAAGCGATACCGCACCAGGGCCATCGCCATGAGCGTGCCGATGGTCGTAGCGACGAGCGTGGAGACGAGAGCGATTCGTAGTGAAGTTCCAACCGCCTTGACGAGCGTGGGGTCACGGAAGAGCGTTAACCAGTTGTCAAAGGTGAACGAGGACCACGAGTAATTCGATCTGCCGATCGGGTCGTTGAAGCTGAAGAGGGCGATGGTGATGATTGGCAGCATCAGATAGAGCAGCGCAAGGCTCGCGTAGATCACAAGGAAGCGAGAGGCGATCAGTCCACCGAGTCGCTGCAGGACGCGCATCAGATCGCCTTTGAGGTGAGCTCTTCGGTGCCAAGAAGGCGCCCGTAGAGCGCGACACCGGCGAGGATGAGGACCATCAGCATGAAGCTGAGCGCCGCCGCTGTCGGATAGTCACGAACGACGAGAAACTGTCGCTGGATGACATTGCCGATCATGGTTGTCCCGGGGTTTCCCAGCAACTCTGCGTTGATAAAGTCGCCGATCGCCGGAATGAAGGTCAAGAGCGATCCGGCAAAGATCCCGGGAATCGCGAGCGGCAGGGTGATGCGACGGAATGCGCCCCAGCTGCTTGCATAGAGATCCTGTGCCGCCTCAAGAAGGCGTCGGTCGATCTTCTCAAGGGACACGTAGATGGGGAGGATCATAAATGGGACGAAGTTGTATGCAATCCCTGCGATCACCGAGAACGGCGTGTCCAGGAACCTTGCGGATGGGTCGATCAGCCCAATGGACTTGAGTGGGCCGAGGATGATTGAGTCGTCTCCAAGGATCGTGCGCCAGCCAATCGTACGCAGCAAGTACGAAGTGAAGAAGGGGGCAACGACAAGGAAGAGAAGAATGCTTCTGGCACGCCCCGCCCTAAATGCAATGAAATAGGCGAGCGGAAATGCGATCGCGAAGCAGAGTAGGGTTGCCGCAAACCCGTACTGAATGGAGCGGATGTACTGCTCTTGATAGGTGCCGAGTGCCTTCGGGTAGTTCACCCAGTTCGCAAGGCTGAAGCTGAACCCGCTCTCAAGCGTTCCGCTCCAGAAGCTGGAGGCGAACATCTGAATGTTTGGCGCAAGGTAGAACGACGCGAGCCAGGTGAGGCCTGGCGCCAAGAGAAGGATCGGGACGAGCGCTGGGTGACGTCGAATCAGACCCATGCGCTCGTCCCTTCCCGAATCCGAATTAGGCGCCGACGCCTTCGACGACTGCGCTGAACTGTTCGTCGAAATACGCTTGATCTTCCGCGCTCACGTCACCCCACACCTTGAGGCGCGCTTTCGTCGCCTCGTCAGGGAAGATGAGTGGATTTGTGGCGAGTGCAGGATCAATCTTCGTGATCTCTTCGGCCGCACCCTTCACTGGACAGATGTACTGCACATATGCCTCTACAATCGCTGCGATCTCTGGCTGGTAGTAGAAGTCAATCCAGAGTTCGGCGGTATACTTGTTCTTCGCCCCCTTCGGGATCAGCATGTTGTCTGTTGCGTACATGCCGCCCTCATCAGGGACGATGAACTCGAGCTCGGCCTTCTCCGCCTGAATGATCCCTACGTCGCCCGACCAGGCGATCGCCGCGTAGGCGGCATCGTTGATCAGCAACTCGGTGTAGCCCTGTCCAGAGAGCTTCCGCACCTGTTCAGAACTGATCGCGTCCTGGAGCGTCTTGATCGCGGCATCAAAGGTGCTGCGAGTCGGCGCCGCCGGGTCAGCACCGTTGCCAAGCATCACGAGGCCAACGGTGTCGCGAAGCTCCGTGAGCAGCACGATCTTCCCCTTCAACTTCGGGTCCCATAGGCCCGAGACTTTGGTGAAGCGCGTCGTCTTCTTGGTGTTCACGCCGAGACCAGTCATGAGCGACTGCCACGGGGCCAGGTAGTCGTTCCCCGGATCGGCGGCGCGCCCCTTGAATTCGTCGGCTAGATTCGCGACGAAGTTCGGCATGTTCGATTTGTCGAACTTCTCCGCCCAGCCGAGGTCCACAATCTTCTTCGCCATCCACGTGGTCGGCGTGACGATGTCCCAACCCGTATCCTGGCCCGCCTCGAGGGGGGCCTTGATCGTGCCGAAGAACTCGTCGTTGTCGAGCAGCACTTCTTGGTAGTTGACGGTGGTTCCGTATTCGGCCTTGAAACGGCGCAGGCTCTCTGACGTATCAGCAGTCGCGGTATCTACGCCTTCATCTACGTCGATGTAATAGGTCCAATTTGCGAAATTGATCTCTTCGCTCGGCACCTTCTCGCCATCCGTTGATTCACTCGGTGCCGTCGAGCTTCCCGAGGTGCCGCATGCGGCGAGGAAGGCGGCTGCGCCGGCGACGGCACCCGCCTTGAGGAGCGTTCTCCGATCGAGTTCAGTTCCGAACTTCTTCTCCGCGTCCATCCGTTACCCCCTTCTGCGCCTTAGGCGCCTGCGGCATCGCCAACGACGAAGCCATTTTCCGGTTTCCATGTGAGTGTGACACTCTCGCCCGGTCGCCAGGTGTCGTTGCGCGTGGTGCGATCCTTGTTCTGCTCGCTTACGAGGAGGCGCAGTCCGCCCTTCCCTTCCACAACGTACTGGGTGATCACGCCGAGATAGCTGGTATCCACGACCGTCCCCTCGAGTGCGTTCCCCTTCGACTCCTGGCCTGGCTCGAGCAGCGTGAGCTTCTCTGGGCGCACACCGATCGCTCCGCTACTGCCTATGTCGCCAAGGCTCTTCGGTGCGCGCACCACCGCTCCCGAAGGGAGCGTGACCGTCCAGAAATCAGCATCGCTCCCAATCTTCCCCTCCAGAAGATTGCTTGCCCCTACGAAGCCTGCCACGAAGCGAGTGGACGGTCGCTCATAGAGAGTCTCCGGCCCCGCGAGCTGCTCATAGCGGCCCTTGTTCATGACAGCGATACGGTCAGACATCGTCATCGCCTCTTCTTGATCGTGCGTCACATAGATAAAGGTGATCCCGACCTCACGCTGGATGCGCTTCAACTCGATGCCCATCTGCTTTCGCAGCTTGAGGTCGAGTGCGCCCAGTGGCTCGTCAAGAAGGAGTACGGCAGGCTCATTCACGAGCGCGCGGGCGAGGGCGACGCGCTGTGCCTGCCCTCCCGAGAGTTGCGCAGGAACCCGCTTCTCAAAGCCGACAAGTTGCACGAGCTCCATCGCCTCGCCAACACGGCGCTTGATCTCGTCTCCCTTGACTCCCGATCGCCGCAGTCCGAACGCGACATTTTCGAAAATGTTGAGGTGCGGGAAGAGTGCGTAACTCTGGAAGACGGTGTTGACGTCCCGCTCATGCGCAGGGAGGAAGGTCACATCCACACCCTTGAGTTCGATGAGCCCACTGGTTGGCTGCTCGAAGCCGCCGATCATGCGCAGCGTCGTGGTCTTGCCACAGCCGGATGGTCCGAGCAGGGTGAAGAACTCGCCGTCGGTCACGTCGAGCGTGATCGCGTCGACCGCGATCGCATCCCCGAACTTCTTGGTCACGTTGACCAGCCGGACGTCTACTTCAGCCACCCTTGGGGTCACCTCCACAGTGCGCTCCGCGCGTCGCTCCTCAACATGAGGATGAGCGAAGCGTATGACTCAAGGGGGGTGGGGTCAAACGGCGTTGCGGGGTACGATGTCAGGGACGAGAACGGCGCCACTCCGAGCACGGTCGGAGCCCGCCCGTAAGCACGAGGAGGGGCGATGAGTGGGATCAGCGAGGCCCAGGTGATGAAGGCGTTGAGCGCCGTCCAAGAGCCGGAACTCGGCAGGGACATCGTCACGCTGGACATGGTGAAAGAGTTGGTGGTTGACGGGTCGAACGCCAGCCTAATGATCGAACTCACCACACCGGCGTGTCCGCTTAAAGACGTGATCGAACGAGACGTTCGTGGCGCCCTCGTTGGGATCGGCATACAGCTCACCGAACTTCGCTGGGGCGCGAAGGTGCGCCGCGCCGCTGCGCCGAGCCAGGAGAAGTTGCTGCCAAACATTCGCAATGTTGTCGCCGTGGCATCAGGGAAAGGTGGGGTAGGGAAGAGCACCGTCTCTGTGAATCTCGCGGTCGCCCTTGCGCAGAGCGGCGCTCGCGTTGGACTTCTTGATGCAGACATTACGGGACCGAATCTGCCGCAGATGCTTGGCGCAACAGGGACGCCAAAGTCGAGTCCGGGCGGAAAGATTGAACCGATCGAGCGACACGGCGTGAAACTGATCTCCATTCAATTCTTCGTCCCTGAAGGGCAACCGATCGTCTGGCGCGGACCGCTGATTGGCGGTGCGATCCAGCAGTTCCTTCGCGATGTTGAGTGGGGCGAGCTTGACTACCTTGTGGTTGATCTTCCGCCGGGGACATCCGATGCACAGCTCACGCTTGCGCAGGCAGTACCACTCGCGGGTGCGGTGCTCGTCACCACTCCACAAGATGTTGCCCTCTCTGATGTGACAAAAGCGCTCGCAATGTTCCGTCGTATGAACGTGCCAATCCTCGGAATCGTTGAGAACATGTCTGCATTCGCCTGCCCGCACTGTGGCGATCTGACGGAAATCTTTGGACGTGGTGGCGCGGAGCGGTTGGCGAAAGAAGAGCAGCTTGAGATAATTGGACGTGTGCCACTTGAGATGGCGGTTCGCCAGGGTGGCGATGCCGGAATTCCCGTGGTTGCGCAACGTGAAGCTGGTCCAGCGGCGGCCGCGCTTAAGTCTGTTGCAGGTGCGGTGGCGGCACGCCTCTCCGTTCGTGCAGCGAGCGAGAGCGGAACGACACTGACGATCGCCTGATGGCTGAGCACGAGGCGAACGAGCAGAGCTTTAGCGAGTCGCTCGATCAGCTGATCGCCGCGGTCCGCGCGCTTTTCGCTGGCCACTGGGCCCTGTTCCGTGCGGAGCTCGGTGCGATCGCACGAGATGTGCTGTTCACACTGATCGGCGCTGCTGCGGTTGTTTCGCTGGTTGCGACTGCGCTGCTCGGACTCCTCATCGCACTCTTTCTGGTCCTCGGCGAAGGACTCTTCGGCTCCCAACTCTGGGGTGCGGCACATATGACGTTGATCCTCCTCGCGCTTGCAGCAGCGATCGCCTCATCAATCTTGCGGATCAGCACGGGTCGCCGCGCGCGCGCGCTGCTGATCGCCGTCCTTGTTGCAGTTGTTGCGCTTCTCCTCACGATGCTCCCGTTCGGTTGGGCCGCCGGTCCCGCGGCAGGGTTCGCGATCACGGTGGGGTTGATCACCCTGTTGGCCGACCTCCTCGTCGGACTTTCCACCTTCAACACTCAACGATTCGCGGATCGATTCATGCCTCTGGCGAGCGAGGCGGAGCTGCGCGCCACCGCGAGCGCGTTGGAAGACCTCCGTGAGGAGGCGCTCAGCAGCGTTGCCGCAGAGATTGGCGAGGCGATTGGTAGCGCCGATGCGGCGGTCGGAACGCTGCGTCGCACGCTCAGCCGCTTGGCGGAGACACTGAACCGTGCCGCAGCGCGCATTCGACCGGATCGCGGGGGTGACGCATGAGCGACGAGCAGAAGCCAGAACGAGTGGCGGCGCTCCTAGCCGCGCGCCCTCGTGTTGCGCAAGAGGTTGAACAGGTGCAGCGTGCGCGAGAGGGTTCGCTCAGCGGCGCGCGTGCGATTGCGCGTCGGCTGCGTCCAAGCGGCGGCCTCGGCAAGGAGCTGCGCGAACACCCGTTGCAGGTCCTCGGCATTGTGGCGGCACTCGCTCTGATTGGGTTGCGTTGGATCACCGGCGGTCGTTCGCAAAAACCGCGTGGTGATGCAACGCGTGCTCCTTCGGAGGGGGCGGGCGTGGTGAGCGCCTTCGCCGCCGGACTTGCTGCAGCAGCGGCAGAGAAGGGTGGCCGTGCTGTCATTGACGCACTTCTCGATGCACGGCCGCCGGATTCGCGTTCCGCCAGCTCTCGCACTTCGTCCGCTCGGGTGGACGAAACCGGCGGGGAAGCCCATGATGATCGGGGGCGAGTGGCGAAACGGTAGACGCGCCAGCCTTAGGAGCTGGTGTCGGTAACGACGTGTGAGTTCGAGTCTCACCTCGCCCACCATCAACGTGCGACTTCTCGGCTATCGTGGACCGCATGAAGGTCACCTCCACGCCTGGACCAAAGAGCAGCCTGCGACTCGATATCGTGATGCCCGCCGATGAGGTGGCCGCCGCAATCAGCAGCGCAGTGCGCCAGGTGTCGTCTCGCAGCCGCATCCCTGGCTTCCGACCTGGAAAGGCACCGCGCCAAGTGGTCGAGCGATTTGCCGGACTCGAGGGGATCCTCGAAGAGGCGACAGAGATTCTCATTGAGCGCGGATATCGCAAGGCGATCATGGAGTCGGAAACGCTGCCGCTGACGAGCCCCACCATTGAGGCGCAGCCAGCAGTAGAAGGGGTTGAGTACTCCTTCTCGGCAACGATCTCTGTTCCGCCTGAAGTGAAGCTCGGCGACTACCAGAAGTTCACCTTCACACCAACCTTTGAGGAGCCGGATGCAAAGAAGGTCGACGCCGTGATCGATGATCTGCGCGACAGTTATGCCGTCTTGACACCCGTGACCGATCGCGGCGCAGCGATGGGCGATTACGCGATCATCTCGTTTGCTGGATACCGCGACAAGGACGACACGCCAATTGACGGCGCCGCGTCTGAGAAGATGCCGATCGTGCTCGGTTCTGAGCGTCTGATCCCAGGGTTTGAGGCACAGCTTGTTGGCGCGAAAATTGGTGACGCTGCCACGGTTTCGGTGACCTTCCCTGACGATTATCAGGAAGAGTCGTTGCGCGGTGTACCGGCACGATTTGATGTGGTGATCCAGGAACTACGCGCGCGGATCCCGCCGCCACTCGACGATGCATTCGCCAAGCAGGTTGCGAACGTGGAAAACGTGGAAGGGTTACGCGCTGAGATCCTGACGCGCCTCAAGGCGAGCGCAGCAGATCGCGGTCGTCACGAGTTCGCTGACAAGATCGTGGAGTACGCCATGGAGAACGCCACCGTCGAGATTCCTGACCCGTTGATCGAAGAAGAGATTGACGGCCTTGTCGATGAGTTGGCGCGATCGATCGCGCGACAAGGTCTATCCTTTGAGCAGTACCTTGAGGCGGCGGGGAAGAGCGCAGAAGAGATCCGCGCAGAGCTACGCGATCGCGGTGAGCGCCGCGCACGCACTCTGCTCGTCCTCTCCGCGGTTGCCGGCGCCGAAGGGATTCAGGTGCCTGAGGAACTCATTGACGAAGAGGTGCGCCGAGCGCAGCCCCAGGTACAGGGTCAGCGGAAGCTGGAAGCGTATCTCGCCTCAGAACGTGGGCGCCGCGCCATTCGCGCCTCGCTCCGTCGCTCACTCGTGGTTGAGAAGATCGTTGAGGACTGGTTTGATGCAAACCCCGGCGCATGGCCTGCATGGGGACCTGAGCGGCCACCGCGTCCCGCAGCGAGCGTCGCCCTCAGCCCTGCGGTGTGGCCCGCAGATGGGTCGGCTGACGCTCCCAAAGCGAAGCGTTCGCCCGCAAAGCGATCCGCGAAGTAAACTCACCCTCCACACCAGAAGATCCGGTCGCGGGTCGTTCGAAGGTTTAGACGCTAGGAGGGGTCAATGCTCGTACCAATGGTGATTGAGTCGTCCAGCAAGGGCGAACGCGCCTACGACATCTGGTCACGCCTCCTCAAGGAGCGGATCATCTTCCTCGGCGCAGGTGTCGAAGATGACATTGCGAACCTGGTGATTGCACAGCTCCTCTTCCTCGATGCCGAGGATCCCGAGAAGGAGATCTTCCTCTACATCAACAGCCCAGGTGGCGTGATCACTTCAGGTCTCGCAATTTACGACACCATGCAATATGTGCGCGCACCAGTGAGCACGATCTGCACTGGCATCGCTATGTCGATGGGCGCCGTCCTGCTCGCCGCAGGAGCACCTGGCCGACGCTTTGCGCTCCCGCACAGCCGCATCATGATCCACCAGGGCTCTGGCGGATTCCGTGGCAACACACCAGATGTCTTCATTCAGGTGAAAGAGATGGAGAAGCTCGTCAAGACCACCCAGGAGATCCTTGCCGCGCACACCGGTCAGCCAATCGACAAGGTGGTGAAAGATACCGATCGCGACCTCTTCCTCTCGCCAGAGGAGGCGGTGGAGTACGGCATCATCGATGAGGTCTACAAGCTCCCTCCGATCGTTCCGCCTAAGAGGAAGTAGGCACGCGGCATGGCAGAGGCTGGTGACGGGACGAGCCGGAACGGTTCTCGAGGTGGCGAAGGGACGCGAAGCGGTGGTCGCCGAGCAAAGTCTGGCGGACCTGGGAGTGGATCCTATCGATGCTCGTTCTGCAGAAAGACGCAGGAGCAGGTTCGCAAGCTGATCGCTGGGCAGGGCGTCTTCATCTGCGATGAGTGCATTGCACTGTGCGCGGAGATTGCGGTTGATCCGTCACCGAGCGCGTCTGTTCGAAGCAACCCGTGGGGTGACACCACGCCAACGCCGCGCGAGATTCACGCGGCACTGAATGAGCATGTGATTAGCCAGGAGCGCGCGAAGCGCTCGCTCGCCGTTGCAGTCCATAACCACTTTCAGCGTATTGCTTCCCCCGCCTCGTCGGACGGCGTAGAGATTGCCAAGTCGAACATCCTGTTGGTCGGCCCAACTGGATCAGGGAAGACCCTCCTTGCGCAGACACTCGCGCGCTTCCTTGACGTGCCGTTCTGCATTGCTGACGCCACGAGCCTCACTGAGGCTGGGTACGTTGGCGAAGACGTTGAGAACATCCTGCTGCGCCTTATCCAAGCGGCAGATGGTGACATTGAGCGTGCACAGCGCGGCATCATCTATATCGACGAGATCGACAAGATCACGCGCAAGGCGGAGAACCCATCGATCACGCGCGATGTGTCGGGAGAGGGTGTCCAGCAGGCGCTGCTGAAGATTATCGAAGGGACTGTGGCGAACGTTCCGCCACAGGGTGGTCGAAAGCATCCACACCAGGAGTATCTCCAGATCGACACCACCAACATTCTCTTCATTTGTGGTGGCGCGTTTGAAGGGCTCGACAAGATCGTCGCTGATCGCGTTGGGCGTCGCGGGATCGGGTTTGGGTCCGATGCTCCGAAGGGGAGTGACGAGCGCGAGCGCGTACTGGAGCAGCTAATGCCCGACGATCTCCTACGCTACGGGCTCATTCCCGAATTCATCGGAAGACTCCCGATGGTGGTTGCACTTGACCGGTTGACGCTTGATGATTTGGTGGCGATCCTCGTGCAGCCGAAGAGCGCACTCGTGAAGCAGTACCAGCGACTCTTTGAGCTTCATAAGGTTGAGCTGCAGTTCACACCAGGTGCGCTGCGCGCTACGGCTGAGAAGGCACTGGCGCGCAAAACCGGTGCCCGTGCGCTGCGTGCAGTGGTGGAAGAGACGCTCCTCAACACCATGTACGAACTCCCAGATCGCCGCGATGTGCGCCGCTGCGTGGTGACGGAGGAGTCAGTCGCGGATGGTGTCTCTCCACTCTTCCTGAGCGAATCGGAGATCGGCGCCGCAGCGAGTGACGCAAAGCGGGCGGCAGGCCCACTGCAGCGCCCACGTAAAGCGGCGCCGCGCGCGTCGGCGTGAGCGCTCCGCGCGAGCTCGGCTCCTCCTACACCCCGAGCGAGATTGAGCCGCAGGTCGCGTCGCGCTGGGCGGCGAGTGACTATGGGAACCCTGAGGGGTCTGACAGCGTCGCCAAGGCGGACCTCCCGCCATTCACGATCATCATGCCGCCACCGAATGTCACCGGTGGTCTCCATGTAGGACACGCGCTCTTCGTCACCCTTGAAGATCTGTTGGCGCGCAGGGCACGGATGGAGGGGCGACCAACGCTCTGGCTCCCTGGCGTTGATCACGCATCAATCGCCGCCCAGTTCGTGTTGGACAAGATCATTGCCGAAGAGGGGGAGAATCGCAGTAGTCTCGGTCGTGAGCGCTACCTGCAACGGATGGATCGCTTCATGGAAGAGACGCGCGGCGTCATCCTTGGACAGTTCCGCAGGCTCGGCGCATCTGCCGATTGGGGGCGCACCCGCTTCACGATGGATGAGGTTTCGAGCCGTGCCGTACGTACCGCCTTCGCCACGCTCTATGAGCGCGGCCTCGCGTACCGCACTGAGGCGCTGGTCAACTGGTGCCCAGGATGCAAGACGAGCGTCTCCGACCTTGAATCAATTGCTGTAGAGGAGCGCGGAAACATCTGGGAGATCCGATATCCTCTGGAAGCTGGCGCACCCGGTGACGGGATCGTGGTTGCAACGACGCGCCCTGAGACGCTGCTCGGCGATTCGGCGGTTGCGGTCCACCCCGATGACCCGCGCTACGCACAGCTAATCGGGAAGCGCGTGATCATTCCGTTCGTTGATCGCGCCGTTCCGATCCTTGGTGACGACTTTGTAGACCAGGCCTTCGGTACTGGCGCGGTAAAGGTGACGCCTGCGCACGATCCGAACGACCGGGAAGTGGGATTGCGTCACAACCTTCCCGCGCCGACGATCTTGGATGAGGCGGCGCACATTGTGGCTGACGCACCGAAGCCGTTCGCGGGGATGGAGCGGTTTGCTGCGCGCAAGGCGATCGTGGCAGCGCTCGATGCGCTCGGGCTCCTCGTCTCGGTGAAGCCGCATACGACAACTCCGGCCCGCTGTCAGCGGAGCAACGACATCCTCGAGCCGCGCCTGCGCACGCAGTGGTTCATCCGCACCAAGCCGCTCGCTGAGAAGGCGCTTGCCGCCACTCGTACAGGGAAGACACGCATCGTTCCTGCACATTTCGAAAAGACGTGGGAGCACTGGCTTACAGAGATCCGTGATTGGAATGTGAGCCGCCAGCTCTGGTGGGGGCATCGGATCCCTGCGTGGTATTGCGCCGATGGCCACATCACCGTAAGCGCCGACGCAGTAGGTCCATCGGGCTGCAGCGAGTGCGGCGCGCTCGCTGAGAGCCTCGTGCAGGAGAGCGACATCTTTGACACGTGGTTTAGCTCTGGCCTCTGGCCGTTCAGCACACTCGGCTGGCCAGTGCAGACGAGCGATCTGAAGCGCTACTACCCGTCGCAAGTCATGGAGACGGGGCACGACATCCTCTTCTTCTGGGTGGCGCGCATGATGATGCTCGGCATTGAGCTGATGGGCGAGCCTCCATTTGAGACGATCTACCTGCACGGAATGGTGCGCGACCCCGAGGGACAGAAGATGTCAAAGACGAAGGGGAATGTGGTTGACCCACTCTCGCTGATTGATGAGATTGGTGCCGATGCACTCCGGTTCGCGCTCGTCTCCGGAACTGCGGCTGGCGCCGATCAACGCCTCTCACCGGAGAAGCTGGAGAACGCACGAAACTTCATGAACAAGCTCTGGAATGCGGCGCGCTTTGTGCTCGGCGCCCGCCCGGCCGAGGTCACGGGTGAACGTCCGGATGCGCGGAGCGCGCAGGAGGGGGCGGGTGAGTTTGGCGCGTGGATGTCAGCCCGCATCAGTAGCGCGATCGAAGATGTGGATCGGAACCTCGCTGGATACGGATTCTCTGAAGCGGCACAGCGAATCTATGATGCGACTTGGGCCGAGTATTGCGATCAGGCGATTGAGCTCGCCAAGGTCACCCTCGCGGATGAGTCGCGCCCTGCGGCGGAGCGCGCCGCCGTCTGGTGGACGCTGGTTGATGGACTTGACACACTCCTGCGCCTGCTTCATCCAATTGCGCCGTTCATCACGGAAGGGATCTGGGAGGCGCTCCCGCGCCGTAACGGAGATAGGCCACTCCTCGCCACCGCCGCATGGCCTTTGCGAGACGCCAAGGGAGGCGACGAGGCTCGCCCGATCGATCAGTGGCTTGATCTCGTGCGTGAAGTGCGTGCGGCGCGCACCAGCACAAAGCTCCCGGCCGGCGCGTGGTTGCCTCTTGCCGTTGCCGCACCGGCGGACCTCGCTGCATCGGGCGAACGTTTGCGAGCAGCAATCGAGCGACTGGCGCGTGTCCGTCCGCTGACGATCGCCTTGAACCTGCCAGCGGGGGAAGAGGGGATGCTGATCGTCGCGGGAGCCCTCACCGCTCGACTCACGCCGCCAGAGGCAGACGCATCAACCCGTGACGCGGATCGTGCGCGTCGCGAACGGGAACTTGTCGCCGCTCGAGCGCAACTCGCGGCCGCTGAGACGCGCCTTGCAGATCCGTCTTTCACAGGGAAGGCTCCCGCAACAGTGGTCGCAGGCGTCGAACGGCGCGTCGCAGAGTTGCGCGACGAGATCGCACGTCTCGAACAAGGTGCCTGATGCCCTTCTACGACTATCACTGCGCACGCTGTGACGCAATCGTCGAGTTGCTCCACGGAATTGATGACCAGACGAAACGAACGCACGAGGGCTGCGGTGGCCCACTTGAACGTCGCTTCTCGCCGACGAGCGTGCACTTCAAGGGGAGTGGTTGGGCGAAGCTCGAACGTCGAGGTGGGGAGAGCGGTGGCGCTACGACTTCCACCGGCTCATCAGGAGGCGCGCCGAGCTCAGCCCCTGCTGCCTCCAGTCCAACACCCGGGACCTCCCCAACGAAGCAGTCGGGCGGCAGCGGCGGCGGGGAGTAGTTCCTAGGCGGCGCGGAAAAAGTCACAGATTCGCTCTGCAACCTCATATGCGACGGCAACCTGCGCATCGCTCGTCTGCGCACCAAGATGCGGGGTGAGAACGGTGTTCGGCGCGGTGAGTAGCGGTGAGTCTTTTGGGGGCTCCGTTGCGAACACATCAATTGCAGCGCCTGCGATGCCTCCTGAACTTAGCGCTTCGGCGAGCGCGCTTTCGTCGACGAGGCTCCCTCGCGCCACATTGATCAGCACCGCATGTGGTTGCATCTTCGCGAGCTCTGCTGCACCGATGAGTGGATTCGCGCCAACAGCGGGAGTGTGGAGGGTCACGACATCTGATTCCTGGAGGAGCTGATCAAGCGAGAGGAGTCGCACGCCAGCGCTCGACGCATCTTGTCGGCTCACCGCGGGATCGGCTCCAAGGAGGACCATGCCAAATGCTGCAGCGCGCGCGGCAACGGCTCGGCCGATCCGCCCGAGACCGACGATGCCAAGGCGCCGACCACGCAACTCAAATCCCTTGAGCTCGGCGCGCACCCATTCCCCGTCGCGGACTGACCGGTCACCCTTCGCCACGTGTCGTGCGAGTGCAAGGAGTAGCGCGAATGTATGCTCTGCCGCTGCAATCGTATTCCCGTCCGGTGCGTTGACAACGAGGATCCCTGCACGCTCAGCTGCAACAGCGTCAATATTGTCAATGCCGACACCGGCGCGTCCGATGATGCGCAGCTTCGGTCCCGCTGCGATCAGCGCGGCGTCCACCCTGACCTGCGACCGTACGATGAGCGCATCCGCCTCGCTGAGGGCGGCGACAAGGGCTTCGCGGGGCTGACCAGAGAGTTCGTGAACCGCGTGCCCCGCCGCCTTGAGCGCTTCAACGCCAACGGTTGCGATCGACTCAGCGAGAACGATGGTCGCCATTGTGGGCGCGCCGTTAGGCGCTGATGAAGCCGGTCGTAGTGGCAACCAGCCAAATCGCGGCGAGAAGTCCGAGGAGCGCCCCATACGTTACAACGATCCGTCTAAGGTCTCGGCGGACCACTGGTAGCTCCGTTGCGATCTCTGCCGCGAGACGTTGCGCAGATGCGCTACGGGTCAGCGCGTCGAGTGGATTGGTCGGCGCGTTGATCACGCGTGGAGCCTCAAGCTTGGCCTCGTATGCCGCAGCCGCGGCCTCTTCGGCGGCGGTGAGACCGCGCTTTGGTGCGCTCGGCCGTTCCTTCTTCGGGCGCTGATCTGGCCTGAAGCGCTTCACACCCTTCGCCACGGTTCCTCCTCCGTCTCCGCTTTCGTCGCGCAGCGGTCGCTGCATCTCTTGCAGGATAGCGGAGAGCGCGTGACCACTAGATGGCACGAGGGGGCTGATACGATCGGGGCATGCAGTCCGATGCGATCAGCACCCTTACCGTCGTGGCCGCGCTCCTTGGAGGTCTCGCCCTCTTGATCGCCCTCCTTGCCCTTCTCGCCGCCCGAACCGCCCGCCGCAAACTCGCGGCGCTGATACGCGAGGGGGAAGGGAGCACGACAGGACAACTCGTACAGCTCCTGGCAGAGACGGCGGAGCAAGGCCTTCAGTTGCGCGACGGAGCGGCCCGAATTGCTCAGTTGGAGTCGGCGGCACAGCACGCTGTGAGCCGGGTTGGGCACGTGCAGTTTCAGGCGTATGACGATGCGGGTGCCGGGCAGAGCAGCTCGTTGGCGCTACTCGATGCTGAAGGGAGTGGCGTTGTGATCACTACGCTCCACGCCCGAGTGGGAACGAGGATTTATGTGAAGCGTCTGGTTCACGGCGAGAGCGAGACCGTACTCGGTGAAGAGGAGCGCGCAGCCATCGATGCTGCACTCCTCTCCCCGAGTGACACCCGCCGAAGCAAGTGACCCCGCGCGCGCCACGCGGCGCAGCGTCAGTTGGGAGCAACTCAACGCAGGGCGATCAGATACCCGTTTGGACTGGAGTGTCGGTGCGCGCACCGCGGGCATTCGAAGAGGGAGTCAAGCACCTTCTCGCTGATCTGAATGACGAACAGTACGCAGCGGTCACGCATGGCGAAGGACCACTCCTTGTCGTTGCTGGGGCTGGGACTGGGAAGACGCAGGTCATCACTCGACGAGTTGCATGGTTGATCGCTCAACAGCGCGCCGCGCCAGAAGAGATCCTGGCACTGACATTCACCGACCGAGCTGCCGAAGAGATGCAGGGGCGCGTGGATCGACTCGTTCCATACGGATATGCCACAACGCCGATCAAAACCTTTCATGCCTGGGGCGATGAGCTGCTTCGTGAGAACGCCCACCGCCTCGGGATCTCGGGCGAGCTCCGCGTGCTCGGCCGCGCGGAAGTGGTGCTCCTGCTCCGTGAGCACCTCTTTGAGCTAGGCCTCTCACGATTTGCCCCGCTCGGGGATCCGACACGATTCCTTGGTGACCTTGCTGGCTACATCTCACGAGCAAAGGAAGAGGGAGTTGGCGCTGAACAGATCGACGCATTCGCCGCAGATCTATGCGCGCGCGCAGAGACGCTAAGGGGTGAAACCGTTCATGACGACAAAATTCGTCGACAAGTCAGCGCGCATGCGGATGCACTCCAGCGACTCGGGGAAGAGCATCGTGAGCTCGCCGCCGCTTATCGTGCGTACCGCAACATCCTCGCGAGGAGCGGTCTGCTCGACTTTGGCGATCAGGTGCTGTTGGCGTATGAGCTGCTTCGCGACGACCCCCTTGTCGCCGCGCGCGTCCGCGAGCGCCACCGTTGGCTCCTCGTTGACGAGTATCAGGATACGAATCGGCTCCAAGGGGCACTCGTCGACCTGATCGCGCACGGGAGTCGCAACCTGACCGCCGTTGGCGATGATGATCAGTCGATCTATCGTTTCCGCGGTGCGGCCATAGAGAACATCCTCGGATTTGTCGATCGGTACCCTGACGCATCAAAGGTTGTGCTTACGAGGAACTACCGAAGCACGACTCCCATCCTCTCTGCGGCGCGCCGCCTCATCCGATTCAACGATCCAGAGCGACTTGAGACGAAGCTTGGGATCTCCAAGGAGCTGCGCGCCGAGGCCGAGGGGTCCGCGCCGCACCCTGTGGCGTTTCGCCGATTCCGCACGACTGCGGACGAGGCGGACTGGATTGCAAGCGAGATCCGCAGTTCGGTTGCATCGGGGCGGCTCCCCCGCGACCATGCGGTGTTGGTGCGCGCGAACGTCGATACCGCGGAGATCGGTCGCAGCCTGAACATGGCAGGGATCCCATGGCGTGCGAGCGGTGCGGCGGGCCTCTACGCCCGACCGGAGGTACGCCTCCTCCTTGCAGGGTTGCGGCACGCTGCGGATCCGGACGCGTCAGCCCCGCTCTTCTTGATCGCTGCAGATCCGCGATTCAAAGTGCCAGCGAGCACGCTTGCCGCTGCGGTGGGGAAGTCGCGGCGAGATCATCGCCCGCTGCGTGAGGCGCTGCAGTCGGTCGGTGCGAACAGCCCCGATACGGTTCGGTTGCTCGTGCAACTGAGTGACCTTGTGAAGGAGAGTGTCGAACGAACCAGTGGCGAGGTTCTCTACCGCTGGTTGCGCGAGAGCGGTCTCCTGGCAGAACTGACGCGTGAGGCAACCCCAGAAGCAGATGAGCAGATCCGAAACATTGGACGACTCTTTGATGTGGTTCGCTCACGCAGTCGTCTGCTAGAACTTGATCGTGCACCCTTTCTGGTCCGCTACCTAGAAGAGCTTGGTGAGGCAGGTGATGATCCATCCGCGGCGGATGTTGATCCAGATCTTGATGCCGTTGCCCTGTTGACCGTCCATCAGGCGAAAGGCCTGGAGTTTCCGGTGGTCTTTGTCGCGAACATGGTGGAGACACGCTTCCCTGCGCGCGGTCGTCCGCCACGCCTTGCCCTTGCGGCAGAGCTCGGCGGGAGCGAGGAGATCGTGCCGCGCAATCCGCGCGCACCAGAGACGCCAACCGCGCTGGATGAAGAGGCGTTGCGAGAGGAGCGTCGCCTCGCTTACGTCGCGCTGACGCGCGCGCGCGAGCAGCTCTATCTCACTGCCTCAGAGCGAGCGACGGGCGGTGTACGTCCTCGCAAGGTGAGCCGCTTCATCTCGGAGGCGCTCGACCTTGCCCGCACGCAACTCGAAGAGACGGCCTTTACCGGTGAGCAGAGCAGTGCGGTGGCCGCCCTTGAGGTGGCGGAACCTGCCGCAGCCGTGCTTCCAGCGCGCGTGCCTGGTGCGGCAGAACAGACTCCACTCACGCTGAGCTACACCGCAATCGAAGCGTACCTCGCCTGTCCGCTGCGATATCACTATCAACAGCGATTGAGAATTCCGCTTCCACCACATCACGCAGCGATTTATGGGTCGGCCCTGCACGCAGCCGTGGCGGAGTTCCACCGCGGACAGATGGCGGGGGCGGTCCCTAGTTTTGAAGTGCTGGTTGATGCGCTGAACCGCAGTTGGCAGAGTGCGGGCTTCATCTCTCGCACGCACGAGGAGGCACGCTATGCCGCTGCGCTGAAAGTACTTGAGCGATTCCGAGAAGAGGAGCGAGCGAGCGGTGCAGTCCCTGCATATGTGGAGAGGGACTTTTCCTTCGAGATCGGAGGGCACAAGATCCGCGGCCGGTGGGATCGCGTAGATGTTACGCTCCTTGCATCTGGCGAGCGGACGCGCGAGGTCCCTGTCATTGAGATGAGCGACGAAACCATCCGTCCCACGCTACCGCTGAGCGACGAATGGGTTGTGATCTCAGACTACAAGAGCGGAGGGAAAGACGATGAAGAGGGGAACGCCACTCGCGCGCGTGACGCGCTGCAGTTGCAGATCTACGCGCTCGCCTGGCGCGCCACCACGGGCCGACTTCCAGATGAGGTGAGCCTCCGCTTCCTCGACTCTGGGAAGACCGCCACGGTTCCCGTTGATCCGAAACGCATTGCGAAGGCACGCGATCGCATCGTTGAAGCGGCGGAGGGGATTCAGTCGGGATCCATGGAGGCGAAGCCCGATCGGATGAACTGCACGTACTGTGCCTATCGTGAGCTCTGCCCGTCATCAAAGGCGCCTGCGGGTCGACCAACATGACGCTTTGGGATCAGCAGCAGCGAGAGGCACCCGCTCCCCCGCATCAGAAAAATTCGCGCGAGGAGTCCCCGCCGCGAATCCCCGTTGCAGATCAGCGACTGATCCGCTTGCTTGCTCTCGCTGCACTGTTCGCCATCGCCGCCTCGATTGCGGCGGCACTCAACATCGATCCGATCGGGGACCCAGTTGCTGGGCTCGGCGTCTCCCTCCTGTTCGGGCTCACGATCAGCTTCTCGCTCGCCCCGATCCTGCTCATTGAGTCGTACCGACGGCACCCAGGACAGTGGAGAGGGCGGCGCGCGAGGGCACTTCGACGCAGCCTCATCGTCGGCGTGCTCGTTGGCGGCTACAGCGCCTTCCGGGTTGCAGGTCTCGGAAGCCCCACCGGACTCCTGATCGGCGCCGTCCTTGCGGCCGTGATTGAGTCGGCGTTTACACGAGCGGACAACGACGCGGTGTAACGCTCCGCGTGGGGTGTACGATGAGCCCGCGCCCCGCTGGACGTCGGATCGAACCGGCGGCGCATGTCAGCAGTGGTGTGTGAACATGAGCGCAACCAAACCCCCTTTCTCTCAAACCATTTTCGCCCTCGGCTGGGGCGCGGCGCCAGAGGCGCGTGACCCAGATGATCGACCGTCGTACGTGGGCCCCGTCAGCTTCTCGCAGCTCCCGTGGATTGAGGACGCGAATGAGATCAAGAGGATGCAGGCGGATATTGCGATCATCGGTGCACCGTTCGATGACGCGGTTACCCACCGGCCAGGTACGCGCTTCGGACCACGCGCGATTCGCGAAGCGCAGTATCAGACGGGTCTCCTGCACTCCCTCCAAGTTGGCGTTGATCCATTCCGTGTCCTGACCGCGGTTGATGCGGGCGATGCCGCGGTGGTTCCAGGTCGCGTGCAACACGCTCACGGAGAGATCTATCGAAAGGTGCGCGAAGTCGCTGCGACTGGCGCGATCCCAATTGTGCTCGGTGGGGACCACTCCATCACCTGGCCGAATGCAACGGCGATTGCCGAGCTGCGATGGCCGAAGAGCATCGGCATCTTGCACTTTGATGCGCATGCCGACACATCGCCAGACGGATACGGATCGCTGCACAGCCATGGTTCACCGATGCGCCGACTGATTGAGTCCGGTGCCGTTCAGGGGAAGAACTTTGTTCAGGTTGGGCTTCGTGGCTACTTCCCAGACACTGAAACGCTCGATTGGATGAAGGGTCATGGGATGCGAACGCACCTGATGACCGAGATTGAAGAGCGCGGGGCAGAGGCGGTCATCCAGGACGCGATCGCGGAGGCACTCGATGGCCCCGATGCAATCTGGATCAGCGTGGATATTGACGTGGTCGATCCAGGGCTGGCCCCCGGAACGGGTACGCCAGAGCCGGGCGGAATGCTCACCCGCGAGCTGTTGCGTGCACTTCGTCAGATAGCGGCACGCGTACCGATCGCTGGGATGGACATCTTGGAGGTCTCTCCGCCATACGACTGGGCAGAGTCAACGGCGATGATTGCGAATCGCGCCGCTCTTGAAGTGGTCAGTTCGCTCGCGAAGCGGAAGGCGGCCGGCGAGACGATTCGCTGGGAGCCTGGACGCTGATTGCAACGGCGAGGCGTCGACTCCTCAACGACGAAGGTGACCTCAACGCGGGCGCTCACGAGGATCGTGCGCTCTGGCGCTCGCTCGCCGAAGCAACTCGCGGCACCATTGTTGAGTTCGGCTGCGGCGCTGGTCGAATACTTGAGGCGCTCAACGTCCGTGATCGCAGCCTGATCGGTTTGGATCGCGACCCAGAGGCGGTCGCTTTCGCTCGCGAACGCGTCCCTACTGCGCAGATCCTCGACGTTGATCTGCTGCACTGGGCGCCACCCAAGAGCCTTGAGCGGAGCGCGGGCCTGGTGATTGCTGGAGGCGACCTGTTCCCGCTCTTCCTCCGCGACGAAGAGTTGCGCCTCCTGATGAACCTAGCCGCACGACTCGTCGCACCAGGCGGCCTGTTCGCCATCGATGCCACTCGTATGGATCCAGCGCTCCTCCGCGAGGCTGCTGTGCGCGCGGAGTGGGGCGAGGATGTGCGCTGGCGTGCCGCGGACGGAGGGGAAATCGTGCGCGACTCACGACTCCTCCCAGATCCTCTCGGGCGCGAGCGCGTCGCACAACTCCAGATTCGGCACACGCTGCGCGGGGAGGGAGGGTACGTTGATGAGCGCGAGCCGTTCCACGTGCGCGCGTGGAGTCCCTCCGAAGTCGAGGGGGCGGCGAGTGCGGCAGGGCTTCAGGTGGCCACGCGCCTAGAAGAGGATCGGATCCGCTGGCTGCTACGGTCTACGCATGCCTGATGCACGACCGATCGGTTTCTTCGACTCTGGCGTAGGCGGGCTCACCGTCCTCCGCGCGTCACAGCAGCGGCTCCCAGGCGAATCAACGATCTACATCGGCGATAGCGCGCGACATCCGTACGGCACGCGCACGGATGCAGAGGTGCTGCAATTCTCGGAAGAGCTCACCGATGCGCTCGTTGCGCGCAACGTGAAGGCGATCGTGATTGCATGCAACACGGCAACCTCTGTTGCGCTGAGCACGCTCCGCCTCCGGCACCCCGAGATCCCGTTCATTGGCGTGGTTCGGCCGGGTGCCGCCGCGGCAACTCTCGCGACCAGAACGGGTCGGATTGGCGTGATCGCGACGGAGGCGACGGTTCGCTCCGGTGCGTACTTCACGGCGATCAAGGATCAGAATCCTGCAGTGCAGGTGGTGACGCTCGCCGCATCTCAACTCGTGCCACTCATTGAGGCGGGAGATCTGGACGGCGCAGCGTTGCGTGACGCTGTAGAGGGCGTGATCGCGCCGTTTCGTGCAACCGGGGGCGCGCCGCGCATCGACACGCTGCTACTCGGGTGCACGCACTTCCCACTGATTCGGCAGATGATCGCCACCGCACTAGGTGAAAGCATTGCGGTGGTCGACTCAGCCGCGGCCACTGCAGCAACGTTGCAGGAGGTGATCTCGGTGAACCACCTCGACGCCCCAGGCTCAACGCGCGGCACAGCAGCCGATCCTGGGAGCGCTGGCCACCGCGCACCAGATCGTGCGGAGGTGCGTGCGACTCATGAGATCTTCACCACGGGAGAACTTGCGACGTTCCGCGCGCTTGCGGCACGCCTCTTCGGGGATCAGGGCTCAGAGGTTGCGGCCCTGCTACCGCCGAACCGCTAAGGGAGTTGGGGGAGAATCGCCTCCACGATTGAGGCGGCGTTCGCGGCAGCGAGCGGCAAGAACTCGTCGAAGGCAATCGGAGCAGATGCATCTCCCGCATCGCTCACACTGCGAATCACAATCCATGGGACACCGAAACGCTCCGCGACAAAGGCGATCGCTGCCCCCTCCATCTCCACAAGATCCGCGCCGGTTCGCTGGGCGATCGCGTCGCGCGTTGCGTGATGGTTGACGAACCAATCGCCCGTTGCAATGCGTCCAAGGCTCACGGCGAAGTCTCGTGCGGCACCTTGCACCTGTGCGGCTTGCGCGGCAAGTGCGGTAAGTGCAGGGTCTGAGCGCAGGAGCGGCTCACCTTCAGAGGGCAAGTCGCTCCCGTAGCCGAAGAGGGTGAATCCAGACGCGTTGACCGCTGCAAAGTCGTGTTGCAGCACTTCGGTGCTGATCACAACATCCCCAACGCGATGCCCGTTGTGTAGGGCTGCAGCGGAACCGACTGAGATGATGCTGCGTGGTTCGAGAGCGCTCGCGGCGGCAACGGCGCTTGCCGCAGCAACCTTCCCCACGCCGCAGCGAAGAAGGGCAACGGCGCGCCCGCCGAGTCGTCCGGTAAGAAGGTCACCATCTTGAATGCCGGGGAGTCGCTGCTCCTCAAGTTCCGTCGAGCGTTGCTCCAGCGCTTCACGTTCCGCACTGAGCGCTGCTGCAATCAAGATCGGGCGTTCCGTAATGGGCATGTGCTGAGGATAGTCGCTTAGTTTGACTCGTCCTCAGCGCGTTCAAGCGATACAACTGCGGAGCGCAGCGCGCGTGGCTCGCGACCCGCAAGGAGGTCCTCGGCATCCCTGAGATCAGGGTCGTCCTCCACTTCTGAGTTGGCGGACTCCGATGCACGCTTGCCCGCCCCTTCGTCGAGGGGGATCAGCGCCGTTTCGCCCTCTTCAAGGGATGCGCGTACCGCAGCAACCAGACGGCGATCAAGGGCTGGATAGAAGCCGTGGCTGCGTTCAAGTTCAACGGCAATCGCCTCTACGAGCGTCTCCTCCGTATAGGATTCGATGATCCTGCCGCGCGCCTCCTCAACCGCGGCAAGGAAGTCCTCGGGGGAAATGCGCTCGTCGTGCGCAAGGGTGACGCCCAGCGCGAGGTCGTCCTCGGCCTCATAGATCTCGTAGAAGAACATGCGTGGGAGGCTATCACCGCCGCGTCACCTTGTCGCTTGACGCCGCCTGCGCGGCGAGGTGAAACTGAAGCGATGAAGTTGCGACTCGAACGTGCGCTCCCGACGACTGCGGCGAGACTGCGGGCACTTGTGGCCGCCTTTCTGCTCTTCGCTTTCGTCGCCCTGATCGGTCGGAGTCTCATTGGCGCGCTCGAGGTGAACGCGGAAATCTCTCGTTTGCGCGACGAGAACGCCGCGCTTGCGGCCAAGGCTGAAGCGCTCACCGCAGAGCGAATCCTGCTTGACGACGCCGCCTTCCTCGACTTGATTGCGCGAGGCTACTCGCTCGGATCGTCTGTGGAGCGGCCGTTTGTCCTTGCTGCCGACGCGACCGAGCTTCCAGCAGATGCCCCTGGATCTGCCGCGCGTCGACTCACGATTACGGAGGAGGTGCGCTCACCGCTCGATGCCTGGATTGAGGTTCTCTTCGGCGGCTGAGGAGTTACTTTTCAGGATCTCCGAAGACGGTCCAGTGCCACGGCTTCACCGGTTTCCCCGTGAGTTCGATCGCAACATGCTTCACCTGGGTGTACTCTTCAAACGAGTAGTGGCTGAGATCCTTCCCGAATCCTGACTGCTTGAATCCGCCGTGCGGCATCTCGCTCATGAAGGGGAGATGATCGTTGACGAGCACCGCGCCAAACTGCAGCGCGGCCGCCATCCGATGCGCGCGCTGCACGTTCGCGGTCCAGACGCTGGCGGCGAGTCCGTACGGGGTGTCGTTCGCCAGTGTGGCCCCTTCCGCCTCGCCAGAGAAGGGGAGCGCAACGAGCACCGGTCCGAAGATCTCCTGCTGAACGATCTCGCTCTTCTGCGCCGCACCCGTGATCAACGTTGGCGCATAGAACGCACCACCCTCACAGCCGCGTGGACGCACCTCGGAGCCGCCGGCCACCACTTCGGCTCCGGCGGCGCGTGCGCGGTCGACGAAGCCTGCGACCCGGTCCCGATGCGCGAGCGAGATCAGCGAACCCATATCGGTTGATGCGCTGAACGGATCGCCGAGGCGAACGCTGCGCATGAGTTCGGCAACGCGCGCAACAACCTTCTCGTAGACGCGCTTCTCGGCATAGATGCGCGTGGCGGCGGTGCAGTCTTGCCCCGAGTTCACGATCGCACCGATCAGTGCGCCGCGCGCGGCGTTCTCAACATCTGCGTCATCAAAGATCACGAGCGGTGCCTTCCCGCCGAGTTCGAGGTGGAGACGCTTGAGTGTTGGTGCGCTCGCCGCCATGAGTTGGCGGCCGGTTGCAGAGTCACCAGTGAGCGTAATGATGTCAATGCGAGGGTCCGCGGCGAACTGCGCACCGATCTGTGGCCCGGGCCCCGTGATCACGTTCACCACGCCGTCAGGGAAGCCAACCTCGCGCGCAAGTTCGGCGAGCCGAATCGCCGTGAGCGGCGTAGCGCTTGCCGGCTTCATGACAACGGTATTCCCTGCGGCGAGTGCCGGGGCTGCCTGCCAGATGGCCATGGCGAGTGGGTAGTTCCACGGTGCAATCAGGGCTGCGACACCGACTGGCTCTCGGCGAATCAAGGATGTGTGGCTCCCACTGAACTCCGCGGCGGCGC
Source organism: Chloroflexota bacterium (assembly GCA_038145565.1). Classification (GTDB taxonomy): domain Bacteria; phylum Chloroflexota; class Limnocylindria; order Limnocylindrales; family Limnocylindraceae; genus Limnocylindrus. Next base: position 1,047 of record JAYQPX010000001.1, on the reverse strand, counting down.
GGCCTTCCGGGCTGCGCAACACGCCAGCGAAGAAGCGCAAGTGATCAACGGCGGCGGGGATGTCGCCATCGCGGCGCAACTTCCGAGCTGTTCCCGTCTGCCAGACCTCCGCGTCAGCGACCGCGTCCGCCTCTGCGGCGAGCGCATCGGCAAGGCGAAGGAGGAGGAGCGCGCGGTCGGCTGGTGTGATGCTACGCCACGGACCATCATCAAACGCCGTGCGCGCGGCGGCGATTGCGGCATCGACGTCTGCAGGTGAGGCGAGCGGGATCTTGCCGATCGGCGCGCCAGTCGCTGGGTGACGCAGGTCAAAGGTTTCGCCGCCCTGCGCAGCACGCGAGGTGCCGTCAATCAGTAGTTGCGGTGTGTAGTTGGGTGCGTTCCTCGTCATTGCTGAAGGGTAGGCGATCCCTCCGTGGAGGTGTGGCATCTGTCGCGCTAGGATTGCGCCATGAGCAGCGAGCAGCCCCCGAAGCGTCCAGAGCGCGCGGTGAAGCGCGCGGCGCCGAGGACTCTCTCAGCGTCAGTCGCTTCGGCCACCCCGCATGTCGCCTCCGCACTCGCCGCATCGAGCCCATGGGCATACGCCCCCGCGCCTGAGTCGAAGGAGCTCGCCCTGATCCGACCGCGCTATGGGCTCTTCATTGACGGACAGGAGCGCGCACCAGCGAGTGGCGAAGTGATCATCACCTACAACCCGGCATCCGAAGAGCCGCTCGCCGAAGTGGCGAAGGGGGGTGCTGAAGATGCAGACCGCGCCATCAGCGCAGCGGAGCGCGCGTATCGAAAGGTCTGGTCAAAGGTTGCGCCGCGCGAGCGCGCAAAATATCTGTATCGCATCAGTCGCATCTTGCAGGAGCGGAGCCGTGAGTTTGCGGTGACGGAGACCCTCGACTCGGGGAAGCCGATCCGTGAATCGCGCGACGTGGACGTGCCGCTCGCGGCGGCACACTTCTGGTATTACGCCGGATGGGCGGACAAGCTTCAGTACGCCGGCCCCCGACGCCGGCCCGAGTCTCACGGCGGCGGGGGGCAGGTGGTTCCGTG